>JAWKIE010000016.1:0-89919 GCA_041394485.1 Microthrixaceae bacterium
GGGAAGAAAGGCCTTGGTGCCGTGGACCACTCCCCAGAAGTTGATGTTCATCAACCACTCGAAGTCGTCGTAGGACATCGACTCGACCGTCGCACCCAGCGCCACCCCGGCGTTGTTCACGATGACGTTGACCTTGCCGTGATCGGCGACGGCGCCCTCGGCCCAGGCGTCGACGGCGTCCCGGTCGGCGACGTCGACGGCTCGGGAGGTCACCGTGACACCGGTCGTCGAGCATCGGGCGACGGTCTCGGCCAGGCCGGCCTCGTCGACGTCGGAGAGCGCCAGGTGGGCACCACGACCGCTCAGATTCTCCGCCAGCGCCCGGCCGATACCCGACCCGGCCCCGGTAATGGCGACGACACGTCCGTTGAAGTCCCTCATCAGGCCACCACTCTTCCACGGGCCTCGGATCGTTCGCGGACATCCGGGCCGCCGGGATCGTCGACCCGTCCGGTGCCGATCTCGGGCAGGTGCGGCGGATTGGAGAACTCCATCGCCTCGTCGGCCAGGCCGCTCACCTTCATCGCGCGATAGTCACGCAGATAGTTCTGGTACACCTGCCAGGGGTACCGGGTGCCCTGTCGGGGGAATCGATCGGACGCCCGGGTGATGTAGCCGGAGGTCAGACCCAACAGGGGCGCCGGCGAGATCGTCGAATCGTGGTTGTGCGGCGTCGCCTGCCGCAGCCCGGCGGTGCGCAGGTGGTTGAGCACCCGGCACACGTACTGGCAGGTCAGCTCGCACTTCAGGGTCCAGGAGGCGTTGGTGTATCCGATCGCCAGGGCCAGGTTGGGCACGTCCTCGAGCATCATGCCCTTGTAGGTCAACTTGTCGGGCAGGTTCACGTCCTCGCCGTCCACCCGCAGCGTCATGCCCCCGGCGAACAACAACTCCAGGCCGGTGGCGGTGACGACGATGTCGGCCTCCAGCGTCTCGCCCGAGCGCAGCGTGATGCCGGTCTCGGTGAACGATTCGATGTGGTCGGTCACCACCGACACCTCGCCCCGCCGGATCGCGGTGAACAGGTCGCCGTCGGGCACGACACACAACCGCTGGTCCCAGGGGTCGTACGGCGGGGTGAAGTGGGTGTCGACGTCGTACCCGTCCGGCAGCCGACGGGTGAGGTCGCGGCGCAGCGAGGCCTTGACCACCTTCGGCCAGCGGCGCGACAGCGTGAAGGAGGCCAGCGTGCCGAGGGCGAAGATCCAGCGGACCAGCGGCCCCGACAGCCGTTTGGGCAGCACCTTGCGGAGCACGTTGGCCAGCGGGTTGGCCGCCGGCAGCGAGGCCACGTAGCCGGGGGTGCGCTGCAGCATGGTGACGTGCTCGGCCTCCCCGGCCAGCGAGGGCACCAGCGTTACCGCCGTGGCGCCGCTGCCGATCACCACGACCCGCTTGTCGGCGACCTCGAGGTCCTCCGGCCAGAACTGCGGATGCACGACCTCGCCGCCGAAATCCTCGACTCCGGGGAAGTCGGGCGTGTAGCCCTGGTCGTAGCGGTAGTACCCGCTGCAGGAGAACAGGAAGTCATAGGTGAGGGCGAGGGCTCGGCGGTGCCGTCGGCGCCGAGCCGCTCGGCCTCGACGATCCATCGCGCGTCGCTCGTCGACCACTCGGCGCTGAGGACCCGGTGCCCGAATCGGATGGTCGTCGATGCCCTCGCTCGCGGCGGTCTCCTTGATGTAGCGGAGGATCGACTCGCCGTCGGCGATCGCCTTGCGCCCCTCCACGGGCGAAACAGGTAGCCGAGCGTGAACATGTCGAGGTCGGAGCGGATGCCAGGTAGCGGAACAGGTCCCACGTCCCGCCGATCGCCTCGCGCGCCTCGAAGATGGCGTAGTCAGCCCACGGGCAGTCGAGGTCTGCAGGTAGTGCCCGGCCGAGATGCCGGACAGGCGGCACCGATGACGAGCACGTTCGGAGCTTGTTCCACGAAGTTCCTCCCGAGTCGGATCGGTCAACGATTTGAGCTAAACCGACATTTCTCAAGTTTGGGACACGTCGAGGAGGCTGTCAACCCCGGGGCCGCACCGGGCTCAGCTTGAGAGCGGATCGATGGAGTGTGCGGTGATGTCGAATGACTCCTCGAACCGGACGTTCCCCACGGGTGTGGAGGCGTTCACCTCGGCGTCAGTGTTCAGCGCAGAAGATCACGCCGTCGTCGACACCGAACCAGAACTCTGGCGTCGTAGACGCCGTGGAGTGAGGTCCGCCTCGGTACCGACCTGGGAGGTCAACATAGCCCGGACCGCATCGTGGCTTCCGCCGCGTGAGTCCACCTGCTCGACCCCGATCACCTGCCGCGTGACCACGCCTCGGCGCGTCTCGACATGTTCCCCTCGGCGGTGCAGTCAACCGACGTCAGCGTCGGAGTCCGGCTCGTGCGCCCGATTCCCGGCCGCAGAGGTCGATCGCACCGCACCGGTCGGTGACGGTCACGTCGGCCACGCCGACAGGCTCGTGGCGGGTCTCGAATCGTTCGAGTTGCAGCGCTCCGTCGTCGCCCCAGCACAGCTCCAACACGTCCGAGCGCTGCTCGAAGAGCTTGACCTCGATCGTCTGGCCGCACTCGGTGTTGAGTGACGCTCTGGGCGACCTGGTCCGGGAACTCGTGGAGCGGGCGCGAGGATGTCGACGTACTCGGTGCCGGACGCCGAGTAGGACCACACGCCGACCGGGAGTCCCGTCGCATCGGCCCGCGGCGAGGCGCCCGGCGGGACTGTCGAAGCGGCCGCCAGGTCGGCCACGTCCACAGGATCGAGCGGTCCGCCATTCAACGACCAGCTTCGTCACGCCCAGCGTCGCAACGATCACCAACGCCGCAAGGGCGAGCCGTTTAGCCCATCGGCTCACGTTGGCGTCCCCGCTCGATCGACCACTGATCAACGTCCCGGACCAGCGACGGCACGACAAACGTCGACAGGTAGTGCCGCAGGAGTTCGGGATCGTCGCTCACCGGCCCGAACCCTTGGATGAGGGCGAGCCCGATCAGGACCAGGTGGTCCACCGCGGCATCGAGCTCGACGTCCTCGCCGCAGCTGCGTCGCCCCGCTCCGGCCCGGCCGCGTCGAGAATCGAACGGGCAAATCGAGCGCCCGGTCCTTGATGTCTCCGCCGGTGCCCACCACCCGCCCGGCGGCCGCCCTGCCCATCGGAGAACACCGCGATCAACGACGGGTCGCTCCGCACCATGACGACCACGTGCACCATGGCACGTCCTCGATGAAGTCCCCAGGGACTGCGCCGTGTCAACCGCTGGGCCAGGTCGGCCGTCCAGCGTCGGTGATCCGGCCGATCCGCACCGGTGAGGATCTCGTCGCGTGAGCCGAAGTGGCGGTACACGAGGCTGCGCGACCCTGCCGGCCTCATCGGCGATGTCGTCGATGGTCGCCCGGCACCGAACCCGAGGCGCCCAAAAGGCCCGCTCTGCCCCATCGAGCACCGAAAAACACGTTGGCCGCCTCGGCCGACATGCCACCGCTGGCGCCCCACCCCACGGGTCGAGGGCTCACGCGGCAACGCCGCCCGAAGCGGTGCCGGGGTACGCTCATAGGAAGTCTACATCGCCTTGGCGAATCCCGTAGCGGCTCGAGTGTGGGATGCCTGTGGATGTGCCGCCTCGGTCAGGGCGATTCCAGTCGTTCCCCGAACCCGCTCGATGGGTTCCGCCAGCAGTTCCTCGTACGGGACGACGAGCAGGTTGATGGCTCGCCAGGCCGTTCGTGCCTGCGAGAGGTAGGTCTTCCACGCCCCCCGTCGGTTGCCGCCCGGAATGGCCCGCAGTATCCCGGCGATCACCCCGATACCTGCGTCGGGGATCTGCCCGTAGGTGAACGCCATCACCCCGGCCTCGCCCGCCCAGTCCGGGCCGTACCCCAAGGGTGTGCACAAGTCGTGGGCGCAGACCACGTGCGATCACGTACAGCAGGTCGTCGTCCCAGCCGAGGCGCCGCGCCATGCCGTCGAGATCGTGGCCCTCCTCGAACGCTGCGGCATCGAAGCGATAGCGGCCCGTGAAGTCCAGAATACGCTCGCCCGAAACTCCCCTCCGGCAACGAGGCCAGGGGCCTCGCGGTCCCCGGCACCGATCGAAGGTCGAGGCCACGCAAGCCAGCAGGGCCTGGCCATCAGGGCGGAAGGCCTCGTAGTGGGCCTGCAACGAGGGCGCCAGCGCCAGGCTGAACTCCATCAACTCAAACACATACCTGCTGGGCGCAACCAGGGCCGGCGAGCACTGCACTGCGTTTCAGTTGCGCCGAATTCGGGCAGGTCCGGCGGCTCGGCCTGCCGCTTCTCCCAGGTCGTTGCGCATTTCGCTCTCCCTTCCCCCAACGCTCCCCACCTCGACGACCTCGTCGGACATGGTAGCGTAATTAGATACAGGACATAAGGCGTTTCATATTTCATACGGCCGGCACGCCGAGCGCCTTGGACCGTTCGCCCCGGAACGCGCCCGACGAGATGCCTCGCCACCACCTGGAACACCCGTCGCTCAGGAGGCGGTTCGCGCTCGGTCCGCAGCACTGGGCGTCGGTCCCCGCACGCACCAGCGAGGGATCGGGCGACGCCGGTGGGCGCCGTGCGGCGTGGTGGGCCCAGAGGACTCGAACCTCTGACCTCTGCCGTGTGAGGCAGCGCTCTAACCAGCTTGAGCTTATGGGCCCTGATGGGAAACCATACCCGGGCCCCCGGTTCGACGCCAAGGGGGAACCGGCGGCCGCGAGCCTCGCTACGACCTGACGCAGTACTCGGCGGCCAGGCTCACCAGGCGGGACCCGGCCGGGCAGTCGCCGTCGCTGTCGGCGAGCCCGACGATGCGCCCGTCGTTGGGCTTGTCGTAAGCCACCAGGGTGTTGCTGAGCACACATCCGGCCGTGACGCCTGGCGACGTCCTGCTGTGCCGGTGTCGCCCGAGTCGCCGATGCCGCCACCGGCAAACGCTGAAGACGACGATGGCCAACAGCAGCGTTTCCATCATCAGCGGAACCACCCGGGAGAACAACACCCCGTGGACCGTCGCCTGCGACTGGGACGAGGCTGTCGGGTGCGTCGTGACGCGGAGCGACCTCCCGCCGACTCCCAGGTCCCGGGCCCTGTCCGGGCGCTTCCGCCGAGCGGCGGGCCCCGGTCCGCGCTTACTCGGGAGGCGGGCGGCGGCTGCTCCTGGCGGGCGTGGTCGTACGCTCGGCGCCTGGCGGGTTCGCGCCGAGCACCCGAAAGGCCTCGCTGACCTCCGGATGCGCTGCTCGGCCACCCGCCGTTCCGCCGGTGAGGGCCTGTCCCCGGCGACGGCGTCGTGCCGATCGGGGTGCAGGCGCCACGCCAGGTCGCGGTACGCCTCACGAATGCGGGTCCCGGTCGCCGCTCGATCCACCCCAGCACGCTATAGTGGTCGTGCCCACGGGCCGATCGTCCGGATGCCATCGTCGCCCAGGCTAGAACGCCCGACGTGTTTGTGACGCATGACCGACCCGGTGGCGGCGTTTCGGCCTGTCGGCGCCGGGGTGACCTACCATCCAATTGACATCGTATTCTTGATTGGTTTGGTCCCCGGACGGACCCTCCCCACCTGATGACCCCACCGAGCGCCGACACCGACCCCACCCGTCGCACGACGGGGCGCATCGGTGGGCGGGGCCGAACCCTGACCGAGGTGAAGGACCCGACCGGTGCGGGTCGGAACCGACGCTTCTTCGGGCCGAAGTGCCGATCGCGGCCCCAACCGGCATCCGGGAACGAAGATGGCGACACCAAGCGTCACGGCACGGTTGCGGCCGCCCTGGGCCACCAGCAGTCTGGCGGTCGCCGCAGGCGCATTCGCCTAACATCGGCATCGTGGATGAGAACGTCACGTTGATCGCGTTGGCCAACAACCTCGAGGCACTCGGGCGCCTTCGTCGGGCTGGTGACCTCACCTGCGCCTGGGGCCCATGCTGGTGGCCTCGCCGGTTGGCGGGTGCTGGCCGACCGATTCGACCGTCGTCGCATCATCATGACCGGATCGGCCGTCCAGGGCGTCCTGTCGATCGTGCTTCGCCATCGTCGCCTGGAACGGCTCCCCTGCCACCAGGGCGCTCGTGCTGATCGTGCTGGGAATCGGCCTGGCCAACGTTGGTCGCCCTCCAACGGCGCCCTGTTGCCCCACCTGGTCGACCGTCGGGACCTGTCCGGCGCCGTGGCGGTCAACTCGGCCTCGATGAACGGCTCTCGTGCCCGGACCGCTGCTGGCCGCCCTCACCTCCTCCGGGCACCGGGTGGATCTTTCTCATCAACGTGGCCACCTACCTCTTGTGATCGCCGCGGTGGCTGCTGCTGCTGGTGGTGCTCCCCGAGCCCGACACCGCCACCGTCGGCCCCCTGGCAACGCTTCGCCGACGGCTTCAACACGCTCCGCCGCAACCCGGTGCTGCGGCGGGTGCTGACGATCATCAGCGCCTTCTCGCTGTGCTCGCTGGTGTTCAACAGCTGCCCGGCTTGGCCGACGACCAGCTGGGCATCACCGGCAGCGCCTTCATCGGCTCTTCGCCGCCTTCGGGTTGGGAGCCGCCGGTGGTGCGATCGTGCTGGGCACGCTGTTCGGCGGCCGCATCGCTGGATCGCAGGAGTCCTGCTGTTCACCGCCGCCTTCGCCGCTGCTTCTCACGGCGTTTGCGTTGAACCACAACCCGCTGGCCGCCCACTTCATCATCTTCGACGGCTTCTTCTACTTCACCCTGGTGACCGCGCTTGTCGACCACGTTGCAGGAGGTGCGGACGACGCCCACCGCGGCCGGGTCATGGGCCGGCCTGTGGATGATCTGTTGGGCCTGGTACCGCAGGGGGCGCTCGCGGCCGGTCCGGTGATCGACCAGGTGGGCGGCACCTCCCGTGCTGCTGTTCGGCGGCTGCGGTGGCCTTGGGCTGACCACTATCGGGAACCTGGATCGGAATCCGCTGGTTGCAACTGTTGCACCAGACGCTCCAGCCTCGCAACCCGGCTGCCCTTGCACCAGCGCCGCCTCGTCGGCGGTCAGCGGACTCCAACACGTCCGCCGCCCGGTCGAGCCCGATCGGCCTGACGCCGTAGGCGTCGGCAGCCAACCGCGAGCACCTCGACACCAGCTCGCCCGCCAGCTCGACCTCCAGGTGCAGCGCCCGGGCGCGTCCGGGCCCGTTCGGCCATCTCGCCGAGCACCGCCACCCGTCGCCGAGCGGGAAGGACGCCAGCGCCGACAGCGCGGCGCCGGTGGAGGTGGGGTTGGCGTTGTAGGCGCGTCGTTGATCATCGTGGCGCCGCCCGGTGTGAGCGCCATCTCCATGCGCCACGGGCTGATCCCGGCGGTGCCGAGGGCGTCGGCGACCAGGTCCACCGGCACGCGGCGTCCAGGCCCACCGCTGCCGCCAGCATCACGTGATGCTCCCCTGCCAGCGCCTGCACCGGCAGCCGACCCCAGGGGCTCGCTAATCCGAAGGATGCCTGCAGATCGTCGCCGAGCCTCACCGCTTCGGCACGGACGTCGCCCCGAGCGCCCGGCGCGTATTCGGCGTCGCTGCGCTCGGCCACCACACGGCCGCCACCAACGGGTCGTCGAAGTTCAACACGGCGGTGCCGGCGGCTTGAGCGCCTGATCAGCTCGCCCTTGGCGACGGCCACCCCCGCCATGAAGCACTCGAGGTGGGCACCGGCGACGACGGTGACCACGCCGATCTGCGGTCGGGCCAGCCTCTCGCAGGCGAGCGCCGCCACGTGTCCCGGGCCCCGCGCACCCATCTCGATGACGAGCGCCTCGCAGTCCCCGGGGCGCGTTGAACACGGTCAACGGCACCCCGATCTCGTTGTTGAACGATCGCTCGCTGGCCGACACCTCCGCAGGCGGCGGCCGAGCACCTCGGCCACCAGGTCCTTCACCGTCGTCTTCCCGACCGACCCGGTGATGCCGACCACCCGGGCCGATGTGCGTGACCGCGGGCGAACCGGCCAGGTCGTCGAGCGCCGCCGACGTGTCGGCGACCACCAGCGCGCCTGCTCCGTCGGGGGAGTTGCAACGCCCCGGCGTCGCGCGACCACAGCGTCGCCGTCGCCCCGCCCGAGAAGGCCGAGGCGACGTAGTCGTGGCCGTCGCGCTCGGCCACCAGCGCGGCACAAAACAGTCCCCGGGCGGCCCCTGCGGAGTCGGTGACCAGGCGCTGATCGGGGCGTCGGAGCCGAGCAGCGTCATGGAGCGGCCCGGTCAGCGCGAGGGGGACGTGCATCGTCGTCGAAGTCTCCTCGAGGCCGCCGGGTCGATAACGGTCCCGACCCGGGTAAGGTCACCTGGTGGCGGGTTGGCTGACCTCCCGTCCCGACGTTCACCGTTCGCCCACCCACCTGCGGAGCGCCACATGGCCGACCCTCGAATCGACCCGGGCGCCGACGTGGCCGACCCGTCTGTCGCCGCCCCGGTGCCCTCGACCTCCTCGGTCGACCTGCCCCTCGAGTCCGCCTGAAAGCTCTTCGGCGGTCAGTTGGTCGGCCGAACGACGTGTCCTGACCACCGCCCGCATCCTGGCCGGGTGCTCGACCCCGACCGCTACGACGTTCAGCTGGTGGGGTCTCCAGCGGCCGATGGCTGCGGGTCGAGGAGCGGCCCCGCCCTCTGATCGGTCGACCTGTCGCCGAGCGCCTCGACCGGCGATCGAGGTCGCCGGCACCGACACCGAGTTGACCACCCACCAGCACGGCGCTGCTGGACGACGGGCTCCCGCTGAGAAAGCATGCCATTGCTGCACGGACCCAACGGCGAGGACGGGAACCGTGCAGGGTCGCTCGAGCTGAGCGGCCTGGGCCCTACGTCGGGTCGGCCGTGCTCGGCCTCGGCGGTTCCTGATGGACAAGGCGGTGGCCAGGAGCTGTGCGCCCACGCCGGTGTGCCCCAGGGCCAAGCTGGACGCCCTCCACGAACGCGAGGTGACCGAGGCCGCGTTGAGCGATGCGGCCGACACCCTGGGCCTGCCGATCTTCGTCAAACCGGCCAACCTCGGCTCATCGGTGGGCATCTCCAAGGCCGCGAACGCCGACGAACTGACGCCGCCGCCGTGCGGATGGCGCCGACCGACGACGAGTGCGTCGTGCTCGAGGAGGCGATCACGGTCGGGAGATCGGAGCTGGGGGTCCCCGGCAACGAGTCGCCCGGGTGTCGATGCCCGGCGATCGTTGCGGGCGCCGACTTCTACGACTACGAGGACAAGTACCTGACCGGTGCGGCCGAACTGGTGATCCTGCAGCGCCTCCCCCGACGTGGTCGAGGAGGCCCAACGCCTGGGCGTTGCGGACGTTCCGGACCCTTCGGGCCGACTCCGCCCGGGCCGACTTCTTCACGAGTCGCCCGACGGGGCCTGTTGCTCAACGAGAAAAGCAGGCCTCACGCCGGCGTCGATGTACCCGAGGCTCTGGGAGGCCAGCGGCGTGCCCTACACACCGAGCTGATCGACTGTTGCGCCTCGCGCTGGAACGCAGCGCCCATCACCGGGGCGCCGCCGCCGCTAACCGACTGAGGTGTTGCGAGCGACAGCGGCCGGGCGCGCGCCGAAGGCGCACGAGGCCCTACCGGTCGAAGCCGAGGTCAGTCGCCCATGTTGTTGACGATGTTCATAAACGGGGCCAGATGACGATCAGCAGCACCGGGAAGATGAACAGCGTGATCGGCAGCAGCATCTTCACTGGCGCTCTCATCGCCTGCTCCTGGGCCCGCTGACGCAGACGCTTGATCCGCATCTCGTCGGCCTGACCCCCGCACCTTGCCGATCGAGATGCCGTAGGCGTCGGCCTGATGATCGCCATCGCGAAGGTCTTGATCTCCTCGATGCCCACCCGCTCGTCCATCGCCCGCAGCGCATCGGCTTCGGCTGCGCCGCACGAACCTCGCCCATCATGCGGGAGTACTCGTCGGACACCACCGGGAACCGAGCCGATCACCCGCTCGAGCGCCTGCTCGAAGCCGAGCCCGGCCTCCACCGAGATGGTCAACAGGTCCATCGTGTCGGGCAACTGGCGCTGAATGTTGGTCTGCCGCGCTTGACCGAGGCGTCGAGGCGCTTGTCGGGCATCACGGTCAGGCCGAACATCACCGCTCCGGGCCGAACACGAACTTCATGAAGCCCGAGAACGGCGAGATGCCGAGATGAAGATCGCCACCCCGGCCAGCCTGGCCGCGATGACGGCCATGGCCTTCAGGGCGTGAAACCGGTCGACCGAGCCTCGCCCTTGCCGGCGTGGACGCATTTCTGCCGGATCTCGCCGGCGTAGCCGGCGGGCGAGAAGCGTCGGACCACCTCGCTGGCACGAAAGATGCCCGGCGAGATCACCTGTTCCATCAGCGACCCGGCGGTCGCCTGGGGCTGACGTAGCCCTCGGTCTTCGTACCCGTCGAGCATGCCTAACGATTCACGGGCCACCCTGTCGCAGGTAAGCGAAGAGCACCCAGGCGGCGACGCCGACGGCGCAGGCAGGCAGTACTGGCAACAGCAAAGTCACGGTGTCGTCCTCACACTTCGATCGTGATGATCTTCTTCATCCACGCGAACCCGATGAGCATCGAGACCACGGAATAACCCAACAGAATCCCAGCTGCTGCCGTTCCAGCAGCGGGTCGAGATACCACCCGGGGTTGGAGACGTACATGAACGCCATCATGCCGAGGGGCAGGGCGCCGAGCACGATGGCCGACATGCGACCTCTGCAGAGGCCTCTGACCTCACGGCGGAGCCCGCCTGCGCCCACCATGGTGGTCGCCACGGTGTCGAGCAGCTCCGACAGGTTGCCGCCGACCTCACGCTGGATGCTGATCGCCGTAGCACGGTCCAGGCGAAGTCCCGCTGGTCAGCCGCTCGGCCACGCCGGTGAGCGCGGCCCTCGATCGGTCGACCGAGTTAGCTCGACCGTCGCCCGCCGCAGCTCGCCGCCGAGCGGATCCGGCAGGTCCTCGGAGCGGCGGTGATCGCCTGACCGATCGAGTAACCGGCCCGCAGGGAATGCCCGCCAACAGGGCCAGTGCGTCGGGCGCTGCCGCTCGAAGGCCGAGCGCCACGCCTCCCGGCCTTGACCGACACGGCGCCGATCGGCACCGCAGCGCTGAGGAGCGCCAACATCAACCCGCGCCGGCGATGAACAGGCCCAGCCCGAAGAACCCGGCGACCAGCGTGGATCACCGTGAGGGCGGCCTCACCGGCACGGATGCAGGTCGGCGGCGGTCAGCTGCGCCTGGATCTTGGCCAGCAGCCCCCGGTCCTCGGCGAAGTGCTCCGTGGCCTCGATCGTTTTCGCACTACACCTCCTCCGACGACCCGAAGATCATGTCGGAGTCGGCGGCGTCCTCCGGGACAGCGCGCCGGCGCCGAGAGGGCCCGAAGGCAGGCGTCCACCGAGTCCTCGGAGTGGGTCAGAACTGCATGGCGGCGACGCCGATACCCAGCAGCGCCAGCAGCACCATCGCGTGCACGGCCAGGTGAACCAGCGGGTTGTCCAGGCGGGACAGCAGGCTGCGTCCGGCCAGCGGCACTGGCTTCGAGCTGCGCCGTGCGTGGTCAGCAGCGAACCCTGGCTGGACCGAGGCCTCCGCAGGCGTCGGGAGAGCACCGTTACCACTGACACGTTGGAGCGGTCGTTGGTCAGCTCGACGGGCGCCGTCAGGCTGTAACGACCCCCCAACCGGGCGTTGACCATCGCCAGGCCGAGCAGCTTGTTGGGGGCCGAGGCGACGTACACACCACCGGAGTCGGCCGCCCATCCGGACAGCGTCGCCGCGTCCGGGCTGTTCGGGGCGGCGTCGATGACCGACAGCGTGACGTGGGAGTCCATCAGCGCCCGCCGGACCGAGGCCATCGTGTTGCCGGAGCCTTCGGCACCGGTGCGGATCAGCACGATCTGCCGGTCGAGGGTGGAGCTGCCGCCAGCTCGCAGCCCAGAACCGTCGAAGATGGCGCGCGTCGCTGTCCTCACCGGCCAGACCGAATCGGGCGATGTCGAGTCGAGGCCGAATCGCCGTTGAGCGGCATGACCGTGCGCTGCGCCGCCGGTGGACACCAGCGCCATCTGGTCGCGACCGGCCTCGGCGTCGGGGCTGAACTCCCTGACCGCCTGGGTCACCAGCTGGGTGGCTGCGTTCTGCGAGGCCCGTTGTTGTCGGCGACGACGATGACCGCCTGTCCCACCGGATCGGGTTCCAGCTGGGCGGATCCTGCGGGCTCGCCGTTGAGCAGCAGGTCGGCCTTGGTCGCCTTCCCGGTGTACACCAGCTTCAGCTGGAGCGCCTCGGGGTCGGTGGCGTCGGCCTCGATGATCGTCAGCGTGCCGTCGGAGGCGGCCTCGTCCTGTGTCGGTGCCGCCGAGGCGGTGCCGCCCATCGCCGACAATCAGGCAGACGACGACGACCAGACAGGCCGAGAGCGCCCACCAGCGGCGAAGCAGCTCGGAGGAGCGGAGGGAGCTTGCTGGCCGCTCATCGGCCACGCCCCACCGCTCGCTGGCCGCCACCCTGGGGCGAGAAGATCTCCCGGGCCGAGCCGGATGCCCTGATCGGCCAGCTTCTGGGCGGGCAGGACGAACGCCGGTGGGCTTGAGGAAGCCCTTGTACTTGCCGTGCTCGTGAGCGCCCAGGGGTAGTCGAAGGAAGACGTCCTGGAGCGTGATGATCCTCGCCCTCCATTCCCTGCACCTCCGACACGTGCGTCACCCGGCGGCTGCCGTCGCAGGCAGGTCAGCTGCACGATCAGGTCGACCGCTGACGACACCTGCTCACGGATCGCCTTCACCGGCAGGTCGAAGCCCGACATCAGCACCAGGGTCTCCAGACGGCTGAGGCAGTCTCGAGGCGTGTTGGCGTGAATCGTGGTCAGCGAACCGTCGTGGCCGGTGTTCATCGCCTGCAACATGTCGAGCGCCTCGCCGGAACGGCACTCGCCGACGACGATGCGGTCGGGCCGCATACGCAAGGGTGTTCTTGACCAGGTCCCGAATCGACCTCGCCCCGACCCTCGATGTTGGGCGGGCGGGTCTCCAGGCTGAGCACGTGCTCCTGGTGCTGGCTGGAGCTCCTTGGAGTCCTCCACCGTGATGATCCGCTCGTCGGCGGGAATGAACGAGCTCAGCACGTTGAGCAGCGTCTTACCCGTACCGGTACCGCCCGACACGATCACGTTGAGCTTGCCCACGATGCACGCCTGCAGGAAGCGGGCGGTGTGTGCGTTGAAGGAGCCGAAGCGGATCAGGTCGTCCACCTGCAGCGGGTCGGTCGAGAACTTTCTGATCGTCAGGAACGGTCCGCCCATCGCCAGCGGCGATACGACCGCGTTCACCCGGGAGCCGTCGGGGAGACGGGCGTCCACCATCATCGACTCGTCGGCGCGCCGTCCGACCGCCGAGACGATCTTGTCGATGATGCGCCGCAGATGGTCGGCGTCGGCGAAGCTCGCCGCACGTCCCGCTCCACCTTGCCGCCGCGCTCGGCGAAGACACAGTCAGGACCGTTGACCATGATTTCGGTGACGGCCTCCTCGTTGAGCAGCCGATCGATGGGCCCGTAGCCCATGATGTCGTCGGCGACCTCCTGGATCAGCGTGTTGCGGTCGGCGCTCGACAGCGGCGCCCGCTCGGAGGCGAGAGCGCTGGTCAGGCTGTCGTGCACCTTGCGACGCAGCTCCTGCTCGGGCAGGCGCTTGTCGTAGAGCACCGGCCCGAGTTCGTCGATCAGCTGCTGGTGGATCCGCTTGCGCAATCGTCGAGAATCGGGTCCGAGCCCTTGTTGGCCGGAGCGTCCTCCGGTTCCTTGGGCTGCGTGCAGTCGTTGGTAGAGCGACACGTTCTGCTCTCCTTACGGTGGGGCGGATGGTGACGTGCAACTACTGAGTCGGCCGGGCGGAACAGCGATGAGCGCTCGGGCCCCGGGTGGGCCGTTGGGCCCATGGCCGGAGATTCCGACGGCGCCGCAACGGTAGCTGAGCGGATCGGAGGCCGACCACGGCCGACCTCCGTCACCTCGATTCTCGGACCGCGCCACTCGACGCCGGTTGCGGGGATGTGCGTCGTCAGCGGCGCTGGGGTTGCAGGGCCACCAGTTCGGCCAGCGCGTTGATCGCCTTGCTCACGCCCGAACGGGGCGTGCATCACCACCAGGACGCCCTTGTTCACCGCCTGGGGAACGACGATGTCGGACGGGATGAGCGAGTCGGCGGTCAGCTGCAGGGTGCGCTCCACCTCCCCGACGTCCAGCTTCACCTTGGAGTTCGCCCGGTTGAGCACCAGGCGCACCTTCTCGAGGGGTGCCCAACAGGCGCAGGGTCTGGAGACCGATCTTCACGTTCTTGATGTTGGGGATGTCCATGCCCGACCATCAGCAGGATCTCGTCGGAGATCTCCACAAGACCCAGCACGACGTCGTTGAAGTAGGCCGGAGTGTCGACGACGACCGAACAGAACGTGCGCAGCATCTCGGCGATCTGCACCATCTCGGCCGCACCGATCTGATCGGCGGCGAACGCCCGGCTCGAGCGGCGCGAGGCTGCGCGCAGCCCGGACGCTCGTGCGTCATCGGGCTGCTCGAGGAAGTTCGGGTCGATGCGATCAGTGCCGCCACCGCGTCGACGATCGTGTGCCTCGGCGTCAGCAGGCATCACGGCGACATCGCCGAACTGGAGGTCGGCGTCCCGCAGACGAACCGGCCCGGAGGACCGTTGTGCCAGCGGCACGCCAGCGAGGTGGCCAGCATTGACTTGCCGGCACCGCCCTTGGTGGAGAAGACGGTGACCACCTTGCCAGGCCTCCGCCGCCGCCCCGATCGCCGTCGAAGCCACCGCCCGATCCCGGGTAGCCGCCGCCCGGTGCGCCGCCGGCGTTGAACTGGCGGCCATCGAACTGGGGTTGCGCCTGGCTCTGCGTGGGAGGGGGCTCCGGTGGCGCCTCCTGCTGCGGTGGCCGGGGGCGTCACCGGGGCTCGGCCCGCCGGGCGGCACGGGCCGGGCGCGCCTGGCGTTTGCCGTCAGGGTGAGGGCCACCCGCCGCACGGCGTCGGAGAGCTCGGCGGTCTCGTTGCTGGCTCGATCACGTCGCGGATCCCCGACCGGAGCGCCGTCTGGAGCGTGTCCCGATCGGACTGTTCGGCGATCGGGATCGCACCCAGGTTGGAGTTCGCCCGGACCACCCGCTCGGCGGCGGTAGTCGGTCCGGGTTGTTGCAGGACGGTCCGAGCACCGCCCGGCCCGCCGGCACGTTGCCGGTGAGCCGTGGGCCAGGTCCGCCATCGAGCCGAAGGGGGGTGCCCCCGTTGCCCAGCAACGAGACCAGGTGATCCCGTGTCGGCTGGTGTGCCTCCACGATGGCCACCGAGACCCGGATGGTCGGTTTGGTTGTTGATTGATCAGCCACTTCAGTGTCCGTTTCGGTTGGACTTCTACCGTGAGAGATCACGACCACCACTAGCCCTCACCGTTGTCGTTGCCACTCTCGTCACCGCGCCGGCCTCCTGGGCGGGGTCACCCGAGTCGGGTACGGGGTCGGTGCGTCAACACCAGGCGGCTTCACCGGGCTCGGCACCACCGGCAGGGGAACCGGCTCGTAGTCGGGGCGAACGAGGGTCGGGTACAGGCCCCGGAGCGCTCGGCGGCGATCACCAGCTTGAAGCTCGCCTCGGCGGGCACCTGCCACGATGACGCTGGAGTCGACCGGCTCCTCCGGCGCAGCCTCCTCGCCCTCGGCGGGAGCCTGGCGACGGCGGTGCCCAGGTTGTCGCCGATCGAGAGCACCTTCACCTCTTCTGGTAGACGGCGATGGGCAGGCTGGAGAACAGGATGCCGGACTCGTCGACGCCACCGGTCTCGCGGCGCCGCCGCCTCCTCACCGTCGGCGACGGGCTGGGTCGGCGGGGTGCCGATGGCCATCAGGTTGACGAAGTCGCCGGGCTGAACCAGCGCCGCCACGCTGCGGACCTGATCGGAGGAGATGGCCACGGCGACGTTTCCGGGGTCGATCCTCGGGGCGTTCGACACCGACAAGTTGGTGTCGAAGAGCGGACAGGTCACGATCTCGTTGGGTTCGAGGTTGATCGTGGCCGGCTCTTGGACGGAGATGTCCGCCGGCTGCGACAGGAAGTCGGGCGGAAGGTCCACCCGGCGCCGCTTGGCCTCGCCGATCGCCTGGCTGGCCAACGCCTCGTCGGCGCTCGTGCCGGCCGCGATGGCCCGTTTCACCACCAGCACCTGCACCAGCTGACCCTCGGCCTCGGAGTCCTCTTTGACCCCGTTGAGAAACCCGAACGTCAGGACCGCGGCGACCAGCGCCACGACCAGGGATCCCACCAACACGATTACTCTGCGCGAACTCACCCGAACGACCTCGCTCCGTCGTAGTTGGACGACAGCTCACCGGCGGTTCCGGTGACGCTTCCGTCGTCTCCACCACCATTCGGCTGCGGGCCCTCCCGGTTGAGCCCTTCGGGCCAGAAGCCGGCAGAAGATCCGGCCCGACGGCCCAAGTGGGCGCCGGGCGGGCGGGAGTACCCGGGTGGTTGGGCGAACGGTCGGGTGGTTGGGTGAACGACAGCGGGGAGGGCGTCGCCGCCCTCCCCGTTGCCGGTGCTCTTCGATTGGGCCGCCTGGGCGGCCACTGGGCGGGCGTCAGCCCTCGTCGGACCCGCTCGCCTCGGCTGCGTCGTCCACGGCCACCTCGGCGGCGGCCTCGGGCTCGGCGGCCGGCGGGGCGCCGTCGCCCTGCTCGGCGTAGTAGGCCGTCCAGGCCTCCTCCGCCTCGCTGGGGCCCTCGCCCTCGATGCCCGACCCGATGTAGTTGCCCTCGTCGTCGTAGGCGTGCTCGCCGAAGTGCTCCTGGTACTCGGCGGCCACGATGCCACCCTCGGCGGCCTGCTTGATCGACAGGCTGATGCAGCGCCGCTGCAGGTCGAGATCGATGATCTTCACCCACAGCTCCTCGCCGGGGTCACCACCGGGCAGGTCGACGTGATGCTGGGACATCTCGGAGATGTGCACCAGGCCCTCGACCACCCTCGCCCACCTGGACGAACGAACCGAACGGCACCAGCTTGGTGACCCGGCCGTACACCAGGCTCGCCCACCTGGTGGGCGGAGGCGAGCTTCCTGCCAGGGGTCCTGCTGGGTGACCTTGAGCGACAGCGAGATGCGCTCGCGGTCGGTGTCGACCTCGAGCACCTCGACGTCGACCTCGTCGCCCACGGTGACGACCGAGCTGGGATGGTCGACGTGCTTCAGGACAGCTCGGACACGTGGATCAGCCCGTCCATGCCGCCCAGGTCGGCGAGCGCCGAAGTTGACCACCGAGGACACGACGCCCTTGCGGCGCTCGCCCGGCGCCAGGTTGGCCAGGAACTCGTCGCGCTGCTCGCTGGGTCTCCTCCAGGTAGGCCCGGCGCGCGACAGCACCACGTTGTTGCGATTGCGGTCGAGCTCGATGATCTTGGCTTCGAGCTCACGGCCCGAGTACGGGGCCAGGTGCGCCTCAGCGCAGCTCCACCAGCGAGGCGGGCAGGAAGCCGCGCAGGCCGATGTCGATGATCAGGCCGCCCTTGACGACCTCGATGACCGGACCGGTGACGATGCCGGTGGATTCCTTGATCTCCTCGATCGTGCCCCACGCCCGCTCGTACTGCGCGCGCTTCTTGGACAGGATCAGGCGACCGTCCTTGTCTTCCTTCTGAACGACCAGCGCCTCGATCTGCTCGCCCGGCGACACGACCTCGGACGGGTCGATGTCGTTGCGGATCGACAGCTCGCGGACGGGGATGACGCCTTCGGACTTGTAGCCGATGTCGAGCAACACCTCGTCCCGGTCGATCCGGACCACCGAGCCGGTGACCATCTGGCCGTCCTCGACGTCCACCATCGAGGAGTTGTAGAGGTCGTCGAGTTCGTCGCCGACGTCGTCGAGCACGATGTCGTCGTCGCTGCGGACCGAGCTGTCGTCGAGTTCATCGACGGCGGCGACGAACTCCGCATTCGAGTCGGTGGCTGCGGGGGACGCAGCGGAAGCGGTGGCCACCGCGGCGTCGCCGTCGGTGCTGGCCTCCGTGGCCTCGCCGGTGGCGGAGGTCTCGGAGGGGGTCGGGGTCGGATCGGACACGAATACAGCCTTGGGTAGGGAACAGATGAACGGAAAAGACTACCACCGCAGGTGCCCGAACGACCTCATCAGGCCGGTCCCGCGGTACGCCCCGAAGTGGGGAGCCCAGACCGACACAAAGGCGCGCTCTCCACTCCCCGGTTCGTGGTCGTTCCCGAACTGGGGAGCCCAGACCGACACAAAGGCGCGCTCTCCACTCCCCGGTTCGGGAGGGATGCCGGGCTGGGGGCCGATCAGGCTTTGGCGTCGGCCCACGTGTCGCCGAACGCCAGGTTGACCTCCATCGGCACGGCGAGGTCGAACGCGCCGGACATGGCGGTCAGCACCACCCCCGCGATCTCCTCGGTGTCCTCGGGTGGAACCTCGAGCACCACCTCGTCGTGCACCTGCAGGATCAGCCGGGAGGTGCCGCCCCGCTCCTCGAGCTCCCGATCGAGGCGAACCAGCGCCAGCTTGAAGATGTCGGCGGCCAGACCCTGGATGCCGGCGTTCATCGCCTGCCGTTCGCCTGCCTGACGCACCGCCCGAACCCTCGAGGCCAGCTCGGGGATCTGCCGACGTCGGCCGAAGAGGGTCTCGGTGTAGCCCTTCTCGCGGGCCTCGGCGACCGCCGAATCCATGTAGGCGCGGACGTTGGGAAAGCCGTCGAAGTAGGCGTCGAGGATCACCTGCGCCTCGCCGGTGGGGATCGACAGTCGCTGACCGAGCCCGTAGGCCTCCATGCCGTAGGCCAGGCCGTAGCTGACCATCTTGGCCGTCGAACGCTGGGCGACGGTCACCTCGGAGGGGTCCACCTCGAAGATGCGGGCGGCCGTCTGGGCGTGGATGTCGTCGCCGGCGGTGAACGCTCCGACCAGCCCCGGATCCTGGGACAGGTGGGCGATGCATCGGAGCTCGATCTGGTTGTAGTCGGCCACGCAGAGCCTAAACCCGGGGGCGGGCACAAACGCCCGGCGAAACAACCGGCCCTCCTCGGAGCGCACCGGGATGTTGTGCAGGTTGGGCTGATCCGAACTCAGGCGACCGGTTCGGGCCACCGTCTGGTTGAAGGTGGCGTGGATGCGGCCGTCGGAGGCGACCTCGGACAGCAGCCCCTCGCCGTAGGTGCTGCGGAGCTTCTCGACCTCCCGGTAGCGGAGGAGGTGGTCGACGATGGGGTGTTCGCCCCGCAGCTTCTCGAGGGTGGCGGCGTCAGTGGAGTACCCGGTCTTCGTCTTCTTGTGCGGGGTCAGGCCCAACTCGTCGAAGAGCACCTCGCGCAGCTGGGGCGTGGAGTTGACGTTGAAGTCGTGCCCGGCGGCCTCGACGATCGCGGCGCGCTCCTCGGCCACCTCGGCGACCAGCCGGTCGGCCAGACCCTGGAGTTCCTCGCGGTCGACGCCGACGCCGAGGTCCTCCATGCGGGCGAGCACCCGAACCAGCGGGACCTCGACCTCGTCGTTGAAGCTTGTCGAGCCCGCGGGCCTCGAGCGCCTCCCGCATCGGTGCGGCGAGGGCGGCCACGGCCAACGCCCGCCGGGCGACCACCTGGTGGGGTTCCTCGGCAGGTCGGTCGCCCAGGTCGAGCTGATCGGGCGGCGTCGGCTCCTCGCCCGCCATCTCCGCGCCGGCGTAGCGGGCCAACAGCTCGGCCAGGTCGTAGCGGGCGTCGGCCGGGTCCAGCAGGTAGGCGGCCAGTTTGGTGTCCAGCGCCAGGCTTGACACCTCGACCTCCAGGCCCAACAGCGACCGCAGCAACGGCTTGGCGTCGTGGGCCACCAGCGGCACGTCGCCGTCGAGCAGCGCCACCACCTGGTCGTCGCAGCCGGACAGCACCCCGGTGGGCGGATCGGGAAACCAGGCCACCTCGCCGGCGGACGCATCGGTCACGATCGCCACCCCGGCCAGGGGCGAGCGTCCGGGCTCGCCGAGCCAGTCGGCGGCGATGCCCACCGGACCGTCGGCACCCGAGGCAATCGCCTGCTCCAGCGCCGCGGCCGCCTCGGCCGCGGTGGCCGGCACGGTCACCTCGGCCTCGAGCACCCGGGCGTCGCCGTCGGCCAGCGGGGCGCTCAGGTACGCGCCGAAGGCCTCCGAGAAGCGCGCCTGGAGGCTCGAGAACTCGAGAAACCCGAAGAGCTCGGCCACCTCGTCGGCGTCGATGCCACCCACCCGCAGCGACTCGACGTCCTCGGGCAGATCGACGTCGCGCACCAGCGCCATCATCTGGGCGTTCATGCGCACCTGGTCCTCGTTGGCCTCGAGGGACGCGGCCAGCTTGGGGGTCTGGTCGGCGGCGTGGGCGAACAGCTCGTCGACGGTGCCGTAGGAGTTCACCAGCTTGGCAGCGGTCTTCTCCCCCACCCCCGGGACGCCGGGAAGGTTGTCCGACGGGTCGCCCCGCAGCGCCGCGTAGAACACGTAGTCGGAGGGCTTGACTCCCGTCCGCTCGGCGATGCCCGCCTCGTCGAAGAGCTTGTAGTCCGACACGCCGCGCAGGTTGTAGAGCACCCGCACGTGGGGATCCTCGACCAGCTGGTAGCTGTCGCGGTCGCCGGTAACGATGATGACGTCCTCGCCGGCGCGCTTGGCCCGCTCGGCCAGGGTGGCGATCACGTCGTCGGCCTCGAACCCGGGCGCCTCCACCACCGGGAGCGCCAGCGTGTCGACGACGCGCCGAACCAGCTCCATCTGCTGGACCAGCAGGTCGGGCGTGGCGTCCCGGTTGGCCTTGTAGGTGCTCACGGCCTGGTGACGGAACGTCGGCTCGGGCAGGTCGAAGGCGACGACGATGCGATCGGGTCGGTGCTCCTTGACCAGGTTGACCAACATCGACGTGAAGCCGAACACCGCGTTGGTCACCTGACCGGAGGCGGTCGCCAAGCTGGTCGGCAGGGCGAAGAACGCTCGATAGGTGAGCGAGTTCCCGTCGATGAGCATCACGGTGGGCATTCGGCTCACCCTATTGGTTCGACGGAGGTTCCTCACCGTTGCCGGGACGCAGCGTCCCGGCGACGACCTCGGCGGCCACCTCGGCCATCGTGGACCGTTTCGACATGGCCGTCGTTTGAAGAAATCGAAACGCCTCGTGCTCGCCCATGCCGAAGCCGTCCATCAGCGTGCCCTTGGCCCGATCGATCGCCTTGCGCTGCTCCAGGCGCCGCTCGGCCTCGTCCGCCCGGCCCGACATCGCCTGCATCTGGGCCCGGCCGGCCAGGGCCACCTCGATGGCGGGCACGAGGTCGCTGGCCTGGAAGGGTTTGACGACGTAGGCGCCGACGCCGACGTCGACCGCCTCGCCGATCAGCTCGCGCTGGGAGAACGACGTGAGGATGACGACGGCGGCGAGGTCCTCCTCGGTCACGATGCGGGCGGCGACCAGGCCGTCCATCTTGCCGGGCATCTTCACGTCGAGGATGCACAGGTCGGGTCGCAGCTCGCGCGCCCGCTCGACCGCCTCGTCGCCCCGCCCGACCTGTTCGATCACCTCGGAGCCCTCGGCGACGAGCATCTCGGCCAGGTCCATCCGGATGATCACCTCGTCCTCGGCGATCAGGATGCGGGCGGTCATGGGCCGGCGTCGCTCAACGTCGGTCCTGGCGTTCGGTGAGATCCTCGAGCAGCTTGTCCTGCTCGGCCTCGAGCTTGGCGATGCGCCCCACGATGTGGTCCCGCTCCCGGGACAGGGCGTCGCGTTGACGGACGGCGTCCCCCGCCTCGTGGGCCGCCAGCGGCGTCTCGGAGACCATCGACCGAAGCTCGGCGTCGTCGGCGACCTCGTTGACCGCCTGCAGTTGCTCGGAGACCACCGACAGGTCCTCGTGATACTGACGCAGTTTCTCCTGGTTGGCCCGAAGGCGGCGCTCGATCCGTGTAGCCATCACGCCACCCATACTACGAGAGCCACGCCCCCGGATGAGACACCGAACCGCCGAACGTGGCCAAACGGGCCCGAAGCGTGACGAGCCCGGGACCTCAGCGGTTCATCAAGAACGCGAGGATCAGGGTGTTGAAGGCGAACAGGATGGCCATGACCACCGTGATGCGGTCGAGGTTCTTCTCCATCACCGTCGAGCCCGCCGCCGCAGAACCCATGCCGCCGCCGAACATGTCGGAGAGCCCGCCGCCCTTGCCGGAGTGAACCAGCACCAGGATGATCAGGCCCAGGGACAACAGCACCTGGGTGATGGTGGCAAGAATCTGCATGACAACTCCGAGCGAGGGATGGGGGCGAGGCCACCGGCAGGCCGGCTGGGCTCAGCGTACGGCCGGAACGGCGGAACCCGACATTGTAGGCGTGCCGGCGTCCTCAGCCGAGATACGAGCAGATCGACGCGAAATCGTCCGGGTCGAGGCTGGCGCCGCCCACCAGTGCGCCGTCGATGTCCGTCTGGTCCATCAGTTCCGCGATGTTGCCGGGCTTCACCGACCCCCCGTACTGGATCCGCACCGCATCGGCCGCTGCCGCGCCCGCCACCTCGCCGACCACCGAGCGGACGGCGGCGCACATCGCCTGGGCGTCGCCCGACGTGGCGGTCTTGCCGGTGCCGATCGCCCAGATCGGCTCGTAGGCGACCACCATGTTGGCCACCGAGTCGGCGGCCACCCCGGCCAGACCGGCGCGCACCTGGGCGGCCACCTTGGCCTCGGCCTCGCCGGCCTCCCGCTCCTCCAGCGTCTCACCGCAGCACAGGATCGGCGTCATGTTGGCGGCCAGCACCGCCTTCACCTTGGCGTTGACCGTTTCGTCGGTCTCGCCGAAGAGCTGTCGCCGTTCGCTGTGGCCGACGATGACCAGGCCCACCTCGAGCTTGGCCAGCATCGGCGCCGACACCTCGCCGGTGAAGGCGCCCTGGGCCTCGGCATGACAGTTCTGCGCACCCAGAAGGATCTTCATGCGGTCGGCGCCGATCACCGTCTGCACCGACCGCAGGTCCGTGAAGGGAGGGTGGATCGACACGCCGACGGCGTCGTAGTCGTGGTCTCCCAACCGATAGTGCAGCTTCTGGGTCACCTGGATGGCCTCGAAGTGGTTGTGGTGCATCTTCCAGTTGCCGCTGATCAGCGGTATGCGCTGGCTCATCGTGACTCCCCTGCCGTGTGTGTCGACGTGTGTGTGGCTGACTTCGTTGCCCGACTAGCGGTTGTTGGCGTCATCCTCACCGGCATTGGGGGCGCGACGCAACGCCTCCAATCCTGGCAGGTCGCCGCGCTCGATGAGCTCGAGGCTGGCGCCACCGCCGGTGGAGATGTGATCGACCTGATCCTCCAGATCGAACTGGGCGATCGCGGCGGCCGAGTCGCCGCCGCCGATCACCGTAAACCCACGACAGTCGGCGACCGCCTGGGCCACCGACCGGGTGCCCGCCTCGAAGCGGGGATCCTCGAACACGCCCATCGGCCCGTTCCACAGCACGGTCGAGGCCTCGGCGATCCGGTCGCCGAACTCCGCAGCGCTTCCCGGACCGATGTCGAGGCCCATCCATTCCTCGGCCAGCGAGCGTCCGGTGTTGCGCACCTCGCCGCCCGCCGAAGGGTCGCCCAACCGGCCACCGGGACCCAGCGCGACGACGTCGGAGGGCAGCACCAGCCGGTCGCCGAACTCCTCCAACAGGGCGCGGCAGTCGTCGATGCGGTCGGGCTCGAGCAGCGACGACCCGACCGGGTGTCCGAGGGCGGCGAAGAAGGTGAAACATGCCTCCGCCGATGAGGATCTCATCGGCGATGCCCAGCAGGGCCCGGATGACCCCGAGCTTGTCGGACACCTTGGCGCCGCCGGTGATCGCCACGAACGGCCGGCGGGACCGGCTGCGAGCCCGAGCAGCACCTCGACCTCGCGTTCGAGCAGTCGTCCCGCCGCCGACGGCAGCCGGCTCGGCGGACCGACGATCGAGGCGTGGGCCCGGTGCGACGCCCCGAAGGCGTCGTTGACGTACAGGTCGTGGCCCGCCACCAACTCGTCGACGAAGTCGGGGTCGTTGGCGGTTTCACCCGGGGAGAACCGCAGGTTCTCCCCGAGCGCCACTCCCGGCGCCAGCTCGGCCAGCCGTTTGCGCACCGGCGCAACGTCGTAGGCCGGGTCCGGGGCGCCCTTGGGACGTCCCAGGTGCGTCACCGCCGTGACGTTGGCGCCTCGCGACGTCAGCCACTCCAACGTGGGCAGCGCGGCGCGGATGCGGTGATCGTCCGCGATCACGCCGTCGCGCAGCGGCACGTTGAAGTCGCACCGCACCAACACCGACCTGCCCTCAACCGGGGGCAGGTCCTCCAGAACGGGGACGCCGAAGGCCATGGGGACTCAGCCCGCCGAGCCGACGATGGCGGCCAGGTCGACCAGCCGGTTGGAATAGCCCCACTCGTTGTCGTACCAGCCCAGCACCTTCACCAGGCTGCCCTGGGTCATCGTGAGCCCGGAGTCGAAGGTGCAGCTGGCCGGTGTGCCGACGATGTCGGAGGACACCAGCGGCTCGGTGGAGTACTCGAGCACCTTGGCCATCGGGCCCGAGGTTGCGGCGGCCTCGAAGGCGGCGTTCACCTCGTCGACGCTGACCTCCCGCCCGACGACGGCGACGAAGTCGGTGATCGAGCCGCTGGGGATCGGCACCCGCAGCGAGGTTCCGTCCAGCTTGCCGTCGAGCGCCGACAGCACCAGGCCGGTCGCACGGGCGGCGCCGGTGGACGTCGGGATGATGTTGACCGCCCCGGCCCGGGCACGGCGGGGTCGGGTGGGGGCCGTCGACCATGCTCTGGTCGCCGGTGTAGGCGTGGGTCGTCGTCATCAGGCCGTGCTCGACGCCGAAGGCGTCGTCGAGCACCTTCACCATGGGCACGAAGCAGTTGGTGGTGCAGCTGGCGTTGGACACGACGGTGTGGTTGGCCGGATCGAAGGTGTCGTCGTTGACACCGACGACGAAGGTGGCATCGGCACCCTTGGCCGGGGCGGAGACGATCACCCGGGGGCGCCGCCCTCCAGGTGGGCCGCGGCGGCCTCACGGGTGGCGAAGAAGCCAGTGGACTCGATCACGACGTCGACGCCGAGGTCGCCCCAGGGCAGTTCGGCCGGGTTGCGGGTGGACAACACCTTCAGGGTGTCGCCGTCGACGTCCAGGCCCTCGTCGGTCACGGTGACCGTGCCGGGGTAGCGGCCGTGCACCGAGTCCCGCTGCAGCAGTCCGGCCATGATGTCGAGCGACCCCAGGTCGTTCACGGCGACGAAGTCCACGTCGGCTCCGGAGGCCTTGGCGGCCCGGAAGAAGTTCCGTCCGATTCGGCCGAATCCGTTGATCCCTACTCGAACTGTCATGTGTGTCCCCTCGTGGAAGGTGTTGGCCTCCGACGCCGTGCCGGAGGAGTGCATCGACGATCTGCCGCCGAAACGAGCCGGGTGGCGGGACCGGCGCTGCGCCTATGGCACCAGATGGGCGCCGACTCCGCCAGTTCAGCCGGTGGGCGGCGCCTGCGACGCGTCCCTGGTGGCCACGCCGATCAGTCCGCCCAAGGCCTCGGCGAGGCGTTCCGGGTCGTGAACGGAGGGATTGGTGGCCGTCAGCTGCTCCCCCACCGCCGCCTCCACCCCGGCCACCCCGGAGAGTCGGTCGGGGTCGTACAGGACGGCGTCGGGCTCCAGGCCGTGGTTCGCCAGGGCGGCGACGTGATCGGCGACGTCGTAACCGGCGCTCTCCGCCTCGTGGGCGGCGAGGTTGGCGACGTACACCACCTGGGCGGTCGACCGGGCCACCGCCCGCCGGATGCCCGGCACGGCGGCGGCCGCCAACACCGAGGTGTACAGGCTTCCCGGACCCAGGATCACCTGGTCGGCGTTGACGATCGCATCGACGGCCGCGTCGGGCACCACCGGGTCGCCGGGATCGAAACCCAGCCGCACCAGGTCGCTGGTGGCGGCCACCTCCACCTGGCCCCGCACCCAGCCCGACGGGGTCTCGCCGAGCAGCGTCACCGGATTGACCGCTGCGGGCAGGACCCTCCCGACGGTTCCCAGGGCGTCCCCCAGGGCGTCGAGCACCTGGATCAGGTCGCCGCCGCTCTCGCGCATCATGGCGCCCAGCAGCAGGTTGCCGGCGGTGTGCCCGGCCAGCTCGCCCCCCTCGAAGCGGTGCTCCATACCGGCGGCGAGCAGCGAGTCGGGCGGCGCCAACGCCACCAGGCTCTTGCGGAGATCGCCGGGAACGACGTGCCAGCCGGCCCGCCGGAGCCGACCGGTGGAGCCGCCGTCATCGCCGACGGTCACGACGCCACAGATGCCGTCGGCATAGCGCCGCACGGCCCGGAGCGTCGCCGACAGGCCGTGTCCGCCGCCGATCGCCACCACGTTGACGCCCACGGTGCCTACGCCTCCAGCTCGCGGTGGCGGAGGCGCACCGTGTAGCCCTCGCCCCGCAGCCAGGCCGCGTAGCGCTCGGCCATCGCGACCGACCGATGCTTGCCGCCGGTGCAACCCATCGCCAGGTTCAGGTACGCCCTGCCCTCGTGCAGGTACCCGGGGATCACGGTGGCCAGGAACGACCGGAACTGCTCGTAGGCGACGTCGGTGATCGGCTGCTCGGCCAGCCACTGCTGCACGGCGGCCTCGCGGCCGTCGTGTTCGCGCAGCTCGTCGTTCCAGTGGGGATTGGGCAGGAACCGGCAGTCGATCACCAGGTCGGCGTCGCCGGGCACGCCCTTCGGGTAGGCGAAGCTCTCGACGCCCACCAGCACCTTCGGATGGCCCTGTTCGGGGGCGTAGCCGTCACCGAGGCGCCGCCGCAGGTCGTGCACGCTCAGGCCGGTCGTGTCGATGACGAGGTTCGAGGCGGCCTTCACCGGTGCCAGGTCGGCCCGCTCGGCCTCGATCGCCTCGGGCAGGCCCCCGTCGGTGGGCTGGGGATGCCGCCGTCTCGTCGACTCGTAACGGCGGACCAGCGTGTCGGTGTCGGCCTCGAGAAACATCAGCTGCACGTCGAGTCCGCCGTCGCGCAGCTCAGCGATGGCGTCGAGGAGGCGCTCGTTCTTCGTCGCCGGCCCGACGACCAGCGCGATGCGGTCGAGGTCGCTGCCCGGCACGCGTGCCAACTCGGCCACCTTGGGCACGAGGGAGGGTGGCAGGTTGTCGATCACGAACCAGCCGAGATCCTCGAGGATGTGACCCACCTGGGTTCGTCCCGCACCCGACATCCCCGCAACGACCACGAACTGCGCCACGCCGGTCACGCTAGAGCATCATCGCCGCCCGGCGGGATGCGACGCGACGCAACGGCGCCGGATCGGATCGCTCAGCGACGGAACTGCAACGCGAGCAGTCGGGGAATCGTCGACGCCGCCTCGTACTCGGGCGCACGGGCCACGAAGCCGGGCGGCGGCGCCGGCTCGTCCATGCGTTCCAGGGCGAGGCCGGCCTCGATCGCGGTGTTGAGGTAGGCCGACAGCGGCCGGTGATGGAACCGGATGAAGATGTTGGGCTCCACCTCCTCGGTGGTCTCGGCCTCGGTCAGGTAGGCACCGATCCGCCAGTACTGCTCGGGCGGGTCGAGGATGTGGTCGTCGATCCACCCGGAGTCGGGCGTCTGCAACAAGGGGTGGTTCAACAACAGCAGGAACGTGCCTCCTGGGGCGAGCACCCGCGCCACCTCGGCCAGCCCGCTGCGAAAATCGGGAACGTGCTCGAACACCAACGAGGCCACCACCATGTCCACCGAGGCGTCGGCCACCGGCAGGTCGGTCACCGACGCCTGGGAATACGCGGGAACCCGCTCGGCCCCACCGCCCGGCGCAGGTGAGGGCGAGGCGGGCCCCGCCCCCCGGCGTCGGGCCTCGGACAGCTGTGCGCCCGCTGCGTCCAGGCCGATCGCATCGAGGCCGGCCGCCAGGGCCAGTCGGGTCACCTGACCCTCGCCGCAGCCGACGTCGAGAAGCGTTCCGCCGGGCGGCAACCGGGAGGCGATCAGCGGCAGGATCTGCTCGACGTACTCCGGGTCGGCCCCCTCGGTGAACTCCCGCTGCCACCAGTGGGCGTGCTCGTCCCAGGGGTCGTGGCCCAGCCCGGAATCGGTCATCGTCGGCTCCTCATCGCGACCCGTGCTCGGCGGCTTCGCCGGTTGGCCGGCCCTGGGCCCAGTGGGCCCGACACAGCAGTTCGTAGGTCACTCGATGCTCGTCGAGTTCCATCGACGTCTGCGCATCCGCGCCCGACGCCGGGGTGTCGCCCACGACGAGCAGGTCCCCTCGTAGGTCTGGCGGCCGTCGATCAACCGGGCGTTGTGGGTGGCGCGAGCCCCGCACCAGCAGCGGGCCTCCACCTGCAACTCCGAGCGCTCGTCGGCCAACTCAAGCCAGCGCCGTCGCGGAAACAGACAGCCCTGAAACGTGGTCAGCAGGCCGAACGCGTAGACGTCGATGCCGTGGTCGTCCACCAGGGTCGCCAGTTGCTCCACCTGATCGACGTCGTAGAACTGCGCCTCATCGGCGACGACGTAGGTCACCGGCCCGCCGGCCTGCCGTCGGGCCTGCGCCCCCGCCGTGCCCCCGGCGTCCGGGCCCAGGGCGACGGCGAGGTCGAGCCAGGGGGTCACCTCCATCGCCTCGGCGGCCACCCCCAGCCGGGAGGACACCTGCCCGTCGGCGCGATCGCGCCGGGTCACCAGCACGCCGGTCAGGCCGCGCGCCCGCAGGTTGTGGTGGATCTGCAACGCCTGGGTGCTCTTCCCCGATCCCATCGTGCCGAAGTAGAAGCGCAGCTTGGCCACCGCTGCACCGTAGCGGCAGCGGGCCGGACCCCGACGAGGCCGCGGCGGTGAGGCGACCCGGAGGATCAGCCGGTGAGCACTCCGACCCGACCCGCCGGCCCCACCTCGCCCGGATCATCCCGTTCTCCCGCAACGCCCGCACCGTCGCCGTTGCTTCCGGCCGCCTCCGACCCCGGCTCGCGGCCGATCATGCCCACCACCAGCACCGCGACGAGGCACGCCCACGCGATCGCTCCCAAACGAAGCTGGTCGGGGGTGAACGCCGCCCCGATCGCCACGTCCCAGCCCCATGGCGGCGCACCGTTCCAGGACGAATAGACCGAGACCGCAAAGACGCCGGCGGTGACGTTGTACAGCCAGGCGAAGCGGATGCTGACGAGGTAGGCGGGCACGAGTGCCCAGCTGAGGTACTGCAGGCCGAACGCCGGGGAGAGCACCAGCATGGCGACGAGCGTGAGGCCGAGGCCGGAGAGGCCGGCGTCGGACCGGGCGCGAGCGAACACGAAGGGGATCAGGGCCGCAACGAGGGGCACCAGCGAGCCATGCTCGGCGAGCCAGACGTCGGCGCCGGGATGACCCGCCTGCTGCAGCCGCTCGGCCAGCCCCCATTCGCGCACCGACACGCCCCGGTAGAACAGCACGTTGTCGGCGAAATCGCTCCACCGCAGCGCCACCACCGGCAACCAGAGCACGGCGAACACGACGCCGGCGCCGCCGACGAACCGGGCCGCTGCGACGCGGCCCCTGCGGACGGCCAGGTAGACCATCCAGGGAAGCGCCACGACCGGAACCAGCTTGACGCTCAGCGCCAAACCGAGGGCGACACCACCGGCGAAGGGACGGTCGCGCCGGGTCAGCAACCAGTACGCGGTGAGCGTCAGCATGACGAACACCGGGTCGGTGTTGCCGTGATAGCCGGAGACCGCCAACAACACCGGACTCCAGGCGATGCCGATGGCGGCGGTCGCGGCGACCCGGGGGCTGGAGCGCTCGCCCAGCAGCCGGAAGGCCAGCCAGCAGGTCCACACGTCGGCCCCGATTGCCGGCAGCCGGATCAGGAACGCCTTGTCGAAGCCCAGTCCGTTGAACAGGTTGACGCCCATCAACCACCACCCGGCGAGGGCGGATGGTTGTACTGGGCCGAGAACGGATGGCCGTAGATGCCGATCGGGCCGAACCGATCGACCCCGATCGAAGTTCGTCCAGTGCACGATGTCGTCGGTGCCGCCGGTGGTCGCGGCAAGGATCACCTTGAGCGCCGCCGCCGCCAGCGCCGCCACTATCACCCGGCGCGCCTCGGGGGAGAGCGACCTGATCGACATGCACGCCCTCCGGTTCCGGCCCGTGTGGTTCGCCCAACCTCCGGACGACAAAAGCGTACGGATCGACGACCGGGAAACCAACCTCGAGCCTCGGGGATCCACCCCGATTCCGGGTGAATTTCCGGTCCGGCTACGGTGGTTCACGATGGGCGTCGAGGCGGAGCAGCAGGTTCTGGAGGTCCGGCCCGGGTGGTAAAGGAAGACCACGGCGCTGGCCCAGTGGGCCCATCAGTCCGACCGGTCGGTCGCCTGGGTCGGACTCGACCCGTTCCACAACGACCCGGTGCGCCTGTTGCGCCAGCTGGTGTCGACCCTGCAGAGCATCGAGCCGATTCCGGCGGCCGATCGCGAGACGCTGTGGGGAGTCGGACCGGCCCGACTCCCGGCGGTGCTGCCGATACTGGGGCGGACGCTCGCCTTCCGTGACCGCCCGACGGTGCTGATCTTCGACGACGTCCACGTGCTGCACGATGCGGGAAGCCGTGCGGTGATCGAACCCTGATCCGCAACGTTCCCGACGGGTCCCAGATCGTCCTGGCCGGACGCGCCCACGCTCCGGTGCCCCTCGGCAGGCTCCGGGCCGCCGGCGAGTTGACCGAACTCGACGCCGGAATCCTGTCGCTCCAGTTGGGTGAGGCGGCCGCCCTCCTCCAGAGGTCGGGGGTGACCCTGACCCCCACCGACGTCGGCGACCTCGTCCGAAGCACCGCGGGGTGGCCGGCCGGCCTGGCGTTGGCGGGACTGGCGTTGCGGCAGGGCGCGGACCCCAGCACGTTCAGCGGCCGCGACCGGCTGGTGGCGGAGTACCTCCGCGAGGAGGTGCTCAACACCCTCGACGAGGCCGACGCGGAGTTTCTCATGCGGGTGTCGGCGCTCGACCGTTTTTGCGGTTCGCTGTGCGACGCGGCCTTGGGCCTGACCGGGAGCGGGCGGCGCATCGAGTCGCTGGTCACCACCGGCAACCCGTTCATGGTGCCGCTCGATCGGACCGGCACCTGGTTTCGGTTCCACCACCTGTTCGCCGAGCAGCTGGCGGCCGGCCTCGAGCAGCGCGATCCGGGCGAGGCCGCCGCTGTTCGCTCTCGGGCCAGCGCCTGGTACGAGGCCGAGGGCGACCTCGACCGAGCCATTCAGCTGGCACTCGACGCCGGGGACCGCAACCGGGCGAGCGTGCTGATCTTCCGCCGGATCGTTCACTACAGCATGCGCGGCCAGGGCGCGACGCTCCGGCGCCTCGTCGAGCGCCTGGGCCCCGACGAGGTCGCCGGGGACGCGCGGCTGTGCCTGGCCCGGTGTTGGTGCTGCATCGACCTGGCCGACCGGCAGGGCGCCGATGAGTTCCTGGGCATGGCCGCCGCGGCCGATCTTGGCGACGACCCGGAGATCGCCGTCGCCGTCGCGGCCACCGCCACCATGCTGGGCGAGACCGGTTGGGAGTTTCCCGAGCGGCCGGCGGACCCGGCCCGGGCCGACCGGCCCGCCGGCGGACCGTGGTGGTCGATCGCCGACCTGCTCCAGGCCCAGGCGCTGATGCTGACCGGCGACCCCGACGGCGCGCTGCCGATCTTCCGGCGGTGCCGCGACGCGCTGTTCGATCTGCCCGGGCTCCAGGCCTTCGCCAACGTGTTCCTGGCGCTCCTGGCCGAGGACGCGGGCCAGATCGCCCAGGCGTTGGAACTCGTCGACCGGGCGCGCGCCACCATCGACCGGCACGGGTTGGTGGACACCCCGATCCTGGTGTCGGTCTTCGGTGCCATCGCCCGCGTTCACGCCCGCCACGGCGACCGAGCGATCGCAGTGGCCGCCGCCGAACGGGCCGAGCGGCTGCTGGGTCGGATCGGCCCCACCACGGTGCGGCCACAGTTGCTCAACCAAACGCTGCTGGCCGGCGCCTACGTGGCACTCGGCGACCATGCCCACGCCGATGTGTCGATCGCCGAGGCCCGGAAGCTGGCACCGCTGATGCCCCAGGCGGTGCTTCTGCGTGAGTACCTCACCGACGCCGAGGCGCGCCGGCACCCGGTCGACCTCCGCGACCGCCCGGTCGGCGTGATCACCGGTGCCGAGACCCGCGTGCTCGAACTGCTCCCCACCCACTACACGCTGGCCGAGATCGCCGAGATGCTCTTCGTCTCCCGGTCCACCGTGAAGACCCAGGTGGCGTCGATCTACCGCAAGCTGGGTGTCACCACCAGGTCGGCTGCGGTCGAGGCGGCCTCCGAGCAAAACCTGATCGGTTTCTGACCCGCCCGCCGCGTCGCAGGCGACCCCGGCCGGGTGCGACCAGAATCACCCACAATGGCCGATGGCGCCCCGGACGAAGGTCCGTACGCTCACCCGGCGCGGTCACCCGACCGCCAGTCCCGCCACGGCGAGGCCCATTCGAAACCGGCGACCGAGCGGATCGCTGCCGGGTGGCGGCGTTCCGACCGGTGTGCCACCGAAATGTGCCCGCCCAGCGCCGCATCCATGCCAGACTGTCCCCACCCATCCAACCAACCGCCTCTCGGCGGGACGGTTTCAACCAACAGGAATCCGATGAACCACTCCGAGCCGGAATTCGGCGTCTCCGACGTCTCCGACCGCACGTCCTGGCTGCGCCGTACCGGCGTCGTGGTCTCGATTGCCACGCTGCTCCTGGGGGCCGGCTCGCAGCTGCCCGTCGGGGCACAGGACGCAGACGGCTCCGGACTGGAGTCGGTCGACGCCCAGGCCAACGTCGAGAGCCCGCCCCGGGAGCTGACCACGGGCGAGGTCGATGACGACAGCCTGTTCATCATCGAGGAGTACCGCATCGACGGCGACCAGCTCGTGCCCAACGGCGACACCCCGATCCCGGCCCTCACCCAGAAGGTGTGGGACCGCTATGCGTCGCTGTTTCCGGCCGCCAGCCGCCCCGAGATCGACCTGTTCGTCGGGATCGACCAGGAGGGCTCCAACGGCACGGACGGGGCGCTGCAGAACAGCGCGCTCGACCCCGACAAGCGGTACCTGGCCCTCGACGTCAGCGGAGCGGTCGAGTTCAAGGAACTCACCCGCACGATGATCCACGAGACCGCCCACCTGCTGCAGTTCCGGCCCTCGGCGCTGCAGCCGGGGACCAAGGGCGAGTTCTGCGACGTCTACGACGGCGGCGAGGGGTGCCCCAAGGAGGGGTCCTACCTCCGCCTGTGGGATCTGGCCTTCTACCCGGGCGTCACCGACGGTGAGGACTATCCGCAGGAGGAGTCCGACATCGAGGCCCGGTACAGCCCCGACGCCTACGTGACCGACAACTACTCGGCCACCAACCCCGCCGAGGACATGGCCGAGACCTTCGCCGAGTGGGTGCTGCTCGACGCCCCGACCGGGCCCAGCTTTGTGAACAACGACCCGCACTACCCCTACCCGGTCACCGGCAACCGGGTGATCGACCAGAAGCTTCGCTTCTTCGACCAGTTCCCCGAGCTGGTGGCGCTGCGGGCGAACATTCGCGAGCAGCTGGGGTTGGCGGCGCTCGTGCCGGTGAGCACGCCGAACACCACGGCGCCGCCCTCGAGCAGCGACAGCGCACCGTCGAGCGATGACAACGCGCCGGTCGCCACCCCGCTGGCGCCCACCTTCACCGGGTAGTCGAACCCGTCCGGTGGTCCCACGACGAACCCGGCCTGTCCTCGGACAGGTCGGGTTCGAGCGGTTTTGGCCCCGCTCCGCTCCCGGCGGGTCGAGAGGTCTCCGCACCCTGCGGGTTCCGCGGGTGCGCTCCCAGCCCGCAGCGTCCAAGATAGGAGGATCGGCTCCATTCCACCCAGCGACCCCGGCGACCCCCACGATGCGGCGATGACCCCACCCGCCCCGGCGACGCCCGACACCGCCCCCGCGTCGAACGGCGGGGCCCTCCCCGTGATGCCGCCCGTGCCACTGACCCGGGCCGGACGGCGGCTCAGGGGACCGGCTGCCGACGTGGCCGCCGAGAACCCCGAGGCCGTCGCCGAGCTGGTCACCTCGCTGCTGGGCGTGCACCCGCCCCGATGGACCGCCAAGGAGTTCGCCGCCCGCACGGGCGTGGACGCCACCGTCCTGTTGCGGATGCGACGAGCGCTCGGCTTCGCCGACCCTCCCGCCGGGGAGGCGGTGTTCTCCGAGGACGACGAGACGATCATCAACGTGATCAACGCCGCCATGAACGCCGGGGCGATCGACCTCGACCGGCAGCTGGCACTGAATCGCGTGCTGGGGTCGTCGATGGCACGGGTCGCCTCCGCTGCGATCGCCGCGTTTGTCGAGGCCCTCGACTCCGAGGACGGCATCCGTTCGGCGGCCGAGGTGGAGGAACTGGACCTTGCGCAGGTGATCCAGGCGGTTCAGCTGACCCTGCCGATGCTGGACGAAACGATCGGTCTCGTCTGGCGGCGGCACCTGGCGTCGGCGGCTCGGCGTACCGTGCTGGCCGGCGGAGCGGACGAACTCGCCGCCCGCCCCACGGTGGTCGGTTTCGCCGACCTGGTCGACTTCACAGAACGCACCGAACAGCTCTCCGAGGCCGACCTGGCCGCTGCGATGGCCCGATTTGACGACGTCGCCTTCGACACGGTGTCCGCCCTGGGGGGTCGCGTGGTCAAGATGATCGGCGACGAGGTCATGTTCGTCGCGCCCACCGTCGAGGCCGCTGCCGCGATCTGCTGGCGCCTCATCGATCTGTGCGAGGTGGACGAGGCACTCACCACCCTTCGGGCCGGGTTCGCCGCCGGACCGGCGATCGACCAGGACGGCGACATCATCGGCCCGGCTGCCAACCTGGCCCACCGCATCTCCTCCCTGGCGCAACCGGGCACGGTGCTGGCGCCCGCCGAGCTGGCGCCGCCCGACCCGGCGCCCATCGACGATGCTACGGCCGTGCCCCCTCCCGAGCCTGGGGCGACCACCGGGTATCAGTGGTCCGCCATGCGGGTCGCCCGCGACGTGCGCGGCATCGGAACGATGAAGCTCGCCTCGGTGCAACCCGAGGTGCACCTGCCCGCACCGGCCTCACCCTCGGAGATCGACGAGCTCACCCGCCTGGCCAATCGAGCGTTCTGCGAGATCCGCACCGAGGACCTCGGCGGGTGGACGCTGCGCCTCGCCGGAGGAGGACGCCGGCGGGCCAACTCGGTGGCCACCCTCGGCCATCCCGGGATACCGCTGGACGACGCCCTCCGTTCGGTGCGCGCACGCTACGAGGCGATCGGGCTCCCGCCTCGGGTGGTGATCACGCCCACGAGCGAGCCGCACGGGCTCGACGACGAACTCGACCAACGCGGTTGGCACTCCGAGGCGACCGCCCTGGTGATGGTGGGCGATCTGCGCGAGGTCCGCCGCCTGTGCGAACGGCGGGCGGCGAGGGTGCCGCTGGTGTCGTTCCACCGCCCCTTCCCGGCGTGGCGGGTGGGGTTCGACGACCTGGCCGGCGACACCGCCGAGTCCGACCTGGCGATCATGTACGGCGACGCGGTGGATGCACCGTCGGCCGTGGCCGATCTGACCGCGACCCGCCGAGGGCTGCCGCTGATCGGACGGGGCTCGATTCTCCCCCCGCGCCTGTTCGCCGCCGCGTTGGAGGCCGAGCCCGCCGGGGTCGACCTCGACGGAGAACCCGAGGGCGACGCCGCCACCGAGGCGGTCGGCACCGGCATCGTCGACGGGTCCTGGTTGGGGGTCTTCTCGATGTGGACCCGCACCGCCCGCCGCCGCCGGGGACTGGCCGCCGCCATCCTGGCCGAACTTGCCGCCTGGGGTACCCGTGAGGGTTGCCGCCTGGCCTACCTTCAGGTGGAGGAGTCCAACCGGGCGGGACGCAACGCCTACTCGAAGCTGGGGTTCTCCGAGGCCTACCGATACCACTACCGCACCGCACCGACCACGGGAGCGCCATGACCGACCGAGTGCGTTTGCACGTCGCAGACGGCGTCGCCGTCATCACCAACGACCACCCCGAGAAGCACAACGCCTTCGACGACGAGATGGATCTGGCGCTCTTCGAGATCCTTCGCGAGCTGCAGGGCCGCAACGAGGTGCGAGCGGTGGTCTGGCGGGGCGAGGGCAAGTCGTTCTCCTCGGGACGGGACGTCGGCGCCATCGGGGTCAACCGGACCGACCTGACCCACCACGAACTGATGACCCGCGGCCACCGGGGCATCCTGGCGCTCTTCGACCTGGACGCCCCGGTGATCGTCGCCTGCCACGGATGGACGCTCGGCGGCTCGTTTCAGCGGGCGCTGCTCTGCGACATCCGCATCGCCGCCGAGGGCGCCCGCTTCATGTTGCCCGAGGTGGGCCACGGGGTGATCCCGGACACCGGCGGTGTCGCCCGGCTCCACCAGATCTGTGGGCCCGGGGTGGTCAGCGACCTCGTGTTGACCGGCCGGGTGATGGAGGCCGACGAGGCGCTGGCCCACGGGATCGTATCCCGGGTGGTCCCCCCGGAGGCGCTGGACGACACGGCCCTCGAGATGGCCCAACGGATCGCCGCCGCGCCGAAGGCCACGGTCAAGATGGCCCGTCGCGTCATCGGCCGCCTCGCCGAGCCGCAGATCCGGGCGTCGATGGCCGACGAACTGATCGGCCAGACCTACCTCAACCGCTCCGACGACTTCGCCGAGTTCCGTGCCGCCCGGGCCGAGGAGCGCGAGCCGAACTACACCGGGAGCTGAGCGATGTCGCCCGACGACGATTCCGCCGACCTCGAACGCCCCGACCCACCAAGCCCGCCCGGCCTTCCGGCGGCACCACCACTCGGCGCCTCGGCGCTGCCGGCACACACCTTCGACGGCTCGGTCGTGCTGATCACCGGCGGCGGCACCGGCCTGGGGGCCGCGATCGCCGCCGAGTTCGCCCGCCTGGGGGCCGACCTCGTCGTCGCCAGCCGCCGACGCGAGCACCTCGACGCTGCCGAGCAGGCGCTGGGAGCGCTGGGCGCCCGGGTGCTCACCGTGCCCTGCGACATCCGGGACGCCGATGCGGTTGCGCACGCCTTCGACGCCGCCACCGAGGCGTTTGGTCCGCCCGACGTGTTGGTCAACAACGCCGCCGCCAACTTCCCGTCGCCGGCGGAGGACCTGTCCCCCAATGCGTGGCGCACCGTCGTCGACATCACCCTCAACGGCACCTACCTGTGCTCCCGCGAGTTCGGGCGCCGTCACCTCGCCGCCGGAACCCCGGGCTCGATCATCTGCGTGGGCGCCTCCTACGCCTGGACCGGCGGCCCCGGGTTCGCCCACTCGTCGGCGGCCAAGGCGGGCGTGAAGAATCTGGTGGAGACGTTGGCGGTCGAATGGGGCCCCTTCGGCATCCGGGTGAACGGCCTGGTGCCGGGGTTGATGCCCCACGACGACATGACCGCCGACATCCGGACCAACCTGGACCGCAACGAGGCCCGGGCCCGCAGCCAACCGGCGCTGCGCCTCGGCGAACCCCGCGAGCTGGGATGGGCCGCCACGTTTCTGGCGTCACCCTTCGGCCGCTACATCTCCGGGCACTCGCTGGTGGTCGACGGCGCCAACTGGCAGCGACGCCACCTGACCAACCCCGACGTGATCACCGTCCGCGATCAGCTCGGCCGGGAATCCTTCGACGCCGGGCAGGATGCAGCCCGGCGTTGACCACCCAATCCCCCGGCACCCTCTAACGTCGGCCCGGTGACCCAGGAGACGCCGCTGCGCTGGTTCGACCGAGCCACCTCGATCGAACCCACCGACCACACCGTCGCCTCGGGCGGGGCCGACATCCACTACCTGGCGTGGGGCCCCGTCGGTGCCCCGGGGCTGGTCTTCGTGCACGGCGGGGCCGCCCACGCCCACTGGTGGAGCTTCCTGGTTCCCCTGCTGGCCGACGACCACCGGGTGGTGGCGTTGGACCTGTCGGGGCACGGCGACTCGGACCGGCGCCCCGAGTACACGCTCGACGCGTGGTGCGACGAGGTGTTGGCCGTCGCCGACGACGCCGACATGGCGCCCGACCCGGTGGTCGTCGGACACTCGATGGGCGGTTTCGTCTCGATCGCCACCGCCGCCCGGCACGGCGACCGGTTGACCGGCATCGTCATCCTCGACTCCCCGGTGTCGAAGCCCGATCCCGAGGTCGAGGCGTCACGGCGGGGCAAGCTCTTCGCCAACCGCAAGGTGTACGCCGACTTCGACGACGCCGTCGCCCGCTTTCGCACGGTGCCCGAGCAGGCCGCCTACGTGCCCCACGTGCTCGACTGGGTGGCCCGGCACTCGCTGACCCTGGTCGACCCCGGCGACGCTGCGGCGGGTTGGACCTGGAAGTTCGACCCGGAGATCTTCGTGCCACCCCGCTCGGCCACCCGAGACCTCCTCGACCAGGTGGGCTGTCGGGTGGCGCTGTTCCGGGCCGAGGACGGGTTGGTCACCCCCGACATCGGCGCCTACATGTACGAGCGCCTCGGCCGCCGGGCACCCGTGGTGGAGATCCCGCAGGCCGGCCACCACATGATGCTCGACCAGCCGCTCAGCCTGCTGACCGGGCTGCGCACCCTGTTGGCCGACTGGGACCACTCCCGCCCCGCCGGACCGGCGGAGTAGTCGGCCGTGCTGCTGGGCGACGAACTCGACGCAGCGGCGCGCCATGCCCCGCACACGACGGCGCTGGCGTTCGGCCGCACCGCCTGGAACTTCGTCGAGTGGAACCGTGCGTCGTTGGCGCTGGCCGCCCGGGTCGCCGCGATCGTCGAGCCCGGAGGTCGCGTCGCCGTGCTGGCGACCAACCATCCCACCGTCGCACTGGCCCTCAGCGCCGTGCCCCGGGCCGGGCGGGTGCTGTCGCTGCCGAACTGGCGCCTTCACCCGGCGGAGCTCGCCGCCGTGCTCGACGACGTCGACGTCGCCGCGGTCATCGGCACCGACGACCTGGTCGACCCGGTGATCGCCCGCCTGGCCGAGCGGGGCTCGACCCCGCTGCGGCGACCGCTGTGGGAGATCGACGAGCTGCTCGACGACTCGCCGGCGGCGGAGGCTGCAGAGGCCGGAGAGGCGGCGGCCTCGGAGGCCGGACGGCGGTCGCCGGACGACCCGGCCTGGGTGATCCACACGTCGGGCACCACCGGCACCCCCAAGGGGGTCGTGCTCAGCCACGCCTCGCTCCTCGCCGGCGCCACCACCGCGTTGTTCGGGCGGCCGGTGGGCAACGCCGACACCTACCTGTACCCGTTTCCGCTCTGCCACGTGTCGGCCCACAACCTCCTGGCGCTGCACCTGGCGCGCCGCCCGGTCGTGCTCACCGAACGCTTCGAGCCGACGCTGCTGTGGGAGCAGGTGCAACGGTGGGGGGCCACGATGGCCAGCCTTGCCCCCACGATGGTGGCCATGCTGCTCGAGGACCCGGTCACCGCCTCCGTTCAGCCGGGGACCCTCCGGGCCATCGGCTACGGCGCCTCCGCGATCACCCCCGAGCTGCTCACCGAGGCGTCGCAGCGGCTCGGCGCCGAATTCTCCGGCGGCTACGGCATGACCGAGGCGTCGGGCAACGCCGTGTTCCTCGATGCCGACGGCCACCGACACGCGCTCGGCGGCGAGCCCCGGTTGCTGGCCTCGGCCGGCTTTCCCGGGCCGCTCACCCGGGTGCGGATCACGCCGATCCCCGGCGAGCGGCCCGAACGGACCGAGGAGGTCCCCGCCGGCGACGTCGGTCAGATCGAGCTGGCCGGGCCCCAGGTGGCGGCGGGGTACTGGAACCGGCCCGAGGCGACCGCGGAGACCTTCGGCGCCGACGGGTGGCTGCGCACCGGCGACCTCGGTCGCCTCGACGCCGACGGACGCCTGTGGGTCACCGACCGCTTGAAGGACCTGGTGATCTCGGGTGGCGAAAACGTGTCGGCCCGCGAGGTGGAGCTGGTCGTGTCCGCCCATCCGGCGGTGAGGTCGGTGGCCGTCGTCGGGACACCCGACGAACGCTGGGGCGAGGTGGTCACCGCCGTCGTCGTGGCCCGGCCCGGCCACCGGATCGATCCGGACGCCATCCAGACCCACGTCCGGGCGTCCCTGGCGCCGTTCAAGGTGCCCAGGCGCTTCGAGGTGGTCGACGCGCTGCCGCACAACGCCACCGGCAAGGTCGACAAGGTGGCCCTCCGAGCGAGTCTCACCGACGGCTGAACCGACCCGCCCGTCAGGTCGCCTCGGCCACCTGACGGGCGGCCACCGAGATCGGATCCCACACCGGCGAGAACGGCGGCGCATAGCTGAGATCCACCTCGGCCAGCGCCTCGGCCGTCATCTCGTTCCACAGGGCGGTTGCCGCAGTGTCGATGCGCTTGGCGGCCCCGGCTCCTCCGACGATGAAGCAGCCCAGCAGCCGCCCGGTCCCCCGCTCGGCCACCATGTTGACCCGCATCCGCTCGGCGGCCGGATAGTACCCGGCGGTGGTCGTCGACGTGATCGTGTTGGCCACCGCGTCGAACCCGGCGTCGAGCGCCTCGGTCAGGTTCAGGCCGGTCATCGAGATCTCCAGCCCGCACAGCTTGAGCACCGCGGTGCCGAGGATGCCCGGAAAGGTGGCGTCGCCGCCCCCGAGGTTGATGCCGGCCACCCGACCCTGCCGGTTGGCGGTCGTGCCCAGCGGCACGTAGGCCAACGCGCCCGAGATGCGGTGACGGGCCACACAGCAGTCGCCCGCCGCGTACACCCCGGGTGCGCTCGTGCGCTGATGGTCGTCGGTGACGATCCCGCCACGGGGACCCAGTTCCAGCCCCGCGTCCCCCACCAGGCCGGTGTTGGGCGAGACCCCCAGGCCGAGCACGACCAGATCGGCCGGATGGGCGCCGTCGTCGGTGATCACCCGGTCGGACTCGATCGCGGTGACCGCCTCGTCGGTCCGCAGGTTCACCCCGATCCGGTCGATCCCCTCGTGGAGGTCCTCGGCCAACTCCGCGGGGAGCCGGCCGATTGCGTGGGCGCCCGCCTCCAACATCGTCACGTTGGCACCCCGCTTGGCGAACGCCTCGGCCAGCTCGACCCCGATGTATCCGGCCCCGATCAGGACCACGTTGCGTCCCCCGGCCCGTTGGGCCTGTTCGAGCAACGGCGGGACCGCGTCCAGGTGCTGCACCCCGTGCACGTGGGGAGCGTCGATGCCGTCGATCGACGGGCGGATCGGGGTGGCGCCGGTGCCGATCATCAGCTGGTCGTAGCCCTCCCAGCGTTCGGTACCGGTGTCGCGCTCTCGAACCCTGACGCGAGCACCGTCGGTGTCGACCTCCACCACTTCGGTCCGCATCATCACCTCGATGCCGTGTGCGGCGTGCTCCGCCGGGCTTCGGGCGACCAGGTCCTCGATCGAATCGATGTCCCCGCCGAGCACGTACGGGATTCCGCAGGCGGCGAAACTGGTGTGATCACCCCGTTCGAAGGCGACCACCTCCAGCTCCGGCTTCATGCGCCGTGCCTTGGAGGCGGCGGCCATTCCGGCCGCGTCGCCGCCGATCACCAACAGTCGCTCGGTCATGACGGCTCCTCGCTCGTTCCTGTGCCCGGCCCGGGGTCGCTTCGTGCGGGTGCCCGAGGTGCTCCCGACGGATCGGCGGGAAGCCCGTCGAGTATCGCCCGGGAGGCCGAGGCACCGAGACGGGTGGCTCCGGCCTCGACCATGGCGATCGCAACGTCGGCGGAACGGATCCCCCCGGAGGCCTTGACCCCCACCGTGGTCGATCCCCTGCCCGCCACCGCGGCGGCCATCATCGCCACCGCCTCGGTGGTGGCCCCGCCGGCCGGATGTACGCCGGTGGAGGTCTTCACCAGGTCTGCCCCGGCGTCCGCCGCCGCCCGGCACGCCTCGGCCAGGCGCCGATCGCCTCCGTCGTCGGCGAGCACGACGGCGCTCTCCAGGATCACCTTGAGTGTCACGGCGGGCCCCACCGCCGCCCGGACCGCCTCCACCTCGGCGGCCACCGGGTCGGCGTTGCCGGCGACCACTGCCGCCAGGTCGGCCACCAGGTCCACCTCGGCGGCGCCGTCGGCCACCGCGGTGCCGGCCTCGGCCACCTTGATCGCCAGGCGGTGTGCGCCCGACGGAAATCCCACCACCGAGGCCACGACGATGCTGCCGCCCGCGATCCCGGCGGCCGCGCCCTCGGAGGTGATCGCCTTGGCGGCGACACGGACCATGGTCGGCGAGACACACACCGCGCCCACCCCCAGCTCGACCGCCTCGCGCACCAGTGCCCGCACGTCGCCGTCCGAGGCGGTCGGGGCGAGCAGCGTGTGGTCGATCATGCGCGCCAGCTCCGTCCTCGTCACCACCCCGATCCCCCCGTCGCTCGGGTGTCAGGAATCAAGCCGGACGAGCCCAAGGGTCAGTCCAGGTCCCAGTCGAACGGGCCCGGGCCCTCGGCGCGCCGCTCGGGGTCGTCGGCATCACGCGCCGCATGGATGAACGACCGCACCAGACGCGGGTCCTTCACGCCGGGCCGGGATTCGACGCCGGTCGACACGTCCACTCCCCAGGGCCGGACGATCGACACGCCGTCGGCGACGTTGTCGGGCGTCAGGCCGCCGGCCAGGATCACCCGTCGGTTCGACGGCATTCCCTCGGTGAGCGACCAGTCGAACACCTGCCCCGATCCCGGGGAGTGTCCGTCGAGCAACAGCGCATCGGCACCGAAGCGGTCGAAGTGCTCCAACGCCGACGACCCGGCCGTCATGCCCACGATCATCACCGGGAAGTGCGGACGGATGCGGTCGGCCATCTGCGGGGTCTCGTGCCCGTGCAACTGCACGGCGCGGCACCCGGCCCGAAGCGCCAGGTCGACCACCCGCTCGGGGGCCTGGTCCCGGAACACCCCAACCGGCAACACGTCGGGTGGCAGCCGCTTGATGATGTCGGCCGCCGTCCCCGGCGTGATCTGACGCGACGACGTGGCGAATACAAACCCCAGCGCGTCGGCGCCGAGCGCCACGGCCATCAGCGCGTCCTCCTCGTTGGTGATCCCACAGATCTTCACGAACACGCACGCACGCTACCGCCGAACCCACCCGTCGACGGCGCTCCGGCGCATGGGCGCCCACCGGGACGGCCGGTACGATCGTGGGGTGACGCTCTACGACGTGATCGGCGCCAGCGCCTCCGATGACGCCCCCGCCATGCGTCGCGCCTACCTGGCCAAGGTTCGTCAGGCACACCCGGATGTGGGCCCGGCGGCCGAGCGGGCGGCGCGGGAGGCTCGGATGCGCGAGCTGAACGCCGCCTGGGCGGTGCTCTCCGACGACGACCGGCGATCCGACTACGACTCCAGCCTGGCCGACGGCTCCGACCGCAGCTTCGCAGCGGGGCGAAGCGGCGCCGCCACGCCACGCCAGGAGCGACCCTTCCGGCCGCTGCACCCCGACGACGACGACACGGGGTGGCGAGAGGAGTCCGACGTCGGCGTGCCGGGTACCGCGGTGCACCCGGTACTCCAGTTCATTCCGGTCGGGCTGGGCGCCGCCGCCGTGCTGACGTTGTTGGCCGCCTTCGTCGGCCATCACGGCCGGCTGTTGGGCCTGGCGGTCGTGTTCGGATTTCTGTCCGGCATCGCTTTCCTGCTGGTGCCGCTGCTCGCCATGTTGGCGGGGGCCCGCGCCGAGCAGTCAGGCTCAGGGCGCTGAACCCACCCGGGAACCCGAAGGACTCGACATGGCCACCTATCTGGACGAGATTCTCGCAGCGCACCGGGCTGCGGCCGCCGAGGACCGGCGCCCGCTCGACGCCCTGATCGAGCGGGCGACCTCGATGGGGCCGACGGTACCGGCGGAGGCGGCGCTCACCGCCGGTGACCGGCTGGCGGTCATCGCCGAGGTCAAGCGGGCCAGCCCCTCCAAGGGCGACCTGTGGGCCGATCTCGACCCGGCCGACCTGGCCGCGGGCTACGCCGACGCCGGGGCCGCCATGGTGTCGGTGTTGACCGACGAGGCCTTCTTCCGCGGCTCGGCGGCCGACCTTCAGGCCGCCCGCACCTCGTTCGGCGGGCCGATCCTGCGCAAGGACTTCACCGTGTCGGCCGCCGACGTGTGCGACGCCCGCCTGATGGGCGCCGATGTCGTCCTGCTGATCGCCGCCGCCCTCGACGACGCCGAGCTGGCCGAGTTCGCCGCCCTCGCCGCCCGAATCGGCCTGGCGGCGCTGATCGAGGTGCACGACGAAACCGAGCTCGCCCGCGCCCTGTCGGTGGCCGAGGCCTCGTTGATCGGCGTCAACCAGCGCGACCTCATCACCTTCCGAGTGGACACCGACCGGGCGGTTCGGGTGGCCGCCGAGATTCCCGACGGGGTGGTCGCCGTGGCCGAGTCGGGCGTCACCGGTCCCGACGACGCACGGCGCCTGGCCGACGCGGGCTACCACGCGGTGCTGGTCGGCGAGCACCTGGTGACCTCGCCCGATCCCGGCGCCGCGCTCCGGGCGTTGGCGGTGCCCCGGGCACTCGGCTGAGGCGACCCGTCCCGACGGCCCTACGATGGGTCGATGACCCGCATCGCCATCGGATCCGACCATGCCGGCTTCGACCTGAAGGCCCACCTCATCGAGTTGCTTCGCGGCCAGGGCCACGACGTGGCTGACCTGGGCACCGACTCCACCGACAGCGTCGACTATCCGCAGTTCTGCGCTGCGGTCGGTCGTTCGGTCCGCGACGGCGAGGCCGACCTCGGCATCGTGCTCGGCGGCAGCGGCCAGGGCGAGCAGCTGGCGGCCAACAAGGTTCGCGGCGTCCGGGCCGCGCTGTGCAACGACCTCTACACCGCCCGGATGGCACGGGCCCACAACGACGCCAACGTCCTCTCGATGGGCGCCCGGGTGGTGGGAATCGGCCTGGCCGAGGAGATCGTGGCCACGTTCCTCGCCACCGAGTTCGAGGGCGGACGCCATCAGCGACGGGTCGACCAGCTGAGCGCGCTCGAAGACGAGTTCTGAATCCGGCGATCCGTGAGGCGACGGGGCCGTTAGGGCGGCTTTACTTCAACCAACCGGGTCGGGTACCTTGCGCCGATGGCCCCCTTCCCAAACCGTCGTCGCTCCGGCGCGCGTGCGCTGATCCTGGTCCTGTCCGCTGCGGTGCTGATGTTGCCCGCCTGTTCCGGTGACGACGCCGACGAACTCGTCGTCTATTCCGGCCGCTCCGAGGAGCTGGTCGGCCCGCTGCTGGAACGGTTCTCCGAGGAGACCGGCATCTCGGTCGCCCCGCGTTACGGCGACTCGGCCGACCTGGCGCTGTCGGTCGCCTCCGAGGACGGGCGCGGCGACGTCGACGCGTTCATCTCCCAGAGTCCCGGCGCCACCGGCTATCTCGCCGCCGAGGGACAGCTCGAGAAGCTTCCCGACGCGGTCCTCGACCGGGTCCCCGAGGAGGATCGTGACGGCGACGGCGCCTGGGTGGGGCTCACCGGTCGGGCACGGGTGTTGGCCTACAACCCCAATCTGGTCGACCCCGCCGACCTCCCGGGGTCGGTGTTCGATCTCACCGACGATGCCTTTGCGGGCGACGTGGCACTCGCCCCGACCAACGGGTCGTTCCAGGACTTCGTCACGTTCATGCGCTCCTCGGCCGGGGAGGAGGCCACCGGCGACTGGTTGACCGCCATGGCTGACGCCGGGTCGCCGACGTTCCCGAACAACGTCTCGATCGTCGAGGCGATCGCCAACAACGAGGTGCCGATGGGGTTGGTCAACCACTACTACATCGCTCGGGCAAAGGCGACCGACCCGGACGTCGAGGTCGACTACGTGCTCTTCGACGAGGGCGACCCCGGCTCGGTGCTGCTGGCGACGTCCGTCGGGGTGACCAAGGGCGCCGACCAGCCCGAGGCCGCCCAACGCCTGGCCGAGTTCCTGCTGTCGGATGAGTCCCAGCAGTACTTCACCGAGGAGACCCAGGAGTATCCCCTGGTGGAGGGCATCGAGCTGAGCGACCAGCTGCAGCCACTCAACGAACTGCCGGTGACCAGAATCGACCTCAACGAGCTCGGTGACGGGCTCGAGGGCACCCAACGGCTGATCGAGGCCTCCGGCCTCCAATGAGCGATGGTCGCCGGGTCCGGATGAGGCTCCCCCAGGGCCACCGCCGTTGATCCCGGTCACGCGGCGGCGGCCTCGAGTCCGCCGCCCGTCCCCCACTCCCCCCACGGCGGTCGTCTGGTCGATCGCGGTCTGCGTGGCGTTTGCCGCGCCGATCGTCTACCTGGTCGTCGAGGTGGTCGCCGACGGGCGATTTGGATCGGTGCTGGGCTCCAACCGTGCGCTGGCCCCGCTGGGCACCACCCTCGCCCTGGCCTCGACGGTCACCGCCTCGGCCGCAACGCTGGGCACGGCGCTGGCGTGGCTGATCGTCCGCTGCGACCTGCCGGCCCGCCGGGTCTTCGCCGCGTTGGCTGCGCTCCCCCTCGTACTGCCGTCCTTCGTGGCGGCCGGCGCGCTCGTCGACGCGCTCGGCCCGTCGGGGCTGCTCACCGACCTCATCGAACCGCTCGGCTGGACGGCACCCGCCCGCCCCGAGGGGTTCGGCTGGGCATGGGTGGTGCTGACGCTGTTCACCTCTCCCTACGTGTACCTGCCGGTCGCTGCACGGTTCTCCGCCCTCCCCCCGTCGGTCGAGGAGGCCGGCACGATGCTGGGCAGGTCACGACGGCAGGTGTTTGCCCGCCTCGTCCTGCCCCAGGCGGCCTCGGCCATCGGGGCAGGCGCGCTGCTGGTGTTCCTCTACGTGGTCAGCGAGTTCGGTGCCGTCGTGCTGCTGCGGGTCGACACCCTCACCCGGGTGATCTACGCCAACCGGCTGATCGACCAACCGCTGTCCCTTGCCCTGTCCCTCCTACTCGGGGTGGTGGCCCTCGGCGTCGTCGCGGCCGAACGCGCGGTGGCCCGACGAGGCGACGTGCCCATCCGCCGGTCCGGGCCACCCCCGCTGGTCCCCCTCGGCCCCTGGCGTCCGGTGGCCCTCCTCGCCGCCGCAACGACGGTTGCGCTCACCCTGGTGGTGCCGTGCGCCGTGTTGATCTCGTGGGTGATCCGCGGGGTCCGGGCCACCGGGCGCAGCTCCCTGGCCGTCGACGTGCCCGACCTGTTGAGCGCGTCGTTCAACACCGCCGCCGCGTCGCTGGGAGCGGCGCTCGTGGCGGTGGCCGTCGTGTTGCCGGTGGCGCTGGCGGTTGGACGTCACCGGTCGAGGGTCGGCGAGCTCGCCCAGTCGGTGATCACCGCAGGGTTCGCCCTGCCGGGGATCGTGATCGCCCTGTCGTTGATCTCCTGGACGTTGGCCACCGACCTGGGCGCCTCGCTGTACCAGACGTTTCCGCTGCTGATCGGCGCCTACGTCGTGCACTTCGGCGCCCAGGCGGTTCGGGCCTCCCACGCCGCCGTCGCCACGGCGCCGCTCCGACTGGTCGAGTCGGCCCGCATGCTGGGCGCGTCGCGGCTTCGACGCCTCGGCCGGGTCGAGCTGCCGTTGATGGTCCCCGGCCTGGCGGCCGGCGCCGGGCTGGTCATGTTGTCGACGATGAAGGAGCTGCCGGTCACCCTGCTCCTGGCGCCCACCGGGTTCACGACGCTGGCCACCCGCATCTGGTCGCGCTACGAGGAGAGCTTCATCCCCGAGGCCGGAGTGGCGGCCCTCACGCTGGTGGCGCTGTCCGGGGTGCTCACCTGGCTGTTGGTGGTGCGCACCAGCCGCGACCTCGCCGCCTGAGCCGGCGCTCAGCCCAGGGCGGCGACCGCGTCGGCCACCGTGTCCACCCAGTGCAGGTGCCGTTCCTCGGCGTCGTCGAAAAGCCGCTCGAGCACTTGGCGGACACCGAAGTGCACCGTCCAGTACTCGTCGAGGTCGAGAAACACCATCGGGCTGAACCGGTTGGCGACGGTGCGGTAGGCGTTCTGCGCAGCGTCCTGGAAGATTTCCTGCAACGTGCCGGCGCGACCGGGCGCAAACACCACCCCGGCGGTCGCCAGCGCCAACAGGCCGTCCTCGCGAATCGAGTTGTCGAAGTACTTGGCCTGCATCGTCGCCAGCGGGGTGGGCGGCTCGTGGCCGTACATCCACGTGGGAACCCCGATCGACTCGCCGGCGTCGTCGGCGCTCGCCTCGGCCACCGCAAACGCCGGCGCCTGCCAGGCGTGCAGGCGTGCGACCTCCTCGGCGATCGTCCCGCCGTCGGCGTCGAAGAGCTCGTCGGCCGAGTGGAACGGGAAGACCAGCCGATCGTCCGGCGCCTCCCCCGGCGCGGCCGGCGGTGTGTCGGCTCCCATCATCGTCAATGCCTCGCTCAACTCCAGCTTCGACCCTGCGCAGCGCGCCCCCAGGTGGGTGGCCTCCATCGCGCCCGGTCCCCCACCGCTGAGCAGCAGGAAGTCCTTGCTGGACAGGGCGTGGGCCAGCTCGGCCACCAGCCGATAGCCCGGGTGGTTCCGGGCCATCGAATGCCCGCCCATGATCGCCACCACCCGCCGGCCCGTCAGTGCCTCGTAGAGCTCCCACGACACGGCGGTGTCGTGGCGGGCGCGGGCGGCCGCCACCTCCCGATCCGCCGGCATCCGCAGGCCCTGCACCCGGGCACGTGCGTACTCGACGAAGTCGAACGTCTCCCCCGCCGAGGCCGGCCGGTCGGGCTCCCAGCCACCAAAGAGATCCTCGGCGCGGTAGAGCCGCCCAGGCGGTTCGGGTACTGCGTTCGCCGGCGGCTGCGGGATCTCGGGGTCGACCACCGGCTCACTCTGCCACAGCGACCCTCCGAACCACCCGAACCAGCGGCCTTCCGGGCCCCGTCGATCCTCGGCCCACACCGCCATCGCGGTTAGCGTCGGCGACGTCGATCAGTCCCTGCGCTCCAGCGCCTACCGGAGGATGCTTGCCGGTGGGTGGGTCCTGATCTTTGGCGCGCACCTGCTGCTTTCCGCACGCATCCCCGCGCCGACGGTCGTCTTCGACGAGATCGGCTATCTGGGCAACGCCAGGGCGCTGGCCGGAGGTGCCGGCTGGCAGATGCCCTTCGCTCCGTTCTACTCCGCCGGCTATTCCGTGCTGCTCGCCCCGGCCTTTGCCGTCGTCGGTTCGGCGTCGGGCCAGTGGATGGTGGTTCGGCTGGTCAATGCGGCGCTGCTCGCCTGTCTCTTCCCGGGTTTGGCCGTCACCCTGCGTCGCCTGTTGTCGGCGCCGGCCCGGATCGCCGTGGCCGGCGCGTTCGTCGGTGCGCTGGCGCCGGCGGCACTGGCAAGCGGGCAGTCGGCCATCGCCGAGAACCTGGTGCTCCCGATGGTTCCGGTCGCGCTCCTGGCCGCACAGGCCGCCGCCGACACCGCGCGCCCGGTGTGGCAACGGGTCCTGGCGGGACCGGCGGTGGTCGTGCTCCTGGCGGCCCACCCACGATTCAGCGCGGTCGCCGTCCTGTCGCTGGTCGCGTTGGGGTGGGCCGGGCTTCGGGGACACCTCGACCGGCGGGTTGCCGCGATCAACTCGGTGCTGCTGGTGGCCGGGGTCGCCGCGGTGACCACCCTCAACCGGGCGCTGATCGACCGCCGCTGGGACGGAGTCGAGCGGATGGAGGGCGGTCCTTCCACCTGGCTTGACCTGGTCACGTCGTCCTCAGGGCTGCGCAACCTGATCGCGACCGCCGTCGGTCAGGCCTGGTACCTCGCCGTCGGCTCGGCGGCCTCGCCCTGGTGGGGGCGGCGCTGGTCGCCCGTCGCGCCGGAGGCCGGGAGCGTCCGCCGTGCCCGGCGACGCCCGGGGGTGCTGCTGGCGTTCCTCGGGGCCGCTGCAGTCGTCTTCGCCACCTCGGTCGTCTTTTTCGCCCAGAACCAGTTCCGCGCCGACCACTACGTACGGCCGCCACAACGACTCCTTCACCCCGGTGTGGATCGCCGTGGCCGTCGCAGCGATCCTCGACGTGGTGCGCTTCCGCGCCTGGTCCGGGTGATGGGTGCATCCGTGGTGACCACCGGCCTGCTCGGCGTTGCGATCATTGCGCTGCGCGACCCGTCGGTGCTCGGCGACCGCTTTGCCCGTTCGCCGTGCCGGCGATCACCTGGTTCATCGGCGACCAACCCGAGTCCCTGCTTGGTCGCGCCACGCTCGTCGCCACGGCGACCGGCCTGGCCATCTCAGCGCTCGTCGTTGCCGTCCGCCGCTCGCCGCCGGTCGGCCCCGGCGTGCGGTGGCGGGGATCGGCTGGGGTGCTCTGGTCGCGGCGCGCTGGCGCTGGGTGCCACGCCGAACACGGCCGACTTCGCCCGTGACGTCTACGCCGAGTGGCATCCCGTGGCGACGATCACGCGGCTCGGAATCGACGAGCTCTGCATCGACGGGACGGCGGTGGAGGGGCGGGCCAACCTGTCCTACGGCTGGGCGTTGCCCAACGTCGAGATCCGAAGCTACGACGCCGCCACCGAGGAGCCCGAGTGCGAGTTCTCGATCGCCCGGCTGACCGATCCGGCCCGGCGCGCCGCCGGGGACCGGGTGGCGGTCCTCGATCAAGGCGCCTTCTATCCCTTCGAGGGCAGCCCGGACGGGTTGGCGCTGTGGGTGCGAACCGGCCCGGCACAACAACGCCTCGACGCCCGGGGGGCGCTGCTTCCTGCAGGATTTCCCGCTGCTCTCCCCGACGCCGCCCGTTCGGTGCGGATGGTCCCGGTCGATCGGCCGGAGGTGCTCCGCGTGGCTCCGGGTGGCCGCGTGCACACCTCGGTGCTGGTGCAACACACCGGCGCTGATGCACCCTGGCCGGATCTGGCCTCCTACGAGCCCGAGGACCGAGTCAGGGTGCTGGCGCGGGTGACGCCCACCGAACCCGGCGGACCCGGAGGTGCGGCCACGGGCGGGGAGCTGCCGCACTGGATGCTGCCGGGCGACACGGCCGTCGTCGACGTGGAGTTGGTGGCGATCGACACCACGTTGGCCCCGCTGCGCCCCGGGCGATACACGGTGCAGTTGGGCGTGGAGCAGGTGGGACGGACGTGGTTTGCCACCGGGGGACCCCGGAACCGGTTCATCCTCGAGGTCACCGGCTGACCGGCGCGCATCGACGACACTCCGGGCGGCCCCTATTCGGCGAGCTCCCAGGTCCACTGCTGCACCGAGATGCGGCCCAGCTCGAATCCGGCCTGGCAGTACGCCAGGTAGTACCGCCACATGCGCCGGAAGCGCTCGTCGAACCCCATCGCCTCGATCGCCGGCCAGGCGGCCTCGAAACGATCGGACCAGTCGGCCAGCGTGCGGGCGTAGGAGCCACCGAAGTCCAGCACGTCGACCGTGGCCAGTCCGGACGCCCGGGACAGCTCCGAGACCACCTTGGGGGCGGGCAGGCGGCCGCCGGGAAAGATGTACTCACGGATGAAGTCGTTGCGCCCCCGGTAGGTGTCCCACACCCGGTCGTCGATCGTGATGATCTGAAAGGTCGCCCGTCCGCCCGGCTTGAGGCAGCGCGCCACGGTGTCGAAGAGCTCGGGCCAGCGATCGTGGTCGACCGACTCGATCATCTCGATCGACACGATCGCGTCGTAGGTGCCCTCGACGTCGGCGAAGTCCAGAAGCCGGAAATGGCTGTCGTGGGTCCAGCCGCCCTCCGCCGCCCGCTTCTCGGCGTAGTCCAACTGCTCCTGGGCGATCGTCACCCCGGTGACCCGTGCGCCGGCGCCGGTGGCGGCCTCGGCGAACCCGCCCCACCCGCAGCCGATCTCCAGCACGTGGGAGTCGGGTCCGATGCCGGCCCGGTGGAGTACCCGGTCGTACTTGGCCCGCTGTGCCTCGGCCAGGTCGTCGGTGCCGTCGTAGTAGCCCGAGGAGTAGGTCACCGACGGGTCCAGCCACTGCTCGTAGAAGCGGTTGCCCAGGTTGTAGTGGTCGGCCATCGCGTCGACCGCGCCGCTTCGCCGCCGCGGGCGGCGGTCCCAGATCGACGAGGCGGCCCGGGCGAGCGAGCCGCCCACCTGACCGGCGTTGGCGTCGTCCAGCGAGGCCGCAGCCAGCTTCAGAAACCCCGGCAGGTCGTCGGTGTCCCACCACCCGTCGACGTACCCGGCGCCCAACCCGGCGGCACCCTCGCCGACCAGACGACGGGCCAGGCCCGCATCGTGGGCCCTCAGCGTGACCTCGGGGCCCGCCGCGTGGCCTCGGTGCGAGGTTCGCCTGCCGTCGGGGGTCTCCAGGTGCAGCGTGCCGCTGCTGACCCGGTCGGCCACGGCCCGGCCGAGACCGGACGAGAGGCGGGCGGAGAGTCGGCCGGCGGCGTTGGGGGGCGGGGTGCTCATCGTGGGAGTCCTTCCGGGATTCGGTTCTGGTGGAGGGTTGAGGGTCGGTCGGTCGTAACCGGGCACCCGGGGGTGCCGGAGCCGCTTCCGGCGGTGGCCGGACGGTCGGGCGGCCGGGGGACGCTGCGGTATCGGAGGCGCTTGCGCCACAGCTTCAGCGCCTCGACGTGGATGCCAACGATCGCCTTCTGGGCAACCGCCGGGCTGTGCGCCACGGCCCCAAGCATCCCGGCGGTGGTGAAGGGGCGACGCTCGCCCACAAACGACGCCGTGAGTTGGGGCCCGTCGCCGTTCGAGTAGTCGATGCGTACCGACGTGGTCGATCCGGCGTCGGCCGTGGGCGGCCGCACCGTGAAGTCGTACCAGCCGTCCCGGTCGAAGAACGGCGACACGTGCATCGTCTTCTCGACGCGCTGCCGCCACAGCGGGCGACCCGGGTCGTCGACGGGCGCCACGTAGCTGTGCCGATGGCCGAAGGTGTTGCGAACCTCGTGGATCAGCGCGCTGGGCCGGCCGCCCTCGTCGTGCAGGAACCACACGGTGATCGGGTCGAAGCCGTACCCCAGCGTTCGGGGCATGCAGAGCAGACGGATCGGACCGTCTGCACCGGCGGGGTCGAGCCCGGCATCGGCGAGCCGGTCGGCCGCCCACGGACGAAGCGGGGATCCGTCGGCAGGGCCGTGATCGGCGGTGCGGAAGCCCACGGCGGACCGGCGATCCACCCCGAATCCCCGGACCGAGCGGTCCAACAGGTCCAACTCGTCCAGATCGAAGAGGCCCATCATCATCGAGTAGTCGAAGCGGTGCGGCTCCGGCGCGTGGCGGGTGTGGCCGACGCGGCCCACGTACCAGGCCGAGGCGAGCGCCCGGGAGCGGTCGGGCCGACTCACAACAGCTCCCGCACCCGTTCGGCTCCGACGATCATCGACGCCGGCCGATCGGCTCGGCGCGCCAACGCCCAGGGCACGTCGCCGCCGAGGGCGCGGCCCACCGCCAGGCCCGACTCGGCGCCGTCCTCGTGGAACCCGTAGCCCGTCCAGGCGCCGCAGTGCCAGATCCCACCCTCGCCCTGGATGGCCGGGAGCTCGCGTTGGGCGGAGGCCGAGTCGGCCGACATCACCGGGTGGGTGTAGTCGCGCCGCCGCAGCACGCCGTCGGGCCGCCGGGGCGGGTTGAGCGTGACGAACAGGTCGGTGTCGCAGTTGAGCGGCTGCAGCCGGTTCATCCAGTAGGTGACCGTGACCTCGTCCGACGGCGTGCCCGCCACGTTCCAGGCCGACCAGTGGGCCCGGTCCCGAGGCATCCACGTCGGATCGGTGTGCAGGTAGGCGACGTTCGGGCTGAATCGGAAGCGACCGAGCACGCGTCGTTCCGCCTCGGTGGCACCGTCGCCCAACAGCGCCAGCGAGGTGTCGGCGTGGGTGGCCAACACCACCCGGTCCGCCGTCCAGCCGTGGCCGTCGGCGTCGGTGACCACCACCCGGTCGCCCAACCGGGTGACGCTGCGAACCGCGACACCGTGGCGAACCTCACCGGCCAGCGACGCCACCAGGGCGTCGACGTAGCTGCGGCTGCCGCCTGCCAAGGTCGACCAGCGGGGCGTCCCCGCAGGCGAAACAGGCCGTGCTGGTGAAAGAGCACGATCAGCGACGACGCCGGCATGGCGGCGACGTCGACGTCGGGCGACGACCAGATCGCCGCCGCCATCGGATACAGGTAGCGGTCTCGAAACTCCGGGGAGAACCGGGTGGCCAACTCGGCCAGCGTCTCGTCGGAGTCGGCCACCGACGACTCGGCCGCCACCTTGCCGAAGGCGACGATGTCCGCGGTCAGCCGCCAGTGGCTTCGCCGACGCCAGCCGCCGCGCCCCAGGAGACCCCGTAGCGATCCGGAGTATTCGGCAACACCGCGTGGTCCCTCGGTGGCCTGCGTGAAGGCGAAGGACATGTCGCTGGGTGCCCGCTCCACCCCCAGGTGCTCGAAGAGGGCCAGCAGGTTGGGGTAGGTGAGGTCGTTGTGAACGATGAACCCGGTGTCCACCGCCACCGCCGGCCCCTCGGGCCCGTCCGGGCGGACCTCGGCGGTGTCGCTGTGCCCACCGACGTGGTCGCCGCCGTCGAGCACGAGCAGGTCGGGGTCGTCCCGCAAGGTCCAGGCGGCCGACAGGCCACCGATTCCTGCGCCGATCACGATCGTTGAGTGCTGCATCGCCCGGTTTTCGGAGCCGGGCCCCGCTCCGGATCACTCCAGGGCGGACGTCGCTTCGGCCGTCACCGCGGCGCCGCCGGGGAGCGACAGCTGCGCCGGGGTGTCGACGCTTCGATGCAGGTAGCCCAGGCCCAGCCACGCCTCCGACGGCGCCGCAGCCGACGCCACCGCGGTGGTCACCGAGGCCCGCTCGGTGCCCTCGACACTCAGCGGCGTGCCGGGCGCCGGGGCCGGGCCGGTCCCCGCCAGCCTCACCAGGCGGCTCGGGGTCTTGTTGCCCCGGCTGTCGATGCGGGCCACCAGCTCCTGGCCGGTGTAACAACCCTTGGTGAAGCTGACCGAGGCGTCGACGATGCCGGCCGCCGCGGGGATCGTGTCCGGGCCGATCTCGGCGCCCATCGCCGGGACCCCGGCGGCCACACGGGCCAGGGTCAACGCCTGTTGTCCGGCATCGCCCTCGAGGATCTGTACGCCCTCGGGTGGCGGGACGTCGCCGATGAGGTCGATCCCCCCGTGGCCGGGCCAGCCGACCGGGGCGACGAGCCCGTCCGAGTCGACCTCCAGGGAGGGGGTCGGGGGGTCGGCGGGTCGATCGCGCACCGCCAGCGTGGGCACCGACTCCCGAAGGGTCAGTTCGGCCTTGGTCCGCAGCCAGAACCGGCGAAGCCGCTGCTCGACCGCCTGCCCGAACCCGGCGTCCACCACCAGCTCGACTCGGTCGCCGGCGGCGCGGTGCACCCGCAACCAGGCACACATCTTGCCCTGCGGCTCCAGCAGCAGCGCCTGCGTCCAGGCACCGACGGCCATGGCCGCCACGTCCTGGCTGAGCTGACCCTGCAGGTACGCCACCGCATCCGGGCCGCACACCCCGAGCACGTCCAGCTCGGTGTGGGCCGCCCAGGGCCCTTCGGGCAACGCGTCGGCGGGAGGTTCGGTACCGGTGGCGGTCATGGCGGCAACCTACCGGCCCGGCCCGCGACCGCGGCGATCTGGCACAGTGTCGGAATGGACGAGTCGCAGAACGGGAACCCAACCACCGCACACGACGTCGACACGACCGACGGCCGGCAGGAACCGTTCGTCCTCATCGACAAGCCCCGGCCCCACACCACGGTCATCACCCTCAACCGTCCCGAGCGCATGAACTCGATGAGCTTCGAGCAGATGGCCCCGCTCCATGCGTCCTTCGCCGAGGTGGCCGAGGACAACGACACCACCTGCGTGGTGCTCACCGGCACCGGTCGGGGGTTCTGCTCGGGTGCCGACACCGGGCATTCCGAACCGCCGCCGAACATCGACGGGCTCAGCATGAGCCGCATCGCCACCCGGGCGATGTCGTTGCTGGCCGACCTGGTGCCGGCGATGCAGCGGATGCCCCAGCCGGTGATCTGCGCCATCAACGGCGCCGCGATCGGCGGTGGCTTCTGCCTCACCCTGGGCGCCGACATTCGGCTGGCGTCGCAGTCGGCCTACTTCCGGGCCGCGGGCATCAACAACGGCCTGACCGCCACCGAGCTGGGGCTCAGCTTCCTGCTGCCGAGGGCGATCGGATCGTCGCGCGCCTTTGAAATCATGTTGTCCGGCCGCGACGTCGACGCCGACGAGGCGGCGGCGATGGGCCTGGTCTCGCGGGTGGTGCCCGACGATGCGCTGCTGAGCGAGGCGCTCGACCTCGCCGATCAGATCAACGGCTGGAGCGCCCAGGGCGTCGCCCTCACCAAGCGGATGATGTGGGCGGGGTTGGAGACCGCCAGCCTGCGGGCCGCCATCGAGCTGGAGAGCCACACCCAGCTCTTCGTGCGGATGACCACCCAGAACTTCGAGGAGGCCACCCGGGCGCGTCGCGAGGACCGGCCGCCGCAATTCAGCGACTGACGGGAGCCGTCGCGGCGGCAACCGCGGTGGTCACCCGGCGTCGGGGCCGGACGTGCGGTGGCGGACCTCCACCCGGAAGTGCTCGCCGACCAGCGTCGCCACGAGCACGACGTCCACCGCAATGAGCAGCAGCAGACCGTCGAGACCGCCGCCAAACGCCAACAATGCGCCGAGGATCACCGTGGCGACCAACCGTTCCAGCGGAACGCTCCGGAACGCACGCACGATGGCTCCGACCGAGGCGACCAGGTAGCCGCCGAGCCCGACGAACATCATCCACCGAAAGGCGGCCGGTAGCGGGGCCGACGGATGCAGCGTGATCTCCTCCAGCGCGGCCGCCGCCACGATCAGCCCGCCGATGATCGGGAAATGCCACCACGTGTAGACGTCTCGGGCGTAGCGGCCCGACGCCGTGCCGTCGTCGATCTCGCGGTGGCGATGCTCCAGGGCCGGGTTGATCCGGTCGAAGTAGCTCCACCACAGCAACACGGCAAAGCACCCCGCCGCCACCAGCGCACCGATGGCCTCCCCGGACAGGCCCGCGCCGTCGCCGAGCAACTCGACCACGGGCAGTCCGATCGCCACGATCACCTCGCCGAGGGCCACGATGATCAGCAGTCCGTGGCGCTCGGCGAAGTGGCCCGGGCGGATCAGCCAGGCGTCGGATCCCGCCCTGATCGTGCCGATCAGCACCACTGCGATCGCCGCGATCCACAGGCCCACCCGCACGCCGCCGTCGGCGAAGGCTCCCGCCGCCATCAGGGCGATCGCCACCCAGTTGGGAACGGAGTAACCGAGGATGGAGGCCCGCAGCTCCGACCCGGGTGGCGTGCCGGCGATCATCGTGAACAGGGCAATCGCCAGGATGACCGACAGCATGGCCACGAACACCGGACCGCCGCCCTCGAGCGCGGAGGTGACCGACGCCGCCATCGGGATGCTGGCGACGGTGGCCACCATGAACAACAGCCGGACGGGACGGCTGTTGCCCGGCACCGCGTTGGCCGACCAGGTGAACTGTTGCCAGGGCAGCCAGATCATCGCAAACAGCAACACAAACGTGCCGACGCCCTCCCAGGTTGGATCGTGCACCAACAGGTGGACCAGGCGGGAGAACGCAAAGACGAACGTGAGGTCGAAGAACAGCTCCGCCGGGTCGGCCGTGAAGTCCTCCTCCGGGTCGGGCAGGGGGACGGTGCGCAGGCTCAGCAGCCGCTCGCGTTGGCGTGGTTCGTCGTGGTCGCTCACGTGGGCGACCCTACGCGTCGACCGTGGGGCTCTCGGTCCGTCCGTCCGGGTGGCGGGCGAAGCGCTTGGGCGCGGTGCCGTGAACCGGATCGTCGGCCGTCCACGGCCACCCGCCGAACCCGGTGGCCCGGTAGTCGTCGAAGGCCTGGGCGATCTCGGCCCGGGTGTTCATCACGAACGGGCCGTACCGTGCCACCGGCTCGGCGATCGGTCGGCCCTGCATCACCAGCAGCTCCACGCCGTCGGGTCCCCCGGTCAACTCCACCGGCGAGGTGCTGTCGACCAGCGCCCCGTTCCCGGCGGCGAGCCGGCTGCCGTTCAGCCCGACGTGGTCGCCCTCGAAGGCGTACACCATGCGACGGGTGTCGGCCCGGCCTGCTGCCGGCAGCTCCCACGACGCGCCGCCCTCCAGGCGCACGTGCCAGATGGCGACGTCGGAGTCCTTGGCCGCCCACGAGTCCGGCGGCGGGGCGGGCGGCTCGTGGCCGCCAAGCCCGCCGACGATCACCCGCACCGAGGCGGTGGCGCCCCGGTCGTCGGTGTGCTCGATCACCGGCAGCGAGTCGTTCCAGTACATCGTGAACGCGGGGTCGGCCGTCTTGTCGGCGGCGGGCAGGTTCAACCAGATCTGAAACAGCTCCAGCGGATTGGGTCCGTCCCGGTTCAGCAGGGGGAACATCTCGGAGTGCACGATGCCGTTGCCGGCGGTCACCCACTGCATGTCGCCGTGCCCGAACCGGGCGGCGGCACCGAGGGAGTCCGCATGATCGATCAGCCCGCGGCGCACGTAGGTGATCGTCTCGAAGCCGCGGTGGGGGTGCTGCGGAAACCCGGGCACCGTCGACCCGTGGTACATGTTCCAGCCGTCGACGTCGGCGAAGTCGGCGCCGAGCTCGCGACCGTCGAGCGGTGCGTCGGGCCCCATCGCCTCCGTGCCCGCCGGGTAGGCGTCGCGATGATGGGCGACGAACAGGAACGGGTCGATCGTGGGCCACTGGTTGCCCAGGGGAAACCGCTCCAGGATCGGGCCGTCACCGGAGGCGGTCGAGGCGTTGGTGTTCGTGTTCGTGTTCGTGTTCGTGGTCGGCGTCGACGACGCCGCTGCGGTGCTCATCGGGGCTCCCTTGCTGGTTCGTCCGGGTGGTGCCGGTTCCTCTGGATACTTCCGAATAGAACAACTCCCGGGTGGGGTTATTCCCGTGCCCGGGCGGCGTCGCGAAGGCGGCGCACCAGGTTCTCCAGGGTTGCCACCTCGTCCTCCTCGAGCAGCCCGTGAATCAGCCGTCGCTGCACCTCGGCCAAAGCCGGTTCCAGCCGGCGCAGCAGCGATTCGCCCTCCGGCGCCAACACGACCAGCTTCGAACGGCGGTCGCCGGGATGGGGCGTCCTCGTGACGAGGCCCCGCCGCTCGGCCTCGTCCAGGCACCGCGTGATGTGGCTGGGAACGAGCGACAGGTCTCGCGCCAGGTCGGTCGGTCGTGCCGTAGCGTCCGGGCTTCGGGCCACCCGGATCAACAGGTCGAGGATCGACCGGTCGACCTCGGTGACCCGCCCCATCGCCTCGGCCAGTGCAACGTCGAGGGCGAGGTAGGCCTCCTTCAGCAACCCGAAGGTGTCCCACGCGGGGTCGTCAAACGGGAGCGCCACCCGGGCGAACCTAGCGGTCGCCGCCTCCGCTAGGTTCCAGCGGACCGGTCGATCGCCCACTCGAAGGAGTTCCATGAGCCAACTGCGTTTCCCAGGTGTCCACGCCGAGGCGACCCCGGACCGGGCGGCGATCACCATGGCCGGTTCCGGCGAACAGGTCACCTTCGGCGAACTCGACGCCACGGCCAACCGGCTGGCGCGCACCTTCGCCTCGCTCGGACTGGAGCCCGGCGGCCACGTGGCCGCCTGCATGGAGAACCGCGTCGAGGTGCTCGAGGTTGCTTGGGGCGCCCACTACGCCGGGCTGCACTACACGTTTATCTCCACCCGCCTGACCCCCGAGGAGGCGGCGTTCATCATCGGCGACTCGGGCTCCAAGGTGGTGGTGCTCACCCCCGCACTGGGATCGCGGCTCATGCCGTCGCTGGCCGAGCTGGTCGACGACGACGTTCGCTTCATGTGGGTCGGCGGCCCGGACGAGGGAGGGGTGGAGGGCGCCGACGACCTGATGGCCCTGGCCGCCGAGCAGTCGGGCGATCCGATCCCCGGCGCCACCGAGGGCGCCGACATGTTGTACTCCTCCGGCACCACCGGCCGACCCAAGGGAGTGCAACGCCCACTGTCCGGCGAGCCGCTGGGCACCACGGCGGGCTTGGCCCTCCTGGGCGAGTTTCTCATGGGGATGAGCCCCGACAGCGTGTACCTCTCCCCCGCACCGATGTACCACGCCGCCCCGCTGAAGTGGAGCCTGGAAAGCCTGGCGCTGGGGGCGTCGGTGGTGCTGATGGATCGCTTCGAACCCGAGGCGCTGTTGTCGGCGGTCGAGACCTACGGCGTGACCCATGCACAGTTCGTGCCCACCATGTTTGTCAGGCTGCTCAAGCTTCCCGAGGAGGTCCGCAACCGCTACGACGTCTCCAGCCTCCAGGCGCTGATCCACGCCGCGGCGCCCTGTCCGCCCGACATCAAGCGGGCGATGATGGACTGGGTCGGCCCGATCGTCAACGAGTACTACGCCGGAACCGAGGGGTCGGGCTTCTGTTGGGCGTCGGCCGAGGACTGGCTGAGCCACCCCGGCACGGTCGGCAAGCCGTTGATCGGCGTGATCCACATCGTCGGCCCCGACGGCGAGGAGCTGCCGGTCGGCGAGGAGGGTGTCGTCTACTTCGGTGACGGCCCCCAGTTCGAGTACCACAACGACCCGGCGAAGACCGCCGAGGCCTACCACGACCGGGGCTGGTCCACGCTCGGCGACATCGGGCGGGTGGACGAGGACGGATTCCTGTACCTGACCGACCGGCAGAGCAACATGATCATCTCCGGGGGCGTCAACGTGTACCCGCAGGAGGCCGAGAACGTGCTGGCGTCGCATCCCGACGTGTACGACGTGGCCGTGATCGGGGTGCCCAACGAGGACTTCGGCGAGGAGGTCAAGGCGGTCGTCCACCTGATGGACGGCGTCGAGGCCTCCGACGAACGGGCCGCCGAGCTCATCGCGTACTGCCGCGAGCGCCTGGCCGACATCAAGTGCCCCCGCTCGGTCGACTTCACCGACGAGCTGCCCCGGTTGCCCACCGGCAAATTGCTGAAGCGCCTCCTGAAGGACAAGTACTGGGAAGGCCACGGCTCACGCATCTAAGCGGCGAAGCCGGTTGTGCGATCTCGGAGGTCAGCGGGCCTTCGGTTCCCTGGGTAATCCCAGCACCCGCTCGCCGAGGATGTTGCGCATCACCGACGAGGTGCCACCCATGATCGTGTAGCCGGGGGCGTAGGCCACGGCCCGCGACACCTCCGGGTCGGCGGTCGCCGTCGCCCCCAGCGCGCGGGCGGCGAAGTCGGCCACTCGCTGTTCGTGCTCGGTACAGAAGCACTTGGTCGCCGCGCTGAACCCCTTCGGGGCCTGGCCCAGCGCTTCGCGGTAAACGAGCAGCCGACCCAGCCGGTAGCCGGTCTCGAGCCGGGCGATCTCCTGGCGGACCCGGGGGTCGGTGTGGTCGCACGCCTTCAGCGCCCGTTCGTAGAGCGCCCGGTTGGAGACCAGCCGGTCGATGCCGCCGCGCTCGTGCTCCAGCTGGCTCATCGTTTGCGTGAACGCCTGCCCCTCGACCCCGACCAGGTGGTCGATCGGCACCCGCACGTCGGTAAGGAACACCTCGCAGAAATGCTCGTTGGTCGTCAGGTCGACGATGGGCCGCACCTCGATGCCGGGTGCGTCCATCGGCACGATGAGCTCGCTGATACCCCGGTGTGGTGGACCCTCGTTCGACGTTCGACAGATCAGGTAGCAGTAGTCGGCGACCGTGGCGAAGCTGGTCCAGATCTTCTGGCCGTTGATCACCCACGAGTCGCCGTCCCGGGCGGCGAACGTCGACAGCGACGCCAGGTCGGAGCCCGCATCCGGCTCGGACATGCCGATGCACCACGTCGTCTCGCCCGACAACATGCCCGGCAGAAACCGCCGCTGCTGCTCGGCGGTGCCGAACGAGATGATCGACGGACCCACCTGGCGGTCGGCAAACCAACCGGCGGCGATCGGAGCCCCGACACTGATCATCTGCTCGGCCATCACGATCCGCTCGATCGCCGGACGTCCTCCCCCACCGTGCTCGGTGGGCCAGGTCATGCCGATCCAGCCCTCCGCCGCCAGGGTTCGGGCAAACGCCTTGGAGTAGCCGTTGATCCACGAGTCGCTGAACGCCCCGTGCTCGGCGACGCCCGCCTCGGCCACCAGGCGCGCCCGCCGCTGCAGCGCCATCAGCTCGGGCCCGAGTTCAACGTCCATGGTGGTCCATCCTCACTCGGCCGGAGCGGCCGGCCGGTCGGGCCACACGATCGTGGCCATCACTCCGAAGTGGTCGCTGGCCACGATGCCGGTGATCGGCTCGTCGGCGACCAGCCTGACGTCGAGCACCCGGCCGGCGTCGCCCGCCCGGAGGAACGGATCGCCGACAAACACGTAGTCGATGCGCTTGCGGTGCACGTTGAGACCGGCGCAGAAGGGGTTGCGTTTCCAGTCGTTGGTGTAGCCGGGCCCGTCACCGGCCACGCGCCAGGCGTCCTGATAGAAGGTCGTCGTGTCGTTCAGCGTGGTCAGGCCGCACAGGAAGCGGATCTCGTCGCTGTCGGCCTCGGCGTTGAAGTCGCCGCACAGGATCGGCGGCAACCCTTCGCGTCGTTCTCCGAACCGGTGAACGTCGCGGTCGCCCCGGGTCGCCTTGATCACCCGGTCGATCTCGGCCACCTGCACCAAACGGTGCCGACCGTGTTCGGGGGCGGGCGCCAGATGGGTGGAGAACAGGTCGATCCCCGCGGTCCGCACGTGGAACAGCTCCCACGGCAGCACGGCGACGATCGCATCCCCCGGGGCGTCGGCCTCGGCGTGACCCAGCAGGTGGCAGGTGGACTCGTCGATCGGCCAGCGGGACAGGACGGCGGAGCCGAACCTGCCGGTGGCGCCGGGCCACGTCTCCGCCAGCTCGCCGCCGCCGAACGCCCAATGCCGGTGGCGGGCGGTCGCTTCAGCGATCCATCCGGCGGCGTTGGGGCGGTCGTCGTCCTCGGACACCTCCTGGAAGCAGATCACGTCCGGGTCGAGGCGATCGACCCAGGCGACGATCTCGTGGCGGCGGCGCTCCCACTCCGGCTCGAGCAGGGAACCGATGTTGAGGGTGAGCACCCGCAGTGTTGCGGCGGTACCCGCTGAATGGGCCACTTCGTCAGGCCTGCGGGGTGACGAGGGCCTTGTCGCCCGTCGCCATCCGTCCGTACCGCTTGACCATCTCGGGGTCGACGGTCTCGGCCAGCGACAGGCGCAGGCCGTACGAGCCGGCGAACGTGGTGGTGATCTCGTCGGCGACCCGGGCACTCAGACGATCCGCCGCCTCACTGCCGATCCGGCCAAGGAACGGGAGGAGCAGCCAACCGCCGATCGACCACGACATGCCGTAGGCCCGGGTCAGCGTGGTCGGTCCCCGGTCGAGGCCGCCGTAGATGTAGACCTGCTTGTGGGTGTCGGAGCCGTAGCGACTGAAACCATCGGCCTGCTCCCCCGCCACCTGCTCCATCACCGACAGCAGCGTGTCGGCGAGCTCGCCGCCGCCGATCGCGTCGAAGGCGATGGTGGCGCCGGTGGAGCGCAGCGCCTCGGCGAGGTCGGCGCGGAACGACTCGGCGCTCGAGTTGCAGACGTGTTCGGCGCCCTGGCCGCGAAGCAGGTCGACCTGTGCCTGGGATCGCACGATGTTGACGAGGCCGACGCCGTCGGCCCGGCAGACGCGGTTGAGCATCTGGCCCAGGTTCGAGGCCCCGACGGTGTGAACCAGGGCGGTGTGGCCCTCCATCGTCATCGTCTCGACCATGCCGAGCGCGGTCAGCGGGTTGACGAACGCTGCCGCCGCATCGGCGGGATCGGTCCCGTCGCGCATCGGGAGGCACTGCGAAACGTCGAGGGTGCGGTACTGGGCGTAGGAGGTGCCGGACAGGAACCCGACGACCTTGCCGAGGAGCGCCTGGGCCTCGGCGTCCGGGCCGGCCGCCACCACCGTGCCGCCCCCCTCGTTGCCGGTTGGCATCGCCGGGCCGACCCGCGCCCGCTGGGCGGCGAGGGCGCCGTCGGGAACCGGGACGCTCACCGCAGGCAGTTCGGGGGTCCCGGCGGCCGCCGCTTGGGAGGTGTCACCCATCGCGAACAACATCCCCAGGTCGGAGGGGTTGATCGGTGCCGCCTCAACCCGAATCAGCACCTGCCGCCCGGTCGGCGCCTCGACGGCGCATCGGGAGAGGCCAAGCGTGACCACACCGTCATCGCTCAGCGTCGAGCGCAACTCGAGGCAGGTCTCGGGCGGTTCCTGGTGGGTCATGGGGCCAGTCTGGCCGATGCACACCTCCCCCGGCTGCCCGACCGGGCAAAAGAGCGCCCGCGTGACAGCCGCCGGGGCGTCTGCCCCGGCGGCTGCTCGTCCCCTCATGGAGTCCGGAGGAGGCCGACCGTTACTCGACGATGACGGTGCCGATCATCCAGGGGTGCGGCTCGCAGTGGTAGGGGAACTCCCCGCCTCATCGAAGGTGAACGAGAAGGTCTCGCCCTCCTCCATGTTGCCCGAGTCGAACTTGCCGTCGGGCTCCGCCTTCGATCCGTCCGAGGGGCCGGAGGTGACCGTGTGGAAGACGGTGTCCTCGTTGGTCCAGGTGACCTCGTCGCCCACCTTCACCTTGATCGTGGGCGGGTGTAGGACCGCTCGGCGTTGGCCGGGTCGAAGGCGCCCTTGATGATCTCCACCTCGGTGGTCTCCACCGGTGTCGACGCGCCGACCGCAGCCGCAGCGGTCGTCGGCGTGATCACCGCACCGCCGCCGCTCCCGCCGCCCTCGGGCGGCTCGATCTTGGAGTACACCTCGGGGTCGGGATCGCCCTCCACCTCGACGTGGCCGATGGCGCCCTTGTCGAAGGCCCGAGCCAGGGCGTGGTCCACCAGCACGATGCTGGCGGGAACCATCCCGAGCAGCTCCACCACCGTGCCGCCACCCGCGACCACCAGGGTCGATTGCGAGCCGCGGATCACCCGGTTGTCCGGATGGGTCGCCCCCTCGGGATACACCTTGTCCCAGTGCGACCCGATCGGGTGGAAGTTGGAGTCGAGGTTCAGGCCCTCGTTGACGAAGTAGATCCGTGCCAGCTCACCCACCTTCATCTTCAGCGCGTTGTCGCCGGCGATCGCACCGACGGCGCCGTTGAAGGTGACGTACCGGGGGTTCTCATCGGTCACGTCCTGACGGTTGAATGCCGCCATGCCGTCGCTCCCGGGTTCGTCGACGAACCACTCGCTCTGCATGACCGCCCATTCGTGGTCGGCGGCGGGGAGCGGCTCGGCGGGGTCGACGATGAACATGCCGTACATGCCCATCGCAATGTGCATGGGCACATCCTCGGCGGCACAGTGGTACATGAAGGCCCCCGGATACAGCAGGCGGGCCTGGATGGCGGCCGACTCGCCGGGTGCCACGAGCAGGTCGGACGCTCCGCCGTGCATGCCGCTGACCGCGTGGAAATCCAGGTTGTGCGGGTGCATGTTGGACGACGGGTTGGTCAGCGTGATCCTGACGACGTCGCCGACCCGACCACGGATGACCGGACCGGGGGCCCCGGTGGTGGTGGTCGAATCACCGGCCACCTTGAAGCCCCACATCTCGGTCATGACCTCGTTGTCGGGATCGACCATGCCCATCCCCTCGGTCACCTCGAGGTGGACGTCAAAGCGGCGAGGCTCCGAGCGGGCGATCGCCGGTGGAGTTGCCGGGGCGTAGGCCAGGTGCACCTCGTCCGGGTCTGCATCCTGGAGGGCGGACAGGGGCACCATTTCGGGCACGACGTTGGCGGCCAGCTCGGCACTGATGCCGTCGGCCCCCAGATCGTTGTCGGTGCAGGCGGCGACGACCACGGGGGTCGACGCCAGCATGCCCAGCATGGTTCGGCGCTTGAGGGTTGTTGACTCCATGCCCTCAGTATTATTTCTAGTTTCCACTAGTACAAGTGGACAAGAGTCACTGTATCGCTACACGATCCAAACCGGATGCACCCGCCCGCCGACGACCTGCCGCCCTCAATCCCCCGGCTCGTCGTCGGCCAGCCGCCGCTGGATCCGTGCCACCACCGGCTCCTCCAGGTCGGCCTTCAACAACCGGGTCGCCGCCTCCACCCAACGGGCGTGCAGCCTTCGGCGGTAGCGCACCACCCGATCGTCGTAGGCGAACTGCGTTGACAGGACGGGTCCGCAGTAGGCGTCCACCGCCTCGAGCAACGTTGGGGGGTCGTCGGAGCTCAGCCCCTCCGCCACCTCCCACGCGTCCACCCGCACGCCGTCGGAGGCGTCGAGACGGATGACGTCGTCGCGGCAAGAGATCGGCCCGTCGGGGCCAAGACCCAGCGCGCGGCGAAGCCGCAACAGCACCCCGTGGAGTCGGTTTCGGCCGACTCGGGGGTCCACCTCCGGCCAGAGGTGCTCGATGGCCGCATCCACCGTCGTCGCCCCGTCGGCGGCCACCAGCAAGGCCAGCAACTCGGCAGGACGACCCTGCAGTGCGATCGCCGTGGCGTCCGGCAGATCGACCTCCAGGCACGGTCCCAACGCCCCGATGAGCACCGGTGGGCGATCGACCCGATCGGGCCGCCCACGCGCCATGGCGTCCCCCGGCACATCGGGCGATGCCGCCAGATCGCAGTCCAGTCGATCGACCAGGGCACGACGGCCCTGCGCCTCGGCAACCGAGTGGAGTTCCAACAACCTGGCGCGACCCTTGGGCGGATCGGTGGCCAACTCGAGCAGGCCGTCCAGCCTCCTCCGGGTCAACGAGAACACGTCGGAGAAAAGTCCGGCCGGTACCGATCGGGCCAGATGGGCGAACGAGGCCGCCCCGTCCAGGTCGCCCTGCCCCAGCAGCAAGAGCCCGAACTCGGCGGCGAACACCGGATGGAACTGGGCCAGGTTCGGATCGTCGAGCAGCCACTCCAGCACCGCCCGAAACTCTGCGACCCGCAGCTGTTCACCGGGATGGTCCACCACGGCGAGGGCGAGCGTGACCCCGACCACCGGCACGATGGCCTGCTCGTTGCCGGTGGCAGCGCCCGCCTGCTCGGCGAGCGCACAGGTGGCACGCGAGGACTCCCACCGACCGGCGAGGAACTGCAGCACCGCCAACTCCGCCAGTCGCAGCGCCGCATCGGCGTGTCGGGTCCTCCACAGCTCCATCGTGCCGGGCCGAACATCGGTGGCTGCGGCAACCGGCGCCTCCAGATGCACCATCGTCAGGATGTAGCGATACCAACAGCGCTGCGACAGCGTCGACCTCCCCGAGCGCTCGGCGACCTCGAAGCCCGCCTCGATCAGGCGGCGACCCCGTTCGACGGTCGACCGCTCGGCCACCCCCAACAGCACCTGGCCGTAGATCCGTAGTTGTTCGGCGACGGCGGCGACGGCCAGTGGGTCCGCCCACCGCCGAAACACCAGGTCCGGGATCGCCGCCACCTCACACTCAGCCAGGTCCTCGAGGGCGCGCCGGCACTCCGCGAGAGTGCGGGGGTCGGATCGCATGCGGAGGTGATTGATCAGTGCCAGGTGTGCGAGGGGCGCAGCAGGCGACCTGGCCTCGCCGCAGATTCGGAGGTTGCGGCGCAACATCGACTCGCTGGGCGGCGCCAATCCGGCCTGTGCCGCCACCGCACCGATCACCCGCAATTCGATCGAGCGCTGTGGCTCGGGAACCTCGGCGACCAACCGCGCCGCGTCCCGCATGCGGCCGTCCTCCAGGCAGGTGGCCGCAGCAGCAACTCTGGAATCCACTCCGCCCCCGATGGTTCGACACTCCTCGCCCCGGCCGTTCCCACCGTAACTGGCCGAGCGTGTAAGTGAGGCCTAAGTGGACCGCGAGTGAGGCTGCGTATGGTCGAATCCATGAACTTCACACGACGTACCGGCCGACTTGCGGCCCTCGGCACCGTGGCGGTGCTGGGTGCCGGATGCGCCTGTCATGCGGCGCCCACCGGCCCTCCGAGAACCAAGACCTGCACGGCCTCCGGCATGGAGCCGCACTTTCCCAAGCACCTGCCGACGCAAACTTCGGCGGTCTGGCCGACGCCAGGTGTGTCGATCAAGTCGGGTACGGATCGGCGGTCGAGGTGATCGACCTGGGCGACGGGGAGACCTACCAACGGCGGGCCCGCATCCTCTTCACGCGGGCGGGGCCCGGCTGGTCGATCCACCAGTACACCCGGGACGGCGACGGATGCCGCGATCTCGACCTCACCGACGAGCAACACGACCACCTCTGCCCACCGGACTAGCCCGCCCGAACATCCCCGAGGAGCGCCGTGTACCTCACACCACGCATTGCCGCCGCCTGCGTCGCCATCGTCGCCGTCGCCGTCGCCGCCCCCGACGCGGGTGCCGAGACGGGACACGGTTCGCAGCAACCAGTCGCCGAGCACGGCCGCACCGTGATGCTGACCGTGGACGACCCACGCATCACCGACATCGGGATGCTCGCGACGCTCGCCGACCGGGGCCTGACCGAGTCCGGGCGCGGGGCCGACGCCCCGGACGACGACCCCGATCAGGGCGGCGATTCGGCGGTGGGTGGGGCCTGGGAGCCACCCTGTCGTCGCACCGAGCAGCACAGCGCGTTCGACGCGCCGAGGACGGCCGCCGAGGCGACCGAGCTCGCGGGTGGGCTGGGGCCGGACGTTGCCTCCGGCAGCTTCGACGAGGAGGTTGCCGCCCGCCGACAAGCGGGGCAGGCACACGCCGACCGCGCCAGGCATGCCAATTGGGCGGTGGAGGACGCACTCACGTCCCGGGCGGATGCACGCGATCGCCTGCTCACCGAGCTGCTCCGAGATCCGATCGACCCCGACGCGGCGGCGATGGCCGAGCAGGACCTGCTGGACTCGATCGAGGCGTGGCGGGCCGCCGAACAGGCCTACCAGGATGCCGCCGACTTTCGCACGATGGCCGGGGTGACCTGGCAGGACGTCAACCGCCGCGGCACCGATGAACTCTCGAAGCTGTGGCACGCCGTCAACGACGATGGCGGCTTCGGCGGGAGCTACTCCTCGGCAGATGCAGATGGGACCGTCGCCGACTTCTTCGACCGGCTCGCCGATGAGGCCGAGGCGGCCGCCGACACGCTGTCCGCCGAGGCCGACACCCTGGACGACCAGGCCGACGCCGCCGAGGCAGCCGGCGACAGCGACGAGGCCGCCGCCAAACGGGCCGAGGCGGAGCAGAAGCGAAAGGAGGCGCGGGAGGCCTCCGAGGCCGCAGCCAAGGCGCGGGCGGCGGCCGACGCCGAGCGCAAGCGGCAGGCCGAGAAGCAGAAGGCCGGGAAGAAGGAGGGCTCCGCCGACCAGACCGAGGTGCGAGACCCCAACTCACGGCGTGTCACGATCCGCGAGGTCGAGTCCGCGCTCGACTGGGCCCCCTGGCTGGCCGGCACACCCTTCGACCCGACCCGACTCACGATCTTCGTGCTCGTCATGGACCCGGCGAAGGACCCGACGGTCGTGTACCCGAACCCCCATGACGAGCCCGCCCCCAACTCCCCGACGCGCCAAGGCCACAACCCGCACGACGGGCTGATCCTGATCCTCGACCCGGTCGTCGGCAACAGCGCCGACCCGTGCCTCGAGCTCACCCTCCTGGTCGACCGCGATGAGACACAACCAGAACCCGAGCTCTCACGCCCCAGCCGGATCGACGACGGCGAACCGACCGGCCCATTGGATCCCGGCGGTCCACCGCTCCGCTGAGTGCGGCCCGACGCTGGACCCCCCAGCGCCCATCAAACCGGACGCCGATGTGACGAACGGCACGGCCGGAAGGCGCCCCACGGCTGGGCATGGGGACCGAACGGGTGTACGATGGCAGCATGTCCTTTGGCGGGGCAAGCCACAACCAATCGAACAACCCCCATGGCGGCGGTCAGAGCGGGGACCGGGGCGGTCCGGGAACGGCCCCGAGCGAACCCACGGGAGCGTCCGAGGGTGCCCCGGAGCTGGACGAACTGATCTCGATCGCCGCGCAACGGGCCCGGCTCGACCACCGCGAAAGCGTCCTGCTCGCAGACATCGCCCAATCCGACGTGTGCGATGTGGTCCACGGCCACCACCCCAACGCCTGGTACGCCGACCGCACCCACCAAGCCCGCCACGCCGCGCCGACCCGCATGCGCCTCGCCCAACGCCTCCACACCCGCTACCACGACCTCGCAGACGCCCTGGCCGCCGGAACGGTCGGATGGCAACACATCAGCACCTTCGACCGGGCCACCAACAGCCGCAACCGACAAGCAATGGTGGACCTCCTTCCACCACTCATCGAACTCGCCCAAATCGCCACCTTCGAACGCTGGACCCAAGAAGTCCGAGGCATCGCCCAACAACTCGACCAAGACGGCGGCTACGACCCCGCCACCGACCCCACCAACAACCACCTCCGCCTCATCCCCACCACCGACAACATCACCTACATCTCCGGCCAACTCGTCGGCGAACTCGCCCTCACCATCAAGAACCTCATCGACACCGAAACCGACCGGGTCCTCACCCGCTACCGCAACGACGCCGAAACCACCAACGGCGAAACAACCGTCCCCACCCGAGCCCAAGCCTGCGCCGAAGCCCTCGGCGAACTCCTCGACCGCGGCTCCTCCGTACCCGACGCCACCGGCAAACTCCCCGAACCCGAACTCGTCGTCGTCCTCACCCCCGACACCCAGAATGACAACAGGCATCGGCGACCTCACCGACGACGAAGGCAACCACCTCTCCCCCACCATCCTCCGCTTCGTCATCGCCGCCGGACTCATCCGCCCCCTCGAAACCACCAACACCGGCGACCCACTCCGACTCGGACGCACCCTCCGCTACGCCAACCGCCACCAACGACGCGCCCTCACCGTCCGCGACGGCGGCTGCATCTTCCCCGGCTGCGACCGGCCACCCAACTGGTGCGACGCCCACCACGTCGACCACTGGGACCACAACGGCCCCACCAACATCGAAAACCTCGGTTTGCTGTGCCGACACCACCACCGAGTCACCCACCGACCCGGATGGAAAATGACAAGACCTCCCGGAACCGACCCACCCGATGGCGATCCACCCGGCAACAACCCACCCGAGAGAAGTCCGGTTCCAATGGCGAACACCCACCGGACGCCTCATCCACTCCCAACGCCACCACCAACGCCACCACCAACGCGAGCACCCCACCGCGGCCTGAGGTTGGCTACCCCCGGGGCAGTCGCCGCTGGGCGGTCATTCGCTCGGCGGCCGGTACCGCCACCAGCAGTGCCTTCGCCTTGTTCCGGGTTTCGAGGTACTCGTCGGCAGGGTCCGAATCGGCGACGATGCCGGCACCGGCCTGCACCGCACCACGCCACGGGGCCACCGACGGATCGGGATGCCGATCGATGATCATCGTGCGGATGGCGATGGCGGTGTCGATGTTGCCCGAGAAGTCCAGATAGCCGACGATGCCCGCATATGGCCCCCGCTTGGTGGGCTCGAGGTCGTCGATGATCTCCATCGCCCGCACCTTCGGGGCCCCGGACACGGTGCCGGCGGGAAGCGTGGCGGCCAACACGTCGGCGGGCGTTCGGCCCTCGGCCAGCGTGCCCGCCACCTGGCTGGTGAGGTGCATCACGTGGCTGAACCGCTCGAGGGTCATCAGCTCCTCCACCTCGCAGCTGCCGAACTCGACCACACGGCCGACGTCGTTGCGGGCCAGATCGACCAGCATGATGTGCTCGGCCCGTTCCTTGGGGTGTTCGGCCAGCTCGGCGCCAAGCTTGCGGTCGTGTTCTGGGGTCCGGCCGCGAAATCGGGTGCCGGCGATCGGCCGCGAGATCACCCGGTTGCCCAGCAGCTGCACCATCGGCTCGGGCGAGCAGCCCACCAGCGTCAGCTCGGGCTCGCGCACAAAGAACATGTACGGGCTGGGGTTGATCTGGCGCAGCACCCGGTAGACGTCGAACGGGTCGGCGTCGAGGTCGAACTCGTAGCGGGTGGACAACACCACCTGGAAGATGTCGCCGTCGAGGATGTGCTCCTTGGCCACCTCGACCGCAGCGCAATACCCGGCCTCGTCGAGGCTGGCCCGAACGGGCGGCAGCTCGTCGTCGGAGGTGGGCGGGCCGACCAGCGGCTCGTCGAGCGGCCGGGCCCCGTCGGCGGTGAGCGCATCGAGCGCCTGGACCGCCTCGGCATAGAGCAGGTCGAGCGCCTCGGTGGTCGCACTCCTGGGCACGACGACGTTGATGATCAACGTCACCCGCTGGCTGTAGTGGTCGTAGGCGGCGAGCTCACCGATGACCGACTGAATGCCCTCGGGGTAGCCACGGTCGTCGTCGGGCACGTCGGGCAGATGCTCGACCTCACGAACGACGTCGTAGCCCAGGTAGCCGACCAACCCCGAGTGCAGCGGCGGCTCGGCGCCCTCGGGGAACCCGATCTCCTCGGCCCCCGGAGCGGTCAGCCGGCGACCCATCGCCTCGATGGTCGCCAACATGCCCTCCTCCCACGGCAGGTCGTCCAACAGCTCGGCCAGCGGTCCCTCTTCGCCGACCACCGTCACGGCGCCGTCGCCGAGCATCAGGCGGGCCAGCGGACGGCGACCGACAAACGACCAGCGGCCCCATCCGCCGCCGTGGTCGACGGACTCCAGCAGAAACCCGGCCTCGCTCTCGGAACACAGGCGGGCGAACGCCGCCACCGGCGTGGTCAGGTCGGCCAGCAGCTGCCGCCACACCGGGATGACGCTGAACTCCGCCGCCAGCTCCCCGAAGCGTTCCCGGGACAGGTGGGCGGTCACGGCGCGGTGTCCTCGACGGGGAACGGTCGAAAGAAGCAGCTGCGTTCGCCGGTGTGACAGGCCGCGCCCACCTGCTCGACGCGAAACAACAGCGTGTCGCCGTCGCAGTCGACCGACGCCGAGCGCAGGTGCTGTACGTCGCCGGAGGTGTCGCCCTTCCGCCAACGCTCCTGCCGCGACCGAGACCAGTAGACCATGCGGCCGGTGTCCAACGTTTCGGCCAGGGTCGCCCGGTTCATCCACGCCACCATGAGCACGTCGCCGTTGTGATCGTCGACGACGACCGCACAGATCAGGCCGTGCTCATTGAACTTCAGCTCATTGAACTGCAACTCATTGAACTGCAGTTCGTCGAAGCCGCTCACAGGTAGAGCCCGGTGGAGTTTTCGGCCAGCCGTTGGGCGGCCACGGCGTGCACGTCGCGTTCGCGCAGGATGATAAACGTCTCGCCGCGCACCTCCACCTCGAAGACGTCCTCGGGGTTGTAGAGCACCTGGTCGCCGTCCTTCACGCTCCGGACGTTGGGGCCCAACGCCCGCACCTCCGCCCAGCTGAGGCGCTTGCCCCGCTCGGCGGTGGCCGGAATGAGGATGCCGCCGGTGGAGCGGCGCTCGCCCTCCGCGTCCGGGGCCACCAGCAGGCGATCGGCCAGCATCTTGATGGGCAGGGGGTCGCCGTCCGGATCGACCGGTCCGCTGGAGATGGGGGGTTCGGGGGCGTCGGTTTCAGTCATGGGCACCGGGCAACTTACTCGCCCGGCGGTTCAGCCCACCTCTGGGTCGACCGTCCAGGTGGTTCCCGAGTTGAGCAGCGCCGCCAGGTCGTCGCGGGTGCCAGGACCGGCCACCTCCTCGGTGTGATGCATCGGCAGCTGCACGTCGCGGAACACCCCCATCGGCATCGGCTCGGTGGGTTCGGGCGCCATCAACGCCAGCGCCATGGCGGCCGTCGGGCTCGACCGCTGCTCGTCGTGCACGTAGAGCGACTCCACGCCGACCTCGTCCACCTCGACCACCCGGCCGCCGTCGAGGTCCACCTGGATGCCGGCATGGCCGTCCTCGCCGAAGCGCACCGGTTCGCCGTGCGTGAGCGGGATCAGCATCTCGTCGCGGGCCGACTTGCCGGTGACGTCGGTGAACGCGCCGTCGTTGAACACGTTGCAGTTCTGAAGGATCTCGACGAAGGCGGCACCCCGGTGGGCGTGCGCCCGCTGGAAGATCGCCTCCATGCCCTGACGATCCATGTCGTGGGTGCGGGCCACGAAGGTCGCTCCGGCGCCCAACGCCACCGCCAGCGGGTGCAGGGGCGCATCGACCGAACCGAACGGGGTGCTCTTGGTGTGCTTGCCCACCTCCGAGGTGGGTGAATACTGGCCCTTGGTCAGCCCGTAGATGCGGTTGTTGAACAACAGGATCGTCAGGTTGACGTTGCGGCGCAGTGCGTGCAGCAGGTGGTTGCCGCCGATCGACAACAGGTCGCCGTCGCCGCCGACCACAAACACCGACAGGTCGGGGCGGGCCAGGGCCAGACCGGTGGCCATGGCGGGCGCCCGCCCGTGAATCGAGTGCACGCCGTAGGTGTCCATGTAATACGGAAACCGGGCGGCGCACCCGATGCCGGAGATGACCACCGTGTCCTCTCGGCGGATGCCCATGCCGGGCATCGCCAGCTGCATGGCGGCGAGGATGGAGTAGTCGCCGCAGCCGGGGCACCAGCGCACCTCCTGGTCGGTCTGCCAGTCGCTCCGCGTGGTGGTCGGCACCTCCACCCGTTGTTCGATCGTCTCGCCGGGGCCGTGGCCGTTCATCGTTGCAGCGCTCATCGCAGCACCTCCGAGATTCGGGCGGTCAGTTCGGCCGCCGAGAACGGTTGCCCGGCCACCTTGGAGATCGAATGGGCGTCCACCAGGTACTCGGCCCGGAGCAGCCGCGACAGCTGGCCGGAGTTCAACTCGGGCACCACGATCGTGGAGTAGCGCCCGAGCACCTCACCGAGGTTGGCCGGGAACGGGTTGAGGTGCCGCAGGTGCACGTGGGCGACCGAGTGTCCGGCGTTGCGCAGACGGGCCATCGAGTGGGTGATCGCCCCCCAGGTGGACCCCCAGCCGACGATCAGCACGTCGGAATCGACGTTGCCCTCCACCTCGACCGGCGCGATGTCCTCGGCGATGCCCGCCACCTTGGCGGCACGCAGGTCGGTCATGCGTTGGTGGTTCTCGGGGTCATAGGAGATGTTGCCGGTGCCGTCGGCCTTCTCCAGACCACCGAGGCGGTGCTCGAGGCCCGGCGTGCCCGGGACCGCCCAGGGACGGGCCAGCGTGTCGGGGTCCCGCTCGTAGGGCCAGAACTCGCCGACGCCGTCGACGGTCTCGTGGTTGGGTTCGGTGGTCAGCTCCACCGAGATGTCGGGCAGCGACGCCGCATCGGGGATCAACCACGGCTCCGAGCTGTTGGCCAGGTAGCCGTCGCTCAGCAGGATCACCGGGGTGCGGTACTTCAGCGCCAGCCGGGCGGCCTCGATGGCCACGTCGAAACACTCCCCCGGCCGGGACGCTGCGATGACCGGCAGCGGGCTCTCGCCGTGACGCCCGTACATCGCCTGCATCAGGTCGGAGGCCTCGGTCTTGGTCGGCAGCCCGGTGGACGGGCCGCCCCGCTGGATGTCGACCAGAACGAGCGGCAGCTCGAGTGCGTTGGCCAGGCCGAGCGCCTCCGACTTGAGCGACAGCCCCGGTCCGGAGGTGGTGGTCATCGCCAGGTGTCCTCCGAAGGCCGCACCGATCGCCGCGGCGATGGCGGCGATCTCGTCCTCGGCCTGAAAGGTGCGCACGCCGGCATCGGGGTGCTTGGCCAGCTCGTGCAGGATGCCGGAGGCGGGCGTGATCGGGTAGCTGCCGAGGAACACCGGCAGCTTGGCGCACACGCCGGCGGCGATCAGGCCCCAGGCCAGCGCCGTGTTGCCGTCGACCGACCGGTAGGTGCCCGGGCCGCGCACCGCGGCCGGGACGGTCACCTGAACCGCGGCCAGCTCGGCGGTCTCGCCGTAGGCGTGTCCCACGGCCAGCGCCTTGCGGTTGGCCTGACGCACGGCGTCGTCGGAGGCGAACTTGGCGTCGATCCAGGCGTTGACCGCCTCGGTGTCGCGGCTGTACATCCAGGCGAGGATGCCGAGCGCAAAGAAGTTCTTCGAGCGGCCGGCGTGGCGGCCGGACACGCCGGTGCCCTTCACCGCCGTCTTCGTCAGGGTCGTCATCGGCACGTCGATGACCTCGAAGGCGTCGAGCTCGCCGGTCTCGCGGGGGTCGGCGTCGTAGCCGGCCTTGGTGAGGCTCCGTTCATCAAAGCCGTCGCCGTTGAGGATGACGGTTCCGCCCTTGGCCAGGCGCGACAGTTCGCTGCGCAGCGCCGCCGGGTTCATCGCCACCAGCACGGCGGCGTCGTCACCGGGGGTCGTCACCTCGCGATCGGCGATGCGCACCTGAAACGCCGATACGCCCGGCAGCGTGCCCGCCGGTGCACGGATCTCGGCCGGGAAGTCCGGCAGCGTCGCCAGGTCGTTGCCGGCCAGCGCCGCCAACGCCGTGAAGCGATCCCCCGTCAGCTGCATGCCGTCGCCTCGAATCACCGGCCAACCGGATGGTGACGTCGTGAACCTGCGGTGTGGCCACCTCAACCGACATTTGCCCCCCTTGGCAGTTTGTGCACTGGACTCCTGTCGGCAGACGGGTCCGACGAGCAAGTGGTTGCACGGCTCGTTGTCGGCCGCCCCCCGGCGGCCTCATGGCGACGGCACCCACCGCGCGCCGGGGCAGGTCAGGGAGTGTCGTTCCCCGGGGCATCGCGGCCTGGGGCGCACGGTCACGCCGGCCGCGGCTGGTGCTCCTTGGCCTCCCCACGGTGTGTTCACCGAAGTGGAAGATCGACGCCGCCAGCACCGCGCCATGTGGCTCCTCGGTGACGCCCTCCACCAGGTGTCCGAGCTCGCCCACGCCGCCGGAGGCGATCACCGGCACCGACACGGCGTCGGACACCGCAGCGGTCACCGGCAGGTCGTAGGGCCGTCCTTGGTGCCGTCGCGCTCCATCGAGGTCAACATGATCTCGTCGGTTTCAGTGCCACCGCTCGTGCGGCCCACTCGAGCGTGTCCAGCCCGGTCGGCGTCCGGCCGCCGTGGACGACCACCTCGAACCTGCTCGGCGTGTCTCCTCGGCGAGTCGACCGACACGACGACGCACTGGCTGCCGAACTCGGCGGCCAGCTCGGCCGATCAGCTTCAAGCGTTCGTCCGCTGCGGTGTTGATCGCCACCTTGTCGGCACCGGCCCGGAGCAGTCGGCGCTGCCCGACCGACCGGGATGCCACCGCCGATCGTGAACGGAATGAACACCTCCTCGCGGTCCGTTCTCGACGACGTCGATGATCGTGTCGCGGGCGTCGGAGCTGGCCGTGATGTCGAGGAACACCAGCTCGTCGGCACCCTCGGCGTCGTAGCGGCGGCAAGCTCCACCGATCGCCGGGCGTCGCAAGCAGGGCCAGACGAAGCTGACGCCTCCTGACCCGCGGCCAGCGTCGACGTCCAGGCACGGATGACGCGGTGGCCTTCATCGACCTCCTCGGCGATGGGCATCGGCGCTTGGGACGCCTTGACGTGGGCGACGAAGTTCGCCAGCAGCGCCAGCTCCGCCTCCTCGACTTCTCGGGGTGGAACTGAACGGCCCACACGTTGCTTCGCGCCACCCGCCGCGGTCACCGGACCCCCGTACTCGCAGGTGGCGATCACGTCGTCCTCGAGCGGCGCCGCATAGGAGTGCACGAAATATCCACTCGCCGTCGGCTCGACATCAGCGGGTGGCGGCTCTGACGCAACCAGCCGGTTCCACTGCATCTGGGGGCGCTTCACCTGCCCCCTCGAGCAGGCCGGACGGTGCCGTCGAGGATGCACAGGCCCGTGCGGCCCGGCGTCCTCGCTGGCGTCGTAGAGCAACTGCATGCCGACGCAGATGCCCAGGAACGGTCGTCCGGACGCGGCGAAGGCCCGGGCGGTGTCGGCCAGCCCGGAGCCGTCGAGGGCGTCCATGCAGGCGCCGAACGCCCCGACACTGGGCAGCACGGCGGCCAGCGCCGCCGCGAGGATCTCGGGATCGCTCACGTGGCGGCGTCCGCACCGAGGTGTTGCAGCGCCTTCTCGGCCGAACGCAGGTTGCCGATGCCGTAGTCGTGATCACGGCGATCTCGGGATTCGGCCGTTCACAGCGTGCCCTTGGTCGAGGGCACACCCCGACCCTCGATGCGGACGGCGTCGCGCAGCGTCCGGGCCAGCACCCTTGAAGGTGGCCTCGATGACGTGGTGGTGTTGAGCCCGCCTTCTTGGTGACGTGCAGCGTGATCGCCGCAGCGGTGGCGAAGCTGGATCAGGAAGTGCTCGGCCATCTCCGGGTTGAACGGGGGATCCCCCAGTTGCACATCGCCTTGCCGACCGGCAGGTCGACGACAAAGGGCGGCCGGAGAGGTCGAGGGCGACCTCGATCAGCGCCCGCCGAGGGGGATAGCCCCGCTGGCGAATCGGCGCACGCCCAACGCTGCCGAGCGCCTCCGGAACGCCTCACCGAGCGCAATGCCGACGTCCTCGACGGTGTGGTGCCCGTCGGTGCAGGTCGCCCGTGGCCGCCACGGTCAGGTCGAAGCCGCCGTGGCGGCCGATCTGGTCGAGCATGTGGTCGAGAAACGGCAGCCCGGTCGACACGTCGGCCGTGCCCACACCATCGAGGTCGATCACCACCGTGATGTCGGTCTCGGACGTGGTCCGCTGCACGCTGCCACGGCGGGGGGACGCTTGATCGCTCATCACCCCCAGTCTGCCCCCACCGCCGGGCAGGGGTGGAACCGGTATCTGCGTTTGGGACATGATGTCTCTGCGCCCGACCACCGTCAGCGCAGAAGGGATCACGATGTCGCGACGCTGAACCTCGACACGACGCCTGGCTGCCGCATCCGCCCTGCTGCTCGGAGCCGCCTCGCCGTGACCGGTTGCGCGACAAACGACATCGCCGCCGACCTCCCCGAGATCTCGACCCGCCTCTACAGCGGCACCGTCCGGGTCTCCTCCTCGACAACATCTACCGGCCCGAGGCGCTGAAGGTGGTCACCGACACCGAGGTGGTGGAGCAACGACGGGCGCAACGACCACAACGTGATCCCCAACGACGCTCGGCGACGACTTCGGCGTGGAGACCGCCGATTTTGCGCCGGGCGGAGTACTCGGCCACGTTCACCACGCCGGGCGCCTACCGCTACTTCTGTTCGCTGCACGCCACCGCCACCGCAGGTTCGATGCGGGGCACCGTGGTCGTGCTCGACGCCGCTCGGCCACCGACGTGGTCGAGGGCTGGAAAATCCCACCGATCCACCACCGCACTCGCTCAACCAGGGGGAAGATATGAACCACCAGCACAAGCTGATCAGACTGCTGGGGGTGCTGTGTGCGTTCACGCTGTTGGCCCCCGCCTGCGGCGACTGGAGCCGACGGCGGCGGTGACGCCACCGACACCACCGAGGAATCCGGAGGTGAACAGGGCGCGCCGGGCAACACGATCAACGCCCGAGGATCACCCCAGCATCCAGGAGGCGGTGAACGCCGCCGAGCCGGGCGACCTGGATCATGGTCGCGCCGAGGGCGTCTACAACGAGGCTGTCGACGTCGAGACCGACCGCTCCTCACCCATCCGGGGCGCCGACCGCAACGAGACGATCCTCGACGGCGAGTTCAAACTGAGAACGGCATCCGGGTGTTGCTTGGCAACGGGCGTGGCCGTCGAGAACATGACCGCCCGCAACTACACGACCAACGGCTTCTTCTGGACCGGCGTGGACGGCTACTGGGGCAGTTACCTTCACCGCCTATCGCAACGGCGACTACGGCGTGTGTACGCCTCGATTCGGTCAACGGCCTGCTCGGACAACAGCTACGGCTCGGGCAGCCCCGACGCCGGTGTACGTCGGGCAGTGCTACCCGTGCAACATGGTGATCGGACAACTTCGTGTCGGAGAACAACGGCCTGGGCTACTCGGGGACCAACTCTGGGCGGCAACCTGGCGATCATCAACTCGACCTTCCGCAACAACCGTACGGCATCGTGCCCAACTCTTGCAAGGCAGCTGGCTAGAACTGTGTTACCCGGAGCGCGAGACCGACCTGGTGGGCAACCTCGTCTACTCCAACAACAACGGCGACACGCCGCGATCGACGGCGCTGCTGGCGCAACGGCATCGTCGTGCCCGGTGGCGTCCGCAACACGATCGAACGCAACCGGGTGTGGGACCACGACCCCGCACCGGCATCGGCCTCGTGCCGGGCCCTCGAGGAGGACGCCAACGACAACATGCCGGAGGAGGCGGACTGGGACCAGACCTGCGAGGAGCAGAAGGCCAAGCCGCCACCGATCCCGCCGACGTCGAGAACCCGCTCCTGTGGAACCTGCAGCAGAACATCGTGCGGGACAACGTCGTGCCGGAGTCCGGCCTGGCCGATCACATCGGGTCGGTCGAGACAGACCTCTCCGAACTGGAGAACTGCTGGGCCGACAACGACGTCACCAGCAGTCGACCGAAGGACCTCCAGACCCTGGCGCCGTGACGGCGACGAGGTATGAGGTGGCCGCCGACGGTTGGGACGTCGACGAGCTGAACGTCGTCGCCTGGCTGGCCGAGCAGGCCGAGCAGCCCGAGCCGAAGGACTACAAGACCACGCCCGAACCGCCGGAGCAGGAGAACATGCCCGACGCCGCCACTGCGCCCGCCGAACCGGCCACCAACATGCCGCCCGACATCGACCTCGACGCGACCGAGGTGCCGACAAGCCCGCCGCATGACCTGGACGGTGCGGTTCGCCCGCACCCCGTCGGCCGTGCTGGCCGTCGTGATGCTCGTGGTCGCCGTCGCGCCGTGCGGCGGCGACCACGAGCAAGCCGCCGACTCCGACCCTCAGCGTCGAGGAGGCGGTCGCACGGACCAACCGGGGAAGCAGCCAGGGCCGGGTCCCGCAGTTCCTGGTCGAGTGTCCCTCAGCCACTTCGCTCGACGACCCGATCGTGTGGCCCGATCAACCCGGCCGCAGCCACAACCACACCTTCATCGGCAACAACCCGCCGACGCCTCCTCCACGGTGGAGTCGCTCAGCAAGGGCGACACCAATCCGCCAGCTCAAGCAGGACAAGGCTACTGGGCTCCCACGCTCTACGACCACGACGAGCCGGTGGCGCCCTACAAGGCCGACGCGACTACCGACCCGGCCCGCTGGTCGACCCGGACGTCGATCGAGCCCTACCCCTACGGCCTTCAAGATGATCGCCGGCGACCACACCAAGCCCGAGCAACCCTGGAGGTGGCCCGATGGAGTTGCGGCACCGGCTCACCCCGGCAGACCACCGCGCCGGAGTGCGACGGCAAGGTGACCCTGCGTCTCGAGGTGATCTTCCCCGACTGCTGGAACGGGAAGGACCTCGACTCGGCCGACCACCGCTCCCACATGGCGGTTTCCTCGGAGGGCGAATGCCCGGCGACCCATCCGGTGCCCGTGCCCCAGCTGATGCTGGCCTACTCCTACCCGATCCGCGGCCCGGGCCACGACCTGAAGCTGGCCTCCGGCGAGACCGGCACGGCCCATGCCGACTTCTTCAACGCGTGGGAGCCCGAGGCGCTGCAGCGGGAGATCGAGTCCTGCCTGCACCGTGAGGTGGTGTGCGGCGTGGCCTCCAACCGACCGCCCCCCGAGGGGCTGATCATCGACGCCAACCGCTGAGGCTCAGCCCAGGCGATCGATCAGCTCGCCGGACGAGCCCGAACCGTCGGGCCGGGCCGCACGGGCACGGGCCACGGCCTTGTCGAGCTGCTTGCGGGCCTTGCGCCCCTTGATGTCGGCGGACTCGAGCAGGGCCTTGGCGTTGGACTCGGCCTCGCGCTGCACGCTCGCCGCCGCCTTGGCGGCCTTCTTACGGCTGCGTCGACCGGCCTCCTGCGCGGCCTCGCGCAGTTCACGCGCCCGGTCCTCGCCGGTCAGGCGCAGCTCGATCGCCTGCTCCCGGGCCTCCTCGCGCGCCCGCTCGGCGGCCTCCTTCGCCTGTGCCTTGGCGCGCTTGCGGGCCTTACGACCCTTCACCTTGGCTTCCTCGGCCGCCGCAGCGGCCTGCGAGGCCTGGGCCTTGGCCCGGTCGGAGGCGTCGGCGACGAGCGTCTTGGCCTGCTTGCGGGCCTTTCGGGACGACTTGGCCACCGAATCGGCCTCGGCCCGGGCCGCCTGCTTGAGCGACCGCTTGGCCTTGCGGCCCCCCTCACGGGCGTCCTTGGCCAGCTCGGTCAGCTCCGAGCGCACCTCCTCGGAGGTCGCCCGGGTCTGCTTGCGGGCCTTGCCCGACAGCTGCTTGGCCTCCGCCTTGGCCGCCTTGGCGGTCCGCTTGCGGGCCCGCCGGTTCTTCTTTGCCACCTTCTCGCCGCGCCCACGGGCCGCCTCGACCACCTCGGCGCCCTCGGTCTTGGCCACCTCGGCCACCTTCGAGGCCAGCTCCTTGGTGTCCTCGAGGGTCTCCGCCAGCTCCTCGCGGGCGGCCTCGGCGACCTCGCCGGCCTGCTTGCGGAAGACCCCGAAGAGCCGCTTGGCCGACTCGGCGCCCTCGTGGGCCTGCTCGACGGCGCTGTCCTTGGCCGCCGCGGCGGCGCTCGAGGCGTGGGCACCGGTGTCGGCGACGGTGCTGCGAACGTCCTCGACGGCGTCCTGGGTCTGCTTGCTCATGGGTTCCTCCGAGTGGCGAACGTGTCGTTCAACCCTAGTGTCGGCTCGCGCGTGCCCAGTACCACCTCGAGGGCATCGACAAACGCCCGGTTCTCCTCCGGCGACCCGACGGTGACCCGCAGGCACCCCTCCAGGCCGGGCCACGAGGCGCAGTTGCGGACGAGCACGCCGTGTTCGACCAGGGCCGCCCAGACGTCGTCGCCGTCGGCGGTTTCGCCCGACGGCCGAAAGAGGATGAAGTTGGCCGACGAGGGCCACGACTCGACGCCGAGCTCCGCCAGTCGGGCCTCGATCCAGCCGCGCTGCTCGGTGATGCGGGAGACGCGGCGGTCCATCTCATCGGTGAACTCCAGCGCCAGCTCCCCGGCCGCCTGCGTCATCACGTCGAGGTGGTAGGGCAACGTCACCTTCTCGATCGCCTCGATCACCCAGGTCGGTGCGATCAGGTAGCCCAGCCGCACCGCCGCCATCGACCACGTCTTGGAGAACGTCCGGGTGACCACCAGCGGCACCTCGGGTCCCATCAGCTCGGTGGCGGACCAGGGCGCGAACTGCCCGTACGCCTCGTCGACGACGAGCAGGGACCCCACCCGCCCGCACGCCTCCAGGGCCGCCTCGACGACCTCGCGGCGTTCGGCCAGCCCGGTGGGGTTGTTGGGGTTGCACAGGAACGTGATCGCCGGACGGTGCTGTTCGATCGCCGTGCGCACCGCATCGGGGCGCAGCGTGAAGTCCTCGTCGCGGGGCTCGCTGACGACCTCGGTGCCGGTCACCCGGCTGATGTGTCCATGCAGCGCATAGGTGGGCTCGAACGTCAACGACCGCCGTCCCGCACCGCCGTAGGCCAGGGTGAGGCACTGCAGCACCTCGTTGGAGCCGTTGGCGGCGAAGATGCGGTCCGCGGTGGTGCCCTCCACCTCGGCGATACGCGATCGCAACCGGTGCGCCGACCGGTCCGGGTAGCGATTCCAGTCGGCGTCGGCGAGCCGCTCGGCCAGGCGCCGCCCGAAGTCCTCCGGCGGGGGTTCGGGGGCCTCGTTGGTGTTCAGCCGGACCGCCACGTCCAGCTGGGGTGAGTGGTAGCCGGGTATCAGCGCCACGTCGTCGCGAACCTGGGGCCGGGGGTTGGTGCCGGTCACGACCGCTCCATCCGTTGGCGGACCGATCGTGCGTGGGCCACCAGCCCCTCGGCCTCGGCCAGCGCGACGACGTCCGGGCCCACCCGGGCGAGCGCGGCCTCGTCGAGCACCACCGTGTGGTGGTGGCGCAGGAAGTCGTCGACGGTGAGGGCCGAGGAGAACCGGGCCGTGCCACTGGTGGGCAACACGTGGGAGGGTCCGGCCAGGTAGTCCCCGACCGAGGCCGGGCTGAACCGGCCGCAGAAGACCGCACCGGCGTGGCGCACCCGTCGGGCCACCGCCTCGGCATCGGCGATCAGCAACTCGAGGTGCTCGGGGGCGATCCGGTCGCTCACCGCCAGCGCGGCGTCGAGGTCGTCCACCAACACGACGTGGCCGGCGGACGCAAGCGTCGCCTCGATGTCGGCTCGTCGGGGCGCCGACGCCACCTGGGCGGCGATCTCGGCGTTGACCGCGTCGGCGACGTCGGCGTCCCAGGTGATCAGCCAGGCGAGCCCGTCGGGGCCGTGCTCGGCCTGCAGGATCACGTCGGCGGCCGCGCCGGCGGCGGGAACGGTGGCGTCGGCGATCACGACCACCTCGGACGGGCCGGCGAAGGCGCTCGGGACGCCGACCTCACCGGCCACCTCGCGCTTGGCCAGGGCCACGTAGCGGTTGCCGGGCCCGCAGATCACGTCCACCGGTGCGATCGTGTCGGTGCCGTAGGCCATCGCGGCGATCGCCTGCGCACCGCCGACCGCGTACACCTCGTGCACCCCGGCGGCGTGGGCGGCCGCCAGGGTCACCCCGGCCACGCCGTCGGCTCCGGCCGGGGGAACGCACAACGCCACCTCCTGCACCCCGGCCACCAGCGCCGGCACCGCGGTGTGGATCACGGTGGACGGATAGGCGGCCCGGCCCCCGGGCACGTAGCAGCCGGCCCGCGTCACCGGCGAGTGGCTCGATCGGACCCGCACGCCGGTGTCGGGATTGACGAACTCGCTCGGTTCCCGCAGTTGGTGGCGGTGGTAGGCGCCGATCGAGTCGACCGCCGCGGTCAGCGCCCGTTGCAGCGCCGGATCGGTCGCCTCCCAGGCCCGAACGAGTTCCTCGGCGTCCACCCGCACGGTGTCCAGCTCGGCCCCGTCGAACCTGGCGGTCAGGTCGAGCAGCGCCGCATCCCCCTCGGCCCGCACCCGGGCGATCAGCTCACGCACCACCCCGGTGGGCTCGGCTCCGTCCACCACGGGGCGGGGAAGGTCGCTTGCGGGGTTGGCGGCACCACGGCGGTCGAGAAGGCTCAGCACGGGCGCGGAGGCTATAACAGTGCCGATGAGCATCACCGCCGAATTGTCCGCCCTGTCCACGGCGCTGGACGAGCTGAACGCCCGGGTGGTCGGCCTGGCCGACGCACGGGGGCGCGACGATGAGGACCCGATCCGCTCCGACCTCCAGGAGGTGGAGCGCCACCTCACCCAGGCGGGCCGGCGGGTGGCGAAGTCACTGCGCTCACTCGACGGTTGAGGGCACCTCGCCGCCCACCGAGAACGTGGTGAGCACCGACGCCAGCGCCACCGGGCGGTCGCCCTGGATCGAGTGACCGGCCTTGGCGACGGTGCACACCCGGGCCTCCGGCTGGCGTCGACGCAGCTCGGCCACGTCGTCGTCGTCGACCACCGGCGAGTCGGCCCCCCGCACCAGCAGCGTGGGGATCTCCAGCGCCGACACGGCGTCCCACAGATCGTCGTGTGCGCCGTCGGGACGCCGGCCCATCGGTCGGCGGTCGTAGTTCCACTCCCACGACCCGTCGGGGTTGCGGTGGGCGTTGTGCAGGATGCCCCGCCGCAGCGACGCCGGGCTGCGGGTCGGGTTGAACTCGACGGTGCGATCGAAGATCTCGGTGAAGGAGGCGAACGACTGAGGCCCCTCGATGAACGCGTGCACCTCCGCCGCCTTGTCGCGGGTGACGCCGGGGGTGATGTCGACCAACGCCAGCCGCCGACAGCACGCCGGCCGGTCGGCGGCCAGCGCCAACGCGGTGAGACCCCCGAGCGACATGCCCACCAGGGTCTCCGGGCAGAACTCGAGCTGCTCGAGGGCGTCGCCGAGCGCGGCGGCCGAGGTCACCGGGTCGTAGCGGCCGTCGCTGCGCCACCCCGAGGAGCCGTGGCCGGGCAGGTCGAAGGCCACGGCGTCGACGGTGGGGTCGGTGCCCAACACCGGCGTGATCGCGGGGTCGGACAGGGCCAACATCACCGTGTCCCAGGTGTGCGCGTTCTGGGCACCACCGTGGAGGAACACCCACTGCGGCGGGCCGGCACCCCACCGCAGATACGACAACGGTGGACGCCCACCCCCGGGATCCACCTCGTGGCGACCGACGTTGGGCACCTGGAGGCCGCCCAGGTCGTACTCCGACCGGTTCTCCCCGAAGAACGAGAACTCGTCGTAGACGAAGCCGGCATCGTCGGGGTTGGCGGCGTCGCCGCGAAGATCGGTCACCGCTACATATCTACCAGGGCGAGACGAACACGGCGGTGAGCACGACCCCCGCCGACAGCTGAAGGCCCAACGCCGGGCGTCGCCATCGCCGGGGGATCGAGGCGGCCGCCACGGTCAACCACGGGACGAACGGCAGCCAGATGCGCTCCACCTCGCCCTTGGACAACCCGGAGATCTCGGCGATCGCCAGACCGGCCAGGGTCCCCCCGACCAACACCCAGGCCCCCGCCCGGCGCCGCAACGGCAGGGCGGCAAGGACGACGGGGCCGAGCGAGATCCCCAGCGCCAGCGGGTTGGACAACCGGAAGAAGTCGGCGGGGCGTCGGGACGCGACGCCGTCGTGATAGGCCTCGATCGTTCCCTGCAGGCCGTCCAACAGCCAGAATCCGGCCCCGGCCATCAGCACCGTGGGAAGCAGCCCGGCGACCACGGCCAGGCCGATCGGGGCCCACCGGCGGTGGCGGGCCAGCACGACCAGGCACCAGGCGCCGGGGATGAGAAACAGGGGCGCGGCGTAGGTGCCGTGGATCAGCAGACCGGCCAGCAGGCCGCCGAGCGCGGCCATCGCCCCGCCGGCCCACACGTTCGATCCGGCTCGATCGTCACCGTGCCAGGCTCCAGAGCGGACCGCGGCCAGGGCCATCGCCGTGCCCGCCGCCACCGCCACCGCGGCAAACACCGCGTCCATCGAGGTGGCCACCCACATCGCCGACGGCGTCAGCCCGACGAACACCGCCGCCGCCCGGGCCCGGTCCTCGTCGACCAGGGCTCGCACGGCGATCAGCACCAGCGGACTCGCCAGGCAGGCCACGCACACGAGCACCAGGGACATGCCGCTGGCCCCGGCGATGCCCAGCCGTTCCAGCGCCTCCAGCCCCAGCACCGGGCCGGGCGGATGCCCCTGCACGTGGATCGGGTAGCTGCGCAGCTCGCGCACGAACGTGGCGAGGAAGTCGAACGGGTCGCTCAGCGTGTTCCGTGACGTGTAGAGGTACTCCTGACGCCCGTCGAGCGGTTCGCCAAGACCGCGCCAGCCCCCGGTGGCGTTGACCGCCAGCGCCCAGGCCAGCGTCACCAGCCACGAGCCCGCCAGCAGCCGCCCCCAGCCGAGCCGCCGGGTCAGCCGGGGCCACCAGCGCACCAGCGCGGCCCCGACGACGACGGCCACCGCCAGCTCGGGCCGAAGATCCACCCGCCAGGTACCCAGCAGCGGCGCGGCGTTGAGGTGAACCGAGCCGCCGTCGGCGAAGATGCGCACCTGCCAGGCCCGCAGCACGCCGATGAGGACCAGCCCCAGCACCGGCAGGGCCAGGCCGACGCCCACGCGCAGCCGGGACGAGGCAAGCGTGTCGTCCTCGGCCCGGGTCGGCTCGAGGCCGGTGGGCGACATCACCGGCCGGCGGCCGGCGGACGACGAAGCGGGTCGTGCACGAAGGCGGCCAGCCCGTCGACCGGGTCGACCTTGGCGGTGAACCCGAGGACCTCCCGGGCGAGGGCCGCATCCGCGGTGACGTGCCGGACGTCGCCCGGCCGGTACCCGCCGACCACCTCGGGGGTGAGGCCGCGCCCGTCCTCCTTCGTCATCGTCTGTGCCATCTCCAGCAGCGTGATCGGTCGACCGGAGGCGACGTTCAGCGGCCCCTCGTAGGGCCGCTCGCGTTCGAGCGCCGCCACGTTGGCGGCGGCGACGTCGCCGACGTGGACGAAGTCGCGGCGCTGCCCGCCGTCCTCGAACACCCGGGGCGGGCGGCCGTCGGCCAACTGCGAGCGAAAGATCGAGGCCACCCCGGCATAGGGCGTGTCGCGGGCATTCGGGGTCCGTACACGTTGTGATAGCGCAACGCCGTGGTGGCCACCCCGAGCTCGGCGGCGGCCGCCGCACACAGGTGCTCCTGGGCCAGCTTGGTGGTGGCGTACACGTTGCGGGGGTCCAGCCGGGCGTCCTCCGGGACCAGCCCGGTCGCCAGCGTGCGCTCGCAGGTGGGGCACCGTGGGTCCCAGCGGCCCGCCTCCAGGTCGTCGTGCCGCCTGGGCAGCGGGCGGACCACCCCGTGGGTGTCGCAGCGGTAGCGGCCCTCCCCGTAGACCACCATCGAGGAGGCCAACACGATCCGACCCCGCCAACCGGCGCCCGACATCGCGGCCAGCATGCGGGCGGTGCCCACATCGTTGTTCACGGTGTAGGCGGGTGCATCGGTCAGGTCGACGCCCAGGCCCACCTTGGCCGCCTGATGGCAGACCGCATCCATCCCGTCGAGCGCCGCGTCCCAGGTCTCGGCATCCGTGACGTCGCACCATCGCCACTCCGCCTCGGGATGCAACCAGTCGGGCGGGCCGTCGTGGGCGGCGGGGTCCAGGTTGTCGACCACCCGAACCCGGTGACCCCGCTCGATCAGCAGATCGACGACGTGGGAGCCGATGAACCCCGCGCCGCCGGTGACGAGGACGCTCAGCGTCATCGAGGTGCCTCCGCCGCCGTGACGGCCGCGCCGCGGTCCCCTACCGTTGGCCGACTTGGACACGACTGCACCTGCATCGACACAGGATGCCATGAGCGTCGACGTCGTCCTCCCCGCCCTCGACGAGGTGGAGGGCATCCGACGCCTGCTGCCGCGACTTCCGGAGGGCCACCGGGCGATCGTCGTCGACAACGGCTCGACCGACGGCACCGCCGAGGCGGCGCTGGCGGCCGGCGCACGGGTGATTCAGGAACCGATCAGGGGCTTCGGCGCCGCGTGCTTCGCCGGCCTGAGTGCCGCCACCGCGCCGATCGTGGCGTTCATGGACGCCGACGCCAGCTTCGACCCGGTGGATTTGCCCCGGGTGACCACGCCGGTGATCGAGGGACGGGTCGACCTGATGCTCGGAGCCCGGTCGCCGCTCGACCCCGGCGCGGCCTGGCCGGCCCACGCCCGGCTGGCCAACCGGTTTCTCGCCTGGGAGCTGCGCCGCCGGGCGGGGCTCGAGCTCAGCGACCTCGGGCCCATGCGTGCCGCCCGCCGAACCTCGCTGATCGAGCTGGGCATCGCCGACCGCCGCTCGGGCTGGCCCCTCGAAATGGTGTTGCGTGCCGCGGACGCCGGATGGCGCATCGAGGAGGTGCCCGTGCAGTATCTGGCCCGTGCCGGCCGCTCCAAGGTCACCGGCACGCTGCGGGGCACGCTGGGTGCGGTCGCCGACATGAGCCGCATTCTGCGGGACCTCTGAGGCCGATGAGCGCCGACGTGCCGCCCTTCACGGCGATCGTGCTCGCCAAGGCCCCGGTGGCCGGGAGGGTGAAGACGCGCCTGTGCCCGCCCTGCACTCCGGCCGAGGCGGCCGAGGTGGCCCTCGGTGCGCTCGAGGACACGATCGCCGCCGTCGCCGAGGTGCCGGCGGCCCGGCACCTGCTGGTGCTCGACGGGCGTCCGGGAGGGTGGGTGCCCGACGACTGGGAGGTGGTCGCCCAGTGCGATGGAGGGCTGGACCGTCGACTCGGCGCGGCGTTTGCCGCCGCCGAGGGTCCGGCCGTGCTGGTGGGCATGGACACCCCCCAGCTCGACCCGTCGGTGGTGACCGCCGCCGGACGGAGGGTGGCCGCCACGCCGGGCGCTGCGGTCCTCGGGATGGCCAACGACGGGGGATTCTGGATCGTCGCGCTGCACTCCGGTGGGCCCGACGACTTCGCCGGGGTACCGATGAGCGAGGACGAGACCGGGGCGCTCCAGCTCGAACGGCTGCATCAACGGGGTCACGAGGTCGAGCTGGTCGATCCGCTGACCGACGTCGACCGGTGGGACGAGGCACTTCGGGTGGCCGGGTCGGCG
>JAWKIE010000017.1:0-87613 GCA_041394485.1 Microthrixaceae bacterium
ACCGTCGTGGTGCTGGTCGGAGCCGTCGTGGTGCTGGTCGGGGCCGCCGTCGTGGTCGGGGCCGCCGTCGTGGTCGGGGCCGCCGTCGTGGTCGGAGCGGCCGTCGTGGTCGGGCCCGCCGTCGTCGTGGTTGCCATGGTCGTACTGGTGCCGGGCATCGTGGTCGTGGTGCCCGGAAGCGTCGTCGACGTGCCCGGCATCGACGTCGTGGTGGAAGAGGGCGGCGGGGGCGGCGGCGGTGCGATCGCACAGCTGCAGCCCGCAGCCAGCAGGACCGCGGACACGCCGAGGGCTACGGATAGCCGAGACTTCGACGCGAACGTCGCAGGTCGGATCAAGGTTGGTTTCATCGCTCTGTCCTTTGGCCGTTCCGTGCCGATCACACGGTTTGTAATCGTTGAACTATAGACCCCAGAGAGTGTTCGTCAATTCCCTGATTGAGGTTGGTTTTGAAACGTAACCAAACATCCGAAGAGACATAAATCGACCACTACTTGTGATCTCAATACCACTGAGCAACGCCGTTCCGTGTGGGCGTCGACGTCGGTAGCCGGGGAGGGCCATCCGGCCGCGCCCGCATGGCGCCTGCTCTCCGGCGACCACACGACTGTGCGCACCGCCGTGGAAGGCGCTTGACTAGCGGCGTGACCGCGCCCCGGACGCACGACGTCGAATGATCGCAACCAGCGACACGGCCGACGCCGGGCCCCCGGTTTCCCGCAGCCGGCGGCTGCCGATGCCCGCCGTTGTGGTGGCCGCCGGCCTCCTGCTGACGCTGTTGGTGTGGGGGCCGTTGGTGGTTCGGGGCGACGGCACCCTGCTGGACCCCGGCGATCCGGTGTTCGAGGCATGGAACCTGGACTGGGTGCAGCACGCCGTCACCTCGGACGACCACCTCTTCGACGCCAACATCTTCGCCCCCACGCCGGACACGCTGGCCTACTCCGATACCCGCATTGCGCCGGCGCTGGTCACCCTGCCGGTGCGGTGGCTGGGCGGCTCTCCCACCACGGTCGTCAACGTGGCGCTGCTGCTGGGGGTGGTCGCCAACTTCGCCACCGCCTGGTGGGCCGGGTGGACGCTGCGCCGCTCACACCTGGCCGGTGCCGTGATGGGCGTGGTGTACGCCTTCGGGCCCCTGGCGTCATTCTTCATGTTGCACGTGCACATGACGTGGCGCATGGGCCTGCCGCTGGCGGTGGTGGGGATCTGGCGGCTACTCGATCAACCCGACGACGCCTCGAACCGGCGCCCCGACCTCACCGGATGCCTGGCGCTGGTGACGGCATCGCTGCTGGCGATCGGCACGTCGGTGTACCAGGCCGGGTTTCTGGCCCTCGTGGTGGCCGCCGCACTGGCCGTGCGCTACCGGGACCTGTCGTGGCGGCGCGGCGGCGTGATCGTCGGCTCGCTTGCGGTGGGCGCACTCCCCTGCATCCCGATCGCGCTGGCCCACCTTCGGGTGCTCAACTCGGGCGAGGTCGCCTCCTACGACCTGGCGGCGGTGGCCGTGCTGTCGGCCCAGGTGGGGCAGGTGGACGGCCGGGTGTTGGTGTGGCGACGCTGGTTGGGACCGAAGACACCGGCCGACCGGCTGCTGCTGCCGATGTTCCCCGGCCTGATGGCCTTGGTGGGTGCCGCCGCGGGATGGTTCGGCTGGGGCCGGGCCCGCAGCACGCCACGCAACCTGGGGTTGGCCCTCCTGGTAACCGGTGCGGTGCTGGGTTTTGGGCTGAGCGACACCGGATGGCGCCGATTCACCCCGATGCGCCTGCTGTTCGAGGTGCCCGGATTCAACGCCATCCGCGGCGCCGGCCGGTACTGGACGGTGGCACTGTTCGGGTTGGCCATCCTGTGCGCCGGTGCGGTCGTCTGGCTGGACGAGGCGCTGGTGCGCCGCCGGGGAGCCGGCACGGGCGTCCGCATGGCGGTGGCAGGGGCACTGCTGGCGATTCCCATCGTGGAGGGGTGGCCCGACCTGGCCGACCTGCCCACCGCAACGGTGACCCGTCTGGACGAACAGCTGGCGGGCGGCACCGGCACCGTGGCCTACCTGCCCTTGAACATCGCCGACGACGGCATCGACTTCATCCCCCAGCACGAAATCCAGGCCGTCTTCCGATCGACCGCGCACCATCGCCCGGTACTCAACGGCTACTCGGGCACGTTCCCAGAGTCGTTCATCACCCGGTCCAACACGCTCAAGGGTCTGCCCGACCCGCAGCCATGGCCGAACTCCGCCGCCTGACGACCGACCTGGTGGTGACGCCCGCGGTGACGGGCACGCCGGAGGCGCTGTTGATCCCAACGACGCCGGACCGCTGGAGCTGGTAGGCATCGAACCCAACGGCGACGTCCACTACCGGTGCCGGCCGGATAGCGCCCTTTCGGGCCCAGCGCTCAGCGAGACCCTGGAGTCGACCGTCGGCCCGGGAGTCGGCCGATCGCCGCACTGGACAAGATGAGCGCGCCCAGATCAGCAGGACGGCAGCCGCCGTGCCAGTGTCCCAGTGCCGATCCCGCTCGCGCCGCCCCGGCCTGTTGGGTGACCCGGCCACCTCGGTACCGGCCGTGTTCTCGCGCCGCCGGAGGCGGTGCCCGGAGCCTCCTGAGGTGGCGGCCGGGTTGGCGGCCCTGGAGCACCAGGCTGGCGGCAGCCTGACCGCCGGGGCTGGCGCCCGGCGTCGGGGCGGTGTCCGGAGTGGGCTCGGGATCCGAGGTGGGCGTCGTCGATGGCTGGGACCCGGGTCCGGTGCGGGGTCCGATCCGTCCGGGGCGGGGGTCACCGGGTCGAGGCCCCGGGCGGGGTCGATCGGCACGCCGTCGGCGGAGACGGACCACTGGATCACCACGTCGCCCACCTGGTGAGCCGAGCTCGAGTGGCTCGCGGAGGTCAGCCGCCGTCGATCGCCTCGATGACGGCAAGCTCGACGATGGGCGTGCCCGTGCCGATCGCGAGCGTCTGGCCGACCGACCAGCCGCTGTCGCCTGCGGCGAGCCCGGCATCGGTGCTCACGGTGATGACATCGGACCCGGCCTGCAACGAGACGGCGCCCGCAGGTCTTCGCCACGCCCTGGGCGCTCAGGAGGTTCGATCGGCCCGACCTGGACACCAGGTTGACGGGGCTGTCGCCATTGTCGGCTTCGTCGTCGAGCAGCGCGTGCTGGCCGGGGCCACGGTGGCGGTGCGCTCGTCACCCTCGCTGAACGCCTCGGCATGCAGGTCGGAGTCCTGCGTGGTTCCGTCGGGGTTGACTGACTGCAACCGACCGTTGGCGCCCATGATGAACGCCGCGGTGCCGCCCTCGTTGTTGTGGTAGATGATGACGCGGCCCACGGTCGGATCGTCGGGCTTCGACTTGACGGGCAGGGCGATCTGCTCGGGGGCGTCGAGCGGAATGCGTTCGAAGTCGGGGCCGAAGGCCTGGAACTGGCCTCGGGCGCGGGCGGGACCGGCGTCGAGAACTCCGCCCGCCCAGCGCAGGTTGTATCGTTAAACGGGTCCCATCGGCTGGCCTTGGTGTCGAGCCGGGTCGCTCATGCGCCATGTCCGGGGCGATCTGCAGCGCCGGTTCGTTGGGCTTGAACTGCTTGTAGATGGTCTCCACCCCGGGGCGACCTTGCCGGGCACCCCGACGAACGTGGCCGTGTAGCCGTGTTCGGCGCCCAGCGGGGAGGCCTGGAGCTCCTTGATCAGCTTGGACAGGTCCTCCGGCGAGAGCGGCGATCCGTCGGCGTAGGTGAAGTCGATCGGATCGATGTCTCCGGTGATCCGGCGGTAGTTCTTCGACGAGCCGGGCAGGCCGTCCAGCATCTCGACGATGTACTCCTCGTCGCCGGAACCAGGCGTCTTCTCCCGTAGGCGGAACCCCTTGAACTTGCCGGCGCTCGCAGGCACATCGGTGGGGATGGCGTTGGCCTCGTAGTTGAACGCCACGTCGATCCAGCCGCGCTCGTCCCACTGTTTGTAGGTCCGCTCCCACTTGTTCCACTCGTCGACCCGTTCCTGGATCCGCTTGGAGGCCTCGAGGTGTTCGGGCGTGTTGCGCTTGAATCCGCGGGCGGTCAGATAGTCGGCGATCTCGGTGTCAATCGTGAGGTTGTTGTTGCCCGCCTGCCCGAACGTTTTCAGCACGTCCGGCTTCTTGAACACCACCGAGCCCAGGTCGTCGATCGAGTTCAACCCGAGGGCAACATCGAGGTCGCTAACCGTCTTGATCTTCAAAGCCTCGGGCTTCAGCATCGCGTTGAACTTCTGGATCCACTCGATCGAGGTGGCGTGACGTGACCGAACCGTGGCGATGCAGCCGATGATCCGGCAGATGCGCTGGTACTCCGCCACCTCCTCGGGCGTGATGCCCCACAGCTTGGCGATGGCTGCCAGCGTCGGTTCTGCGCCGTTCTCGATCGATTGCAGGATCGGCAACACGTTGTCGACGTACCGGAGCTGCTCGGCCCTGCCGAACGTGGTCGCCATGCGCGCATTGAGGGCGGTCTGTGCACGTTCGAGCGCCGCCGCCGCCCTCGGCGTCTGGGCCATCTTGGACAACAGCACCGGGCCGGCAACCGACCCGATCGCCTCGCCGAAGAACGCCGAGTAGTTGCGCGTGGTGGTGACGTAGTCGCCGGTCTCCCAGTCGTTCTGCAGCCGGGTCAGGTGCTCGCCGGCCGCCCGGTACACCTCGTCGTACAGTTCCTGGGTGTCGCGCAGGCCGAACTCGGCGTTGCGCTTGAGCACCGAGACGATGAGGAACGACGACTCGGTGAGGAACAGGTCGAGTTCCTCCTCGGTGAAGCTGTCGAGCACCTTCGTCTGGTACTCGTAGGCCCCCCTGAGGACGGTGTAGGGCATCTTCACGAGATCGGGCACCGAGTAGATCGCCGCTATCGTTGCGTTGGTCAGGCCCTGCACCCAACCCAGGTAGACCCCGCCGGCCACGCCGATGAACTCGCGTTCGGGCAGTTCGACGCTGTCGTCGATCGAGATGCGCTGGAACAACGCGGTCGGCTCGGCCAGCACCTGCGCGTCGGGCACGTCGCCGGGGGTGGAGCCGTCGCCGGGTGAGGCCTCGTCGTAGGTGCGGATGTCGACGCGCTCCGGTTCACGGTCGTCACCGGGGGCCAGCACCTCGACCGCCTCGCCCCACGGCTCAAAGGTGGCGTAGGCCCGGGTGCCGCCCGACGGTTGCGCCCCGAACATCCGCGGGTCGCTGTAGTTGGTGGTGAACCGCACCTGGAAGTTGCGTCGCTGTCCCGGAGCCAAGACCAACGCCTCGGCGGGCACCGGAAACGTCGGGTTGGCGGCGTTCCCGTCGTAGGCAACGTTCATCGTGCCGGTGTTTCCCGCCAGCGTCGGGTATAGCGGCCCAAGCGTCACCTCGTGGCTGTTGGACAGGTTCTCGACCGTGCCCTCGATCGTCACCGGCGAGCCGGCATCCAGCACCCCGCCGTCGGGCGGGTTGACCACCTCGGTGGTGATCTCCACGAACTTCCGGGCCTTGGCCTTCCAGCGCTCGGTCGCCTCACCGGCGACGGTGCCGTCACCCGCTGCCGCGGTTGCGAGCGCCTTGAACTCCACCTCGCCGTTCTCGGTGGCGGTGAACACCGCCTCGAAGGCCTCCGACGTCTGGCCGGGACCCAACTCGGCCAGCACCACCGCCGGATCGATCGGGTCGGGGCGGATCCCGGAGGTGTGGGTGACGTACAGCTCCTGGCCGGCGAACACCCGATGGCCGTCGAGCTCCTGCAATCTGAGGTCGGTGAGCGCTGCGTCGGTGTTGTTGGTGAACGTGACCGACGCCGTGATCTCGACGGGTTCGAAGGTGCCGTCCTCGGCCTCCTCGTACTCGGGCGGATCCAGGGTGAGGTTGACCTCCAGATCCTCCTGGCGAACCTGGAACTCCTGCTCGATCGTGCCGGTGACCGCCTCCGAGCCCCTGGTGGCCGCCACCTCGGCCTTCAGCGTGACCGTGCCCGGCTCCTCGCCCAGCACCTTGAAGTCGGCGAATCCGACCGAGTTGGGCCCGGTTGCCTCGAGCATGCCGGGCGGGCCGGGGCCGTCGGCGGTGATCGTGGCCCGGCCACCGGATTCGTCCTCCACCACGCGCACGTCGGTCAAGCGGACGTTCGTCAGCTCCTCGCCCGAGGCGTTCTCCACCCGCAGCCGAACCGCAGCCTCCTCGTCGGCGCCCACCTTCACGAAGGTCGAGCCGCCGTCCACCCGGAAGAACTCGCCGGTGACGTCGACCGACTCACATCGGTCGAGGTGCACCACGGCGGAGATGGGGCGCTCCCCAACGATCGGCGTATCCACGACGACGTCGCACCGGTCGTTGAGATCGATGGCGAACGAGATGCCGTCATACTGCGGCGCCCCACCAATCAGGTCGCTGATCGTCGAAATCGACCCGTCGGGAAAGCGAAGGGCAGCACGACCGAACCCCTCTCCCGGCAGCGCAGGAAGGTGGAGGCCCACCACTCCTTCGGCATTGACCGAGCGAGGCACTCCAGCCGTGATCTCGGTATCGATGCCCTCATGCCAGAGGTGGTAGGTGCGGGCGCTCGACCCCGCGGTCGAGGCCAGGTACAACAGGTGTCCGCTGTCGCCGAAGTGGAGCGGAAACGGACTGTGTCCCACCAGCTCGCCGACCGGTTGCAGGTCGTCCCCATCCAGCACGGCATAGCCCGACGAGTCCTCGGAGACCCGACCCATGATCTTGCCCGTGTGGTTTGCGGCAAGCACCGACGTCAGTTCCGTGATCGGTTGAGGCGGCGAGGCCCCTGATAGATGACGGCATTGGTCGTCGACCCTTCCTCCCCGGCAAGGGTGGCGATCACCCGGCCGTTCTCATCGGGGCCGAAACGGAGCACGTCCCGCTCGACGCCGTCCACCACGGGTTTGGGAAGCGCACGGGTCCCGGCCGAATCGAAGAGGTAGAGCTGTCGGTCGTCTGCGTTCCGAAGCAGCGCCTGACCGGCATCGTTGAAGTCGATGATCGGTCCATTGACCAACGGTCCAACGTTCATGACGCCATCGGTCAGAATGCCCAGCCCGACCGTTCTTCCTTGTTCCGAGACGGTGCCGACCATCTGGCCGCTGTTGTTGATGCGAAAGGCGATGAAGCCGTCGGGGAGCTGCTCGATCGTCCCCGGCTGCGCCGCCGGTGGGGCCACCGCAGCGGTCACCGCCAGCGGGCACAACGCTGCGAGCAGGACCAGCGCCAACATGGCGAGGCCGGGCGATCGGCCCCGCTGTCGGTGACGCGCGCTTCCAGCCGGGTCCTTCGGTCTGTGCCGAGAGTCGTGTATCGCATAGCTCCGTCCATGGTCCGCCAACCTTCGAAGATGCGAGCGAGGGTAGAACACACCCTAACAGGTCGCTAACAACTGGTCCGGAGGCGTGGAACCGCCCGTGCGTGGTGGCTTCATATCGAACTCACAGACGGACCTGTGATGCTGCACCCATGAAGCTCACCAGGCACGGGTTCACGAGGATGTCGACGTTGGGCCGGGTCGTCGTTCAGCGGCGTGCTGCTGGTCGCCACCTCGTGGCTCGGGCGATTCCGGCGAATCCGCCGACACGACCGACCCCGCAGACACGACGGAGGCCGCGGTCGAGACGACCGCCGCGGCGACCACTGCCGCGGAGACCCCGGGCGGCGCCGGTGGGGGCCTCGACGTGTCGTTGTTCGCCGACGGCGCGCTGGTGGGCGACCCGGAGACCGTCGACTGCACGTTGAGCGGCGGCGAGGAGTCGTCGTGCTACGAGCTGACGATCGCCGGGTACCCGGCGGACTACGACGTCGGCCCGTTCTGCCCGTCCACGATCGAGGACTCCGCCGAGGAGGGCGGCGTGTGGTTCGACGGGGAGGACATCTACGACCTGGACGGCCAGTTCATCGTCGACCTCCCCGAGCTCTACGGCGACGACAACTGGCAGCTCTACGACGACGAGGGCAACGTGTTCGTCACCGACACCGAGGAGGCCTTCGACGGCGCGGCCCGGCCCGACGTCGAGGAGCAGTACCGAACCACTGCGTCGAGGGTCGCCTCGAATGGCTGGACGACGGCGAGCCGGTGGAACAGGCCGTGCAGATCCCCGTCGAGCCTGTGGCCGCCGACGGGGTCACCCAGTCGCGGGGCAACTCCGGCATCACGCTTCAGGGCGTGGTGATCGCCGAGGCGGCACCGGTCGACGCCATCCTGGGCGCCTACACGATCGCCTCGTTCGACGATTGCGGCGGCCACTTCAACCCGGTCGAGGGCTACCACCTGCACGGCGAACTGGGCTGGTCGTCCGTGGGTGGGGCCACCGAGGGCGACACCGCGATGTTTGGCTACGCCATGGACGGATTCGCGGTGTTCAGCCCGTTCGAGGAGGGTGAGGAGCCCGACGACCTGGACGAGTGCAACGGCCACACCACCGACGACGCCGGCTACCACTACCACGCCAACCGCGCCGAGAAGAACGACGTCATCACCTGCCTGACCGGTCAGACGGCGTCCTCGGGCGACGCCGCCGGTGGGGCGGGGCCGCCCGGCGGCGGAGCGCCACCGGCCGATGGCGGCGCGCCTCCGGCCGACGGTGGGCATCCCGCCCCCGGCGGCGCCCCGGCGCCCGGCTAGCCCTCCAGGCCGCCGTAGATCGCCGCGCCGGCGTCGGTGGCGTGAGCCCAGTACCGATCACCGTAGGAGAAGTGCCACCACTCGTGGCCGTAGTTCACGAACCCGGCGCCCTCCATGGCCTCGCACAGCAGTCGGCGGTGGCGCCGATGCAGCGGGTCGATCGGCTCGAAGTGGGTTCGCATCGCCGGCGTGCGCTCATTGAGTTGCGATCCCATCGCAACCTCCCCGGTGACATCCCACAACACCACGTCGACGGCCCCGCCCGTGGAGTGGGGCGGCACGATCCAGGGCGGCGCGATCAGCTTGGCGTTCTCGGCAGCTGCCTCGGCCTCCGACAGCTCGGGACGCTCGCGACGTAGAGCCGCCAGGTCGGTCTCCCAGTGGTGCCGCTGCACCGCCAGCGGCCGATGGGCCTCGGCCACCGCCAGCCGGTAGCCGGACGGCAACGACGAACCGGCCCGGAGCAGCCGCTCGGCCACCGCCGCCCGACACCAGAACCGGGTGTCGGCGTGGCCCGAGACCCTGGGGTGACCCTTGGCCAGGTCGATCGCGTACCCGGCCAGGTCGACGAGCGGCTCGCCGTTCTCGACGATCGGCACCGCCACCACGGCGGCGTCGTCGATCAACAGGGGGTGCTCGGAACTCACCCGGCCAACGCTAGCGACGGGCCGATCGATCGGTGCACCGACGCCGGCGGGGATTACCGGGCCGCCCGCCCGCGGGCACAATGGCCTCCGAACGACCGCCGGCGGCGTTGCCGGGTGCAGGTCGCCATGCGACAGGGGACATCGTGAACGACCGCACACCGACGGCGAGCGAGAGCGTCGGTGGTTCCGACGAGACCGCTACGGCCGAACTGGCCCGCCTTCGCTCCGAGATCAAACGGAAGGACCGCCAGTACCGGAAGCTGGCCAAGCGGGCCGAGCGGGAGGAGAGCCTGAAGCCCTATCAGGTGGAGCTGCTCAAGCTTCAGCGACACCTGGAACAGACCGACCGGCGCATGATCGTGCTGTTTGAGGGCCGCGACGCCGCCGGCAAGGGCGGCACGATCCGCCGGGTCACCCGCTACATGAACGAAAAGCACTACCGGGTGGTGGCCTTGGGCAAACCCACCGACGAGCAGCGCACCCAGTGGTACGTGCAGCGCTACGTCGCCCAGTTCCCGCGCGGCGGCGAGATGGTGCTCTTCGATCGCAGTTGGTACAACCGGGCGATGGTGGAACCGGTCTTCGGGTTCTGCACGCAGAAGGAGTACGACGACTTCCTCCGGGGCGTCGTGGGATTCGAAAGGACCTGGTGCGCCAGGGGACCGCCCTGGTGAAGCTCTACTTCTCGGTGTCGAAGAAGGAGCAGCAGCGTCGATTCGAGCGGCGTCGCGACGACCCGCTGCGGCAGTGGAAGCTGTCGGAGATCGACATGCAGGCCCAGGAGCACTGGGACGACTTCACCACCTACAAGTACGAGATGCTGCGCCGCAGCACACCAGCCACACCCCATGGACGGTGATCCGTTCGGAGAACAAGAGCAAGGCGAGGCTGAACGCCATCAAGGTGATGCTCAACTCGGTGGACTACGAGGGCCGCAGCACCGAGCTGGACTTCGTCCCCGACCCGAAGGTGGTGCTCTCGGGCGCCCACGAGGTGGAGCTGATGGAGGCCGACCGACTGCGCGAGGGCAAGTTCCGGCTCTGAACCGGCCCGAAAACGGAGACAGGATTGACATGTCGAAGAAGCACAGGAAGCGGATGAACAAGGCCGACTACGAGGCCGAACTGCGCCACCTCCAACGCGAGCTGGTGAAGCTCCAGGAGTGGGTCCGCGTGGAGAGGTTGCGCGTGTGCGTGCTCTTCGAGGGCCGCGACGCGGCGGGCAAGGGCGGGGCGATCAAACGCATCGCCGAGCGCACCAACCCGCGCATCGTCCGCGTGGTGGCGCTCGACAAGCCCACCGAGCGCGAGCAGACCCAGTGGTACTTCCAGCGCTACGTGACCCAACTGCCGGCCGGCGGCGAGATCGTGCTGTTCGACCGAAGCTGGTACAACCGGGCCGGCGTCGAGCGGGTGATGGGGTTCTGCACCGACGCCGAGTACGAACAGTTCCTGCGGTCGTGCCCCGACTTCGAGCGCATGCTGGTTCGCTCCGGGATCGTCCTGGTGAAGTACTGGTTCTCGGTGTCCGACGACGAGCAGGAGAAGCGCTTCCAGGCCCGCATCGACAATCCTGAAAAGCGCTGGAAGCTGAGCCCGATGGACCTCGAGTCGCGGGCCCGCTGGGTGGACTACTCCAAGGCGAAGGACAAGATGTTCGCCGCCACCGACACCAAGGAGTGCCCCTGGTGGGTGGTGGACGCCGACGACAAGCGCAAGGCACGGCTCAACTGCATCAGCCACCTGCTGGGATCGGTGCCCTACAAGGACGTGACCTCCAAGGAGCTGGAGCTGCCACCCCGGCAGGCCGACACCTACATCCGCCCGCCGATCGACACCCAGACCTACGTGCCCGACCGCTACTCCTGAGCGGTCAGTCGGCGGGTTCGCCCCTGGCCGGCGGTGCCTCGGTCGACGGCGAGGGCTCGGGGGTCGGACACCCGCCCGACGCCGGCTTACGCCACCAGAGCTCGAAGGCGTCCCCGTAGCTGCGGTATTCGCAGAAGCGCTCGGCGAGCACCTCGTTGGGCTCGTTGGAGCCGGACTCGACCGAGGTGTTGGCCTCGCTCCAGTCGTCCCAGACGTGGGAGAGGATCACCCAGTCGGCGGAGGCCACCTCGTCGGGCAGGCCGGAGTCGGGGGCATCGGCGATGCCGGGATCCATCTCGATGTAGCGCGTGGCCGGTTCGAGGTCACCGAAGATGTAGTACCAGTAGGCGTCGCTGTACGGGGTGCGCGACAGGTCGGACGGTCCGACCAGCAGCCGCTCCCCCGGGCTGCTCAACCGGTCGAGGTCGGCGGACAGCGACTGGGCCGCCGTGGTGATCGGCGTGCCGCCCAGCCAGAAGTTCCGACCGTCGCGCACCAGCGACCACTCCTCCGGCGGCGGGGAACCGGCCGACTGGGCCACCCGCTCGGCGTAGGGCCGCACGGTGTAGATCGGTGCGATCACGATCATCGCCACCACCAGTGCGGCTCCCAGCAGCAGGGCCAGGGTGCCGTGGGCCCGGGGCCGAACCCAGGTGCGGGTCAGCTGGAACACCAGGCCCGGCACCAGCGGGATGACGACGCAGCCCACCCAGGCCAGATGGGTGGTGTCGGCGCGCTGCATCGCCTGGGGCAGGATGCCGACCACCAGCGGGGCAACGAGCACCGTGGTGAGCGCCCCCGGCCGGCTGCGGATCGCCGCGGCGTCCCAGCGGTGGCGGCGCCCGACGACCAGGGCCACCGCCACGGCCAGCAGCGTCGAGCCCAGCAACGCAAAGAACCACAGAAACACCTGCTGGGACGGCGTCGGCATGGGCAGCGGCCAGCTGGGCGGGGCGATCATGGCCGCCCGTTGGGCGAAGCCGTCGATCGAGTCCCGAGGCGGCACCGGCAGGGCCCGACCGGCACGCAGGTCGAACACCGGCTCGATGATCATGCCCTCGATGACGTTGCCCGGCCCGGCCATGACCACGTGCACCAGGATCAACGAACCGACACCGGCCAGCGAGGCGGCCGCCGGCCGAACCGCCGGCGCTCCGCACCGGCCAGCCACAACGCCACCGCGGCGACCAGGCCGACGACCAGCACGAGGTCGGGCCGAAACAACAGCACGGCACCGGCGAGCGCTCCGGCGACGACGAGCGGGCCCGTCCGTCGGCGGTCGTCGCGGAGCGCCCAGCGCAGCGCCACCAGCGAGCCGAGGAGCAGGGCCAGGCCGCCGTTCCAGGCCAGCGGTGAGCCCCACGGCGGTCATGGCGATCACCGCGCAGGCGACGCCGGCGATCACCATGATCGGCGGCCCCACGCCCGGGCCAGCGCGGCGACGCCGCCGACGATGCCGCCCAGCTGGAGCAGCGAACCAGCGCTCGGCGGCCAGGTTGACGCCGAACACCCTGTACCAACCGGCCAGCGCCCACAGGCTGCCCGGGCCGTAGAGGTGGAGAAGTCGCGATTGGCGACGTCGCCCTCCAGCACCCGCTGGGGAAGACCAGCATGAAGCCCTCCTCCATCGGCACGCCCTGTCGACGCAGCAGCTCGCGCAACGGGGCGAGTACGGCGAGGGCGATGAGGGCGACTCCGAGGCCCGTCGTGAAGATCGCCCGGTGACGGCCGGCGCCACGAACCACGTCATCGGTCGGCCGATCGGGCACGGGGGCCGGGTCGGAGGCGGGGGCGGGTGCGGGTGCGGAGGCGGAGGCGAAGTCGGGGTCGGGGGCCGGAATCGGGCGCAGGGTCGTCGTGGGGTTCGACCGCGCCGGGGGTGCGCCGGCTTGGCGACCGATTGCGCCGGACGGGGCGTCGGGGCCGTCCGGAGCCGACTCGGAGGCAAGGATCCGCGCCGCCACGGGAGCGGTCAGCCAGCGCCGTGCGCCGCCGCGCAGGGCCGTCGACAGGGCGACCGAGGCGAACACGATGACCGCCAGGTCCATCGGGGTGCGGAACCGAACGTGGCCGTACACGACGACGGTGACCGCCATCACCATGATCACCTGCGACCACAGCGGCCACGCCCACTGGCCACGCCGGCGCACCATCGCGGCGCCGACGGCGGCCAGCGGCAGCATCGACCACCACATCACCTGACCGAACTGGGTCCAGCCCAACGGCCGCCCCTCGATCGACAGGATCCTGGCCCCCTGCGCCGGGCGATACACCTCGAGCACGCGCCCGATGCGGGCGGCCACCACCACCGGCCAGCGGCCCTTGTTGGCCAGGGCGTACTCGATGCCCTTGTCCCGCCAGAACTTCACCCGCACCGCCTCGTCGCGGGGCTCCTCGACCACCTGCCGCTCCCGCTCCTGGCACGGGAACGACCAGTAGCCGATGAAGTCGCCGTAGTAGCTGTCGACGCAGTTGGCGTAGTAGAGCACCTCGTCGGAGTTGGACGACAGCGTGATCGGCTCCTCGAAGGCGGTCATGTTGCGGGCCACCCACGGCACGATCGGCAGCGTCACCGCCAACGCTGCCAGCCCGAGGCGGATGGTGCGCTCGCCCCAGTTGATCGGCGTTGCCGCTGCTGGTGCCTCGTCGTCCCCGGCGTCACCGGTCGCGCCATCGACCGCTTCATCGGGCGCTCCCCCGCCGGTCCCGGCCTCGCTACGGCGTCGGGCCCGGGCCGACTTCAGTGCCCGAAGGGGGTGGGGCCCGAAGAACACCAGCGGTGCCACCAGCATCGGCGCCAGGATCAACGCCTCGCCGCGGGTGAGCACCGCACCGCACACGGCCAACCCCAACCACACCGCACCCCATCGGCTGGGCCGGTCGCGGTAGGCGAAGGCGGCCCACACGGTGAGGGCGATGAACAACGTGAACAGGCCCTCGGCCCACAAGATGCCGTCGACGATCCAGAACTGTGGGTAGAAGGCGGCGAGCAGCGCGGCGATCCACCCGGCCCAGTCGCCGCCCACCCGGCGGGCGATCAACCCGATGACCACCACCGCCCCCATGCCGGCGAGGATCGACAGCGTCTTGTGGGCCAGGTAGCTGTCGGCCCCCAGGAACGAGCTGATCGACAGGTACATCGAATACAGCGGCGGGTGGATGGCGGTCGGTTCGAGGGTGCCGTCGGTGGTCCAGCGGAACGGCTCGGAGAAGCCCCGTCCCGCGCTGAGCAGCCCGGCCTGGACGTGGTAGTAGAACGGGTCGCCGCCGTCGGGGTTCACCGTGGTGATGTGCAGCACCGACACCAGGCGCCACAGCAGGCCGGCGGCCCCGATGGCCCACATGCCGGCCGCGAACCTGGGCAGCCGCCGATCCCCGAACTCCAGGGTGGGCCGTTGCACCAGGCGCCAGGTGAGCACCGCCAGCACCACGACGATGGGTACGACAAACAGGGCCATGCGCGCCAGGGACAGGTTGAACAGCGCGTCAGGATGTCGAGAGGCGTAGACGTCGATCACCAGGCCGTGCCACAACAACACCCCGTAGGCGAGGCGGGCGGGCCACCGGCCCAGGCCCCACGGCAGCGACGGCGTCGCTCCGCGGCGGCGAACCAGGGCGCCCGGGTTCCGGCGATCACGGCGGCCACCGCACCGGTGCCGACCGCCAGGTACAGCAGATGGCGCGCCCACTCCTGGGGCGCCGACAACACCAGCGCCTGGCGCGACAGGCCCAGCGCGACGACCGCACCGAAGGCGACCGCAGCCACCGCCGCCGCCACCAGCGAGGCTCGGCGCCATATCGCCGCAGTCGGGGCGTTGGCGGCGCCGCGTGCCCGACGCCGTTCGTCGACCACCTGCACCAACGCCAGGGCCATGCCGGCGGCGAAGGTGTCGAGGTGGTTGAACAGCCAGCTCTTGCGGGCGATCACGGTGAGCTCGGCCGCATCCGACGACACCACCCAGGCGCGAAACACGATGGCGACGGCCACCATGGCCACCAGGCCCACCCACTGGGTGCGCACCCGGCGCGCCTCGTCACCGGACGGACCTCGGGAGATCGCCCAGGCAAGCGCAGGCACGAACACGCAGAAGGCGGCGGCCGTGGCCACCGCCCAGGCCACCGGGATCGGGCCGAGGAGGTTGCCGGGCGAGTAGATGTTGGTCAGCGTGAGGTACTGGGCCAGGTCGACGGCGGTCATCGGCTGGGCCCGCTCGTAGACGAATGCGGCCACCAGGAGGGCCACCCAGTAGGCGGGCAGCAGCTGCACGGGCCGCGTCCGTGCGTAGCGGCGCACGCCGGGCGGGCTGGTGCCGCCCGTGAGTGCGCGGGCGAACGGCAGGTACAGCAGATACCCGATCAGAACGAACAGCACCGTGACGCCGACGTCCAGGCGGGCCGTCACCGAACCAAACCCGAATCGGTGGCCGTTGGCGGCCGCAGCCATCGATCCGAGCGCCACGGCCACGGTGGCCGCCAGGGCGAGCCCGCCGAGCGCCCGGTTGGTGTCAAGGGTGCCGTGCGTCGCTGCGGGTGACCGATCGGAGGCCGACGGGGCACCCGTCGGCACTGGCGAGTCCCTGGTCGGCACGGGCGTTGAGGCTACTTGACGCCTCAGGACATCAGCCGCCGTCGGCCGCGCTCGCCGGCGAGCAGCGCCAGGCTCAGCGCTGCGCCCAGCAGGGTGATCGCCAGCCCACCGAGCAGCCCGGGCGGGCGATACCGAAACTCGACGGTGCCCGATCCGTCGACCGGCACCGCCATGTGGCTGTGGTTGGCCCGCACGATCGGCAGACGTTCGCCGTCGATCGTCGCCGTCCAGCCCGGCGCCTCGTTGACCCCCACCAGCAGCCAGGCAGAGTCCTCGGCACCGGCGCCGGAGCCCAGCTCGACCTCGACCTCCAGGCTGTTGATGCCCCGCTCGGCGATTCGAGCCGTCCCGTCGACCGCACCGTCGGTCGCCGCATCGGGCGAGGTGGGTGGGTCGGACCCGTCCGAGTCGGCCACCGCCTGCTCGCTGGTGGGGATCGGCCCGCCGGTGGTCCCGGCCAGCGGCAACGCCTCGAGCACCGCATCGTCGTCGTCGAGCACCTCGAGCGCGCCGTGCAGCGACACCACCCCGGGTGCGTCACCCAACGTCAGGAGGTTGCCGTCGGGCCCGCTGTAGGCCACCTCGTAGGGGCGCAGCGCCGCCAGCTCGGCGGCGTTCGGGTCGATCTCCGGCACCGTCACCACGGCGGTGATTCCCTGGGAGCGCATGGACTCGTACGCGGTGACGCCAAGCTCCAGGTTGGGCACGAAGGCCCCGACCAGCGGTTCGGCAAGCACCTGCTCCACCGGCAATCCGCCGAGCACCCGCAGCGTCTGAGCCGCCTCGAGCGGCAGGGTGGAGTCGTATCCCGAGGTGGAGTCGAGGCCGACCGCGGCCGCGTGGTTGGCCCGCAGGATCGAGGGGCCACCCTCGGCCAGGTTGACGTTGTCCAACACAATCGGCGCCACCCGCCCACCGGTGGCGGCCACCTCCAGCTGATGGGCACGCGCCGCGTCGAGCAGCGGGGTGTCGGGGAACCAGGCCGAGTCGTCGCGGGACTGGAACGGCGGGTTGAGGTCGCGGCCCAGGGGCACGAGCTGCACGACGGTCAGCGCGCACACGAGCGCCCCGGCGACCGGTGCGGCCACCGCCCATCGGCCCGACAGCACTGCGGGCCGGTGACGCTGCACCGCGCCGACCAGCGTGTCGAACCCGAGCGCCGCCCCCAGCACCGCGCCGAGCGCAAACCACCCGGCCAGGCGCCCGTAGGGATAGAAGACGTTCATGCCGGGCACCAGCTCGTAGGCGAGGCGGCTCATCCACCCCACCGTGGCCACCCCCGCGGTGACCACCATGATCGTGCGGGCCAGGCCCGACCCCTGGCGGCGGCTGAAGAAGCCCACCACGGCCAGCAGCGCCACCGCGGTGCCGACGAACGCCAGCCGGTAGTTCATGACCTCGGTGGTCATCGTCGAGAACGACGGGCCGCCCAGGAACTCGGTGGTGAAGGTGGCCGCCGGTGTCTCGAACGGCTCGAGCAGGTCGACCGAGAAGGGTTTGCGGGGGGTCTGGGTGAGGTTGATCAGCGTCGGCACCAGCACCACCGCCGACAGCGCACCGCCCAGGGCGAACGCCGCCGGAGGACGCCACAGGTGACCCCAGGCCGCACCCCGGTCCCCCGAGCGCCAGTCTCGAACCGCCGAGGTGATCCCGAGCGCCGCGGCGTACAGCGCCGCGATCAGCCAGCCGAGCAGCTGCCACAGCAGGTGACCGGAGATGATCATGACCGCAAAGCCGCACGCCGTGGCCACCATCGACCCGACGGTCCGCTTGCGCCACATGCGGTGCACCAGCAGCGGGCCCAGCGGCAGGGCCACCATCATCGAGGTGACCACCTCGAGGTGCGCCCAGGCCAGGTTGAAGCTGCCGAGCATCCAGGCGGTGCCGGCGATCACCCCGGCGAGCGCGGAACGCTTGAACTCGCGGCACAACAGGTAGGCGACCAGGCCGCCGACGATCAGGTGGATCGCCACGTAGAGGTCGTGCGACCAGCGCTCCGGCGCCATTGCGGCAAGCAGCCGGGGCGGGTACAGCTGGCCGGCGGTGCCGTTGGCATACAACGGCGCGCCGCCGTCGAAGATGTCGGGCGACCAGAACGGCAAGGTGCCCTCGTCGAGCGCCGCTTGGAGCTGCAGCTGCCAGGGGTGGCTGAGATCGGCCGAGTCGAACTGGGCCGGCTGTTGCGGCGGCCCCTGCTCGGCGGTCCACGGGTAGACGTCGGTCTGACGGGACCCGACCACCGAGAACGACCTGCCGCCGAAGAGCGGCGCGAGGAACACCGATGCCACCAGGGCGAACCAGACGAGCGCGCCGAGGTGCTGGCGGAGGGTGCCCCTGGTTTCGGCCACCAGCGGGTGCCCGGTGGTGGCGGCGTCGTCGAGCTCGTGATCGTGATCGCTCATGTTCCGAGACTCCACGCCGCCGCGCCGAGCCCGACCGCGCCGAGCAACCAGCCGATCGCCAACACGGGCGCCCGCAACGCCCGGCCGTGACGGATGGGCGACTCGATCAGGTGGAAGCTCAGTGCGGCCGCGCCAAGCGTCAGCACCACCCGGGTGAGGAAGAGCGCGGGCCGGTTGTCGGAGAAGGCGACGTCGCGGGTGGCCAGGAAGATCGGCCAATGGAACAGGTAGACGCCGTAGCTGATACGTCCCAGGTAGCGCAGCGGCGGCAGCGACAACACGGTGGCCAGCGAGCCCTCGGCCAGCGCGCCGTAGACGAGCGCCGCCGAGGCGATCGCCACCAGCACGAGGCCGCCGTGCACGATCCACGCCTGCGGTTCCCGGGCCACCTGCCAGATCGCCAGCGTGGCCGCCAGGCCCAGCCAACCGAGCAGGTCGGCCACCCGGGCGTTGACCACGCGCCAGGTGGGGATCGCCAACGCCAGCAGCGAACCGACCAGGATCTCGCCCATGCGGACATCGGTGCGGAACTGCTCCATCAGCGGGGCCGACGGGCCGAACGAGCTCGACGGCGCCACGACGATCGACGCCACCACCGAGGCGACGACCCCGGCGCCACACACCCAGGCGAGCGCCTGCCGGGATCGGCCCGCCGCAACCGCGAGGATTGCCAGCACCACGAGGGGGAAGACCACGTAGAACTGCTCCTCCACCGCCAACGACCACAGCGGGGAGTACGGCGACAGGAAGCGGGTGACCGAGTTGCCGCCCTCGGCGATGATGCGCCAGTTGAAGACGTTGCCGAACACCGACACCGTGTCCCAGCCCATGCCGGTGCGGGGCCAGGCCGAGGGCACCAGCACGGTGAGCGCCAGCACCAGCGCCACGTTGAGGAACGACGCCGGGGCGAGGCGGCGAATGCGTCGTGCCCAGAAACCGCCCAGCGCGATCGTGTCGGTGCGTTCGGACTCGCGCAGCAGCAACGAGGTGATCAGGAACCCGGACAGCGTGAAGAACGTCGAGACCCCCAGGAATCCACCCGGCTGTGAGTGGATCGCCGTGTGGTAGAGGAACACCGCCGCCACGGCCAGGGCCCTGATGCCGTCGAGCGAACCGACGTAGGCGGGCCGGAGGGTCCCGCCCGGGACGTCGGAGCGCTCCGACGGTGCGTCGGCGGGCTGCGGCCTGGTCGGCGCGACGGCCGGATGGCGCTCGGTCATAGGGCCGGGAACGTGCCTGGCGGGCGACGAACACCGCCGTCTCCTCGCCGAGCTCGGTGAGCCGCGCGAGCTTGGCGAACGTGGACTGGGGATCTCCTCGGTGCCGAACAGGTAGGCGGCCACGGGTGCGTCGGGGTCGTAGTCGACGCCAACCGCCGCCAGCTCGGCCGCAACCTCCCGCTTGAGGCGCACGGTGTCGGCCCGTTGGGCGTCGGTGCGGGGATCGAAGGACGACAGTTCAACCGCCTGTTCCGACGCACGCCACGCCTCCACCCGGCTGCCGGTGACCACCCACAGCTCGGCATCGGCGTCACCGGGCTCGATCACGCGATGAGGTTCGACCGCGGCGGAGAACTGCGGCGGCGCACCGACGGTGAACCCCCGCCGCTCCAGCTCGAGGATGGTGCCAAAGCCCAGGCCGCCGAGGTTGAGCGGGTCCTCCCAGCGGACGTCGTAGGTGGCGTTCGGGTCGAGGTCGTCGACGATCGGATCGATCAACTCGGACATCTGGGTCCAGCTGTTGGCGTAGGGGATCTCGGTGGTGACCATGCGGGCGGTGTTGACCCCCGCGAGCGCCACCAACACCGCGAGCGCCCCGATGCCCGCCCGACGGCGGACCACCGATGCCTCGACGCGGTCGCCGTAGCGATCCCACAGCTCCCGCGCCGCCGGCCACAGCGTTGCGACGATCATCAGGGCGGTGATGGCCACCATCCATCGGAACAGGTAGAGCACCACCACGCCGAACGCCCGGGAGATCGACACCGAACTGACGGCCAGCGCCACGCCCACCGCCACGTCGAGTCGCACGACGTCCCACCACCTGCGACGCCACGCCAGCGCCATCGTGGCCACCCACGCGGCGAGCAGCACCAGGCCGGCGAGCATCGACCCCTCGATGAAGAGCCCGCCGGTGATCCACTGACCGAACGGGTCGAGCAGGCGGAGGGTGATGCGGGCGGCCTCGCCCAGCCCGAGCACGGCCTCGTCCGGCGAGGTGAAGTGCTGATACAGGATCGTGAGGTTGCCCGGGTCGTTGGTGAGCTGGTCGACCACCGGCGGCGACCACATCAAGGCTCCGACGCCGGCGGCCACCCCCACATCGACACCGAAACTGCGGGGGGTCTGCCCGCCCAGACCGGGCACCTGATCGTCCAGACCGAAGTCGGCCGACGCCCGCCTGGCCCACCACAGCTGGGCGGCCACCCCGACCAACGCGGTCATCACCAGCGCCGGCGCCACCACCGAGTACCCGGCGTGGGCCTGCACCGCCCACGACGCAGCGCCCACGGCCAGCGGCAGGGTGCGGCGCCCGGCGAGCGCCGCCCACACCGCCAACACCAGCACGGCGAAGGGCCAGAGCGCCATCCACGGATTCCAGAGCTGGGTGCCCGCATCCAGGCCGTAGCCGCCGAGCAGCACCCCGAACGTGACCGCCGTGCCGATCATCACCGCAGCGCCCGCCAAACGTCGAACCAGCCACAATCCGGTGGTCACCCAAACCGCACCGAGGATCGCCACCGCCGCCTCCGACGCCCACGCCGAACGGCCGAGCAGCAGATAGAAGGGGTACGCCGCCCAGAAGAAGGCGGGTCCCGGGTGGTTGCCCTGCACGCCGTCGTCGGACACGATGCGCCCGGCGGCGCCGACGAGCGGCGGGTTGGAGGGGAGGCTGCGCAGGCGCATCTCCGCCTGGGCGAGGTCGCCGGTGGGATACCAGTTTCGGAAGGCCAGCACGACCACCGTGACGGCGAGCGGCACCAGCACCAGCGCCGCCGCCACCGCCACGTCCCGCCGGGAGCGCTCTGCGGCCCGGTCGGGCGCGTCAAGGGACAGGGCGGCGCCCGCCTCGCTCACGGGGTCGCCGCCGACGCCGGGATCTCCTCGGTGTCGTGCTCCGGCGGTCCCAGCAGGCTGGCCGCCAGCAGAATCATGAACGGCATCACCGGCACCTTGAATCGTGGCTCACCAAAGAAGGCCAACGGCACGATCGCCAGCATCAGCATCGTCCAGATCATCATCTGGCGACGCGCCCCCCGCCACCAGTCGCGGCGCCAGAACAGCGCCAGCAGGCCTGCGATCCCCACCACCGCATAGGCGACGTTGGCGGCGACGCGCAGCACGCCCTCCTGCAGGGGCGACAGCCACAGCTCGCTCTGGTAGTCCTGGATCACCTTCACCGCGTCGTCGTCGGAGTGATAGGTCTGATAGATCCTGCTGACCATCAGCCGGGGTTCCTCGCCGGGATGGTCGATCGTCCACCGGATCGAGCGCCTGGTCAGCTCCTTGTCGTGGGCCACCTCGGCCGCCGAACCGTCGGTGGTGTCACCGGCCTCGGCCACGCAGCCCGGACGCAGGTGAAACCCGCCGGTGGCCTGCGAGCTGTGGCCGATGCACAGGTTGTCGCCGGTGTTGGTCGAGATCAGCACGACCTCGCCCATGCGGATCGCGTTGCGCACCGTCCAGGCTCCGACCAACGCCAGGGTGGCCACCACGGCGACGGCGCTCCAGCGCATGGCCGCCGAGCGGCTCCAGCCCCGCGACCCCGACGCTGCGTTTCCGGCGGACTCGGAGCCCCGCTTGCTGCCGCCCCGCCACCAGATCAGCACCAGCACGCCGAGCGCCGGAAGGGCGATCGGGCGTACCAGCGTGGCCATGCCGAACAGCACGCCGAAACCACCCGCACGGAGCCACGCCTCACGGCCGGCCCATGACGAGAACGGCACGGCCAGCAACACGTACAGCGCCAACAGCAGCAGGAAGATGTAGAGGGTCTCGGACAGCACGCCCGAGGTGTGCATCACCAGGTTGGGATACAACGCCATGCCCAGCGCCGCCACCAGGCCCACCTTGGCCGACCACAGGGCCCGACCCAACCGGCCGAGCAGGTACACCGAGCCGGCGCCGAGAAACGCCTGGACCACCGCGGCCGCATACGGCAACCGTTCCTCAAAGGACCCGAAGGGTCGCAGCACCGCACCGATGGCGCCCAGGAAGATCGGGTAGCCGGGCGGGTAGTAGGTGGTGGGCTCGCCGGTGCCGAAGTCGAGGTAGCCCCGCCCCAACGCGATGTCGCGGGCGGCCGCCAGGTACCGGGTCATGTCGGTGAGGCCCTCGGGCTGCCGTGCGGCCCACGCCACCCAGATCAGGCGGATCGCCAGGGCGAGGGCCACCACCATCCACAGGCGCCGACCGAATGGGGCGGGCGGCTCGGTGGTGGTGGGCGCAACCTCGGCGGGGCCGCCGTCGGCCGCACCGTCGCCGGGCGCCCCACCGTCGGCTGCATCCTCGGCGGTGGTGGTCTCGACGCGATCGGGTTGGGCCACGGCGTGAGCGTAGTTGTCGAGGTCTCAGGTGACCGCAGCGCGGGCGGCATGGGAGACTCCAGCGGTGCGCCTCCCCCGCCCGAGCAACGGCGACCTTCTCGCTTGGGCCGTGCTGGCGGCGGCACTGATCGCGCCGCTGCCGGGGCTGCTCGCCTTCACCGGCCCTCCGATGGAGGAGGGCTTCATGCTGGTGTTTCCGCAGCTCGTCGCCGCCGGCAAGGTGCCCAACGTCGACTTCCTCCACCTCTACGGGCCGGGCAGCCTGTGGGTGCTCGCCGCGATCTACAAGGTGTTCGGCGCCACGCTCGAGGTGCAACGGCTGACCGGATGGCTGCAACACGGGGCGTTGGTGTTCGGCCTGTTTGCGCTGATCCGGCCGTGGTCGAGGGCCCTGGCCACCGGGGCCGCGCTGGCCGCGCTGGTGCAGGTGATCACCCCGGTGGGCCTGACCGCGCTGGCCTGGGACGGCGCCATCGCGCTGGCGGTGTGGGCGTTGGTGCTGGCCACCGCCTCGCTGGACCGCCAGTGCGCCGGCCCGTCGGCGACGCCGGGGACCGAAGCGACGACCCCCACCCGGTTGGAGCGGGTTCGGCCCGGTGCGGCCGGGCTGCTCGGCGGACTCGCCCTGCTGTACCGGCCCGACCTGATCGTGGCCGTCGGCCTGGCGCTGGGGCTGGTCGGGTGGCTGCTGGCCGGACGCGACCGGCGGCTGCTGGCCGGGGGCGTGGCGGTGGGCGTGGCACCGATGCTGATCCAGCTGGCACTGGCGGGCCCGATGCGGGCGATCAACGGCATGGTGCTCGACCCGGTGCTGCGCCTCCGGGGCGGGCGCAGCCTGCCCACTCCGCCGTCGACCACCGAGTTGGCCTCGACCCTGCAACGAGCTGCAGCGCTGCGCACCAACGGCTGGCCGCTGCCCCAATTGACCCCGGCCATGCAGGTGGCGGTGTGGTTCTGGGCGCTGGTGGCGGGCACCCTCGGCATCGTCGTGGTGGGCGCGTTGTTGTGGCGCCGCCGGACCGAGCCCCGCACGGCCCGCTTCCTGGCGTTTGGTGCCCTGGCGGTCGGGGTGATGCCCCAGGCGCTTCAGCGTCCGGACACCACCCACCTGGCCTGGGTGGGCTGCCTCACCCTTCCGGCGGTTGCGGTGGCCGCCACCGAGTTGGTGTGGTCCCGCGGCTGGTTCGCGGGCGAGTGGCGGTGGCGCGGCCGGTTGCTCGACGCCAGATCGACCAACCGCTTCGCCCCGGCGGCGATCGCCCTGCTGGTGGGTGGCGGCCTGGTGCTCTCGGCGCCGCAGTACACCTCCCGGGCCTACATCGACCTCGTCGGGCAGAGCCTGGGCATCGATGCCACCGCCGTGAAGGTCACCCGGGGCGAGCGCCACTACTACTACGGCGATCCGCAGCGGGCCGCCGACCTTCAGGGGGCGATCGACCTGCTCGACGAGCGGTCGAAGCCCGGCCAACGGCTGGTGGTGGGCACCGGCGACCTGCGCTTCACCCCGTATTCCGATGCCATCGTGTACTGGATGTTCCCCGAGCTGGTGCCGGGCACCTACTTCATCGAGATGGACCCGGGGCTGGCCAACCTGGCGGGCAACGGGTTGGCCACCGACATCGAGCAGGCCGACTGGGTGCTGCAGACCCGATTCTGGGACGACTGGGACGAACCCAACGACTCGGTCAACCCCGGCGACCCGCTGCCCAACGCCGTGCTGGCCGAGGCGTTCTGTGTGGTCGGCGAGTGGGACACCGTCGTGCTCTCGGAGCGGTGCTGATGGCCCCGTCCGCCACCGGCGACGCCGGGCCGACCGACACGGCCGCCCCGGCGGGCGGCGCCGCTCCACCGCGGGACCCGTCCCGGGGCGACCGCGCCCGGCTGCTGGGCCTGGACGGCCTGCGGGGCGTCGCCGCCTCGCTGATCGTCGTGCACCACGCCGCCAACGTGGCCGGCGCCGACCGCTCGGCCCCGTTCACCCAGGTGGCCGCCGTCGCCGACGTGGGCGTGGCGGTGTTCTTCGTGCTGTCCGGGTTTGTCATCTATCGACCCTTCGCCGCCGCCCACGCCGGTGGCGGCCCGGTGCCCGAGGCGGTTCCGTTCTGGTGGCGACGGGCGCTGCGGGTGCTTCCCGCCTACTGGTTTGCGCTCGTCGGCCTGTGGGCGCTCGGCCTCAACAGCTTCAACTCGGTCGGCGAGTTCGCCGCCCAGGCCAGCCTGACCCACGTCTTCGCCCCCGGCCTGGCCTTCCAGGGCATCTCGCAGAGCTGGTCGCTGTCGGTGGAGCTCAGCTTCTACGCGATCGTGCCGCTGATCTCCTGGGCGCTCCGGCGGCGGCGTGGTCCGGTGTCCAACCGCCGGGAGTGGGCGATGGTCGCCGGGCTGTTCGCCGCCGGGTACGCGGTTCGGTTCGTCCTGTCGCTCGGCGAGGTCACCTGGGGCGACTCAACCCTGCGGGGCATGTCGTTCCTGTGGCTGCCGACCAACATCGACCTCTTCGCCATCGGCATGGCCCTCGCCGTGTTCCACGCCCGCAACTTCGTCGGCGACGGCCTCGCCGAGTCGCTGCGGCCCAGGGCCGCCGCGGTGGTTGGACGCCTGCATCGCGCCGGCCGAGCGGTGGGGCCGTGGTGGCTCGTGGCGGCGGCGCTGCTGGCGCTCTACGCCTACGCGGTCGGCCCGGCGGACTTCGACACCGGCTACACCGGCTGGTTCTGGGCCCGCCGCCAGCTGACCTACGGCCTGATCGGGCTGGCGCTGGTGTTTCCCCTCAGCCGTCGAGGCGGTTCCGGGGTCACCCGCCGGGTGCTCGCCTCCACCGCCGGCGTCTGGTTCGGCGCCTTCTCCTACGGGTTGTACCTGTGGCACAACTCGTGGATCGAGCGGGTGGGAACCGAACTGACCGACCCCACGCCGGGCCTTCCCGCGTTCCTCGGTACGGGCCCGGGCAACGTGTGGTTTCCCGCCACCCTGGCCGTCGGTTTCGGTCTGGGACTGATCTGCGGTGCGATCGGCTGGTTCGTCGTCGAGGAACCGCTTCAGCGCTTCAGGTCACCCCGGTGGCTGCGCGCCGTGCGTCGACGCGGCTGAGCCGACCGGGTGGTCGCCCGGCCGGCCCGCCGCACGGGGTCAGGAGAGTCGCCCGGCGAACCAGGTGACGTTGCGGTACGAGGACATGTTGGACACCTTGACTCCGTCCGTCCTGTTGGAGGCGTGCACCATCTTGTTGTTGCCGATGTAGATGCCGACGTGGCTGACCGGCGAGTAGACGAACACCAGGTCGCCCGGGCGCATCTTGGACTTCGACACCGGCTTCGACATGGCGGCGTATCCCCGCGAGTTGGACCGATAGCCCGTCCGTCCGGCGCGGTTCATCACGTAGTGCACGAACCCGGAGCAGTCGAAGCTGTTGGGCCCGGCGGCGCCCCACACGTACGGCTTGCCCACGTGCTTCATCGCCTCCTTGACGATCCGCTGCTCCTTGGAGCTGGAGGACACCGAGGTGGAGGTGCGAGGTGCGGTGGTCGTCTTGGGCCCCGACGAGGTCCGGGTGGCGCCCGGCACCTTCAGCGTGTCGCCGGGGTAGATGTAGCTGTGGATGGTCATGCCGTTGTGAGCGGCCAACTTGTAGGGGTCCACCCCCACCCGCGAGCCGATGGCAAAGAAGCTGTCGCCGGAGCGCACGGTGACGGTGCTCGCCGTCAACGAGCGCGTGGCAGATCCGCTGGACGGCCGGGCGGCGTTGCCGCAACCCGAGGCGAGCGTGGCGAGGGCCACCGCGGCCGCCGCCATCCGGCGCCGTCGATGGGGCCTCCGCCCGCTGGAGGCGCCCGATGGAGCCGGATGGGAGCTGTTGGGAACTGAGGTGGATTCGGCCATACACCTCGATCGGCGGCCGGCGCAAGTCGACCGATGAGGCGTGCGGCACATTCCGGTCGCACCCGATGGGTACGTCGACCTACGCGTTGGAACGCTATTCAAGAATGTCGCTCAACGTGATGGCAGTCAGGAGGCCGGGCGCGACGGTGCCCGACCCAGGGGCCGGGCACCATGGTCGCCTCGGTTGTGCAGCGTTCACCGGGCGAGGTGGGACGCTCGATCCCCTCCGCTCAGAGCCGCCCGGCGAACCAGGGGGCCCGGTAGGTGGACAGCGTGGAGATCACCACGCCGGTCCGGCTGTTGGCGGCGTGGACGAACTTGTCGTTGCCCATGTAGATGCCCACGTGGCTGACCGGCGAGTAGAAGAACACCAGGTCTCCGACCTTCATGTTGGACTTGGACACCCGGGTGGCGCGATCGGCCATCATCCAGGAGGCGTAGCGCGGGATCGTGCGGCCGGCCTTGGCGTAGCTGTAGACGATCAGCCCGGAGCAGTCGAAGGTGTTCGGGCCGGAGGCGCCCCACACATAGGGCTTGCCCACGTGCTTGAGCGCCTCGTTGGTCATGCGCTGACCGAACGACGACGAGCTCGGCGGCGTCGTCGTCGGCGGTTTGGACGTTGCCGGCGTCGACGAGCCGCCGGACCCGGTGGCGCCCGACGGCAGCTTCAGGACGTCGCCGGGGAAGATGTAGCTCTTCAGGGTCATCCCATTGACCGCCGCCAACTCGTTCGGGTCGGTGCCGGTCTTCGAGGCGATCCGGTAGAAGCTGTCGCCCGCCTGCACCGTATAGGTCTGTGCCGAGGGCGGTGACACCTCCCGACACCCGGTGGTGATCATCAACAGCGCAATGAATGCCGCCGCCGCCTGCCGTGTTCTGTGGTGGTGAGTCGTTTCCCGCATAGCATGTAGATCGGCCTTCCGGGCGGACCGCTGCATGGTGCCTTGGGGAAAAATCGTGACCCGATCCATGGGCCGTCAGAACCAATGAGCAACCTTCACACCCCCGCCTCCGACCTCGCCTGGCCCGTCGTCGCCTCCGACCTCGACGGCACGCTGCTGGGTTCCGACCGGGAGGTGAGCGACCGAACCGTCGCCGCCGTCAAGCGGGTGCACGCCCATGGCGGCCGCTTTGTGATGGTCACGGGTCGTCCGGTTCGGTGGATCGCCGACCTTGCGGAGCGGCTCGACACCACCGACCCGGTGATCGCACTCAATGGTGCGGTGGTGTGGGACCCCCAATCTGACGAGGTGCTGGCGTCCAGCCCGCTGGACCTCGAGACGATCGCTGCGCTGATCGAGCGGCTCAGCGACGAGGACCCCGACCTCAGGTGGGCCGTCGAGCGCCCCCTCGAACACGCACGCACACCGAACTTCGCCCCGCAGTTCGGTCCGCACGACGTCGAGGTGGCACCGCTCGACGAGCTCCTCACCGGCACGCTCACCAAGGTGTTGTGCCGGGCCGAGGAGTTTCATCCCGATCGGTTCGAGCGCATTCGTGCGCTGGTCGGCGACGCCGCCCAGGTGACCCACTCAGGCAACGAGGCGCTGATCGAGATCGCCGCGCCCGGCGTCCACAAGGCCGCCACCCTGGCCACGCTGGTGCAGGGCTGGTCGATGGACGCCGACGACGTGATCGCCTTCGGCGATCAGGTCAACGACGAGGAGATGCTCGCCTGGGCCGGGTGGGGGGTGGCCATGGGCAATGCTGCACCCCACGTGCGGCGGCTGGCCGACGAGGTCACCGGCACCAACGACGAGGGGGGCGTCGCCCGCATCCTCGAGCGGGAGTTCCCACTGCCGTAGTAGCGCTCAATAGGCGCCGCCCAGCATTGTGGTCCCGCGTGACCAGCTTCTCCGGGTGCACCACCACCCCCACTCGCTTGTTGGCCATCGCCTCGGCGACCGCCCGGGTCTCGTCCGGGCCCGACGTGTCGAGGTAGCGGCCCACGACCGACTCGGCGATGTCGATCACTGCAGGTCGCCACTCCTCGATCACTTCGGCCCGGCCGACGATCTGCACGCCCCGCAGCGTCTCGTAGGTGTCGCCGTCCTCCACCAGCACGGTGATGTTGGGGTTTCGGCGGAGGTTGGCCACCTTCTGGCTGCGGGCGAACGTCTCGAACGCCGAGTTGTCGCCCTCGAACCCGTACCACATCGCCACCAGATGGATCGTGCCGTCACGGCCGTGGGTGGCCATCTGCATCGTCCGACGACCGCCGAGAAACTCGGCCCGCTCCTCGTCAGGTGTCTGATCTGGTCTCGTCGGTTCCTGGCCACTGCTCCCCCTCGATCGTCGGGGTCAGTCTGGCAGTTCGCCCGACCCGGCCGGACGGCCGGGCAGGGCATCGGTGCCCGCACGGTCCAGGGCCTCGGTCGCTTCGATGTGATCGAGGATGTTGCTTCGGATCCGGTCGAGGAACTCGTGGGGCACCTCATCCAGGTCGCTCACGATCGATGCGCTGATCGCCTCGTATCGCTCGTTGGGCGTCATGGCTTGAGTTCGTCGGCGGTCCAACGCTGATCTCGTCGGTCATCAGGTTCAGGCTATCGACGGCATTCGTCGTTCGCCGTCCCCCACCTCGACCTTTCTCGAGGTCGTCGGGCAGGCCGGGGTCGCCGGTCAGGCGCCCGGCGGCCCTACGACCCGGTCTCTCCAAGCACCACGCCCAGGCGCTCCAGCTCGGGCACCCGGGGAAGTTAGGGAGGTGTTGGGATCGGTGGGCAGGGCAACAGGCCCGCCCTCGCACAGCACCCGATCGATCAGCGACGCCAGGGCGTTCCTCCTGCCGCATCCCCGGGGCCTGAGGTTCGTCGACCAGGTTGCCGGCGTCGCCCGTGCGGGTCGAATGCCGTGACGGTCCCGGGCGGTCAGTCCCCATCGTCGTGGGAGGCGTCCCAGCGGCCCGTGGCGGCCCGATAGAGCGGCTCCAGGCAGGCGGTAGCCGACGCCGGCCACCAGCCACACCGGCACCTCGAAGTGCTTGGCCACGGCGGCCGTCGACACCGACCCGTGAGGCACAACGCCTCCGACGGTCCGGCCATCGTGGCCTCCACCAGCACGACGTCGCTGGCGGCGACCGCCGAGGCGAGGCCCTCCGCAGCGACGGCCCGGGCGTCGATCCCGCGTCGGCCCAGCCCGGTGGGCCACCTCGGCACGCCCTCCCCAACGTCGACCACCAGGACGGTGACGTGCGCGGCGCGCGGGCACAGGCGGCCTGGACCGACCATCCGACGATCGTCACCGTGGCCCCGTGGTCGAGGGCCGCCTCCAGCTCGGCGGCGGTGCGATCGGCCGCCAACTCCTCCAGCAGCTCGTGCACCTCACGGCGCACGTCGGCGGCCGTGAGCACCCGGGCGGCCATCCACCACGGGGGTCCCCTGCCGGCCGGCCTGCTCGAAGATGCGGCATGACCGCCGTCAACAACTCGGCGGTGTCGACCTGTCCGAAGCGGGACGACAGCGACAGCACGGCGTCCGCGGTCTCCTCCACCAGCATGGTGGCTGGCATTCCGCCCGAGCGGGCGACGTAGCGGAGGTGTTCGATGGGATGCAGGCCGTCAATCTACTGCGGCTCCACGTCGGCTCCGCCCGCTCGCGAGCAACAACCCGGCCGCCGGCGGCCTTCCAGCCGAGTGCGCCGGCCGCACCCAAAGGGGCGGTTTGACGGCGCGGCCGACTAGATTTCCCACCGTGGATCAGCTCTCCCCGACACCCGGAACTACACCCGTTGCAGAACGAAGCCGCTCACGCTTTCCGACCAGGTGGTGATGTTCCACCTGGTGGTGAACGTCGTCATCGACAGCGCCCTACACGGTGGAAAGCTCGTGGTTGAAGCACCGCCGACGACCTGCTCACCCAGTTCTTCGGGGGCCGACTGTACCGTCGCGTTCGTAGCGCATAAACATACGACACCAAGGCCTTCCTTGGGCCGTGGGCCGAGCGCCTGCTCACCTACGCCGACCCCGATCGCACCATCGCCAAGGCCGCCGAGCTGAAGGAATTGCCGGCGATCTGCACGTCGATAACAACTACCAGCATCATCGGCGTGCGGAGGTTGGCAGCCGGAGGAATGGCGCAGGCTCACGCGGCCCTCCTGGCCAAGGACGCATGTCCTGGTCGGCGCCTCCCATCCCAAGGCGGGCGAGCCCGGTGGCGTTTGCGGGCTCCCGGCCGTCTAGCCCGCCTTCACCCCTTCCCCGCACCCGAATACCCCGCCCAAACACCCCACCCCGCCTACCACCCACCCCACACCCGAAGTGGGGAGCCCGGAGAGCGCGGTTTTTGGTACCCACTCTCCACTCCCCGGTTCGGGAAGCGGTCCGAAGTGGGAGCCCGAGGCTGGTTCGGAGTACCTCTCCTCCCCGGTTCGGGTGGGGTGGGGCGGGGGTGGTGATGTGGTGGTGTGGCGTCGTCAGCTGAGCCGGGCAAACGCCTGGCGGGCCAGCTCGATCAGGCGATCCACGGCCGGGGCGTGGGTTCGACGGGCGTCGCACCAGCCCGATCGAGCTTGGGACGAACTCGCAGCCCAGCAGGAACCACCTCGATGTCGGGGTCGTTGGTGTCGACCGCCAGGCGAAGGCATGACCGCCCATCCCATGCCGGCGCGCACCATCGACTGCAGGGTGCCGTTGTCGTTGGACCGGAAGACGTAGTCGGGATTGGGAGCGAGCACCGGCGGTCGCCAGCCGCTGATCCACCATCATCTGGCAGCTGTTGCCTCCTCCTCCCCCACCAGCGGCGGCCGCTCAGCCGAATCCGGGTCGACCAGGTCGCCCAGCTGCTCACCACGGGGAGCCAACACCACGAACTCGTCGTCACCCAGCTCGATCCTCGAGCCCGCTGGGTCGCTCGGCGGCTTCGTTACCGCCGAGCCGGTGCGCCCGTCGATGCTGAAGGTCAGGTCCTGCCACCAGACCAACCGGTCCTCGAGCTCGCTGTAGTGAGTGCGATTCCACCACCCGGATCTCCACGTTGGGCATCTCGTGCGGGCCAGCGTGACCAGGGCGGGCAGCACCCGGACCGAGATCGACTGGAACGTCCCCAACGTGACCCGCCCGCCCCGACCGGCCGCCAGCGATGCCAGGTCGTCGGCCAGCGTCCAGCCCGGCCAGGGTGTGGGCGACACGTTCGGCGACCAGCGCCCCCGCCCCGCCATCGGCTCCACCGCCTTTGGCCCGCCGGGACGGTCGAACAACACCTCACCCCCAGGCGCTTCTCCGCCGTGGCCACCTGCTGGCTGATCGCCGACTGGGTGTAGCCGAGTTCCTCGGCGGCCCGACAAAGGACCCAAGCTCGGCCACGGTGTGCACGGCGACCAGGTGCCGCAGCTCCACGCCGTCCGGAGACCCGACGGGGCGCCCGTCGGCCTGCGGGTGGCGGTCGTCGCCGGTTGCCGGTCCGGTTGGGGGGCGCTGATGGTCACCCTCCCATCGCGAAAGCCTGCGTAATGAAGACAGTCACGGAACATCGCTATACGTACTGACCCAGAGTCCGTACGTTGGACCCATGACCTCCACCAACACCGTCTCCACCAACACCCGCACCGCAAGCACCCGCACCGCAAGCACCCGCAACGCAGCACCGCAACGCATCCACCCCGCACCCCGACCACCCGCACCCCAACCACCCTCAACACGGCCACCCTGATCCAGGGCTCGGGCGAGGTTGCCCCAGCCGCCCGGCGGGCGACGGTCCGGTGGCCGCCTGCGGGTCGCTCGCCGTGGTCCCCTCGGCCGACGGGCTCGATCGGCTGGCCCACCTGGTCGCCGCCGACGGCATCGCCGCCCACGAGGGCCCGCGATCGGCGCACTGCTGACGCCGCGGTGGCCCGCGGCATCGACGAGGTGCTGATCGCCACGACCGCCGACACGGCGATCGCCCCGGCGATGCTTGAGCGTGCCTGGGCCACCTGCTGGGCACTTCCGCCTGAGCCGATCCCGGCCAGGGGTCGACAGGACCTCGATCCCGGCGGCTTCGTTCCCCCTCCCGAGGCACAGGGATGGCGCGGCGGCCGGCGCTACGGGCAGGCGACGCCGAGAAGGCAGGTCCCCGATGGCGACGCCCACCGGGTCGAGGCGGCAGCGGGGGCGGTCGTCGACGCCGGGGCGCGGTGGCCGACATGGCCGTCGACGTGTCGCCTGCGTCGCTCCCCGCCAGTTCCCCGCCGCCGGTGGTCGCGTCGTCGGTGATGGTGTCGTCGGTGGTTGTGCCGCCGCCGGCTGCCCGTCGCCGGTTGCGCCGACGTCGGATGCCGGCTGATCGGTCAGGTCAGTCGTCTCGGACGACGGCCAGTCGAAGCGGTTGAAGTCGGTGCCGATCACCAGCTGCACCTCGCCGGGGCCGATCGAGGAGTCCTCCACCAGGTCGACCGGCGTGACGAAGTACTCCGCCGCCAGCTCGGCCAGCGCCAACGACCCGGTGCCGTAACGAACCTCGGACCGATCGACCGTGCCGTCGGCCGGGTTGCCGACGCCGGTGGAGGTGAATCCGAAGCGCTCGAACTCGGTCGCCAGGCTTGCCGCGAATCCGTCACGCCCGGTGCCGTTGAGCAGTTTGAAGCCAACCTGGTCGGGCTGCGGGCCCGCGTCCTGCGGTGCGGTCTGCGGAGCCTCTCCCCGAAAGGGGGCCAGCACCGACGCGGCCGCCTCTTCGTCCAGCTGCTGTACCTGGGCGCCGGACGACAGCGTGTCGTCGGTGGTGGGCACGACGGCGGTGGACAGGTCATCGGGCGAGAAGCTCCTGAACCGTTTGCCCAGGGCCACCAGCGTGCGCAACGACAGGTCCTGGTCCAGCGTGACCGTCTCGGTCAGGGTGGACGCCAGGGTGTCGAAGGCGCCCACATCGGTCAGGCTGAGCTGCGACACCTGCGCCAACGCCCGGCGCATAAAGATCTGCTGGCGGGTCACCCGGCCCAGGTCGCCGGTGGGGTCGGTGCTCCAGGAGCCGTCGGCCTCCAGGTACTCGAGGTGGCGGGACCGCGAGAACGCCAGCGCCTGATAGGGATCCAACATGATGCAGCCCTCGGCCTCGATGTTCAGCCCGGAGTTGCGGTCGCGCACCGGCGACGGCACGTACACCGGCACGCCGCCCACCGCTTCGACCAGCCGCTGAAAGGCCACGAAGTCGACCTCGACGTAGTGGTTCACCGGCACGCCCAGGTTGTCCTGCACGGCGTCGATGACCGCCTGGGGCCCGTCGTTGTAGGCGGCGTTGATGCGGTGGCCCTCACCGTCGATCTGCACCCACAGGTCGCGGGGCACCGACAGCACCGACACCGCCCGTTTGGACGGGTCGACCCGCACCACCATCAGGGTGTCGGAGCGATGGCCCGACGGGGCCTCGGAGTCGTCGAGGAAGGCGCCCGCGCCGGCGTCGTCGGACTCGATGCCGTCCCGCGTGTCCGATCCCACCACCAGGTAGTTGCTCGGCCCCTCCTTGGAGACCGCCTCCAGGTCGACGTCCACCCGGGCGACGTTGAAGTAGCGGGCCCACGTCCACGTGCCGGCGGCGGCCAGCAGCAGCGCAACGGTCAACATGGAGCCCATCAGCGCGACCAACCGGCGACGCCCTGGGGAACGATGGGTGGATGACTGGTTGGGCATACGCGACCAACTCCGGGGGACGGGCCGCTGCGGGCGGCGCTGAGCCAGGGTTCGCCAGTCCCGGCGTGTCGCCAGGCTATCGGTGGGAGCAGCCGAATTGGTGACAGGTAGGATCGGGCCCATGACCGCCACCGCAACCCCGGCATCGGCCGACCCCGCCACCAGCTCCGGGCGGCCGCCGAGATGGTCGTTCCAGTGGCAGGAGCTGAAGGCCGAGGTGATCGACGCCGACCTGTGCACCGGCTGTGCGGGCTGCGTCATCTCGTGCCCCCACGACGTCATCGGCTACGACCACGCCCAGGGCGGCTACACCCCGTTCCACTTGGAGGACGAGCTGGGGCCGGACAACTGCATCCACGGAGAGAAGGGCTGCACGTCGTGCACCCGGGCCTGCCCGCGCTTTCGTGCCTGGGAGCCGCAGGCCAACGAGCACCTGTTCGCCCGGGACCGCGCCGACGACGAGGTCGCCGGCATCTACTCCGACATCATGTTGACCCGGGCGTCCGACTCGATGGTGCACGAGATGGGCCAGGACGGCGGGCTGGTGTCGGCGATCCTCCTGTGGGCGATGGAGCACGACTACATCGACGCCGCCCTGGTGAGTTACCTCGAGGGCGACGCCAACTCGTGGGTGGCCAAGCCCGGCGTCGCCTCCACCCGCGAGCAGATCCTCGAGGCCGCCGGCAGCCGCTACACCTACTCGGCCAACACCCTGGCGATGGACGAGGCGCTCGAGGCCGGCCACCAGAACCTGGCGCTGGTCGGCATGAGCTGCCAGAGCTCGGTGCCGCCGGTGATGTGGAGCCGCAAGGTGGGCAAGATCTCCAAGCCGGTGAAGTTCAACCTTGGGCTGCTCTGCTCGAAGACCTTCGACGACGCCATCTTCGAGGAGCTGTTCTGGCCCAAGTACGGGCTGAAACGCTCCGACATCGCCAAGATGAATATCAAGGGCGTGTTCCAGATCTGGACGACCGACGGCACCTACCGGGAGGTGCCGCTGAAGGAGTGCCACGCCTGGACCCGCGACGGCTGCAACCACTGCCCCGACTTCGCCGCCGAGCACGCCGACATCTCGTGCGGCGGCATCGGCGCCAACGCCGACTGGACCCTGACGATCGTGCGCACCGAGCTGGGCCGCGAGATCATCTCGCGCATGATCGCCGACGGGTCGATCGAGTCACGCCCGGGCGACTCGGACCCCGATGCGATCGCCCTGATGCGGCGGCTGTCCGAGAAGAGCCGGGCCCGGTGGCCGACGACGGCGGCGCCCGAGGTGCGTCTGGGCCTTCCCGCCAAAAAGTAGCTCGGCCGGGCGGTGGGTCAGCCGGCCTCGGTGGTGGTGGTCTGGGCCTCGGTGGTCGACGTCGCCTCACCGTCGTCGGCGCCGTTGGAGCAGTCGTCGATGGCCGCCTGGATGCCGGGCGGGATCTCGATCTCCCGGCCCTCCTCGTCGGCGGTCTGCTGCGACTTGTCGAACTCGTCGAAGTCACCCCAGGGGACCGTGGCCTCCAGCTTCGCCCACACGCATTCGCAGTAGGAGGCGGGCGAGCCGTCCTCGCAGCCCACCATGAAGTTGGCCTCGGCCCGCTCGTTGTAGTTGGTGGGCACGTCGGAGCACCCGGCCAGCACCCCGGCTCCGATGACGAGCACCGCCAGGTAGCGACCCCGACGGCGGTCGCCCCGGCCGGGCGGAACGGTTGGGAGGGCGCGAACGGGGCGGCTGCTGCGGGGGTGGAACACGGCTGCGGATGGTACCAGCGGGCACGATCCGAGGCAGTTCGGCGGCGGGCCGGGCGCGCCACCCGAGGTCGAGACCGCCCGCTCAGCCCGCCCGGCGGTGCGGCGGGAGGCCGGCGAGTTCACGTGCCCGGGCGAACACGTCGTCGAGCATCGCCTCGGTGAGTCGTCCCGTGAAGGTGTTCTGCTGGCTGACGTGAAAGCAGCCGAGCACGATGGGTCCCTCGGGGACCGGCACCTCGACGCCGTGCCCGAACCGCGGTCGTGGCGAGACGTCGAAGAGCCGGGACAGCACCGAGAACCCGTAGCCGCCCAGCGACACCACGACCGACACGTTGGTGAGCGCGGCCAGCTCACGGCGGAGGTACCCCACGCAGTTGTCGCGTTCGTCGATCGTCGGCTTGTTGTCCGGCGGCGCGCAGTGCACCGGCGAGGTGATCCAGACATCGGAGAGCTCCATGTCGTCGTCTCGCGAGAGGGTCTGTTCCCGGCTGGCAAACCCGGCACGCCACAGCGCCCGATAGAGCCACTCGCCCGAGCGGTCGCCGCAGAACATCCGGCCCGTCCGATTGGCCCCGTGGGCGGCCGGTGCCAGCCCGACCACGGCCACCGAGGCCGCCGGGTCGCCCCATCCGGGGACGCCACGCCCCCAGTAGTCCTCGTCGGCGAACGCCGCCCGCTTCTCACGCGCCACCCGCTCGCGCCACTCGACCAGTCGGGGGCAGGCCCGACACTCCCCGATCTCCGCCTCGATCAGCCGCAAGGCCGCGACGTTGTCGGGATTCGGCTCGGCGGGTTGGGCACCCGGGACGACCCGGCCGGGGGGCGTGACCGACGACATGGGCCTCAGCCTGCCACGCGGCACCGGGGCGACCCGCCCCCCTCCCGGCCGAATCGGCGCCCGGCGGGTTGCTCGGTATCCTCGGGGTGAATGCCCAACCCCTCAGCTCCCCCCTCCCAATCGGCCGAACCCGACGCCGCAGACGGCGACGATCACGGCGCCTCCACGCTGGTCCTGCTGGTGCGCCACGGCCTCACCGAGCAGACCGGCAGCATCCTGTACGGGCGCGCCCCCGACAATCACCTGTCGGAGGCCGGCCGGGCCCAGGCCGACGCGGTGGCGGAGCGCATCTCCACGCTGGGCGACCGGGTTCGGTTCGTCGTCTCCAGCGACATCGAGCGCACACGGGAGACGGCCGCCCCCATCGCCGAGGCCCTCGGGGTCGGCGTCGAGCACGACGACGGCCTGTTGGAGGCCGACTTCGGCGACTGGACCGGGCGGCCACTCAAGGAACTTCGCTCCACCCCCGAATGGCCGTCGGTGCAGCAGCATCCGTCCACGTTCCGCTTCCCCGGGGGTGAGTCCTTCGTCGAGATGCAGCACCGAATGGTGAGTACGGTGCAGCGCTGGGCCGACCGGGCCGCCGGCGGGGCGGTGGTGTTGGTGTCCCACGCCGACCTGATCAAGACCTACGTGGCCTTCGCCTCCGGCACCCACCTCGACCAGTTCCAGCGGCTGGTGATCAGCCCCACGTCGGTGACCCCGATCCTGCTGGGCGCCGGAAGTCCGATCGTGCTCGCCGTCAACTCCACCGGCGGCGACCTGAACGCCCTCGCCCCGGCATGAACCCGCCGGCCGACCCACGAGGGACGACCCGTGACTGAGTTCGACCACCCCGACGACTTCGTTCCCGGCGCCACCGGCGAGCCCGGCAGCCGGGTGTTCTTTCTCCAGGCGCGTGCCGGACACCGCATCACCTCCCTGCGCTGCGAGAAGGAACAGGTGCTGGCGCTGGCGCAGTTCATGATGCGCCTGGTGGGCGACGAGGGTGAGGTGGAGCCGCTGGGCGAGCTGATCGAACCGGTCGAGGAGTCCTTTGTGGTGGGCAACCTGCTCGTGTCGGCGGACGAGCCGGACGGTGGGGTGGTCATCGTGGCCGAGGAGCTGGTCGTCGAGGGCCTGCCCGACGATCCCGAACAGCCCGATCCGCCCGAGCCGCGGGAGATGCGGGTGCGCGTCAACGCCGCCGCCGCCCGGGGGTTCGCCCAACGCGCCGCACGGCTGATGGCGGGAAGCCGTCCGGTGTGCGAGCTGTGCGGCCGACCGATCAATCCCGATGGGCACGCCTGCCCGCGGCTGAACTAGCGCGGGCGAGCCATCGGCGGCATCGACCTGACCTCCACGCTCACGCCGGACGACCCGGCCACCGGAGCGGCGCTCCGGACCGGCGAGCTCGAGATCCTGGGGCGGATCCCGTGGAGCTCGAACGGCACCTTCGTGGCCACGGTCACCACCGGAGACCACCGGCTGACGGCCATCTACAAGCCCGAGCGGGGTGAGCGGCCGCTGTGGGACTTTCCGGCGGGACTCTGGCGCCGGGAGCGGGCTGCCCGGCTCCTGGACGCCCACCTCGGGTGGGGGTTCGTGCCGCCCACCGAGGTGCGCCACGAGGCTCCACTCGGCGTCGGAACGCTTCAGTACTTCGTGCCGAGCGACCCGGAGGTGACCGCCTTCGAGCTGGCCGCCGACGATCGCCACACCGCCGACCTCATGCGCCTGGCCGCCTTCGACGTCGTGGCCAACAACACCGATCGCAAGGCCGGACACTGCCTCGCCGGCGCCGACGGCCGGATCTACGCGATCGACCACGGCCTGTGCTTCCATGCCGAGGAGAAGCTGCGTACGGTCCTGTGGGACTTCGCCGGACGTCCGCTCGAGGCCGCCCTGCGGGAACGGTTGGCGCAGATGTCGGCGAACGGGCTGGACTCGGAGTTCGACGAGTTGCTCGACGCCGAGGAACGGGCAGCGATGATCGACCGGGCCCATCGCCTGGCCGGCGCCGGGGTGCTGCCGAGCGACCCCACCGGCCGTCGCTATCCCTGGCCCTTGGTGTAGTCCACCGCCGGGACGCCGGCCTGGGGCTCCCCGGGCCGCCACGCTCAGCCGTCCGGCGACACCTCCGAGCGTTCCCGACGGGCGGCGGTGGCCACGTCCACCGTCGTGTCGGGGGCGACGTAGGTGTCGTGGAGGGCGCCGACGAGCAGCTCCATCGACCTGGTGAGCCCTGGGATCGCCGTGTCGTACAGGTCGATCATCGTGGCCTCGAGGTCGCTCATCTGCGTCAGCGTCGCCGCCGCACCGACGAGGACGTCGGCGGGAACGCGATGTGCGTTGGGCAGCCCGGAGAGGTCGCGCCACGCCAGGTGCGAGACGCCCTCGATGATCGGTTCCAGCAGCGTCCGCAGCGGCGCATCGGTCACCGCCGCCAACACCAGCTCCTGCCACACGTGGCGCTCGGGGTTGACGCTGCGGGCGGTGCAGCGCCGCACGACGCCGATCCACTGGCTCCGCTCGTCGGCGGTGAGGTCAATCGTCATTTCGGACTGCTGCCGCCGCTGTTCGGCGCCCCAGCGTCGAACCACCTCGGCGCCGACGGCCGCCATCAGGTCGGCCTTGGTGGCAAAGCGTTCGTACTGCTCGTTGGCGGACACCCCGGCCATCAACGCCACTTCGGCGGTGGACACGCGTCCGTACCCCAGCCGGTGGGTGCAGTCGATCGCCGCATCGATCAGGCGCCGACCCTGCTCGTCGAGTGGGGGGTCGTCCGCGTCGGCGGGCGGCGACGTCCATGCGGAGATCGGTTCGGACCCCGCGTCGGACTCGACCGATTCCTGGTCCCGGTGGCTCATGAAAGTTCACGCTCCATGGTGGTAGATCACCGAGAGTAGCGTTCCCGCCTGCGGAGACCAAGTAAAACCACGTGTGAAGTAGTGAAACAACACCAAAACGACAACAGCGCACCTGGCCCGGGATCCGGGCCGGATGCGCTGCTGTGGTGAACCTACGGGGCGCTCAGCGGCTCTGAATCGCCTCGATCAGCTTAGGCATCACCTTGTGCACGTCGCCCACGATGCCCAGGTCGGCCACCGAGAAGATCGGGGCCTCCGCATCCTTGTTGATGGCGATGATGTGCTTGGCGCCCTTCATGCCCACCAGGTGCTGCGTGGCGCCGGAAATGCCGGCGGCGATGTACACGTCGGGCTTGACGACCTTGCCGGTCTGCCCCACCTGGTAGCTGTAGGGAACCCACCCGGCATCGACGATGGCCCGGGAGGCGCCGGGGGCGGCGCCCAGCAGCTTGGCCAGGTCCTCCACCAGCTGGTACTTCTCGGCATCCCCCATGCCACGACCGCCCGAAACGACCACGGAGGCGTCCTCCAGGGACGGCCCCTCGGTCTCCTCGACGTGCACGTTGGTCACCTTGGCGGCGCCGGAGGCACCCACGTCGGGAACCGGCAGCGCCTCGACCGCGGCCGCGTCGCCCGACGGGTTCTCGGCGGGCACGAAGGACTTGGGGCGGACGAGGAAGATCCCCGGCTGGTCGCCGGTGAACTTCGTGGTCACGTTGGTGACCCCGCCGAAGACCGGCTCGACGCCGACGAGCGCTCCGTCGGTGGACGACAGCTCGACCACGTTGGTGATCACCGGTGCGTCCAACTTGACCGACAGGCGGGCGGCGACGTCGCGACCGTCGTAGCTGGTGCCGAACAGGATCGCGTCCGGGGCGTCGGCCGCAATGGCGTCGGCCATGGCCGCGGCCAGGTGGGGCCCGGGCAGGCGGCCGGTGAGGTCACCGGTGGCCAGCACCTTGGAGGCGCCGTGGGCGCCCAGCGTGGCCGCCACCGAGTCGCCGTCGCCGCCGACGACGGCAACCACCGTGTCGGCAAGCTCGGTCGCCTTGGCCAGCAGCTCCAGGGTGGTGGAGGTGGGCTCGCCGTGACCTTCTTCGGGCTGGGTGAGGTCGGTGTAGACCCAGATGGTTGAAACAGTCATGTCCAGCTCCTCAGATGATCTTCTCGTTGGCGAGGTAGTCAACGATGGACTGGAAGGCCTCACCCTCGTCCTCGATGATCTCGCCGGCCTCACGCTCGGGGGCGTCGGCGACGTCGATGATGTCCTGACCGGCGCCGGCCCAGCCCACCTGGGAGGCGTCGAGGCCGAGGTCGGCGACGGTCACGTTGTCGACCGGCTTGGACTTGGCGGCCATGATGCCCTTGAAGGACGGGTAGCGGGGCTCGACCACGCCGGCGGTCACCGACACGACGGCGGGCGTGGGGCACTCGACGTCGTTGTAGCCGGCCTCGGTCTGGCGACGGACCTTGACGGTGCCGTCGGCGACCTCGACCTCCTTGGCGAAGGTGACCGAGGGCAGGTCGAGCACGGCGGCCAGCTGCTCGGGCACGGTGCCGGTGTAGCCGTCGGAGCTCTCGGTGGCGGCGAGGATCAGGTCGGCGCCCTCCACCCGCTTGGCGGCGGCGGCCAGCACCTTGGCGGTGCCCAGGGCGTCGGTGCCCGCAAGCGCCGGGTCGCTCACCAGAATGGCCTTGGCGGCGCCCATGGCCAGCGCGGTGCGCAGCCCGGACACCTCCTCGTTGGGGGCCATCGAGATCAGCGTGACCTCGCCCTCCCCGGCGGTGTCGACCAGCTGCAGCGCCATCTCCACGCCATAGCTGTCGGACTCATCCAGGATGAGCTTTCCCTCACGCTTGAGGGTTTTGGTTGCTGGATCCAGGGAGCCGGGCTCTGCCGGGTCCGGGATCTGTTTGACACAGACGACGACGTTCATGGGGGACAGTGTGCCCGCCGATCGCCGCCCGGGCCAAACGCCGCCGCCCGGTAGTTTCGGCGGCCTTGAGAATTCTGCTGATCGCCAATGCCACCGCCTCGTCGGTGACGGCCCGCAAGCGCGTCGTCATCGCCAAGTTGTTGTCGGGCGCCCACGACGTGGAGGTGGCGCTGACCGAGCGGCGGGGCCACGCCGCGGACCTGGCGGCGGCCGCGGCGGCCGACGGCGCCGACGTCGTCGTCGTGCTCGGGGGCGACGGCACCCTCAACGAGGCCGCCAACGGACTGGCGGGGACCGACTGTGCGCTGGCGGTGCTGCCCGGCGGCTCCACCAACGTGCTCGCACGAACCCTCGATCTTGCCGACGATCCGGTGCAGGCCACCCTTCAGGTGCTCGACGCACTGGACCTGGGGCTGATCCGCCGGGTGGCCCTGGGGCGGGTTGCCGCCCTCAGCCCCCTGCCCGCCGGGACCCACCTCGAGCGGCGGGGCCCGGTGTCGTCGGAGGACGAGGCCCCCCGATGGTTCACCTTCCACGTGGGCATCGGCTGGGACGCGGCGACCGTCGCCGAGGTCGAGCGACGAGGTCGCCTGAAGCGGCACCTCAACCACCTGCTGTTCATCTACGCCGGGCTGTCGGCGTTCGCTCGCGACACCGACCAGGACTCGCCGTGGTTCCGGGTGGACGTCGACGGCGAGGTGGTCGAGGGCTGGCAGTGCCTCGTGCTCAACTCCAACCCCTACACCTTCGTGGGCAGCCGGGCGTTCGACGTCGACCCGTCGGCCACCCTCGACGCACGACCGACGTTGGCGGTGGCCACCAGGTTCGGAGCGTGGGACCTGATGAGCCTGGCCGCCACCGCGCTTCGGGGTGGGGGGATCGAGGCCCACCCGGCCGTGCGGATGTTCCGTGGCTTCGAGGAGGCGCGCGTCGAGGCGCTGCGGCCGCTGCCCTGGCAGGTGGACGGCGACTACCTCGGAGAGGTCGGCGGACTCACCCTGGACGCCGCCGCCGATGCACTGTCGCTGGTCACCCCCGGGCCGCAGCGGCCTCGTCGGCCGGGTCCCGGGCAACGAAGCCGGCGTCGGCGAGGTGTGCCCGCATGGCTGCGGGGTGGTCGGTGATCAGCGCGTCGACACCCAGCCGGGCCAGTCCCACCGCCGCGTCGAGGCCGTTGACCGTCCAGGTCCACACCTCGAGGCCACGGTCGTGGGCCCCGTCGACGAGGGCCCGGTCCACCTCCGGGTGCCAGGGGTTGTAGGCGGTGCAGCCCATCGATGCGGCGACGTCCATGGCCAGCTCGGGCTTGGGCACCCCCATCGTCAGGTACGCCGTGGGCCACTCGCAGCCCATCGAGGCCAGCAGCGCCAGGATGTCGAGGTCGAAGGTGGACACCACGTAGCGTCCGCCGGCGGGCCGGCGGGCCAGGTCGGACAACACCAGCTCGAGCACCTTCATCCGGCGGGCGAGGTGCTCGGCGGGTTCATCCGACTTCACCTCGACGTTGACGATGCCCGGGGCCACCCCGAGCGCATCGGGCAGCGTCTCAAGGGGTTCGATCTCGCGGAGGCCGCTCGCCGTCGTCGACCGGATGAGGGTCCCGTCGCCCAGGCGGGGGTCGTGGGCCAGTACGAGCTGTTCGTCGGAGGTCAGTCGCACGTCCAGCTCGACCCCGTCGGCACCCTGTGCCTCGGCCTCGACGAACGCCTCCAACGTGTTCTCACGCCGGTCGGCGGACGCACCGCGATGGGCGATGACCAGCGGCATCGCCGGCGCGTCTGCGGGTGCGGAGGTGGGGGAACCCGACGACGGGGCGCTGGAGCCGTTCACCTCCGCAGGTTTCCACACCCCGGAAGCGAGACGCATGTCACCCGCGACTTTGTGAAACTTTTCCTTTACAGCTCTGCCACTTCTCGGTAGGTTGCTGAGCGCTCACCCAGCACACCCCCCGTCGGGCCGGTACGCCCGCTCGACGTCTCCCCCCTGGAGCAGTGCTGCGACCTGATCGGTTGCGTCGAATCGGCGCGACCCGAGTTTCCCTGGAGGACTTAACGTGGCACTGACGCTCAAGCCCGGCAGCTTCACCGACACCGACGATTGGCGCTCGACCGCCGCGTGTCGCGACACCGATCCGGACCTCTTCTTCCCGATCGGCACCACGGGCCCGGCCATTGAGCAGATCGACAGTGCCAAGGTCGTGTGCGACGCCTGCGACTCGAAGCCCCAGTGCCTCGAGTTCGCCCTCGCCACCAACCAGGACTCCGGGATCTGGGGCGGCACCTCCGAGGAGGAGCGCCGCAAGCTTCGCCGCCAGTGGGTGGCCGCCCGCCGCAAGGCCAGCTGACCCACCGCCGCTAGTCCTCAGGGGCGATCACCGGGAGTTCCTGGGTGGAGTCGTCCCCACCGACGACGTTCACCGGGTCGGGCACCTCGACCCACACGCGAGCCGTCGTCCCGCTGAGTCCGCTCGCCGGGTCGGCACCCTCGTCGCCGGGCCGGTGTCCGTCCGACTCGGCCGGACCGATCGTGATCGAACCCCCGAGCTCCTCGGTGACCAGGGATCCGACGATCGAGAGGCCGAGCCCGCCCTCGGCCGGGTCGACGTCCCCGTCGACGCCGACGCCGTTGTCGGTCACCTCGACGCGCAGCCTCGAACCGGTGCGCTGCAGGGTCACCCAAACCCGGGCCTGGGGCGCCTCCGCCTCGCCGAGGTCGGGAAAGGCGTGGTCGAGGGCGTTCTGGATCAGCTCGTTGACGACGATCGCCAGCGGCGTGCCCACCTCCGACGGCACCCGCCCGGCGGACCCCGCCAGCCGGATCAGCACGTGGGCACCGGCCACCTGGTCCATGTTGCGCACGATGGCCGCCACGATGTCTCGAAGGTCGACGTCGTCGCGGTGTTCGCGGCTGAGCAGCTCGTACACCACCGCGATGGCCTGAATGCGCTGCACCGACTCGTGAACCGCCCGATCGGCCTCGGGATGGCCGATTCGGCGGCCCTGGAGCCGCAACAGCGACGAGATCGTCTGCAGGTTGTTCTTCACCCGGTGGTGGATCTCGCGGATCGTGGCGTCCTTGCTGAGCAGCAGCTGGTCGAGGTGTCGGATCTCGGAGACGTCGCGGAGAAACACGACCGCGCCGCTCACCTCCCCACGCACGAGCAGCGGCAGCACCTCGAGGTCGACGACGACCGATCCGGCCGCCACCTCCTCCGAGGTCGGGCGCCGCGTCCGGAACGCCAGGCGCGTCGCCAGCTGGTCCAAGCCCGCCTCCGCCAGATGGGTGTTGAGCACCGACCCCTCCACCCCGGCACGGTTGAGCGCCGAGGTGGCGTTGGGGGAGGCAAACTCCACCCGTCCATCGCCGTCGAGCAGGATCACGCCGTCGCCCACCCGGGGCGGTTCGCGCAGCACCCGGTCCTCGCGGCCCGGCGCATAGGGGAACGACCCGGCCGCGATCATGTTGATGAACCGCTCGAAGATCGCCTGGTAGGTGCGTTCGAGCTCGCCGGCCTGGCGGCGGGGGGTGGGCGCCTGCTCGCTGGTCATCACCGCGACCACCCGGTCGTTCCAGCGCACCGGGATGGCCAACACGGTCACCCGCCCGCCCATCTCCTCGACGAAGAGGTCGCCGCGCTCGATCGCACCGCTGCGCCACGCCCGGTCGACGAAGGGACGGTCGGCGGCGCGCACCCACGTGCCCACCCGGTCGTTCTCGTAGATCGTCTGCCCGGTGGTCGGCCGCACCTGCGAGCGCACCACGTACCCGCGGCCGGCCGGGAGATACAGCAGCAGGTCGCCGAAGGAGAGGTCGGAGAGCACGCCCCACATGGCGACGAGGTGGCGCAGGTGCTCCTCCTGCGGGTCGTCGAGCACCCGCGCCTGATCGGCCGGTGCCTCGGGCAGTTCGCTTACCCGGAGTGTTCGTCCCACAGCCGCCTCCCCAGGCGCACCAGACCGGCCAGGTCGCCGATGTCGTCGGCAAAGTAGGGCACGGAGGCCACCACGCCCGCCCCGGCGGTCAACCGGTCGCGCTCCTCGGCCTCCCGCCCGGCCACCAGCTGGAACCGCAGGAAGTTCTCGCCGAGCTCGGGCAGCATGCGCTCCAGATGGGCGAGCGCCTCGTCGTCGGTTTCCAGCGCCTCGGCACACCCGGGCACGCTCCGGGCCGTGGTCCACCAGGTCGTGGGCGGCCACGGTCGCCGCCTCGTCGGTCAGCGTCCGGGGAAGCGTCTTGTTCAGCACCAGCGCCCCGACGTCGTAGTCGCGGGCCTGCAGCTCGGAGAGAAAGAACCTGGCCTCCCGTGCCGCCGCCGCCTCCAGCGTGGACACGACGACGAAGCTGGTGACGTCGGAGGCCAACAGGCGGCTGACCGACTGGGACCGCTCGACGAACCCGTCGTACATCGACTGGAACAACATGAAGAACTCGGCGATGTCGGAGAGGAACTGGCTGCCGAGGATCCGGTCGGCCACCGTGTAGAACGGCTTGGAGGCCATCGTGATCACCCTCGACCGGCTGGGGGCGATCAGCCAGCGGAGCAGGCGGCTGGAGAAGAACTCGGCCATGCGCTCCGGGGCGTCGAGGAAGTCGAGCGCATTGCGGGTGGGCGGGGTGTCGACGACGATCAGGTCGAAGCGTCCCGAGGAGTGCAGTTCGTAGAGCCGCTCCATCGCCACGTAGTCGTGGCTCTGCACGAAGCGGGCCGAGATGTTGCCGTACAGCGGGTTGGCGAGGATCGCATCCCGGGTGGCGGCGTCCGGCGCGTGGCGGCGCACCAGATCGTCCCAGCTCTCCTTCGTGTCCAACATGGCGGCCCACAACTCGCCGGTGGGGCGGATGCCCGCCGCCTCGAAGGCGGCGTCGTCCACCCGGACCTCGACGTTGCCGAACTGCTCGAGGCCCATCGCGTTGGCCAGCCGCTTGGCCGGGTCGACGGTGACCACCAGCACCTTGAGGCCCAGGGTCGAGGCGGCCATGGCGGCGATCGCCGCTGCGGTGGTCGTCTTGCCGACCCCACCCGAGCCGGCGGTCACCAACACCTCGCGCGCCGAGGCCAGGTTGCGAAGCCCGGTGCCGCTCATCGCGCCCACCGCCGGGTCGGTCCGGGAGCGATCACAGCAGCTCGTCCTCGAGCAGGTCGGCGATGGCGTGGGTCACCCGGGTGCCGTGCGTGCGGATGAACAGCATCGGCACGTTGACCAGCGCCACCCCCTGCGGCAGACCGGCACGGAGCCGCTTGAGGTGCGGCACCCGGCTGCGCCGGAGCCCGACCGCCAGCTCGGCGGCCTCGACGACGCCCGCCAGGCCCCGCCGGCCCGTCGGGCCCATCGCCTCGTCCAGTTCGGCGAGGTCCTGCGACTCGCCCCGATCCTCCGACCGGACCCGCCGGCCCAACTCCTCGAACAGCTCCTCCTCGGCGCGTCCGAACAGCTCGGGCAACACCCGGTTGGCCACGACGCCGGCCAGGTCGATCTCGGTCTCGGTGCCCAGGCGCCCCACCAGCTCCAGCGTCTCGTTCACCGGCATCTCCTCCGGTGTGGCGACGACGACGACGCCGGTCACCTTTGGATCCTTCAGCAGCTCGATCATCCAGGTGGTCTGCGCCTGCACGACGCCGACGCCGATGAGTTCGCCCAGCGCCACCGGCGACGCCAGCTGGCCGACGACGTGCCCCGAGGCCGAGGCGTCGACCACCACCAGGTCGTAGTTGCGCTCGCGCACCTCGTAGGCGATCTTCCCGACGGTCAGGATCTCCTTCACCCCCGGGGCGGCGGTGGCGACGAAGTCGAACATGCGGGCCACCGGCCCCAGGCGGGCCAGCAGCGGAAGCTTCAGCTGCAGCTTGAGGTACTCCCGCAGCGACTCCTCGGTGTCCATCGCCATCGCAAACAGGTTGGGCTGCACCTCGGTGGGCTGGAACGCCAGCGGGCCCACGCCGTAGAAGTCGGCCAGGTTGCCCTTGGCGTCCACCTCGCACACGAGGGTGCGTTTGCCCTGCCGGGCCCCCATCAACGCCAGCGCGGAGGCCACCGAGGTCTTGCCGACGCCACCCTTGCCGGTGACGAACAACAGTCGGCGATCGAGAAGCGAGGGCATGGTGCGGCGGAGGTCGGCCGGGGCTCGGGCTGCCGGCGGTCAGCCGGAGAAGCCGATGGAGCGGCCGCCGGTGGCGCGGCCCAACTCCAGGTAGGCGATCTTGGCCACCGGCACGGCAACCTCGCGACCGGAGGTGTCGGTCAGCCAGAGCACACCGTCGCCCGCGGCGACCGCCTCGTCGATGCGGTCGTGCAGCTCGTCCCGCAGGTCGTCGTCGACCGTGAGGTCCAACTCTCGGGGGGCCTGGGTGACTCCGATGCGAATGTCCACTGCGTGCTCCTGGGGTGGTGGGCGGCGCCGCTCGTCGGCGCCCCTGCATGCTACGCGTCGCCATCAATCCCGCCGATTCGGCCGACGCCCGGCCGACCGGGCGATCCCGGGTGTGAGCGCCGGGGTTCGCCCATGCCTGCGATGATGGGGAGATGGCCCCAGCCGACCGATCCGCAAGCGACTCCCCGGAGGCACCACCGGTCGGCGATCAGCCGACCGCCGCCGAGGTCATCGACGGCGCGCGAGCGCTGCTCGAACGCCATCCCCGGGAACGGCTCGCCACCCTGCCGACCCCGCTCGAACGGTGCGAGCGGCTCAGCGAGGCCCTCGGCGGGCCCGAGATCTGGGTCAAGCGGGACGACTGCACCGGCCTGGCGCTCGGCGGCAACAAGGTGCGCAAGCTGGAGTACCTGATGGGGCAGGCGCTCGCCTCCGGGGCCTCCCGGATCGCCACGTTCGGCGCGTTGCAGTCCAACCACGCCCGGCAGACCGCCGCTGCGGCCAACGCCCTCGGCCTGGACTGCCACCTCGTGCTGTCGGAGATGGTGCCCCGGGACGACCCCGACTACCTCGACAACGGCAACCAGACCCTGTTTCGCATCCTCGGCGCATCGGTCCACCGGGTGACCGACGACGACAGCTCGGCGGCTGCGATCGGGGCGATCGAGGACTCGGCGGCCGAGGACGGTCAGGTCGTCGGCTGGATTCCCATCGGCGGCTCCTCGCCGGTGGGCGCGCTGGGCTACGTCAACGCCGCCATCGAGTTGGTGGCCCAGGCGGTCGAGGCCGAGGTGGGCTTCCATCGCATCGTGTGCGCCACCTCCACCGCCGGGACCTACGCCGGGTTGCTGGCGGGCATGGACGTGCTGGGGGCGGGAACCGCGGTCACCGGGTTCGACACCTACGAGGGTGCGCCCCGGTCCCGGGCGGCGGCCCGCACCCTGCTCGACGCCCTCGGCCCGCTGCTGGACCGCGACCCGGTGCCCGAGGGCTCGGTCGACATCCTCGACGGCTACTGCGGCGACGGCTACGGCATTCCCACCGAGGGCGCGACCGAGGCGATCGAGCTGTTCGCTCGAACCGAGGGCCTGCTGCTCGACCCGGTGTACAGCGGCAAGGCGGCGGCGGGCCTGATCGACGTCATCCGGCGAGGGCTGATCGGCGACGACGAACGGGTGGTGTTTCTGCACACCGGCGGCGCCCCCGGTCTGTTCGCGTACTCGGGCGAGTTCCGCTGACGCTTCCGGCGTTCGGCTCGATCTCCGGCTTGGCGTCGGCTCAGCGCAGGTCGCCCACCGCAGACACCCGCACGTGCAGCGGGTGCGACGTGCGGAGGTCGCGGTCCCATTGGGCGACACCCTCGGGCACCACCGGACGGTCGCGGCTGACGATCAGCCCGCGGGCCCGCATCGAATCGACCGCTGCGACCTCCACAAGGTTGTCCACCCGAAGCTGACCGCCCCGGCAGAACGCCCGTCGGGGCGCCAGGCGGTGCTGCGGCGCCAGCGCCCCGTGGCGGAGCTTCCAGGCGTGGGCCAGCGGAAAGCCGGTGAGGCGGTTGACGTCGGCGAGCACGCTGAGGGCCCAGCACTCCAGGTCGGGTGCGATGAACTCGAACGCAGCGGTCTCGGCGTCGAAGCGGAAGACGCCGTTGGGTGACCGCGTGAACTGGTTGCCCACCGCGTCCTCGGCGAAACACAGATGCCCGTCGAGCGATTGGGGGTAGGCGTCACGCCACAGCCCCTCGGCGTTCCACTCCTCGAGGGTGACCTCGCCCAGCATCGACTCGCCCGAGGGGAACACGTGCAGCGCGTCGCCGAAGGCGTAGAACCCGTTGCACTCCGACAGGAATGCGGCCAGCTCGTCGCCGCCGGGCAACACGCGCAGGTCGTCCACCTCCGGGGGTGACGTTCCCAGGGTGTTGGAGTTCATCTTGGTCAGCGCAGCGAGTCCCGGTCCCATGCACAACGATTCGGCACGCACGGGTGCCGGCTACGTGGGTAGATCGACCCAACCCGGGGGCGTGAACGCTGTTTAGAGTCGTCCGGCCCGGTCGGGTTCGGGCCGAACGGCCCAGAGGGTTGCACCTGCCGGCGGGTAGCTCCGGGACCTCGGCCCGCCGGGTGGGGCGGCGCGGCCTACAGAATCTTGAGCTCCGGGTGGGTCCGCTTGGTCGGGGCGAGTTCGGTGTCGATGCGTGACGCCAGCGACTCGAAGACCTTGGAGGCCTCGGCGTCGGGATCGACCGCCATGATCGGGTTGCCGTGGTCGCCGCCCTCCCGCAGCGCCGACACCAGCGGGATCTGCCCCAGCAGCGGCACCTCCAGGCGATCGGCCAGCTCCTGGCCGCCACCGGCGCCGAAGAGCTCGTACCGCTTGCCGTCGTCGCCGGTGAACCACGACATGTTCTCGATCACGCCCTTCACCTCGAGGTTGACCTTGTGGCTCATGAACGCGCTGCGCTGGGCCACCCGCTGGGCGGCGGGGTTGGGGGTCGTCACCACGTACACCTCGGCCCGGGGCAGAAACTGGGCCAGCGACAGCGAGATGTCGCCGGTGCCCGGCGGCAGGTCGACCACCAGGTAGTCGGGCTCGTCCCAGTAGACGTCGGTCAGGAACTGCTCCAGCGCCTTGTGCAACATGGGCCCCCGCCAGATGACCGCCTGGTCCTCCTGGGCGAAGAACCCCATCGAGATGCACGACACGCCGTTGGCCTCGGGCGGCACGATCATCGAGTCGATCACCGTCGGCGGGTGGTCGATGCCCAGCATGCGGGGGATCGAGAAGCCCCACACGTCGGCGTCGACGATCGACACCTTCTTGCCCTGGCGGGCCAGGGCGATGCCCAGGTTGGTCGTGACCGAACTCTTGCCCACGCCGCCCTTGCCCGAGGCGATCAGCAGCACCCGGGTGCGGTTGCCTGGCTGAGCGAACGGGATCTCCCGGCCCTCGGCATGCCCGTGACCCTGCTGGCTGCCGGCGGTGGCGCCCGGGTCGCCGTGCAGCTGCTCACGCAGCTGGGCACGCTCCTCGTCGGTCATCGAGGTGAAGTCGAGGCGGAGCTCCTCGACGCCGTCGAGCGCGGTGACCGCCTCGGACACCCGCCGCTGGATCTCGGCCTTCAGCGGGCAGCCCGGGATGGTCAGGGCGATCTGCACCGACACCACCGGCAGGTCGATGCTGATGTCGCGCACCATGTTGAGATCGACGATCGAGCGATGCAGCTCGGGGTCCTCAACCGGGCGGAGGGCCTCGATCACGTCGTCGCGGGTGGGCTCGGTTGCGGATGCCATGGCGCCAGTCTCCCGCGTCGCCGGCGTTCCGCCAAAGGGCGGACCGGCTGCATCGGTCACCCCCTAGGATTCGCGGCCTGATGGCCACTGCGACCACGCGTGCGTACCTCGACGGCGCCTCCACCCAGCCCCTGCGCCCCGAGGCCCGCTCCGAGCTGCTGGCCGCCTGGGCCGAACCCGCAGCCGATCCCGGTCGCATCCACACCGAGGGCGGGGAGGCCAGGGCGCAGCTGGAATGGGCCCGCGAACGGGTGGCGGGCGCACTCGGGGCACGCCCCCGGTCGGTCGTGTTCACCTCGGGGGGCTCCGAGGCGATCGCCGCCGCCTGCTTCGGGGCCGCCGGCCGTGGCCCCCACAGCGTCGCCGCCGGCGTCGAGCACTCGGCCGTGCGGGCCTGGGCCGAGCGCGGGCCGGTCACCTGGGCCCCCGTCGACACGACCGGTCGGGCCGATCCGGACGGATTGATGGCCGCGGTGCGCTCCGAGGGCGAGGCCCGGACCGGCCTGGTGCACCTGCAGTGGGCGAACCACGAGGTGGGCACCCGCCAACCGGTCGCCGAGGTGGTCGAGGCCTGTCGCGAGCTGGGGGTCCTGTGCCACGTCGACGCCTGCGGGGCACTCGGCCACGACCCGATCGCCTTCGACGACCTGGGTGCCGACCTGCTGTCGGTCTCCGCTCACAAGCTGGGCGGGCCGCCGGGCATCGGCGCGCTGCTGGTGCGCCGCGGGCTGCGGCTGGAACCGCTGATCGTCGGCGGCGACCAGGAGCGGGCCCGGCGGGCCGGCATGGAACCGGTGGCGTCGGCCCGGGGCTTCGCCGCCGCCCTGGTGGCCGCCGCCAACGGGCTGGACGAGCGGGCCGAGTTCGCCCGCACCCAGACCGGACGCATCGATGCGTGGGCCGCCGCCACCGAGGGCGTGCGGGTGCTGGGCGACCCGGTCGACCGGCTGGACCACCTGATCTGCCTGGGCTTCGACGACCTGGAGCCCCAGCCGCTGCTGATCGGCCTCGACCAGGCGGGCGTGGCGGTGCACTCGGGATCGTCGTGCGCCTCCGAGGGGCTGGAGCCGTCGCCGGTGCTGGCGGCCATGGGGGTCGACGACCAGCGGTCGATGCGGATCTCGCTCAGCTGGTCGACGTCGGTGGACGACGTCGACCGCTTCCTGGCCGCCGCCCCGCAGGTGATCGACTCGCTGCGCGCGCTCGGCCGCTCCTGACCGCCAGGGCACGCACCAATCGCGCCCGCGCCCCAGCTGGGCGCGATCGTGGTGACCCGTCCCGCAGCAATCGCGCCCAGCTCACCCTTGGGCGCGATCGCTGTGGCGGACGTATCCCGGAGCACGGCGACACTCGGCTTGGTGTGGACGGTTCCCGCCGCGCCGCCCGAACGGGAGGTCAGTCGACCGCCGCAGCCTGATCTCGGAGGGCGGTCTTCAGCATCTTGCCCGCGGCGTTGCGGGGCAGCGGCTGCTCGACCAGCGACCATCGGCTGGGGATCTTGAACGGCGCACCAGCTGGCCAGCGGAGTCCCAAGTTCACCGTCCTCCTCGAGCACACCGTCGGTGACGAAGCGGGTGGTGAACACGCAGGCCAGCCAGCCGGGGGCCGGTTGGCGGCGCACGTGCACGGTCAGCTCGAGGGTGGGTGTCCACCCGACGGGCAGCTCGAGGTTGAAGATCGTCGGCGGGAAGGCGTCGATGGCGCACGTCGCGGCGATCGCATCCATCGGCTCGTCATCGGCCAGGCGAAACCAGCCCCGCATCTCGGCACGCCCCGTCGGCTCGCCCCGGGCGAACCCGAGGTCGTCCGGATGCAGCCGCTGCACCACGCGTGTGGCGAACGAGGGCGGCTCGCCCACCCGGTCCGGGCCGCCGATGCAGTCCTCGGGGAGCGGCAGCTCGGGAGGCCCACCGGCGACCCAGCGCCCCCCGGCGTCGTCGGGACCGGCCGGGGCGCCGGTGGCGACGTCGTCGTCGCCGAACGTGCCCAGCACCGCCAGCACGGGTCGCCCCTCGGCGCTCATCGTGGCCGAGGCCGTGGTGAACCGGCGACCTTCCCGCACGATCGTGGTGTCGACGTCCAGCGGCCCCGGCCGACCGGGTGAGAGGTAGTGGGCCGTCAGGCTGACCGGCCGATCCCGGCCCGTGGCGTCGGTCATGGCCCGGGCGGCGATCGCCAGCAGGTACCCACCGTTGGCGTTACCCCCGATGTCCCACCCCTCGGCGACCTCCGCCCGATAGGTGCCGGATCGATCCCCCGGCACGACGGCGGTTGCTCTGGCAAAGGGTCCGGTCATGATGGCGGCGAAGCTAACCCATCGTCGTCGTGGCGGGGTCGGGCGGGCCATCGGAGCGTGCGGCCGAATGTGATCAAAGGCCCGGCTCGTTGCACCGTGGCGCGGTTGTATCGTTTCGACCGTGACGCTCTACCTGGTTCGCCACGGCAAGGCCGGGGTGCGGGACAACAGCGACCCGCTGGACTTCCAACGGCAGCTCGACCACAAGGGCCGGCGCCAGGCGAAGTGGGTGGCCGACCAGCTGGACGCGTGCAGGATCGGCGCGGTGTGGTCGAGCCCGCTCCCCCGCTGCCGCCAAACCGTCGAGCCGGTGGCGCTGCGGTTCAGCCTGACGGTGGAACCCACCGACTCCCTCGCCGAGGGGGCCGACCTCGACTCGGCCTGGGCCGTGGTCGAGGACGCGATGCGCCGCGAGAGCGACGTCGTGTTGTGCTCGCACGGCGACCTCATCCCCGACCTGATCCACCGCGCCGAGGGCCGCGGCATGGAGGTGCCCGGCAACGTGGGGTTCTCCAAGGGCTCGATCTGGACCCTGACGGTGGACGACGGTCGGATCGTCCGCGGCGATCACGTCGGCCCGCCGGCCACGTCCAACCTGCCCGCGGCGGTCTGAGGGCTCAGCCGCCGGTGGCGGCCCCGTCAGCGGTGGCTGCGGGTGAGGTCGTCGCCGGTGTGGTGGTGGCGGTTGCGCTTGGTGCAGCCGCGGTCGTCGCTGCCGGATCGCCCGGCGCCGAGGTGGAGGCCGACGAGCCCGCCTCGAGCTGCGTCTCGGCCTGGGTCCGGATCGCCTCGGCGGTCACGTCCGACGGCACCAACCCGCTGGGGCGCCGGCCCACCTCGTCGTAGCGGTCGAGCAGCTCCAGGGCCCGTGCGGGGTTCTCGCGGGCGTTGGCGATGCCCGCCGACAGCAGCAGGGCCGTGGGCTCGTCGGGGTCGACGTCCAGCGCCGCATCCAGGCGTTCGACCGCCTGGTCGTAGAACACCCCTTGGCCGAGGGCGGTGAACACCAGGCCCTGGGTGACCAGCGCCGTCACGTTGTCGGGCTCGGCCTCGATCAGGTCGTCGAAGCACTGCAACCCGTCGGTGAGGCCCAACGCGTCCTCGGCGTCCGGGGTGGGCTGGCCCTCGGTGGTCGTCGTCGCTGCGGCCGAGGCGGCGTCGGAGACGGTGCGCCAGCACTCCCGCACGTCCTCGGGCAGGTTGGCCTCGGCCACCGCCGACTCGAGGCCCTGCTGCTGGAGGATGGTCACCATGCCGGGCGGGGGGTCGGACGCCCAGAAGGCGTCCAGCTCATCCTGGGCGGCCTCGGCGTCGCCATCGCCAAGCTCCACCGAGGCGCGGAAGACTCGGACGTCGGGATAGCCCGGGTCGGCCGCCACCACCCGGTCGAAACGCTGCCGGGCCTCGTCGGTGCGCCCGGCCCGGGCCAGCGCCCAGCCGCTGTAGGTGAGGGCCTCGAGATCGTCCGGGCGCTCATCGAGCAGTTCCTGGTAGCACTCGATCTCGGCGTCGGAGTCGTTGCGCAGGGTGCGGCAGGCGTCGAGCCGTTCGGTGAACCCGGTGACGCCCGAGATGGCACCGCCCGGTGCCCGCGTGCCCGCCGACTGGGCCACGAGGACACCGCCGATCGCAGCGACCGCCAGCAGGGTGCCGACGACGGCGAGGTTGCCCTTGCGGCGCCACAGCGGCGTGGCCGCCCCGGCGTCGGATGCCGTGGCCCCAGCGGTCCTGCGGGTCGCTGCCGCCGAGCCGCCATCGAGTCGACGGAGCACCGCAGCCAGCCGAAGGGTGAGGTCGTCGCGCACCGCGTCGGCCTCCTCGACGTCCAGATCGCCTGCGGCGGCGTCCTCGTCCAAGCGGGCCAACGTGGCCAGCAACTCGTCGCGTTCGGCCTCGATCGCGCGCCGCTCCGGGCCCTCGTCGTCGCCTGCGGCCACGTCGCTCGTCGGTGCCTCAGCCACCGTCGCCCGACCCCTCGGGCGCAGTCCCGGTTTGCCGCCACTCGGCCATGGCCGCCGCCACCAACCGCCGGTCGTCCGCGGTCGGGCGCTCCCCCCGTTCGCCACGCTGGCGGACGGTGACGACCGCTCCGGCCACCGCGGCGCCGAATACGACCACCGGCAGCACCCACAGCAGTGCCCCGGCGCCCGAGGCGGACGGATTGAGCAGCACGTCGTCGTAGCGCGACGAGAAATAGGCGAAGATCTCGGCGTCGGAGTCGCCGGCCTCGACGCGCGTCCGAATGTCCTCGCGGGCGTTGACCGCAAAGTCGCTCTGCGAACCGGCCACCGATTCACCGACGCAGGTGACGCACTTGATCTGGGCCGACAGCGCCTGCACCCGATCCTCGCCCTCCAGGCTGCGGCGGCCGAAGGCGCCGATGATCAGCGCGGCGACGACCACCAGGGCCAGCAGGGCCCACGCCACGCGCCGGGTGGAGACGGCCGACCGTTGCTCAGCCACCGCCCGAACCTCCGGAGGCCTCGTCGATCACCCGGTCGATCTGCGCCGCCTCGACCCCTCCGGCCACCTTGGCGGCGATCACGCCGTTGGGGGCCACCAGGAAGCTCTCGGGCAGCTTGACCACGCCGTAGTCCAAGGCGATCGAGGCGGTGTCACCGATGACCACCGGCCAGTCTCCGCCCTGCTCGTCGAAGAACGCCCGCAGGTCCTCGGGCTCGTCCTTGAACGCCACCGAGATCACCGACGCGTCCCCGGCCGCCGCGTGCTGCTCGGAAAACCGGACCAGTTCGGGGTGTTCGATCTGGCAGGGCACGCACCAGGTTCCGAAGAAGTTCACCAGGACCCACTGCCCCCGATAGTCACGAAGGTCGACGGTGCCGCCGTCGAGCGACTCGCTCGCCAACGCCGGGGCGTCCTTGCCCACCAGGGGCGAGGACGCGGTCTCGGTGGGGTCGCCGCTGTCCCTGGTGGCCACGATCAGCACACCGAAGAGCAGCACCATGACACCGGCGACCACCAGCGCCGTGCGGCGGACGTTCATCCGACCACCGTCCCGGCGTCGGTGGCGACCGCATCGTCGGCGCCTTCGTCCTCGGGCCGGTCGGCGCCGGGCGTCGTGCCGGGTTCGTTGCTGGTGGGAATCCCACCCCGCTTTCGGCGACCCGCCTCGGGCACCGCCGCCATGGCGGTACCGATCACCATCACCAGGCCGCCGACCCACAGCCACGAGATGCCGGGCTGGATGATCGCCCGCAATGTGATGCGGGGCTCGGATTCGGTGGGCGGCGCCGAGATGGCCAGGTAGATGTCGCGGGCCAGGCCGGTCTTCACCGACGGGGTGCCGATCACCTGGCCGCTCGACGCGTACCGGGTGACCTTCGGCTCGTAGACCTGCTCGTCGATCCGCACGGCCATCGTGAACTCCAGCCCCTGCGGCAGGTCGCGCTGGGTGACGCCCTCGTAGGTCAGCGTGTGCCCGGCCAGCTCCACGGTGTCGCCCTCCGCCATCGTGAACTGACCGTTGCTCGAATAGGCCGAGCTGACGGTGAACGCCAGCGCCACGATCACCAGGCCGAGGTGGACGACCATGCCGCCCGACGCCCGCCCGAACAGCCCGGCCACCCCGTGGCGCCTGAACGCCAGCACGAGGTGTCGGATGGCGGTACCGCCGGCGAACCCGGCCAGGCCGATGCCGACCAGCGGCATCACCCCGCGGGCACCCAGCAGCACGGCCAGCACCAGCGCGGCGGCGCCACACCAGGCCGGCCACAACAGCCGCTTGGACAGCAGTTCGGGAGCGGCGTTGCGCCACGGCAGCACCGGGGCGAACGCCATCAGCACCAGCAGCCCCAGACCGATCGGGCCGGACATCCGCTCGAAGTACGGCTCGCCGATCGACAACGTTCCCCGGTTCAACGCCTCGACGATCAGCGGGAACGTGGTGCCGAGCAGCATCACAAAGGTGAACGCGGCAAACAGGATGTTGTTGGCCAGCAGCGCACCCTCCTTCGACATCGCCCGATCGATGCGTCCCTCGCCTCGCAGTTGGTCGCCGCGCCAGGCGATCAGGCCGATCGAGACGGCCACCACGACGCCGAACCCGCCGAGCAGGACGGGACCGACCGTGCCCTCCGAGAAGGCGTGGACCGAGTTGACCACGCCGGAGCGGGTGAGGAACGTGCCGAAGATCGTCAGCGCGAAGGTGGAGCACAGCAGCGCCAGGTTCCAGACGCGCAGCATGCCCCGCCGTTCCTGCACGAGCACCGAGTGCAGGAACGCGGTGCCGGTCAGCCAGGGCATGAACGAGGCGATCTCCACCGGGTCCCAGCCCCAGTAGCCACCCCAGCCGAGCACCTCGTAGCTCCACCAGGCGCCCAGCACGATGCCGCCGGTGAGGGCGCCCCAGGCCAGCAGGGTCCAGCGGCGGGTCTCGATCAGCCAGCCCTCGCCCAGGCGGCCGGTGACCAGCGCACCGACGGCGAAGGCGAACGGCACGGAGAAGCCGACGTAACCCAGGTAGAGCAACGGCGGGTGGAAGGCGACCAGGATGTGGTTCTGCAGCAGCGGGTTAGGGCCGGGCCCGTCGAATCCCGGTGGAACGGTGGCGCCGACGAACGGGTTGGTGGGCCCCATCAGCAACAGGAAGAAGAACGTGGCGATGACGAACAGGGTCACCATGGCCCAGCCGACCAGGTGGTCGTCGACACGCCTACGGAAGCGCCACGCCACCGAGGCCAGGTAGCCGGACAGGATGATGACCCACAGCAGGATCGACCCCTCGAGCGCCGACCACATCGTGGCCACGTTGAACAGGGGCGGGGTGGCGGAGCTGCCGTGTTCGGCGACGTACTCGACCGTGAAGTCGCGCGTGATCAGCGCCCGCTCCATGGCGACGACCGCGGTGGCCGCCCCGGCGAGCACCGCCCACGCGTAGGTGCGCGACGACTGCACCATCGCCGGGCGGTTGCGGAGCAGGCCGATGGCGGTGCCGACGGCACCCATCACCGCGGCGACCAGGCCGATGGTGACGCCGAGGCGGCCGAGGGCGACGTTGCTCATGAGCGGGGACCGCGGCTCATGAGCGGGGACCGCGGCTCATCGGCGGGGACCGCGGCTCATGCGCCCGCTCTCGCCGCGTCGATGCGGTCGGGGTTCTCCTCGTCGTAGGTCTCGTCGTGCTTGATCACCAGGCGTTCGCTGGCGAAGACGTCGCCGTCCCAGCGCCCCTCGGCCACGACGGGGATGTCGGTCTGCTCGAAGAGCGCCGGTTCGCTGCCCGAGTGCTCCACCGTGGCGGTCGCGCCGTTGAAGGTGAGGTCGAAGGTGACCCCGTTGGGGGTCTTGACGACGCTGTCCGGGATCACCGAGCCCTGCATGCGAAACGCCTGGTCGCCGAGTTCATCCCGTTCTGCGACCGCCTCGTCGACGTTGCGGAAGAACACGGTGGCGTCGGAGAGGCCCATGACCACCGCCACGACCAGGGCGATCAGCACCCCGATGCCCACCAGCGTCCAGGCGCGTCGGCTGGACCGGCTGCGCGGCGCAATGGCGTCGTCGGGGCCGGTGCGCGGGGAGAGGTCGAGGGGGGACTCAGCCATGGTCGGCCCCATCTTGGTCGCCCTCGCTGAGGAATCGTCGTCGCTCGGGTGCCACCCGGGCGCTCAACGAGCGGCCGCGCCGCACCAGAACGAACGCGTACGCAGCGAACGTGCCGAAAGTCACCACCCAGGCCACCCAGATGAGGGGCCAGGGATCGTCGGCCGTGATCTGTTGGGCCAGGACCTGCTGCATCGCCACCAGCGCGCTCACGACGGGTCCTCATCGCTGCGGACGGACGCCGCCGGTCCGGCCCCGACCGAGGTGCCGTCGGAGGCCCGTGCGGCCTCCGCCCGGCGGGCGTCGATCGCCTCGGTCAGGCCGCCCTCCTCCACCTGCAGGGTCAACCACCCCACCCGAAACCGGTGGATCAGCAGCCATCCCGCCAGAGCCATGCCCACGGTGAGCCCCAGGAACAGCGTGAACAGCTGCAGCCCGCCCATCGACGGGTCGAGCTCGCCGAACAGGGTGCTGCCCTGGTGGTAGGAGCGCCACCAGTCGACCGACTTGTGCACCAGCGGGATCAGCAGCGCCGAGCCCAGGCCGAGCACGGCGGCGCGGGTGGCCCGGGTGGTCGGGTCCAGGATCGACCCGCGAAGCGCCACGTAGCCCAGGTAGGCCAGAAACATCACCAGGGTGGACGTCAGCCGTGCGTCCCAGTCCCAGTACACGCCCCAGGTTATCCGGCCCCAGAAGGCGCCGGTGAGCAGGGTCAGCCCGAGGAACACCAGGCCGACCTCGGCGGCGGCGGCGGCCAGCTGATCCCAGAACCGGGACTTCCTCCACAGCCACATCGCCGATCCGACCGCGTTGAGCACAAACAGCAGGTAGGCGGCCGACACGGTGGGCACGTGCACGTAGATCGGCCGCATGCGTTCGCCGAGCTGCACGTCGGGCTTGGTCAGCGCCAACCCCAGCACGGCGAGCAGCGCACCGCCGAGCAGCACGATCACGCCCAACACCAGCGTGGCGGTTGAGCCGGTGCCGGTGGGGCCCGTGGCGGGCCGACCGTCGGCGGAGGTGGCCCGATCGGCCGTTGAAGGTTGGGTCGTCGTCATGAATCCTCCATCAGCGGACGGTAGGCCAGTGCGCCGAGCATCAGGTAGCTGAGCGCAAACACCCCGAGCAGCGCCACCAGGGCCAGCCCCCGGTTCCGTCGGAGCCACCGAGCGCCACGTCGGTGGCGGGTGGCGCCGATCAGCACCGGGGCCAGCACGGGCAACATCAACAGCGGAACGAGGCTTTCCCGTCCCCTGGTGGAGGAGGCCAGTGCCGCCAGCAGCGTACCGACCGCGGCGATGCCTGCCGTGGCGGTCACCATCGTCGCCAGGCCAAGCGCCAGCCCCGACAGCGGCGTGCGATAGAGCACGGCCATCGTCAGGGCCAACACCACCTCGAGCGCCAACAGCTGCGCCGCCACGGCGAGGGCCTTGCCCAGGAAGAGCGCCGCCGGCCGCCATGCCCGACAGCCGGGCGCGTCGTTGACGCCCGGCTCCGACTCGAGAGCGGCCGAGCGGGTGACCGACAGCACCGCGGCGAAGGTGACGGTGACCCAGAACAGGCCCGGCGACACCGACGAGCAACCGGCTCTCCGCATCGAGTGCAAAGGCCATCACCACCAGCACGAGCACCCCGAAGGGCAGCACCTGGGCCAGCCCGACCCGGGTGGTGACCTCCAGACGCAGGTCCTTGGGCGCGATGACCGCCGTGTCGCGCAGCAACCGTCGCAGCGAGTCACCCATCGGAACCCCCCGGGTGGTTGCGCCCGGCTTCCGGGGCGGCCGGGGCCTGGGGTCCGACGCCCGTGCGCACGTCCTCGGTGACGACCCCGCCGGCCACCGTGACCACGCGCCGGGCCACCGAGCGCGCCCGCTCCAGCTCGTGGCTGGACAGGATCACCGTGGCGCCCGCGTCGGCGGCGACCCCGATCAGCTCATCGGTGAGGTCTCGGCCCGCCCGGTCCAGACCGGCGTGCGGCTCGTCCAACAGCCACAGCTCGGGACGGCGCAGCACCAGCGCCGCCAGCGCGGTCCGCTTGCGCTGGCCCTCCGACAGCCGGGCGACCGGAAGGTCGGTGAGCCGACCGTCCAACGACAGCCGGTCCATCGCCGCGGTCACCGCCTGCTCGTCGGGGCCCACGTCGATCGAGGCGGCCCGGGCCCAAAACCGCAGGTTGTCCCGCACGCTCAGATCGGGATAGAGCCCGGACCCGTGCCCGAGGTACCCCACCCGGCGCCGCACGGTGGTGGGGTCGGTCGCCACGTCGGATCCCAGCACGACGGCGGTGCCCTCGACGACGGGCACCAGGCCGGCACCGCGCAGCAACGTGGTTTTTCCGGCGCCGTTGGGCCCCTGGAGCAACACCACCTCGCCGCCCTCGACGCACAGGTCGACGCCGGCGAGCGCCGGGAACCTGCCCAGGAGGGCCACCGCCGAGGCGAGCTGAACGACGGGGGCCATCGCCCCACATGTTAGTGGCGGGGTGCGACGACCCCGGCAGCGGCCGGTTGCCGCGCCCGGCGCCGTACCCGTGACGCTGCGACCACCCGGTGCGTCCCCGTCGCGCCGCCGTCGACCTAGTGTTGCGCCGATGTTTGCGCGCTTCCTCTCCGGCCTGGGCAAGACGATGATCGCCATGGGGGTCATCACCTTTCTGTTCGTGGCCTTTCAGCTGTGGGGCACCGAGTTGGAGGAGTCCCAGGCGCAGGGCGACCTCACCGACGAGCTCAGCCGCAGCCTCACGACCATCCCTGGCGCCCCCGAGGACGCCGAGGCCCCGGCCGACGACGCCGAACCCCAGACCCTCGACGAGATCACCGCCAGCCTGGGCGAGATCGATCCGGCCGACGCCAAGTCGCTCCCGAAGCCCGAGATCGGCGAGAGCCTCGGCGTCATCCAGTTCAAGCCCAACCTCAACCAGGCCGGCATCGACATGCGCAAGGTGTTCGTCGAGGGCACCGACAAGGAGGACCTCAAGGCGGGTCCCGGCCACTACCTCGGGGCACCGTTTCCCGGGCAGAAGGGCAACGCCTCGATCGCCGGCCACCGCGTGACCTACGGGGCGCCGTTTCATCGCATGGACGAGCTGGTCCCGGGCGACCTGATCAGCGTGTTCACGCCAGGGCGACTTCACCTACCGGGTGCTGCCGCCCCGGCCGACTTCACCGGCGAGAAGGGACCCGCCCACTGGGTGGTCGCCCCGTCCGACGTCTCGGTGCTGGACGACTTCGGCGACAACCGGCTGACGCTCACCGGCTGCCATCCCAAGTACTCGGCGGCCAAGCGGATCATCGTGGCCGCCGAGTTGGTGGGCAACCCGGCCGAGACGACCGACGGCAACGAGGCGGCGACCGAGGAGGTGGCCGGCGAGGACCAGGAGGTGGCGGCCGGCCCCGACGACACGATCGACGACCTCGGCTGGTCGTCGGAGTACTTCCCCAACGCCCTCGCCTGGTCGGGCGCCGCATTCGGCGTGTGGCTGCTGGCCTTCGTGATCGGCCTGGGGGTGCAGTCGAAGAAGTGGATCGTGTACCTGGTGGCCCTGCCGCCGTTCCTGTACTGCCTGTGGTTCGCGTTCACGTGGATCAACCGGTGGATCCCCAGTCTGTGACCCGATCGCGGGTCCGGGCGGGGCTCGCCGTGATGGTCGGCACGGCGATCGGTGTGGGCGCCGCCGCCTGTGGCGGTGGCGACGATCAGGCTCCACCGACCACCGAGGTGACCACGACCACCGAGGCCGGGCCGACCGATCGGGATCTGTCGCAGCCGGCTGAGGGCGCGGTGCCGGGCGGCGCCGAGAACCTGCAGGCAGGCGACTGCTACGACCCGGCACCCGACCCCAGCCAACGGGACATCATGGTGTTGCTCGTGCCGTGCGAGACGCCCCACCAGTACGAGGTCTACGCGGTCGACTCGTTCAACAAGACGCGGTCGGCGGGCTACCCGGGCGACGACGCGGTGCGGAACTTCGCGGAGGAACGGTGCTTCGAGGCCTTCGAGGGGTTCGTCGGACAGGTCTGGCGCGACAGCGAACTCGACATCGAGACCTGGTACCCGACTTCGGCGTCCTGGCGGCTGGGCGGGGACCGCAAGCTGAGCTGCGTGCTTTTCCACCGCAACGGGGCGGACCTGACCGGGTCGATGGAGGGCTCGGCGTTCTAGCGCCGTGCGGTGCGGCGGGGGTTCAGCGGCCCCGAAACACCGGGCTGCGCCGCTCGGCGAAGGCGGCCCGGCCTTCGGCCAGGTCCTCGGAGGCCCAGGCGGCGTCGAAGGCCGCCCGATAGCGGGGATCGTCCGCCACCGGTTCCTCGAGCAGGTCGAGGCCCAGCTTGGCCCCGGCCTGCGACAGCGGCGCCAGCCGGGCCATGTCGGCGGCCCAGTCCATGGCGACGCTCAAGTCGCCGCAGCGCTGCACCAGGCCCAACCGCCAGGCGTCGTCGAAGTCGACCACGTCACCGGCGAGCACCATCGACCGGGCCATGCCCCAGCCCACCGCCAGCGCCAGGCGTTGCAGCGTGCGGTGGTCGGTCAGCAGCCCCAGGCGGGCGACGGGAACCGCGAAGCGGGCGTCGGGAGTGGCCACCCGGAGGTCCACCGACAGCGCCAGCTGCACGCCCAGGCCCATGCACGAGCCCTCGATGGCCGCCACCGTGGGGCACGGAACCGAGGCCAGCGCGTCGAGCATGGCCCGCAGGCCGACGGTGTAGGACGGGTCCTCGGTGGTCGTGATGTCCGCCCCGGCGCAGAAGTGGCCGTCGGACCCCGTCAGCACCAGCACCCGAGGCTGGTCGAGCATCGCCTCGTCGACGGCCCGGTGCAGCGCCTCGACCGCCGCCGCGTCGAGCGCGTTTCGCTTCCTCGGCCGATTGATGCTGATCAGCGCCACCTGCTCGTGACGCTCGGCGAGCACCGGCGCCTCGTCGGCCGCCTTGTCGTCGGGGTTCATGTTCCGCTCCAGTTCGGTCGTCGCTTCTCGAGAAACGCGGTCGTGCCCTCGGTGGCGTCGTCCAACGACGACCCGAGGCTCAGCATCGACTGCAGGTGGGCCATGGCGTCGGAGGCCGACGAGTCGACCACCCGATAGAACGAGTCGCGTCCCAGCGCGATCACCCCGGCGGGCGAGGACGCCAGCGACCCCGCCAGCTCGGCGGTTGCGGCGGTGAGCTCCCCGGGGGCCACCACCCGGGTGAGAAAGCCGAACCGGTCGGCCTCGCCCGCATCGATGCGTCGGCCGGTCATCATCAGCTCCAGCGCCCGCTTCGGCGGCATCGAGCGGAGGAGCGGCACCGTGATGATGTAGGGCCACAGCCCCACGTTGACCTCCGGGGTGCCGAACATTGCGTCGTCGGCGGCCACCACCAGGTCGCACGCCAATGCCACGCCGAGCCCACCGGCCAGGCAGTAGCCGCGCACCGAGGCCACCGTCGGCCGGCCGCACGCCCACATCGCCTCGAACAACGCCGGAAGCCGACCGCGGGCCTCGTGCATGTCGAGGACCGACCCTCCGGTCATGCCCGCCAGGTCCGCCCCGGCGCTGAAGGCCCGGTCGCCGGCGCCCCGCAGGACCACGGCACCCACCCGAGGGTCGCTCCGAACCTCGACGAAGATGCGTCGCAGGCCCTCGATCATCTCCCACGTCAGCGCGTTGCGGGCCTCCGGCCGATCGAGCGTGACCCACAGCACCCGGTCGGTCAGCTCGACCGCCAGGCCCTCGACCCCCGTGCCCGGCGGATCGGGTTCCCCGGCAGCCGTGCCGCCGTCGGGGCCATCGCGGGTGTCCGACGTTTCGCTCATTCTCGCCACGGTACCCGGGGGATGCGGGGCCGGTTGGAAGATCGAGGGTGCGCCGGCGAACGCCACCGGTGAACTAGCGTTCCGGCCATGTCCGCGCTCCTGGCACTCCTGCCCGTGCTGGCGGCCATCGCCCTCGGCATCGGCATCGGCCTGCTGGGGGGCGGCAATCCCGGCAACCTGCTCCAGTGGCGCCCCGCCGCCTGGCAGGTGGCCGCCGGCGCGATCGCCCTCCAGGTGGTGGCGGACGTCTTCGACTGGTCCGGGGTCATCCCGTTCATCCTCAGCCTGGCCTCGGTGGCGGCCCTGCTCTACGTGTCCTGGATGAACCGCCGCATCGGCGGCATGGTGCTCGTGGCGGTCGGCCTGGCCATGAACCTGGTGCCCATGCTGATCAACGGCGGCACGCCGGTGTCCGCCGCCGCCATGGTGTCCTCCGGTGCGATCGAGGAGTCGCAGGTGGGATCGGTCGAACTCACCGGACCCCGGCACCTGGCCACCAGCAAGGATCTGGTTCGACCACTGGGGGCCGTGGTGCCCCTGCCCTTCGGGTTGGTCATCTCCTTCGGCGACCTGGTGTCGCTACTGGGCGTCACGCTGGTGACGCAGGCGGTGCTGCGGCGCCGCCAGGTGCGGGCGGGCGGGCCGGCGCCGCCGGCGCGCAACCCCAGCGTCACGCTGTCCACCTATCAGGAGGCGTTGCAGACGCTGGGCCAGGGCCCCGCCGACAACACCTACGGCGTCGAGGCCGAACACGTCACGCTCGGTGCCTCGGGCAACGTCCGGCCGGTTCCGATGCGGTCAGCCGACTCCCCCGCGCCCCTGGACATGGCCGGGCCGAGGGTCGAGGGCAACCTCGACGTGGCCTCCCCCGACGACCCGGACCTGGGCGTCACCGTTCGCCCCGTCCCCCGGGGGACCACGCCCGACGAGCCGGAGGCCGGCGGCCGCCAGCGGCGACGCGTCGTGCCACCCCAGGGCGACATCCGACCGGCCCCCTCCGGGCTCGACCCGGACACCGGCGAATCCGCCATCGTCGCCATCTCGTCGCTGCCGCCCCGCGATGGCTCGCTGGTGGAGAGCGACGACGAGGCACTTCCCGACGACCTGCCGCCCGGGTGGTCGCGGGCGGTGGACCGACAGCGGCAACCCGAAGCGGACGAGGCCTACCGGTACCCGACGGCCGCCGCCCGGCGCTCGCCTGCGCCTGCGACGCCGACGCCGACGCACGACGAGGTGGCCGAGCCCGACGAACCGACCGCCTCGACCCCGGTGGCTCGTGGCGACGGGCCACCCGTCGATCCGCCGGCCACCCCCAGGCGCCCACCCCCAGGCCCCCGGGGTACGCGGCGGGCCCCGACCACGCCCGAACCGCCGGCCTCGGCCCGGGCCGCCGCCGCACGGCCCGCCAGCCCCGCCAGCCCCGCCAGCCCCTCCAGCCCTCCAGCCCCTCCAGCCCCTCCAGCCCTCCAGCCCCGCCAGCTCCTCGCCGGCAGCACCGGCGCCGGCGGAGGAACCCGCCGCCGAGCCCGAGCCGGGCACCCGGCCCGGCGGCGTCCGGCGGCGCGTCGCCCCGCAGCCGGCGGCCACCCCGGCGGACACCCCACCGGCCGCCCCATCGACCGACGCTTCGGATGCGGGCCGGCGCCGGGCGCGGCGAGCTGCCGGTGATCGACGAGTTGTCCCCACCGGCGAGCAGGACGAACTCAACCGAACCCAGGCCACCCCGGTGGTCCTGCCGGAGGACTCCACGCCGGGCCGGTGGAAGGTGCCGGCGTCGGCCGCGGACGGCGACCACGCCGCGAGCCCGATCCCCGGCCGCCGAGAACCTGCCCGCCACCGGCGAGGTGCCGTCGCAGGGCTCGGACTGAGTCGTCCCGCAACGACCGTGACCGAACCGTTGGATCTCTCGTTGCCCCACGGCCGACTTCGGTTCGGGTCCGGACCGCTGATCATGGGCGTGGTCAACGCCAACACCGACTCCTTCTCCGATCCTCGGCCCGGCGGCTCGTCCGACGGCGTCATCGAACACGCCGCCGGGTTGGTGGAGGCGGGAGCCGACGTGCTGGACATCGGCGGCCAGACCGCGTCGCCGGCGGTCCCCGAGGTCGGAATCGACGAGGAGCTCGCCCGGGTGATGCCGGTGCTCGACGCCCTCGCTGCAGCGCTGCCCGACGTGCCGCTCTCGATCGACACCTACCGCCTCGAAGTGGCCGAGGCGGCGCTGGAGGCCGGGGCGTCGATCCTCAACAACATCATCGGCGCCCTCCACGTCGAGTTTGCCGAGCTCGCCGTGCGGTTCGGCGCGGCACACGTGATCACCCACAATCCCGGCGCCCCCAAGACCAAACTGCTCGAGGACGACCGATACGGCGACGTCGTCACCGACGTCGCCGACTACCTGGCCGACCAGCTCGACCTGATCCGGCACCTCCCCGGGGCGGTCGAGGCCACGATCGTCGACCCCGGCGTCGACCTGGCCAAGACGCCGGCCCAGAGCCTGGAGCTCCTGCGACGGGCCGACGAGTTCGACGCGCTGGGCGTGCCGGTGTTGATGGCGATCTCGCGCAAGGACGTCATCGGCGCGATCACCCTGACGCCGCCCGAGGAGCGGCTGGCGGGCACGCTGGCCGCCGTCGGCCACCTCCGCACCGGTGGACGACGGATACTGCGGCTTCACGACGTGTCGGAGGCCCGTCGCTACCTGGCGGTTGCGCGCCACCTCGACGGCCTGGAGTCCCTCGATGCCGACGCCCGGCTGGACCCCGAGCTGCGACGAAAGCGGGCGCTCCCGGAGGGGTAGGGCCCGGCGTCAGGCCGCCCGGTCCTCCCGGTTTGCCGCGCTCACCCCGTAGCCGACGATCACCGCCGGCACGAGGAACACCGCCGACAGCGCCAGGCAGGCGGTGACGACCACCACCATCCACTCGCTGAACCCGATGACGATCCCGAGGCCGAACACGACGATGGCGATCAGGATCACCGAGTAGCCCAGCCGCTTGCCCAGGTTGGCCAGCTCGGACGCCCGGGCCCGCTTGGCCAGCACGGGATCGAGCTGCTCGGTGGTGTCGCCGACGGGTCGGGGGTCAGCCATGGGAATGCTCCTTCGGGCGTGGGCCCAGCCAATGCTCACGGATGCCGCGGGCGGCCGACGAGGGATCCACCCGAAGCGCCCCTCGGTCCGCCCAGGGGCGGGGACCGAGCACCGTACCGTCGGCGGCCAACTCGATGGGATCCGCCCGGCCGGCCCGCGCCAGCGCCTCGAACTCGTCCAGCCGCTCGCCCAGCGGGTCGGCGGCGTTGCGCAACAATCGACCGACCCGGCTCCAGGTGTTGCGTCGGCCGGCCCACAACAACGGCGACAGCACCGCCGGCACGTCGGGAATGCGAAAGCGCTCCTCGCCGGGATCGAAGTCGTACGGGTGGCAGTAGATCCACGCCACCCCCTCCTCGGCCCACCTGGCGAACCCCTCACGAACCATCCACCAGGGCGTCGCCCGCAGAAAGGTCCCGCCGCCGAAGTAGTAGACGTAGCGGCCGACGCTGGCGAACTCGCCGGAGGTCTCCAACAGCCCCGACGGCCACCGGAAGGGATGCGACGGCACCCCCGGATACCACCAGAGCGGATTGCGGCGCGACGCCACGCCCGAGGAGTACGCATAGCCCTCCTCGGCCAGCACCTCGGTGGCCCACACCGACTCCTTCACCAGCGAGTACGTCGGCGCCCGGAACCCCAGCACCTCGGTGCCGCCGAGGTCCTCCAGGGTGGCCTTGGCCCGACGCACGTCGTCGCGAAACCGCTCCGGCGACAGCTCGGGCAGCGGCGTGTGGGTCCACCCGTGCACCCCCACCTCGTGCCCCGCCGCGCCGACCGCCGCCACCAGGTCGGGGTGTCGCCCGGCCAGCTCACCCACGAAGAACCAGGTGCCGCGCACCTTCAGCTCGTCCAGCCAGCCGAGCACCTCCCACGCCAGCTGCTCGTAGCGCAACTCACCGGCGGGGTCGGCCCAGTGGTCCTCGACGTCGATCGTGAAGGTGATGCCGCCGGCCACGCGGGAATGGTAGCGAGCGCCACCCGCTCTACACTTCGGCCATGCGCCTGCCCGCCGCCGAACGCCGTCGCCAGCTCCTTGCCGTCGCGCTGGGCGTCTTCGCCGAACACGGCTTTCACGCCACTTCGATGAACGACATCGCCGACGCCGCCGGGGTCACCAAGCCCGTGCTGTACCAGCACTTCCGGTCCAAGCGGGAGCTGATCCTCGAGCTGCTCAGCGAGATCGGCGCCGACCTCTCGGCGGTCGTCGGCAAGGCCACCGTCGACGCAACGTCGCCCCGCCATCAGATCGAGGCCGGTTTCGCCTCGTACTTTCAGTGGGTCAACGACAACCGCGGCGCGTTCAACCTGCTCTTCTCCAGCGGCACCCTGGGAGACCCGGACTTTCTTGCCGCCGCCCAGCAGGTGGAGGACGCCATTGCCGACGTCGTGGCCGACAACATCGTGATCGCCGGGCTCACCCAGGAGCGCCGGGCCCTGCTCGCCCACGGCATCGTGGGCATGGCCGAGGGAACGTGTCGCCGGTGGATGGCCGACCCCGCCGCCATCGATCACGTCGAGCTCGCCGATCAGCTCAGCGAGCTGGCGTGGTTCGGCCTTCGCGGCATCCGCAGCGCCTGAGCACGACCTCACTCGGTACAGCCGATCCCGGCCAAGTAGGTTGGCCGGCGATGGCTGACGACTGGTTTGAAGTGGTGGTGGAGATCCCGCGTGGGTCCCGCAACAAGTACGAGATCGACCACGACACCGGCGAGGTGTGGCTGGACCGCCACCTCTTCCAGGCCACCGTGTATCCCGTGGAGTACGGCTTCTTCCCCGCCACGCTGGCCGACGACGACGACCCGCTCGATGCGCTCGTGCTGCTCGGTGAGCCCACCTACCCCGGCGTGCACCTGCGGGTGCGCGTGGTCGGCATGATGATGATGCACGACGAGAAGGGGCGCGACGAGAAGATCCTGTGCGTGCTCCACGGCGATCATCGCCAGGAGCACTACCGGGACATCGACGACCTGCCCGAACACCTGCTGGCGGAGATCAGCCACTTCTTCGAGGTGTACAAAGACCTCGAGCCCGGCAAGTCGGTCGAGGTGGGCGGCTGGCACAACCGCGACGAGGCACTCGAGGTCATCGAGCGCGCCCGGGCCAACTACCCGGGCTGAGCGTTCCCCAGGGGCGCTACCAGAACCGGATGTTGTAGCTGCGCAACCAGCGGCGGCCGTCCTCGAGCAGCACGAACTCGGACACCGACGCATTGTCGGCGCCCTTGAACGCAAAGTTGGACGCGCCGGTGAGGTCGGCCAGCATCCGTGCGATCACCCCGCCATGCACCACCAGGGCCACGCGCTCGTCCGCCCGCCCCTCAACGGCGGTCGCCAGGCCCCGGGCCAACCGCTTGGAGAAGGCCTCCTCGGATTCGGCACCGGGAATGGTGTCCCACCGCTCCGCCCGCATCGTGCGCTCGAAGATCGGGTCGCCCGTGGCCGCCGCCTCGCGCAGCAGCCCGCCCTCCAGCTCGCCGAGGAACACCTCCCTCAGGTCGGCCAGCACCACCGGGGTCAGGCCGGTGCGCTGCGCCAGCGGCTCGGCGGTCTGCTGGGTGCGCACCATCGTCGAGCAGTAGATGGCGGAGAAGGGTTGGCTGCCGGGCCGCATCGGCGCCTCGGCCGTGCGTTCGGCCTGCTCGACCCCGACCGGGTCGAGCTCGGGGTTGCCCTGCCCGTCCAACATCGGCTGGCGCCGCCCCGGCGTCACCGGGGCCGAGGCGCCGTGGCGGATGAGGGTGACGGTGACCGAGCCCGGTGGCGGCTCGTACGGGCGTTGATGGAGCGGGGCGCTGGAGACCATGTGCTCAGTGTCCCAGCGACCTCGACGCGATGTCGAACGACCGGTGGGCGGGCGGCGGGGCCACGACCTAGACTAGAACACGTTCTAGTTTTACCGTCCGTGGCGCCTCGCGCCACGCGACTCCCACAGGAGACTCCGATGGTCACCGGCCCCGTAGCTACCGCCCGATCCCCGTTTCCGGTTCCGTTCGGATGGTTCGTCGTCGCCTACACCGACGAGCTCCTGGCGGGCGACGTCAAGCCGATCCAGTACTTCGACCGCCACCTGGTGTTGTGGCGCGACGCCGAGGGCGAGGCCCACGTCAACGATGCGTTCTGCCCCCACCTGGGCGCACACCTCGGCCACGGCGGCGTGGTGGAGAATTGCGAACTCGTCTGCCCGTTCCACGGGTGGCGCTTCGACTGCGACGGCAACAACACCAAGATCCCCTACTCCGAACGGGTGAACAAGCGCGAGGTGGTGCAGCCCTACCCCACCGTCGAACGCAACGGCGTGATCATGGCCTGGTACCACCCCACCGATGCCGCCCCCACCTTCGAGATGCCCGAGCTTCCCGAGTTCGCAGCGGACAACGACGAGTGGACCGACCCGATCCGCCGAGAGTTCGTCATCGAGGCGCCGTGGCAGGAGATCGCCGAGAACGGGGTCGACTCCGCCCACTTCCGCTACGTGCACAACACCGAGATGGTGCCCGAGCTGGAGCGCTACGACACCGATGAGGAGCGCACCTCGATGCGCAGCATCCAGAAGTTCCCCACGCCGCAGGGCGTGGTCGACGGCCGGATCGATTCCGACAGCTGGGGGCCCGGGTTCTCCGTCATCCACTTCTCCGGCATCGTCGACACCCTCCTGATGGGCTGCAACACCCCGATCAGCGCCAACAAGTGTGTGCTGCGGTTCAACTTTCGGGTGCGGCGGACCGGCGACGAGGGGTTCGAGTCCACCGTGGGCAAGGCCTTTGCCGACGAGGTGAGCAATCAGGTGATGGAGGACATGCCCATCTGGCAGAACAAGGCGCACCTGGTGCGCCCGGCGCTGGCCGACCAGGACGGCCCCTTCATGAAGTTCCGTAAGTGGGCCGCCCAGTTCTACGCCGAGCCGGTGGATGCCGAGGCGATGGTCTATCCGCCGTCCGGCTCGTTCCCGGCCGCCGACGATCGAGAGCTGACAGCGTCGAAGAAGTTCGGCACGCCCGACCCCGCGTTTCAGCGCTAGCGGCGCCCCGCCCGGCACCGATGTGGCAATACCCGACCAAGTTGGTAGGGTTTTGACGTGCGATCACTCTTCTCCTTCCCCGACCCGGTCAACGAGGTGGCTGCCCGCAGCGTCGCCACCGGGGTCGTCCTGTTGACCGGCACCATCGTGCTGGCCACCGCCGCCGGTGCCGACGGGGCACGCTGGCTGGTCATCCCGCTGGCGTTGGGCTTCTGGGCCCGGGTGTTGACCGGGCCGACGCTGAGCCCGCTCGGCCAACTGGCCACGCGGGTGGTGGCGCCCCGACTTCCCAACGCCGAGCGGCTGGTGCCGGGCACCCCCAAGCGGTTCGCCCAGGGCATCGGCACCGCGCTGTCCACGGCGGCCGCCGTGGCCTGGCTGGGCTTCGGAGCCTCCGGCGTGGGCGTCGCGCTGGTGGCCGCAATCGCGTTCGCCGCGTTCCTGGAGGCGGCGTTCGCCGTGTGCCTGGGGTGCATCGCCTACGGCTACCTGGCCAAAGCCGGCGTCCTCAACGCGGCAGACTGCCCCGAGTGCGCCGACATCTCGCTTCGACTGCCCGCCAACGACTCGCTGGCCCCCCGCACCTGAACCCCCGCCGCCCCGGGACCGGTCGGCGATGACGTCGCACGGCCTGGTGTGGTTCCGCAAGGACCTGCGGCTGATCGACAACCCCGCCTGGGCGGCCGCCCTCGACGGGTGTGCCCGCATCACCGCGTTGTTCGTGCTCGACCCGGCGATCATCGACCAGACCGGCCCGCACCGCCGGGCCCAACTGGCGGCCCACCTGTCGGCGCTCGACGAGGACCTCCAGGCGATCGGCGGGCACCTGTGGCTGCTTCGAGGCGACCCGGGCGAGCTCGTGCCGAAGGCGGTCGAGGAGCTGGGGGCGGACGCGCTGTACGCCAACGCCGACGCCGCGCCGGGCAGCCGACGGCGCGACCGCCGGGTGTTCGAGGCGCTGCAGGACACACCCCCGGAGCGCCGCCCCGGTGACGAGCCGGTGCCGTTCCACACCTTCTGGGGCACGCTGGTGCTGCCCCCCGATTCGGTGACGACCAAGTCGGGCGACGAGGTCTCCAAGGTGTTCACCCCGTTCTACAAGCGGTGGCGCGACACCGGCTGGGATTCCTGGCCCACCACCGATGCACACGCCGGTCAACCTGAGTTCGCATCGACGTCCTCGGTGCTGGCCGACCACGCGATGCGCCTCGACGACCTGCCCGGCGTCGACGAGGAGCCCCACCACTCCGGCGGGGCACGGGCGGCGTTGGGCCGCCTGGGGGCGGCCACCAAGAGCGCCGCGCGCTACTCCGAGGTGCGGGACCGACCCGACCTGGCCGCCACCTCCGAGCTGTCGGTCGACCTCCACTTCGGCACGCTGTCGCCCCGGCAGGCCGCCTCGGCCCTGGGCGACGCCGAGGGGGGCCAGGCGCTGGTTCGCCAGCTGGCCTGGCGGGACTGGTACGCCCACCTGCTGTGGGAGCACCCGCACCTGACCGACCGGGCGATGCGGAGCGAGTACGACGCGATCGAGTGGCAGAACGACGAGGCCGAGTTCGAGGCCTGGCAACGCGGCGACACGGGCTATCCCATCGTCGACGCCGGCATGCGTCAGCTCGAGGCCACCGGTTGGGTACACAACCGGGTGCGGATGATCGTCGCGTCGTTCCTGGTCAAGGACCTGCTGATCGACTGGCGGTGGGGGGAGGCACACTTCCGCCGCCTGCTGATCGATGGCGACACGACCCAGAACGTCGGCAATTGGCAGTGGGTGGCGGGCACGGGCCCCGACGCCGCGCCCTACTTCCGGATCTTCAACCCGACCACGCAGGCCGAGAAGTTCGATCCGACGGGCGACTACGTCCGGAGCTGGGTTCCGGAGCTCGGTGAGTTGCCGGACAAGTGGATCCACGACCCGTCGTCGGCACCCGACGAGGTGCTCGCCGAGGCCGGCGTGGAGCTCGGACGCGACTATCCGGAACCGCTGGTCGACCACGGCGCCGCCAGGGAACGGACGCTGGCGGCCTACGAGGCCGCTCGAGACGACGCCTGAGCGGTCGGCCGGACGCGGAACGGCCCGCTGGGTTTGTTGGGAGACTCCCGCCGAGTCTCCGCACCAGCGGACCGTTCTGTTGTGGAGGTTCCCGCCACCACAACGAGCAATTGCTCTGAACGAAACCCTACACAGAGTGACCGAACGAGGCAAATAGAACCTCGATCGACCCGATTCACCACTATGCGTGGTGGTTGAGCGAACGCACTCGGTGGCCTTACAGAGGTAAACCAACACATCCGGTGAACTTTCACGCCTACTCGGCCGGCACCGGCGGCCCGATATCGTCGCCGCCATGGCACCCGGACCCACCCTCTCCACCCTCCACATCGGGGATGCACCGTCCGCTTGGACGCAGGCCGGCTTTGCGGTCGCCACGAGGACGGACGACTTCCGCAACCCGTCGGTCGACCTGGGTGGCGTACGCCTGGTGCTCCACGGCGACGGCGGGCCCTGCGGCCTGCTTCGGTGGGACCTGATCGCCGCAGCGGCCGACGAGCGACCGCGGCCCGGCGACCTCGACGGTCTCCCCACCGCCTGGGTGAACGGCGAGGAGGCGCCATGGGTCTCGTCCGCCCCACCGACGCCCATCCCAACGGCATCACCGGCCTGGACCACGTGGTGATCACTTCGCCCGACGTCGCCCGCACCACGTCGGCCCTGGCCGAGGTCGGCTTCGAGGCGCGCCGCACGAGGCAGACCGACGACTACGGAACGCCGATGCGCCAGGTGTTCTTCTGGGCGGCAAGGTCATCGTCGAGCTGGTGGGACCCCTCGAGCCCACCGCGACCGCCCCGACGCTCCCCGACGCCGGGGCCGGGTTCTTCGGCCTGGCGATGACGTCGGACGACCTCGACGCAACCGCCGCTGCGATGGGCGAGGCACTGGGTGCGCCTCGCCCGGCCGTGCAGGAGGGGCGACGCATCGCCTCGCTTCGGTTCAACCGGCTGGGCGGGTCGGTGGCCACCGTCGTGATGAGTCCGCATGCCCGGGACCTCGAGCGGGGTTGATGCCGGCACTTCCGGGCCGTTGCGGCGATAGGGTCGCCCGCGATGCTCGATCATGTCTTCACCGACGCCATCGGTGCGCTGCGCGACGCCATGGAGCGGGCCATGTTGGAACGCCAGGCGTTCGAAGAGCGGTTCCAGACCGACATCCTGCTGGGGGACATCACCTGGGAGACCTCCTACGGGCTGCCCGGCGAGGGAACACCGCCCAGGATCCGCGCCGATCTCACCCTGGAGTGGCCCACCTGGAGCCAGACCGCCTACCGCTCCTGGTACATCGACGAGGACCTCACCGAGGCGCCGAGCATCGAGATCGAGGTGTCGTTCCGCATCCAGCGGCTCTCCGAGGAACCCGACCTGCGCAAGCTGCTCGACGCCCTGCCCCCGGACAGCCCGAAGGTGGGCACCGAGGTGCTGCACCGGGAGGGGCTGACCACCGAAGCACTGCACGACGCGGAGCTGACCGACACCGAGTGGTCGGCGGAGATCTCCTACGAGGGCCTGTACGAACTCGACGAGTCGACGTTGGCCGACGGGTCGGTCCTCGACGACCACTTCGGGGCGATGGGCGGCTGGGTGGCGGCCACGCTGGTCCGGCTGGGCGATCTGACCTTTCAGTTTTTGCCGTCCAGCGAGAGCGACGCCTGAGGGTCGTCCGACCCATCAACCCGGGCCCGCCACGATGACGAAACCAGCGCACCCGTTGATAGGGTCGATTCACCCAGCGTGGGTGGACCGCCACACCGACGCCGCCCCGACCGAAAGTTCCTGACATGCGCCTCCGTTACGCCGTCGCACCCGTCGTCCTGTCGCTGCTTGCGGCCGGTTGCGGCTGCTCGACCAGCCCGCCCCCGCGCACGTTCGACCTGTCGCTCAAGATCACCGGCTCGCCCAACGCGACCGCCACGCAGGCGGTGCGGGACGCCGAGCGCAAGCTGGAGTCCTTCATCACCGCCGACCTGCCCGACGTCTCCGGCACCAGCGGCCTCCGATGCGCCGGCGAGGCGCTGAACACCCCCTCGAGCATCGACGACCTGTTCATCGCCGTGAAGTTCGTCGACGAGGACGGCCCGGGCGGCGTGCTCGCCTCCGCCGGGCCCTGCCAGGTGCGCGGGGGCTCGGGCCTTCCGGCCACCGGCATCGTCCTGGTCGACCGCGACGACGTACCGCTCCTCATGGGGTCGGGACAGCTCGACGAAACCATCCTGCACGAGATGACCCACGTGATGGGCCTGGGCACCGTGTGGGCCGACAAGGGCCTGGTGGGCAACGGCGGCACGTCGTCGTCGCACTTCCGGGGCTCCAAGGCCAAGGCCCAGTGGCAGGCGCTGGGCGGCAGCGGTTCGGTGCCGCTGGAGAACGCCGGCGGCAGCGGCACCCAGGACGGCCACTGGCGGGAGTCCTCGCTCGGCAACGAGCTGATGACCGGCTACATCAACGCCGGGTCCAACCCGTTCAGCCGGATCAGCGTGGCCTCGCTGGGCGACCTGGGCTATTCGGTGGACACCTCCCAGGCCGACTCCTATCGGCTGCCCAGCAACAAGGCGACCGCAGCCGCCGCCCTCGACGACCACGACGACCACGACGCGCTGGTCCTGGGTCCGGCCACCGAGGTGGTGCTCGAACCCGAGGGCGTCATCGGCTGATCCCGACGGGCGTGGGGGCCGACCCTGACGGCGCTCAGCCGAGCACGGCCCGAACAAACCCCTCGATCGAGTCGACGGTCAGCGCCGGCGCAGGAAGGCCGTCGGGCCACTCCTGCGGGCCGGGCAGCCAGGCAGCGGACAGGCCGACCGCACGCGCCCCCTCGATGTCGTAGTGCGGGTGGTCCCCCACCATCCATCCCTCGAGGGGATGTCCGCACAGCTCGGCGGCCAGCTCGAAGATGCCCGCCTCGGGCTTGGCCACGCCCACCAGCCCGGACACGACCACGGCGTCGAAGTATCCGGCCAGGCCGGTGGCATCGATCTTGTCCCACTGGGTCGGCGGACCGTTGGTGACCATGCCCAGCGACCATCCGGCGTCGACCAGACGCTGCAGGGCCGGGCCGACCGCCGGGTTCACCTCGATCGATGCGATCCAGTGCGCCGACCGGTCGGCCTCGATCGCGGCCTCGGTCACGCCGAAGCGCTCGGCCGCCAGTGGCATCCAGCGCGCCTTGTCGCCGTAGCCGTTGCCGTCGACCTCGATCAGCCAGCCCAAACCGTCCGGGTCCTCGACGCCCAGCCGCTGCAGCATGCCGCCGGCCCACCGGGCGAACATCGCCCGACGGTCGATCAGCGTGTTGTCCAGATCGAAGAGGCCCAGCATCAGGGCAGCGGGGGCAGGCCCTCGAAGCGACCCGGGCGCTTCTCGGACTTGGCGGTGAAGCTCTCCATCATGTCGTCGGGCTTGAACATGCCGGACTGCCATCCGGCGATCTGGTGCAGTGCGTCGGCGGTGGAGTGGTCGCGGGCGTAGCTGATCGCCTCCTTGGTCCCCCAGATCGCCAGCGGCGACTGGGCCGCGATGCGTCCGGCGATCTCGAGCACCCCGGCCACCAGCGAGTCGTGATCGGGGAAGGTGTCGTTGAGAAACCCGACCTCCCGCGCCCGGTGAGCCGGGATCCGGTCGCCGGTGTAGGCCCACTCCCTCGCCACACCCTCGGGGATCAGCTTGCCCAGGCGCTGCAGCGTGCCGACATCGGCGGTCATGCCGATGTTGATCTCCTGGATGCACACGAAGGCGTCCTCGGTGCCGTAGCGACAGTCCGCCGCCGACACCAGGTCGACCGCGCCCCCGATGCACCCGCCCTGAATCGCCGTCAGCACCGGGAAAGCGCCTCGGCCAGCGCGGTGAAGCTGCGCTGGAGGTGCTGCACCATGAGCCACAGGTTCGAGTTGAGTCGCCCCTGCTCCGACACGCCGGGCGACGATCCCAGGCCGCCCTCGCCGGTGAACACCGCCAGGTCCATCCCGGCGGAGAAGTGCTTGCCGGTCGACGACAACACCATCACCCGGGTGCTGCCGGGTGCGTCCAGCGCCCGAACCAACGCCGGAAGCTCCGACCAGAACGACGGGATCATCGAGTTGTAGGCGTCCGGGCGCTTCATCTGCACGTGTGCCACGCCGTCGGTGACCGTGACGTCGAAGCACTCCCACGGCGTCTCGGTCGGGTCAACCGGTGATGCGGTGACGTGTGGTTCGGGGCTCATGGACAACTCCTCGGGTCGGGGCGCGGTGTGGCCGGCGAGGTCGCCACGGTACCCGGCCGGGGACTGCCAGAATGGTCCGGTGATCCTGCGACTGACCCTTCGGGGCGCCCGAGCCCACATCCTGCGGTTTCTGTTGACCACCTTCGCCGTGTTCATCGGCGTCACCTTCATCACCACGGCCTACGGGCTGGCCGACCAGCTGCGGGGCATTCTCGACGACGAGACCGCCGGGTTGGACCAGGGCCCCGGCCAGGGCGGCTTCCCCGGGGCGGATCGCCTGTTGTTCGTGTCGCCGGAGCTGACCGCCTTCGGCTTCAGCGGGTCGCTCGACGCCTCCCTGGCCGACGAGATCGGGGGGATCGACGGAGTCGCCTCCTCGGTGGGGCAGAGCCAGCGGGGCGTCGCGTTCGACGTGCCCGGCCGTTCCGACGACGCCATGGGCCAGATCCTGAGTTCGGCGACGACCGCCGCCTACGACGAGGCCCAGTGGACGCTGATCTCGGGCGGCCCCCCGACCGGGCCGGACCAGGTGGCGCTCAACGCCGATGGCGCCACCGCCGCCGACGCCCAGGCGGGCGAGACGGTGGCGGTGTACCTGCCCACCGGGCGCCGGGACATGACGATCACCGGCATCGTCGCCTCGGTGACCCCCGAATCGTCGTCGATGTTCCAGTTCACCTCGGCGGTGGCCGTGTTCGACCCGGCGGTCAACGCCGAGCTGTTCGGTGCCGAGGACCGCGTGGACAACATCCTGGTGTCGGTCGCCCCCGACGCCGACGTCGCCGAGGTGGCCTCGGCGATCGAGACGATCCTGCCCGACGGGGTCACCGTGGGCGACGCCGACGACCTCACCGCCCAGGTGGTGGGCATCATCAACACGATCGTCGACGGCATCGAAACCGGCATGCTGGTGTTCGCCGGCATCACGTTGTTCGTCGGCACGTTCCTGGTGGCCAACACGTTCTCGATCGTCGTCGCCCAGCGCACCAAGGAGCTGGCGGTGTTGCGGGCGGTCGGCGCAAGCCGCCGACAGGTCTTCGGCTCCGTGCTCGGTGAGGCGGCGGTCATCGGGGTACTCGCCTCGCTGCTCGGCCTCGCCGCCGGACTGGCGCTGTCCACGCTGGCCGGCTGGGCGATCGACACCAGCCGGGGCGTCAACCTGGTGGTCTCGGCCCGCACGGTGGGCATCGGCGTCGGCATCGGCCTGGGCGTCACCCTGGCCTCGGCACTGTTTCCGGCCCTGCGCGCCATGCGGGTGTCGCCGGTGGCCGCCATGCGCGACACCGAGGGCGGCTCCACGCGCACGGGCCCGTGGGGGCTGGTGGCCGGCGTCGTGGCCTTGATGCTCGGCATCGCCGGCATCGTGCTGGGCCTGGGCGGCAGCCGTTCGATCGGGGCTCGCATCGGCCTGATCGGCGGCGGCGCCATCGTGATGTTCCTGGCGTTGGCGGCCCTCTCCCGGGTGATCGCCGCACCGGCGGTGCGCCTGATCGGCGCCCCGATGGGGTCGGGTCCGGTGCCGACGCTGGCCCGCACCAACGCCGCCCGCAACCCGAAGCGCACGGCCACCACCGCCGGCGCACTCATGATCGGCCTGGCCCTGATCGCGCTGGTGGCCACCGTGGGCCTCTCGGTGCGCCAAAGCCTGGAGAACCAGCTCCGCAACAACACCACCGCCACCTGGTACGTCATGCCCAACCAGTTCGTGTCGCCCGACCCGACGACGATCACCGACGAGCTGCTGGCCGCGCCGGGCGTTGCGGCGGTGGTGCCCAGCTCCTTCGCCAACGCCACGGTGACCGGCCCCGACGGGGAGGCCACCGGCGTGGCGATCGCCGACCTGTCGGTCGTCCCCGAGATCTACGACCTGGGCGTCACCGACGGCCCCGCCGACGGCGGCGTCTGGCTGTCGACCGACGCCGCGGAGAACCAGGGCGCCTCGGTGGGCGACCGGGTCACCGTCTCCACCGGCGTCGGCGCCGAGGCGACCACCACCGTCGGTGCGATCTACACCCGCACCGCCGCCCTCTCCGACATCCTGATCGAGCAGTCGATCGCGGACGAGATCGGCGCCCAGGCCTTCGTTCAGGCGATCGCGATCAAGGGCGACGACGGCATCCCGCCCGACGACGTTCGCGCCGCCATCGCGCCGATCGCCGCCGAGTTCGCCGAGGCCGAGGTGATCACCCCGGCCGAGTACGAGGACAGCCAGACCGGGCCACTCAACATCGCCGTGCGGGCCGTGGCGGCGCTGCTTCTGGCCTCGGTGCTCGTCGCCGGTCTGGGTGTCGCCAACACGCTGGCACTGTCGGTGTACGAGCGCACCCGCGAGATCGGCCTGCTGCGGGCCGTGGGCACTACCCGTCGTCAGATCCGCAAGACCGTGCGACGCGAGGCGGTGATCACCTCGGTGTTCGGCGGGCTGCTGGGGGTGGTCGTGGGGACCTCGCTCGGCGTCGCCGCGGTCAAGGCGCTGCCGGACGCGTTGTCGGGCAGCCTCGTCATCCCGTGGGGCTGGATCGTCCTGTGTATCGCCGTCACCGTCATCATGGGGCTGCTGGCCGCCCTCTGGCCCGCATGGCGGGCCTCGCGCATGAACGTGCTCGCGGCGATCGCCAACGAGTAGCCGACCGCGTCGTTCCGCTCCGGCCACCTGCGACCACCGATGGTGGCGGGGGCTCCGGTGTGGTGGAATGACCGCGATGTACACGGGGGAGATCATGTCGGCGACGCCTACCGCTCCACGCCGCACCGCCCATCACCTCATGGCCGGGGCGACCACCCGCCGCACGTTCCTGGGGGGCACCGCGCTGATCGGCGCCGGCGCGCTGGCCGCGTGCGGGGGTGACGACGCCGGATCGCCCACCGCCGAGGCGTCCACCACCCTGCCGCCCGTACCGGAGTTGAGCGGCGATCCGTTTGCGCTCGGCGTGGCGTCCGGCGACCCGGACGCCACCTCGGTCATCCTGTGGACCCGGGTGGTCGTCGACCCGAACGAGCCCGACGGCGGCGTCGGTGACGAACCGGTGCCGGTCACCTGGGAGGTCGCCACCGACGGGGCCTTCGGTGCCGTGATCGCCTCCGGCACCGAGGTGGCCACGGCGGAGTTCGCCCACGCCGTCCACGCCACGGCCGACCGGCTCGAGCCCGACGGAACCTACTGGTATCGGTTCAGAATCGGGGAGGCCGTCTCGCCGGTGGGGCGCACCCGCACGATGCCCGCCGAGGGCGAGCAGCCGTCGTCGGGCCGCTTTCGCTTCGCCATGGCCACCTGTCAGGACTTCCAGGCCGGGCGCTACGCCGCCTGGGGCGACGCCGCCGCGCTGGAGGACCTCGACGCCATCGTCTTCCTCGGCGACTACGTCTACGAGCTGCCCAACCTGTTCACCGGGCCGGACGGCGACACCAGCCGCCAGTACACCTCCGACGTGCCGACCGACCTCGCCGGGTTCCGCGCCAGGTACTCCCAGGTGAAGGGCGACGAGCAGCTCCAGGCCGCCCACGCCACCGCGCCGTTTTTCGCCACCTGGGACGACCACGAGGTGGTCAACAACTACACCAAAAACGTCGACCCCGAGCTGCGTCAGGCCGCCTACCAGGCCTGGTGGGAACACCTGCCCGTGCGGCTCCCCGCACCGAGGAACGGCGAGTTGGCCGTCTACCGCACGCTCGACGTCGGCGCCCTGATCCAGCTCTTCATCCTCGACACCCGCCAGTACACCGACGAACCCCCATGCCCCGGCGACGACGGGCTGGGCACCGTCGCCGATTGTGACGCCCGCGCGGGCGAGGAGCGCACGCTGCTGGGCGAGGCCCAGAAGACCTGGCTGCTCGACGGGCTCCGGTCGTCGACCACGACGTGGACCGGCCTGGCCAACCCGGTGCTGTTCGCCGGGCTCGTCGCCGGTTCCACCGACGACGGAGTCCCCAAGTTCTTCATGGACACCTGGGACGGCTTTCCCGCCGAGCGGGCGGAGATCCGATCGGCCCTGGCCGGGTTGGACAACCCGGTGGTGCTCACCGGCGACTATCACGCAAGTTTCGTGTTGGACGTCAACGACCCCGCGCCCGCCGACGACCCCGCAGCCGGTCCGCCCGCCGACGGCACCCCGGTGTGCCCCGAGTTCCTCGTCACCGCGATCAGCTCGGTGCTGTTCAGCGAGGACTACTCGCCGATCAACCCGCAGGTTCGCTACTTCGAGGCACAGCACGGCTATGCGGTCTGCACGGTCACCGAGGAGCGCTTCAGCTGCGAGTTTCGCTACGTCGACGACGTGTGGGACGCCGACAGCCCGATCACGGTGGGCCCCACCTGGGAGGTCGCCAACGGCGAACACGTCGCCTCCGAGGCGACGGGCCGATGAGCACCGGGGCGGCCGCAGGCGCGGGCTTCGACGCGGCCCCCGACGCGCCCACGGAGCCGTTCGGGGTGGCGCAACGGGCCGCCGAGCAGCTCGTCGACGCACTCGGCCGCAGCGATCACCGACTGGCGCTGTGGCTCGGCTCGGGCTGGCAGCGGGCGCTGGACGAACTCGACCTCGTCGCCACCGCCTCGACCGCCGACCTGGCCGGGTTCCACCCCTCCGGTGCAATGGGTCACGGCTCGGAGGTGCACAGCGTCGACGTCCCCGTGCCCGAGGGCCCCGGCCTGCGGGCGCTCGTCTTCACCGGTCGGACGCACCTCTACGAGGGCCACGGGCCGAGCGCCGTCGCCCACGGGGTGCGCACCGCCGCGGCCGCCGGCTGCCGGGTGGCGGTGCTGACCAACGCCGCCGGCTGCCTGCGCGAGGGCTGGGGTGTCGGGCGGCCCGCCCTCATCCGCGACCAGTTGAACCTCACGGGGGTGTCGCCGCTCACCGGACCGCTCCCGCCGCCCCCGCACGACTCGCGCCACGTCGACCTGACCGACGCCTACCACCCCCACCTGCGGCGGCTGGCCCGCAGCGGGCGCCCGATCTGCCCGAGGGTGTCTACGCCGGCTTCCACGGCCCCGAGTTCGAGACCCCGGCCGAGATCGCCGCGGTCGGCCAGGTGGGCGCCGACCTGGTGGGACAGTCGACCGTGCTCGAGACGATCGCCGCCCGCCAGGTGGGGCTCGAGGTGCTGGGCATCAGCCTGATCACCAACGCCGCCGCCGGGATGGGCAACAAGCTGTCGGCCCAGGAGGTCGTCGACGTGGCCCACGCCGCGGCCCCGGAGATGGCCCGACTGGTCGCCGACCTCCTCGCCGCCCTGGCGGCGGACGCCGCGTTGTGGACCTGACCGCACCACCACGGCGACGCCACCACCGTCCGGCGCTGTGAGCCGCGACCGGGCTGCGGCAAGACTGGCCGGGTGACACCAACGACGGCCACCGCCGAACCGACCGGAACCCTCGTGCTGGCCGGGGGCACCGTCATCACCTGCGACGCCGACGATCGGGTGATCCGCGACGGCGCCGTCGTGATCGTCGGCGACCGGATCGCCGCCGTCGGTTCCACCGCCGACGTGGTGGCCGCCCATTCCGGAGCCACCGTGCGGCCGCTCGACGGGGCGATCGTGATGCCGGGCCTGATCAACGCCCACACCCACCTGGCGATGACCCTGTTTCGCGGGTTGGCCGACGACGTCGACCTCGAGGGTTTTCTCGGCCGCCTCATGCCGGCGGAGGCCGAGGTGCTCTGCGGCGACACCGTGCGCGACGGCGTGGCGCTCGCCGTCGCCGAGTCGCTGCTCGGCGGGGTGACCGCCGCCCTCGACATGTACTTCTGGGACGAGGTCGCCGCCGACGTTGCCCATGCCGGCGGGCTGCGCCTGGCCGGGGGCCCCGCGTTTCTGGGCGGCACGGGGCCGGAGGGCAACAGCTTTCCCGCGCAGCTCGAACGCGCCCGACGGCTGTGGGCCCGGGATCCCGCCGAGGTTCCGCCGTCGGCGGTGGGACGGTGGGCCCACCCGCACTCGGTCTACACCGTCGACCCGGACCAGCTGGCCGACGTGGCCGAATCGGCCCGCTCGGCCGGCGCCCGCATCCACACCCATGCCGCCGAGTCGGCGGGCGAGGTGGCGATGGTGGCCGAGGCTCGGGGGATGCGCCCGGTCGAGCTGCTCGGCTCACTCGGCCTGCTCGGTTCGGATGTGGTGCTGGCCCACGCCGTGCACCTGACCGACGGTGAGATCGCCGCCATCGCCGATACGGGCACGTCGGTGGCGCACTGCCCGGCCTCCAACCTGAAGCTCGGCTCGGGCATCGCCCGCATCCCCGAGCTGCTCGCCGCCGACGTCACCGTCGGCATCGGCACCGACGGGGCCGCGTCGAGCAACGACCTCGACCTGTTCGCCGCCATGCGCCTGGCCGCCCTGATCCACAAGGGCACCTCCGGCGACGCCACCGTCATGACCGCACACCAGGTGCTGCGTGCCGCGACGATTGGTGGGGCCACGCTGCTGGGCGCCTCCGACCACCTCGGCTCGATCGAGGTGGGCAAGCAGGCCGACCTCGTCGTGCTCGACGCCGCGGCGCCGCACCTCTCCCCCGGCTACGACCCGGTGGGCACGGTCGTGTACGCCGCCGGCCGGGGCGACGTGACCGACGTGTGGGTCGGGGGCCGACAGGTGGTGGCCGACCGAACGCTGGGCACGATGGACGTCGCCGCCGCCCGGGCCGCGGTCGTCGGCCGCCGCTCCCAGGTGTTGGCCGCCCTGTCCTGAGCAACGTCACCGAGCTCGCCGTGGTGTGGACGGTGTTCCTGGTCGCGGTCGGGTTTCGCCTGGCCGCGCTGGGCCTGCCCCCAGCCGAACGCCGACCGGTCAACTCGATGGCCGCTCAGATCACCCTGGCCGCCGCAGCGCTCGGCCTGGCGCTGGGCGTCCTCACGCCGCTCCCGCCGGCTGCGGCGGTGATCGCCGCAGGCGCCGCAGGAGCCACCGCCGCGCTCGCCCTGATCCTGGTCAAGGGGGCCGCCCAGCGCCGCTCGGGGCGCCCAGCGGGTCGGCCGTCGGCCGCCCGGATCGGCGGTCGACTCACCGGCGCGGGTATGGCTCGGGCCACCGCCGCCTCGGGTGCGTTGAAGGACCTGATCATCGAGTTCGAGCGGGAGTTCGGCCCGTGGACGGCCCCACCGCCACCGCCGGCGGATTCCCCCGGCTCGGGCGAATCGGCCCGCCCGACGCCGCCCACCACGCCGGGGGGCGACGACCCGTACCGGGTGCTCGGCGTCACGCGATCCGACGATGTCCGAACGGTTCGCTCCCGGTACCTCGATCTGGTGAAGCGGGATCATCCCGACCACTACTCGGCCTCCCCCGACCAGGCGGCCCGCCGCGCCCGGGCGGAGGCCAACCTGAAGATCATCACCGAGGCCTACCGGCTCGTGCGCGTGGAGCGCGGCTGGGAGTGAGCCGGCGTGCCGGCCGGGCCGGACGGGCCGGCCCGGCTCAGCGGGGATCCAGGGGCAGACGGGTTCCCTGGGGCGTGACCCGCTCGGAGCCCGTCGCCTGCACCCACGCCGGTCCTCCCTCGATCATCATCGCCACCACGTTGGTGTTGGAGCAGCCGCCGTCGGTCACCGCCTGATAGTTGACCGTCGCCGAGGTGGCCGGATGCCTGCGCCCGCGTTCGTCGAGGCCGACGGGATCGGACCAGGCCACCCGCACCGGATCGGCGTCGCATCGGGCGAACACCTCCGACCACACCATTGGCGACACCAACAGATCCCCCGGCGCCCACAGGTCGCGAATCACCTGCGGCGTGCTCTCGCCGCCCGCCGAACGATCCGGCGCGGCCGGCAGCGGCGTGATCGTCGACCGCCACGCGGTGAATCCGGGGGGCGCCGCAGCACCGCTCGGCCCGTCCGACCGTTGCGGTCCGTCGGGCGCCCGCGACACGGTCAGGCGGTAGGAACGCCGGCCCGCCACGGGTAGTCGACCGGAGTTGGCGTTGCCCGATGCCGACGGCAGCCAGCCCGGTCCGCCGTCGAGCTCGCCCTGGGCCCCGTAGCCACCCCAGTGGACCGCGCCGTGGCCGGGATGCTGGGCCGCCCACTGGGGCCCGGTGTGGGCCGCTCCCTCCCGGCGGCCGGAAGCCGCCTCCTCGAAGCCCACCTGCAGCGCCCAAAAGTACAGATCGTCGGCTCGGGGCTCGTCGAGGATCGTGACGGTGACCGAGACCTCGACGAACCGGCCGGGCAGGTCCCAGAACAGGTGCATCGACGACGCCCGGTTGCCCGAGGTGGGGTAGCCCCGGGTGCGCCCGCCCGGGCCGGGCGACCCGCTCAGGCGGCGCCACCAGCCGAGCAGCCCACCGGGTTGATCACTCAAGCGCCGCCTCGACGTCGGTCAGCTCCGCCATCAGCGTCTCCCACTCGGTCATCGTCGCCGCCGCCTTGTCCTTGGCCTCGGACAGCTCGGCCACCAACGCCTGCACGCGGTCCCCGTCGTCGTACACCGCCGGATCGCCCATCTTGGCCTGGATCTCCAACACCCGGCCTTCGGTGCGACCCACCCGCTTCTCGGCGGCCTGCACCCGTTTGCGCAGGTCGCGGGTGGCGTTGGCCCGTCGCTGCCGCTCCTCGGCCGAGGCCTTGCGGCGTTCAACGGGGTTGCCGCCACCGCCGGCCGTGGCCGCTGGGGTCGAGCGTGCCGGCGGCTTCGAGCCGAGGCGCGCCGCGGTGGTGGCCGGCTGCTTGGGGGACCGCCCCTGCCGGGCCTGCTTGGAGGCCTGCTTGGGAGACGCCTTGCCCTGACCGGCCATGGCAGGCCCCGAGGCGCCGGGCGCCTTGGAGGTGCCGGTCGCGCCCCCGGGGGCGATCGGGTGCGGGTGCAGCACGGCATCGTCCACCTCGGTGTGTACGGTGACCGTGCCGTTGCGCACCTCGATGAGCCCCTCGGCCACCGAGCGGATCAGGTGGCGGTCGTGGGTGACCAGCAGCACCGTGCCCGGGTAGGCGTCGAGGGCGTCCTCCAGCACGTCGCAGCTGGGCAGATCGAGGTGGTTGGTCGGCTCGTCGAGCACCAACAGGTTGACCGGGTTGACCATGATCGAGGCCAGCGCCAGCCGGGTGCGTTCGCCGCCGGAGATGTCGCCGACCAGTCGGTCGACCGCGTCGCCGCGGAAGCCGAAGCTGCCCAGGATCGTTCGCAGGTTGCGGCCCGCCGGATCCGGGCCCACCGCCCCCCGAAAGGAGTCCTCCACGGTGGCGTCGAGGTCGAGTTCGTCCACCTGCTGCTGGGCGAAGTAGGCGACGTCGACGTTGGCGCCCAGTTGGGCGTGCCCGGCCGACGCCTTCAGCTCGCCCAACAACAGCTTCACCAGAGTGGACTTGCCGGCGCCGTTGGGGCCGACCAGCGCCCACTTCTCGCCACGCTCCACCACCAGGTTGACGCCGGTGAGGATCGGAGCGTCGTCGTCGTAGCCCACCGAGATGTCCTCGAGCTCGGCCA
>JAWKIE010000018.1:0-86322 GCA_041394485.1 Microthrixaceae bacterium
CGGCGCGGATGAAGGCCAGGTCGGCCAGGTCGGCCTGGTGGAACTCCACCCGAACCTCGGCCTCGTCGGACAGGGCCCGGGCGCGGCTGAGTCGCGCCGGCGAGGGCTCGACGGCGATCACCCGGGCGCCGGCCCGAGCCATCGCCACCGAGCCGGCTCCGGCGCCGGCACCGAGCTCCAGCACCCGCCGGCCCTCGAGGTTGCCCAGCAGGCGCTGGTGGGTGGCGTGATCGAGGTCGGGACCGAACTCGACGAACTCGGTCTGTTGGCTGAGGCCGTGGGGGAAGCTGGTCGGCGGGAGGCCGGGTGGCGGCGTGCCGGGCGCCAGCAACAGCGGTCGCGGACCCAGATTGCCGGCCGAGGGGTGGCGACGGGGGCTCCGCGACGGCGTGGTTCGGTCGAGGGTGGACACGGTCCCAGTCTGACGTCCTGCACGGTTCGGTGGGGCGATGGTGGCGGGCGGGACGTCGCCCGGGCGTTGGTTAGGTTGTCGCCCTATGGAGCAACTGTGGGCCCGACTTCCGGGACGCACCTCGTCCACGGGGGAGGTGGACTACCGCATCACGCGGCAGTCCACCCTGCGCAGCCTCGCCGCCGGCGAGGTCGACCGCTCCGATGTCTGCGACGCCCAACGCGAGCTGTTGCGGGTGGCGCTCGGGTGCTCCGAGGCGGCCGACGAGGTCTGCCCGGTCTGCGCCTCGCCGGATCGGCTTCGGCTGGTTCGCTACGTGTTCGGACCCCGCCTGCCCTCCGGGGGACGGGCGGTGGCCTCGGCGAGGGAGCTGACCAAGATCGGTCGTCGCAAGGGCGAGTTTCGCTGCTACGTGGTGGAGGTGTGCACGGCGTGCGCCTGGAATCACCTGCTCCGCACCTTCGTGATCCCTTCGGTGGCCGCGGGCTGACCGGAGCCGATCCGGGGTGCCGGCGGGCACTCCGGGATGCGGTGGTCCCCGCCGCCATGGCGCAGCGGGCAAAATGGTGGGGTCATGTCCCCCCAGCCCCCCGCACGACGCAGCCTGTTCTGGCGCAGCCGTCGCTTCGCCTACGCCGCCGTGGTCGTGGCGGTGCTCGGCGCGGGCGGGGTGTGGCGGCTGCTCGATCAGCTGGAGTTGCCCGAGGAACTCGCCAACCCGCTGTCGACCTCGTCGCTGATCTGCGACGCATCCGTGCCCGTGGGGGAGTGCAGCATCGACAACGCGGCCGGCCAGGTGTTTGCCGGCACCGAGAGCAGCCCGCTGGCCTACGAGGACATCCCGTTGGTGGTCAAGCAGGCGGCGGTGGCCTCGGAGGACCGCAAGTTCTTCGAGCACCAGGGCCTCGACCCGTTCGGCATCGCCCGTGGCCTCTACCAGAACTCCAAGGGCGGCGGCAGCCTGCAGGGCGGCTCCACGATCACCCAGCAGTACGTGAAGCTGGCCTACCTGGAGAACAAGCGCTCGCTGGTGCGCAAGGTGCAGGAGTCGGTGCTGGCGCTCAAGCTCGAGCGGTCGATGCCCAAGGAGAAGATCCTCGAGAGCTACCTCAACCAGGCGTACTACGGCCGTTCGGCCACCGGTATCGAGGCCGCCGCCCGCGTGTACTTCGACAAGCCCGCCGCCGACCTGACCGCCTCGGAGGCCGCGTTCCTCGTCGGGTTGGTGCGCAACCCCGCCCGGGCCGAACCGACCAAGCACCAGGAGACGGCGGTGCAGGTGCGCAACTCGGTGATGGCGGCGATGGTGGAGGAGGGGTACCTGCCCAAGGCCACCTACGACCGGGAGAAGGACCTGCTGGTCGTCACCACCGACCCCAACGCTGGCGACGACAACTCCTCGGCCCCGCGCAACTTCATCAACGTCCCCGAGGACCTCAAGAACGCCGGGTACGAGTACATCCTGGTGCAGGCCCGAGTGCAGGCCGAGGAACTGTTGGGCGGCGATGCGGAGGCCAAGGCCCTGGTCGACGAGGGCGGCGTCCGCATCTACACGACGATCAACCCCGAGTGGCAGAAGCTGGCCTACGACGCCATCTACGGCCGGCTCTCCGACCCCGCCGGCGACCCGGACGGATCGATGGTCACGCTGGACAAGTTCGGCGCGGTGCGGGTCATGGTGGGCGGGCGCGACTACGAGCGCAGCCAGGTGAACCTGGCGCTGGGTTCGGAGGGTGGCGGCTCCGGCCGTCAGCCCGGCTCGACCTTCAAGGCGATCGTGTTGGCCGAGTACATCCGGCAGGGCTACAGCCTCGACAGCACCTACGACGCGCCCCCGCGCCTGATCGTGCCGGAGGCCAACATCGACGGCACCGACTGGAAGGTGGACAACTACGGCTACGTCGACAAGGGCCGCGTCACCGTCAGGGACGCCACCAAGGAGTCGGTCAACACCGCGTACGCCCAGATGATGGAGACGGTGACCCCGGAGAAGGTGGTCGAGTTGGCCGCTCAACTCGGCCTCGGTGACTTCGACCCCGACCCCTCCCTGGTGTTGGGCACCAGCGAGGTGTCCCCCGAGGCGATGGCCGCCGCCTACCTGACCTTCGACAACGAGGGGCTCTACACCGAACCGTTCCTGATCTCCCGCATCGACGGGCCCGACGGCGAACCACTGTGGGACGCCGGCGACGAGGGCAACGTCACCCGGACGCAGGTGATGGACCCCGAAGTGGCCAAGTCGGTGTCCTCGGCCCTGCGGGGCGTCATCGCCGGGGGGTCGGGTCAGAACGCCAGCCTCAACGTGACGCAGGCGGCCGGGAAGACCGGTACCGCCCAGCAGAACCGCGACGCCTGGTTCGCCGGGTTTACCTGCAACATCGTCAACGTGGTGTGGATGGGGTATCCGACCGGCCAGCAGTCGATGACCAACGTCGACGGTGAGGAGACGGTCACCGGGTCCAACGTGCCCGCCAGAATCTGGCGTGACCTGATGAGCCAGGTGGCCGACAACGACCCCGACTGCGAGTTTCCGGTCGCCAGCGGCGGCCCGAAGAAGGACGTCGGCCCGGCGCAGCCGCGTATTCCGGTCACCGACGAGGAGGGCGAGCTGATCCTGGACGACAACGGCGTTCCGGAGTACGCACCGGGTGTGCCGGGGGCTCCGGGCAGCGAAACCACCGGCGGGGCCGAGTCGTCGACCACCGGCACCGGCGCAACCGGCACCACGGGGCGGGGAGGCACCTCCTCGTCCTCGTCGAGTTCCGGTGGTGCGTCGTCGGCCACGGGCGGCACGTCGGGCGGCACCTCCACCGGGGGCGCCCCGGTGACGGCCGCAACCCCGGTGGCCCCCACACCGACTGCACCAGCCGCGCCCCAACCGACCGCCCCGCCGGCGACCACGGCGGCACCGCCCTCCACCGAGGCGGCCACCACCGGAGGCACGACCGACGGCGACGCCGGCGACTCGGCGGCCCCTGCCGACGGCGGCTGACGGGTCTCAGCCGGCGGTGACCGGCTGGTGCGGATAGTTGGCCAGGCAGGCGGCGCACCAGCGCTCGATCTCGTCGGCGATGATCGCGGCGTCGACGTCCTCGGGGGCCTCGGGGGACAGGTACACCCGGTGCACCGGATCGGTGCCGACGTCGGCGGATCCGCAGTTCTGGCACGTCGAGCCGTCCGCGGCTGCGCCGGCCGTTTCGTCGGCGGTTGCTTCGTGGCGGTCGTGGCGGTCGTCCTGAGAGGAGGTCACGGTGGCAGGGTACCGCCCGGTGGCCGGAGCGGCCGCTGCGCTAGGATGTGGGGGTATCCGGCCGGCAGCCCTCGGGCGCTGGACCCGAGGAGGCACACATGAACGACCGTCCGACCGTTCCTCAGATTCGCGCCCGCAAGGTGCGCGACGGCGCCGAGCCACTGGTGATGATCACCGCGCACGACGCCCCGACCGCCCGCATCGCCGATGCCGGCGGGGTGGACATGATCCTCGTCGGCGACTCGCTGGCGATGGTGGCCCTCGGCTACGACGACACCCTCCAGGTGACGATCGACGACATGGTGCACCACACCGCGGCGGTGGCACGCGCCCGTCCGGAGGCGCTGGTGGTGGGTGATCTGCCCTGGATGAGCTATCACACCGGTCGTCACGGCGCGGTTCGCAACAGCCGCGCTGATCCGGGCCGGCGCCCAGGCGATCAAGCTGGAGGGTGGGGCCAAGCGGGTGTCGGTGATCGGCGCGATCGTCGGCGCGGAGATCCCGGTGATGGGGCACCTCGGCCTGACCCCGCAGTCGATGCATGCCCTCGGAGGGTTCCGGGTGCAGGCCAAGACCTCCGATGCGGCCATGGCGCTGGTCGAGGAGGCCAAGGCGCTCGAACACGCCGGCTGCTTTGCGATCGTGTTGGAGGCGATCCCCGACGTGGTGGCCAACCTGGTGACCGAGTCGGTCAACGTGCCCACCATCGGCATCGGGGCGGGGTCGGGCACCGATGGACAGGTGCTGGTGTTCGGCGACCTGCTGGGGCTCGATCCCGCCCGGCCGCCCAAGTTCGTCCGGCGTTACGCTGACGGCTACGGGCTGCTGTCGGGCGCGGTGGGCGAGTACGTCGTCGATGTGCGCTCGGGGGCGTTCCCCGACGATGCCGAGACCTACCACGCCTCCGAGGCCACCGCGGAGACCCTGGCGATCTACGGCGGCACCCAGGCCGGCGACTGATCGGGCGTTCGAGTGCACCGGGGTGCACCGGGTTGCACAACCCGGTGCGGCTGTCACCACCTCCTGTCATGCTGACACGATGAGGAAGCCGGTGGTTCGACGCCCTATGCTCGTCGCCTTGCGCAATCCCCTGGCTCCGGAGATTCCGGAGTCCGATCGGCCGAGGGTCGTGGTCCACAGGGAGGTACAGATATGAATCGCGCGTACGAGTTGATGGTGATCATCGATGCCGATGTCGCCGACGCCGACAACAAGGTGGTCGTCGACCGGGTCGAGGCACTGATCGGGGAGGCCGGCGGCGAGCTGTCGAGCACCGATCGGTGGGGGCGACGCAAGTTCGCCTACCTGATCAACCACAAGGCCGAGGGCTACTACGTGGTGTTCGAGTTCACGGCCGACCCGGCCAAGCTCGACCCCATGGACCGCTTCCTCCGACTGGCGGACGAGGTCGTTCGCCACAAGCTCATCCGTCTGCCGGAAGCCGAGGCCGAACGTCGTAGCCTCGCCGCCATGGCAGCGGAGGACTGAGGAGGTCCACCATGGCAACCAACACCGTGACCATCATCGGGAACGTCACCCGTGACCCCGAGCTGCGCTTCACCCCCAGCGGGCAGGCCGTCGCCAACTTCGGCGTCGCGGTCAACCGCCGGTGGCAGAACCGTCAGACCAACGAGTGGGAGGAGGCCACGTCGTTCTTCGACATCGTGGCCTGGGCCAAACTCGGCGAGAACGTGTCTGAATCGTGCCCCAAGGGCACCCGGGTGATCGTGACCGGCCGACTGGACCAGCGCAGCTGGGACGGGCCGGACGGCGATCGCCGCTCCAAGGTGGAGATCGTGGCCGACGAGGTCGCGCCCAGCCTGCGCTGGGCATCCGCCGAGATCACCAAGAACGAAAAGCGAGGCCCCGGCGAAGGGGGTCCCGGTGGTGGTGGGGGCGGCACGGCCGCCGCGCCGCCCCCGAGTGCACCGCCCGCCGGCTACAACTACGACGAGGAGCCCTTCTAATGGCACGACCACGCCGCCCCAAGCCCAAAGAATCCGGACGCCGCACCAAGAAAAAGGTGTCGATTCTCAACACCGAAAGCATCGAGTACGTCGACTGGAAGGACGTCAACCTGCTGCGTCGCTTCCAGAGCGACCGTGCCAAGATCCGCGCCCGGCGCGTCACCGGCAACGACACCCAGCAGCAGCGCCAGGTGGCCGTCGCCATCCGCAACGCCCGCGAGATGGCGCTGTTGCCCTACACCAACCGCGTGACCACCCACCGGGGTGGTGGCGGCGGTCGAGGCCGTGACCGCGACGACCGCGGCGAGCGCGGCGACCGCGGGGATCGCGGCGACCGTGGGGATCGCGGCGACCGCGGCCCACGTGACGACGCCCCGGGCGGCGACGACATCGCCGCCTCCCAGGACGACGGTGCCGTCGAGAACACCGTGGAGGTTTCGTCGTGAAGTTGATCCTTCGTGCCGACCTGGACGACCTGGGCAAGCGTGGCGACCTCGTCGAGGTGGCCGACGGCTACGCCCGCAACTACCTGATCCCCAAGCATCTGGCCATGCCCTCCACCGCGGGTGCCGCGGCGCAGGCCGACTCGATGCGGCGGGCTCGCGACCAACGCGACGCCGCAGCGCGCGAGGTCGCCGAGGAGATGGCCAAGAAGCTGGTGACCGCAGCGATCACGATCACCGCCAAGGCGGGAGACTCGGGCAAGCTCTTCGGCTCGATCACCAACGCCGACGTGGCCGGCGCCATCGCCGAGCAGACGGGCTTCGAGATCGACCGCAAGGTGATCGACCTCGAGGACCAGCACATCCGCACGCTGGGCGCCCACACGGTGACCGTCCAGCCGCACAGCGACGTGTCGTTCCCGGTGAACATCGAGGTCGTCGCGGCCTGAGTTGCCACGTCGCGGGTGGACCCGCGACGGGTTGTCCACATGTCCTCCACAGCTGTGGGCGCGGCGCGCCGAGGCGCGCAACGTCCACCGCTCTCTGATCGGGTTGTCCACAGTTGATGTGGACAACCCGATTCTGCTTGTGGCCTTCGTTGATTGTCCCTCTCCCGGGCCACAATGCATCGTGCAGTCCCGGTGGTCACACCCGGGCTGCGCGCGGAGACCAACGGGAGATCGCATGGGCGCAGTGGTTCTGAACATTCGAGCCGAACGATGACGGCGACGGTGACGTCACGGGGCGAGCAGTCCCCGGGCAACCATTCGCCGGGCTCGGCGTCGGCCCCGGGGCACCTCGGCCGCCAACCGCCGCACAACCTCGCCGCCGAGCGGTCGCTGCTGGGCGCCATGATGCTCAGCCCGGCCGCCATCGGGGAGGCGATCCAGCGGCTGGACGCCTCCGACTTCTACCAGCCGTCCCACAGCCACGTGTTCGACGCCATCGCCGGGCTGTACGCCGCCGGGTCCCCGGTCGACTCGGTGCTGGTGGCCGATCAGCTCAGCCGCAACGGCCTGCTGGACGCCATCGGCGGACCCGGCACGCTGATCGAGCTCCAGGGCTCGGCGGCGGCGGTCTCCAACGCGGCCCACTACGCCAAGGTGGTCGAGGAGAACGCGCTGCTGCGGCGCCTGATCGCCACGGCGTCGGAGATCTCCGAGCTGGGCTTCCAACCGGCCGACGACGTCGCCGCCACCATGGACACGGCGGAGTCGCTGATCTACCGGGTGGCACAGCGGCGGGTGACCGACACCCTGGTGCCGCTGCGCGACCTGCTGGGCGACACCCTCGACCGCTTCGAGCAGATGTACGAGCAGGCCGGCGCGGTCACGGGCACCCCGACCGGGTTCACCGACCTCGACACCAAGCTCTACGGGCTCCAGCCCGGCGCCCTGATCGTCATGGGGGCCCGTCCGGCCATGGGCAAGACCGCGCTGGCGCTGGCCATCGCCCGCAACGCTGCGCTGTCGGCCGGCAAGTCGGCGGTGTACTTCAGCCTCGAGATGAGCCACCTCGAGCTCACCCAGCGGCTGGTGTCGATGGACGCCCGGGTGGACTCCAGCCACCTGCGCAACGGCAAGGTGTCCGACTCCGACTGGAACCGCATCACCCGGTCGCTCGGCCGGCTCGGCGACGCCGACCTGTGGATCGACGACAACGCCAACCTCACCGTCATGGAGCTTCGGGCCAAGGCCCGCCGGTTGAAGTCCGAGCTGGGCGGCTCCCTCGGCCTGATCGTGGTCGACTACCTCCAGCTGATGAGCGGCCCGGGTCGGGCCGAGAACCGCCAGACCGAGATCGCCGAGATCAGCCGTGGGTTGAAGGTGCTCGCACGCGAGATCGACACACCGGTGCTGGCCCTCTCCCAGCTGTCCCGGTCGCTCGAGCAACGCGCCGACAAGCGGCCGATGCTCTCGGACCTCCGCGAGTCGGGGTCGATCGAGCAGGATGCCGACGTCGTGTTGTTTCTCTATCGCGACGAGGTCTACAACCCCGACACGCCGGATGCGGGGTTGGCCGAGCTGAACATCTCCAAGCACCGTGCCGGCCCCACCGGCACCTGCCGGTTGGTGTTCCTGCCCCACCACACGCTGTTTGAGAACGAGGCCCGCGACGACGGGTGAGGGCCGCGTCCCGCGGCCACTATTCTCCGCCGAAGTCGATCGGTGCCGTACGGCACCACCAAAGGGGACAGCGTGAGCACACCGGAGACCGCCGCAACGATCTGGGAGCTGGTCGAGGCCAGGGCCGAGGCCACGCCCGATGCGGTCATGCTGATCGCCGAGTCCGGCGCCACGAGCACCTGCGCCCAGCTGCGCGACGACGCGCTCGCCACCGCCGCCGGCCTGGCGGCCATGGGCGTCGGCGAGAACACCCCGGTCACCTGGCAGCTGCCCACCACGATCGACGCCATCGTCGTCTCCCTGGCGCTGGCCCGGCTGGGTGCGCTTCAGAACCCGATCCTGCACATCTACCGCGAACGCGAGCTGGGGGTGGCCATCCGCCGAACCCGCCCCGAGCTGGTGATCGTGCCGGGCGAGTGGATGGGCACCGACTTTGCCGCCATGGCAGGCGGCGTCATCGACTCACTCGACGGCGACCACCGACCGACCCTGCTCAGCCTGGCCGAGGGGCGACCCACCGGCGACCCGTCCACCCTGGCGCCGTTCACCGCCCCGGACGATCCGGCCACCACGGTGCGCTGGATCTACTACACCTCCGGCACCACCTCGGAGCCCAAGGGGGTGCGTCACACCGACGCCACCCTGTTGGCCGGTGGCCGGGGCCTCGCCGCGGCGGTCGACCTGGGGCCCGACGACATCGGGTCGATGGCGTTCCCCTACGCCCACATCGCCGGGCCCGACTACCTGATCATGTGTCTGCACTCCGGGTTTCCCTTCGTGCTGATCGAGGCGTTCAACCCGCCCAATGCGGTGGCGACCTACAACGAGCACGGCGTCACGATGATCGGCGGGTCCACCGCGTTCTACCAGATGTTCCTCGCCGAGCAGGCCAAGACCCCCGGCGAGAAGTTCATCCCCACCCTCAAGCTGATCTCGGGCGGCGGCGCGCCCAAGCCGCCCGAGCTGGCCGCCCGCATCCGCGACGAGATCGGGGTGCCGGTCTGTCACGGCTACGGCATGACCGAGGTTCCGATGATCTCGCAGGGGTCGCCCACCGACACCTTCGAACAGCTGGCCAACACCGAGGGCGCCCCCGTGCCGGGCTGCGAGGTGCGCATCGTCGCCGAGGACGGCACCGAGGCGCCCACCGGAAGCGAGGGCGAGGTGCGGCTGAAGGGCCCGATGGTGTTTCTGGGTTACACCGACGACGAGGCGACGGCGGCGGCCTTCGACGACGACGGTTGGTTCCGCACCGGCGACCTGGGCATCCTGCGGGAGGATGGCCACCTGGCGCTCACCGGTCGGCTGAAGGACGTGATCATCCGTAAGGGCGAGAACATCTCGGCCAAGGAGGTCGAGGACCTGTTGTTCACCCACCCCAAGGTGGGCGACGTGGCGGTGATCGGCCTGCCCGACGAGGAGCGCGGCGAACGGGTGGCGGCGATCGTCGAGCGGGCCGAGGGTACCGACGACCTGACGTTCGCCGAGATGTCGGCCCACCTCAACGAGGCCGGTCTGATGACCCGCAAGATCCCCGAGCAGCTCGAGGTGGTCGATGCGCTGCCCCGCAACGAGACGCTGCGCAAGGTGCTGAAGTTCAAGCTTCGCGAGACCTACGCCGAGGTCCCCTGGACGCCGGCGCCCCGCTGAGGTCGGACCCGGCTCAGGCCGGGGTGAGCTGCAGCTTGAACTCGAGGGTGCCCTCCGGCGCCGACTTCACAAAGCCGCCGATGTCGGGCACCTCGATGTCGTAGTCGGCGAGGGCGATCGGGGTCGACCCGATGACCTCCATCTGATCGGCAGCCGTCAGCTGCGCATCGATCTGCACCGTGACGTCGTTGGTCACCCCGTGCAGATCGAGCGTTCCGGTGGCCTCGACCGAGACCGGGACGCCCACCTCGGGCTCGCCGGTCAACTCCAGCGGGCCGCTCAGCGTGAAGGTCGCCTCCGGAAACTGGTCGGTCTCGAGGTAGTTGTCGCGAACCCGACTGTCGCGCTGCTCGGCGTCGGACGTTAGGCCCTCCAGCATCACGACGACCGAGGCGTCGGTCACCTCGGCGCCGTCCAGGGTGAGTTCCCCGGAGACGTCGTCGGTGCGCGCCGTGGCGGTCTTTTGCAGGCCGCGCAGCTCCTCATCGATTCGATAACCGGCCTCGCTGCCCTCGGCGACCGTCCAGGTGCCGCCGGCGGCGAGGGGCTTCGGCGGTGTCGGTCTCCTCGCCGGAGCCCTCCGTCGTCTCGGTGCTGGACAGCTCGAACTCGTCCTCGGCGGAGTCGTTCAGCGCCCAGAACGCAACGCCGCCTGCAACGAGCAGCACGGCCACTCCCACCACGGCGAGGATGAGCTTCATCGGCTTGTTCATGTCGGGTCCCCCAGGAAATTGCTTGGGGCACCGTAGCGAAGGCCGGGGCCCTGGTGGGCGCGCCGGTGGCGGAGGTACCGACCGATACGCTCCGGAGGGTGAGCGGAACCGCAGGAGATCCCGGGTCGATCGAGGCGGGCCTGGCCACGTTGGTTCCCCCGGTGGACGACGACGAGCTGCTGGCTCAGGCGTTGGCGGCCGACCCCCACGCGGGCCCGTCCGAGGATGCGCTCAGCTTCGACGAACTGACCGAGCGGGACGACTTCGAGCTGCTGCCCGAGTGGTACATGCCCCGGCCTGCGGCGGTACGACTGTTGGAGGGCTGGCGGCGCCGGGTGGTCGTGGCTGTGGTCGGCAGCATCGTGCTAGTGAACGCGGCCGGATTCTGCGTGATCTACGGCCGCATCACGATCGGCTGATGAACCCGACCGGAGCAACCTCACGATGACCTCACGGTGGGCCGACACCGACGCTCCCCGGGGCGCCGACTACGACGAGCGATTCGACCGGCTGGCGGCGTCGGGCCGGGACGTCACGGCGAGGCGTCGTTCGTCGCCGGGTTCCAGCCCCGAACCGTCCTCGATGCTGGGTGCGGCACCGGTCGGGTGGCCATCGAGCTACGCCGTCGGGGCATCACGGCCGTCGGTGTCGACGGACGAGTCGATGCTGAGCGCCGCCCGCGAGCGCGACCCCGACGGCGAGTGGCACCTGGGCGACCTGTCCAGCCCGGCGCTCGCCGACGAACTGGGCCTCGTCGGAGGCCGGCCCGCCGCTTCGACGTGGTCGGGCCGCCGCAACGTGATGATCTTTCTGGCGCCGGGCACCGAGTCGGTCACCGTCGCCAACCTGGCTGCTCATCTGGTGCCGGGCGGAGCGCTGATCTGCGGGTTCCAGCTGCAACCCGGGGGCTACTCGGCCGCTGCATTCGAGGCCGACTGCGAGGCGGCCGGCCTGGAACCGGTCGAGCGCTGGAGCACGTGGGACCGACAGCCGTTCGACCCGTCGGACGGCTACGTCGTGGCGGTCAATCGGCGGCCGCGCTGACTGCGATCAGCGGCGACTCAACAGGCCCCGCCGGCGGTCAGCACGGCCAACCAGGCAACGCCCGCCAGGGCTGAGACCACGGCGACCACGCCCAGGTTGACCCCCTTGATCAGCCAGGCGAACGCAGCGCTGCCGGCGAGTGCGACGACGACCAGTCCCGCCTGCATCAAGCGGGCCTGCCATGAGATGGCGTACTCGCACCAGCCACTCTGGCCTGGGTCGAGGGCGAGGACGAATCCCCGGGTGAGGTAGTGGAGGTACCCGACGGCGAACAGCCAGAGGCCGGTGTGGAGGGCGTCCCAGGTTCGGGGGTGTTCGACCCCGGTGGACTGTGCTGGGACACCCTCGGGATCGAGAGTCGTTCGCTTCGTCAACGTGTCCCCCTCCGCGATCGCGTCAGTCGGCCTCGGTCGCAGCCGAGTAGCTGACCAGGTCGGGGAGGTTGTCGAACTCGGGTTGGTCGGCCAGGCGGTCGGCTTCGGCCTGCGCGGCCTCGTCGTCGGTGAACGGACGCACGTCCAGGCACCACTCCACCAGGATGCCGTTGGGGTCGTGGGCGTACGCGCTGCGACAGAACTCGTGGTCGAGCTCGACCACCTCAAGCCCGGCGGCCACCATGGCATCACGCCTGGCGGCGAAGCGATCCTCGTCGACGGCGTCGAAGGCCAGGTGGTTCACCCAGTCGGGAAGGCCCAGGTCGACCGACACGGCGGTCTTGGGGGTATCCAGACCGGGGATGTGCAGGTCCCAGAAGGCGATCATGCCGGGACTGCCCGGGTGGGCGGTGCCGTCGGAATCGACCGGGGCGGTGGCGTAGAACAGGTGCTTGGCCCAGCCACCCTGGGGCGTGGGTGCCGACACGGTCTTGACCAGCGAAAACCCCATCACCTCGGTGTAGAAGTGATGGGTGGCGTCCAGGTCGGCGGTGGCGTAGGCGACGTGGTGGACTCCCATGGGTTGCTCCTCGTTCGGCGGCGCCGAGGAGCCTACCGACGCACCCGTCGCAGCGCCCCGGCCTTCGCTCGGGCCAGGTCGGTGAACCCGTCGGGGTCGGCCGCCCAGCGCGCAAAGTTCGGGGGGTCGGCGTTGGTCAGGGTTGGCAGGTGGGCGAGGTAGCGGTCGCGGGACCACTCCTCGATGCCGAGCGAGGCCAGGTGGTCGGTCTGCCACTGGGTGTCGATCAGCGGACTGGTGGCATCCGGATCGACCTCGGGGCGCTCGGCGGTGAGAACGGCCACCAGCCCGACCAGCGACACCTTGGACGCGTCGGTGGCGGTGTGAAACATCGACTCGCCGGCGAAGAGGGCACCCAGCGACACGCCGTAGACCCCGCCGACCAGGTCGCCGTCGGCATCCCACACCTCCACGCTGTGCGCGAGGCCCAGTCGGTGGAGGTCCACGTAGGCATCGACGATGTCGTCGGTGATCCACCGCCCCTGCCGCGACGGGTCGCCGCACCGGGCCATCACCGAGGCGAACTCGGCGTCGACGCTCAGGCGGAACCGTCGGGTCGACCGAAGGAGCGACCCGGACACGGCGAGGGCGTCGGGGCGCAGCACCCCCCGCTCACGCGGCGAAAACCAGCCGATCCGGGGCCCGCGCCCCCCTCGGCGGCGCGGGCGATCGCCCGATGGCGGCTCGAGCGGCATCGGGAAGTAGCCCGAGGCGTAGGCGGCGACCAACGTCGCCGGTTGCAGGTCGGCACCGGCGGCCACCAGGTCGTCGGCGTCGTCGTGCGGTCGTGGGAAGCTCCAGGTCGTGTCCATGAGGACCGACCCGACCGCTACTTGCTGTAGTCGTAGAAGCCCTGGCCGGACTTCCGGCCGAGATGCCCGGCGGTCACCATGCGGCGCATCAGCGGCACCACCCGGTAGTGATGGTCGCCGAACTCGTCGTAGAGCGCGTCGAGGATGGCCACCGAGGTGTCGAGGCCGACGAGGTCGAGCAGCGCGAGCGGGCCCATCGGAAAGTTGCAACCGCCGGTCATCGCCTGGTCGATGTGCTCGCGGGTGGCGGTGCCGTTCTCCAGCATGCGCACGGCGTTGTTGAGGTAGGGGAACAGCAGGTGGTTGACGATGAACCCGGCCCGGTCGGCCACCTTCACCGGGTCCTTGCCGCACTTGGTGGCGAACTCGACGGCGGCGTCGATCGTGGCGTCGCTGGCCGTCAGCGGGGTGACGATCTCCACCAGCTTCATGGCGGAGGCCGGGTTGAAGAAGTGGATGCCGCACACCTGGGCGGGCCGACCGGTGGCCACGGCCATCTCGGTGACCGGCAGGGTCGACGTGTTGGTGGCCAGGATCGTGTCGGGGCCGCACACGGCGTCGAGTTCGGCGAACAGCGCGGTCTTGGTGGCCAGGTCCTCGACGACCGACTCGATCACCAGGTCGCAGTCGGCGACGGCGGCCAGGTCGGCGGTGGCGGTCACCCGGCCGAGGATGGCGTGGTGCTCCTCCTCGCTGAGGCGCCCCTTGCTGACCGCACGGGCCAGGCTGGAGTCCATCTTGGCCAGGGTGGCGTCGGCGGTCTCCTGCTTTCGGGACCGAAGCACCACCTCGTAGCCCGCCCGGCTCGCCACCTCGGCGATGCCCGAGCCCATGATTCCCGATCCGATGATGCCAACGCGTGTCGTCATGGCGCCGGAGGGTACAGACCGAGCGGCGTCGCGTGCCACGCTGGGAGACTGACGCACCATTTCGAGGCGTCGCGAAGGAGCTGAGATGACCGGAACGCTGGCCCTGTTGGGCGGGGCAGAATGGACCGACGGGGTCACCCTGGATGCCGCGCTGGCGGCGGAATCCTCGGCGACCGAGGTGACCATCCTGCCGACGGCGACGGCCTACGAGAACCCCGGCGCCCGGGTGGAGCGGGCGCGGGAGGCGTTCGCGGCACTGGGCCTGTCGGTGAAGGTCCTTCCGGTGTATCAGCGGGCGCAGGCGATGGAGCCCGAATGGGCCACCGAGGCGGCCGCCTCGAAGTGGCTGTATCTGACCGGCGGGTCGCCGATGCACCTGCGTTCGGTGCTCTACGACACCCCGTTGTGGGATGCGGTGACCGACGCCTTCGAGGCGGGTGCGATCCTGGCCGGGGCCGGCGAGGCGGCCTCGGTGTTCTGCGACGCGCTGCCCGATCCGCGGGGTGGTGCCTTCACCGTGGGACTCGGCCTGATCAACACCCTGACCGTGCTGCCCCGCTACGAGCGCTGGACCGACGAAACGCTGCACCGCACCGTCTCGCTGGCCCCTCGGGCGTTGCCGGTGGTCGGCCTGGACGCCAGGACGGCGCTGGTCCGTTCGGGCGACGGAACCTGGCGCACCGAGGGCCCCGGCCGGGTGATCGTCTACGTCGACGGACGGCAGGGCGACCTGGCCGACCTCCCCGCCGAGCTGAGCGCCTGAGGGCCACCCACCGGCGGTCGTCCGAGCGGCCCCATGAGGATCTCGCACGGTCTTCGTGCCGAATCCTCAGAGGGGAGCCTCGAGTGTGACTACTGCTCGGTGATCGTGACCGAGTCGATCGTGATGGTCGCCTCGGGCGTGTCGCCGTTGGGGCCGGCCACCGGGGTGTTGCCGATGGCGTCCACGACGTCCTTGCCCTCGGTCACCGTTCCGAACAGCGAATACGTCGGGCTGGAGTTGAGCGGAGACGGGTCGCCGGTGACCACGAAGAACTGCGATCCGGTGCTGTTGGGCTCCTGGGTCTTGGCCATCGCCAGGTCGTAGGGCTCGTAGACCCCGTCGAGCGGGGGTTCCTCGGCGATCGTGTAGCCGGGCCCGCCGGCGCCCAGTGCGGTCAGGTCGGCGGTCTCGGTCGGGTCGCCCACCTGGATGACGAAGTCGGGCACCACCCGGTGAAAGGGGATGCCGTCGTAGTAGTGCGAACGGGCGAGCACGACGAAGTTGTTGACGGTGACCGGGGCGGCCTCGGCGTCGAGGGCCACGGTGAAGTCGCCCTCCGACGTGGAGATCGTCGCCGAGTAGTCCTTGGTGGGGTCGATGCACTCCTGCGGCGGACCGTCGAAGGTGGTGATGCGCTCGTCGGTCCCGCCCTCGGGCGGGCAGGGCGCATCGGAGACGGGCTGCGCGGCGTCGGTGTCCGGCGGGGTCGCCGGCGACGCCAGTGGGTCCTCGGTGGTCGTGCTCGTCGTCTCGTCGCCTCCGAAGAGCGCCCATCCGGCCACGCCGATCACCGCCAACGCCGCCACGACCGCCACCCCGGCGATCAGGTTGCGGCGTCGCTGCTCCCGCTTGAGCGCCGCCCGCACCGATTCCTGCTGTCGGCGGTGCTGTTGCTTCTGGCGTTCTCGTCGCTCGGTTCCCACGGCGGGAAACCCTACCGTCGGGAATGCACGACCAGGCGTTGCCCGCCGTCCGTGTATTCTCGGCCGGCTGTGGCAACCGTTGTACAAAAGTTCGGAGGCACCTCGGTGGCCGACGCGGATCGCATCCGCGAGGTGGCCGACAACGTGGCTCGAAGCCGGCGGCGGGGCGATCGCGTCGTGCTGGTCGTGTCGGCGATGGGCAAGGAGACCGACCACCTGCTGGCGCTGGCCAAGGACGTGTCGGCCAATCGGCCGGGCCGCGAGATGGACATGCTGATCACCGCCGGGGAACGCAAGGCGGTGGCCCTGGTGTCGATGGCGCTGGCCGACATCGGCGTGCCGGCGGTGTCGTTCACCGGCAGCCAGGCCGGGTTCATCACCGACACCCACCACACCGCCGCCAAGATCATCGAGGTCAAGGGCGACCGCATCCGGTCGGCCCTCGAGGCCGGTCAGGTCCCGGTGGTCGCCGGGTCCCAGGGCTACTCCACCGACGGCGACGTCACCTGTCTCGGTCGGGGTGGTTCCGACACGACGGCGGTGGCGCTGGCCGAGGTGCTCGACGCCGACAGCTGTGAGCTGTACACCGACGTGTCGGGAGTGTTCACCACCGACCCACGCCTCGTCCCCGAGGCGACCAAGATCAAGCGCATCTCCTTCGACGAGATGCTGGAGATGTGCGCCACCGGTTGCCCCAAGCCGGCGATGCGCTCGGTGGAGTACGCGTCTCGCCACGGCGTCGCGCTGCACGTTCGTTCGGCCTTCACCTGGGAGCCGGGCACCTGGATCGTCGAGGAGGATCCCGACATGGAACAAGCGGTCATCCGTGGAATCACCCACGACCCCAGCCAGGCCAAGGTGACGGTCACCGACCTGCCCGACCGGCCCGGTGTGGCGGGCACGTTGTTCCGGTCGCTCGCCGACCGGCAGGTCAACGTCGACATGATCGTGCAGAACACCTCCGAGGACCGGAAGACCGACATCTCCTTCACGGTGCCCCACGAGGAACTCGACGTCACGATGGCCGTGTCCAACGAACTGCTCGGCGACCTCGAGGCCACCGCGGTGTCCGCCAGCTCCGAGATCGCCCGGGTCAGCGTCATCGGTGCCGGCATGAAGTCGCATCCCGGCGTCGCCGCCACCATGTTCGAGACGCTCGCCGACAACGACATCAACATCGACATGATCTCCACCTCGACGATCCGCATCAGCTGCGTGGTGGCCGAGGCCGAGGCCGAGCGGGCCGTCACGGTGCTGCACCGGCGCTTCGGTCTTGGCGAGGGTGACGGCGACGTCGAGTTCGTCGAGTAGTAGCGCACGACACACCCGGGAAACACAATTGGGCGGGTGGGGCCCACCGCTTAGCCTGGCCCGCATGAAGATCGGAATCGTAGGAGCCACCGGCCAGGTCGGCGGCGTGATGGCGCGCCTGCTGGAGGAACGCAACTTCCCCATCGACGAGTTGCGGCTGTTTGCCTCGGCCCGGTCGGCCGGCAAGGCGATGACGGCAGCCGGCCGCGAGCTCACCGTGGAGGACGCCTCGACCGCCGACTATTCGGGCCTCGATCTGGCGCTGTTCTCCGCCGGGGGCGCCACGTCGAAGGCGATCGCCCAACAGGTGGCGGCGGCCGGGCCGGTCGTCATCGACAACTCCTCGGCGTGGCGGATGAACCCGCAGGTTCCGCTGGTGGTGCCCGAGGTCAATGCGGCGGCGTTGGACGACCTGCCGCTGGGCATCGTGGCCAACCCCAACTGCACCACGATGGCCGCCATGCCCGTGCTCGGGCCGCTGCACGCCGAGGCGCAGCTGACCCACCTGGTGGTCAGCAGCTACCAGGCCACCTCCGGCGCCGGGCTGGCCGGGGTGGAGGAGCTCGACTCGCAGGTGAGCAAACTCGGCGACTCCCGCACCAGGCTGACCGAGGACGGGTCGGTGGCCGGGGGCCTCGAGTCCAACAAGTTCCCGGCTCCGATCGCCTTCAACGTCGTGCCGCAGGCGGGCTCGTTTGTCGACGACGGCTCCGGTGAGACCGACGAGGATCAGAAGCTCCGTAACGAGAGCCGGAAGATTCTCGGCATCGACGACCTGGTCGTGTCGCCCACCTGCGTCCGGGTTCCGGTGTTCACCGGGCACTCGCTGTCGATCAACGCCCGGTTCGCCCGTCCGATCAGCCCGGAGCGGGCCACAGAACTGCTCGCCACGGCACCGGGCGTGGAGCTGAGCGACGTGCCCACGCCACTCGCCGCCGCCGGACGGGACCCGTCGCTGGTGGGGCGTATCAGGGTGGACCCCACCGTCGAGTACGGCTTGGCGATGTTCGTGGTCGGCGACAACCTGCGCAAGGGCGCCGCGCTCAACACGATCCAGATCGCCGAGGCCCTCATCGAGCGGGGTCGACTCTCCTGAGTCGGCCGGCCACGCGGTAGTGCCAGGTCGTGCGCCTCCCGCTACGTCGGCGGGTCGGTGAGGTAGCGCTCCATCGCCTCGTCGAGGGTGATGTCGCACTGGTTGGCCAGCGACGCCAGCCAGGCGAGCACGTCGCCGAACTCGTGGACCTGCTGGTCCCGGGTGCCCTTGCGGACCGCCTGGGCCAGCTCGCCGAGCTCCTCACACAGCCAGGCGACCGTGGCGGGTATCCCCCGCTCACGGTCGGCCTCGCCGTAGAGACGGTCCATCAGGCTGTGCACCTCACCGAGTTCCATGCCGGTCAGTAGAGCACCGTGGACCTCCGGCCGACTAGCGCTCGTCGAGGAACACCTGCACGGTGAACACGACCGGGTAGCCGAAGCAGTGGCCGTGGGCGACGCCCGAGCCCATGCGGTCGAACCCGCCGTCCATGATGTTCTTCCGGTGGCCGGACGAGTTGAGGTACGCACGGTGCACGTCGGCGACGGAGCCGGCGTAGCCGACGTTCTCGCCGAGTCGCTGCCAGTCCGAGGGGGCCCCGCTGCGCAGGTTGGAGTGGCTCAGCTTGCACTCGCGGGCCAGCTTCTTGGCCCAGCCGGTGGCCTTGGTGTTCAGCATGGCGTCCGAGCGGAGCTGCTTGCGGCCGTTCTGCGACCTGGTCTGGTTGACCAGGTCGATCACCTGCTTCTGCTCGCTGGACATGCTGGGGGTTGGGGGCGCTGCGCCGGCGCATCCGGCGGTGCCGAAGATGGCGAGTGCGGCGAGGGCGGCGGCGAAGCGGACGATGGTGTTTCGGGGGCTTGTTTGGTTGCTCATGTGCCCCGTATCGACTGCATGAGTCGCCGAACTGAAGCGGCGATCGGCCGATCGCGGGCCAAAGGTTCGAACGCCCGGGGGCCCACGTATTCCGGACGGCCGGGTGTCCGGTCCGACGGACTGGCGGGGGGTGGGCGGACGGCCCGTCGGGGGGTGGGTAGCCGTGCCGGATGCGGCGTGGGCCAACGACTCAGGCCCTGGGGATCACCGTCCGGCGATCCCCAGGGCGTGTGCAGTCGGGGAGGGGAGATTTGAACTCCCGGCCTCCACGTCCCGAACGTGGCGCGCTAACCAAGCTGCGCTACTCCCCGGAGTAGGCGGTCATGATACCGCCGGGCCCATGGTGCAGGACAATGCGAATGGGGGACCGCCGATCCGTGCCCGTACCTCCGAGCGGTCACCAGTGATGAAGCGGGTGGAAATACCAGCGACAACTAGAGTTGTACGGGCCCGCCGCAGCGCCGAGACCCGGCCGGTGCCCCGCGCAGTAGAAAGATCCCGCCTTGGAAGACGCCCACGCCGAGCCCCACACCGCCCTGATCTTCGGCGGAACCTCCGAGATCGCCACGGCGATCGCCGCCCGCCTGTGTGCCGGCCGCCTCAGGGCGGTGGTGCTGGCGGTTCGCAACCCCGAATCCGAGGAGGTCGCAGCCGTGACCGCCCGGTTGAAGTCGGCGGGGGCCACCGAGGTCCACGCGGTGGAGTTCGATGCAGCCCGGCCCGAGACCCACGCCTCGGTGGTCGACCGCGCCGTCGAGGCGGTCGGGGACCTCGACCTGGTCATCGTCGCCCACGGGCAACTGGGCGATCAGGCGACGCTGGTGGACGATCCCGCGGGTGCAGCGGCCCTGGTCAACGTCAACTTCGCCGGTGCGGTGTCGGCCGGCCTGGCCTCGGCCGGTCGGCTGAAACGACAGGGCCATGGGCGGCTGCTGATCATCTCGTCGGTCGCGGCGATCCGGCCCCGGGCCACCAACTACCTCTACGGCTCCACGAAGGCGGGCCTGGACGCGTTCGGTCGCGGGCTCTCCGACGACCTGGAGGGCACCGGCGTGCGGGTGTCGGTGCTGCGGCCCGGATTCGTGCGCACCCGCATGACCGAGGGCATGGAGGAGCAGCCCTTCACCGCCGATCCCGACGAGGTGGCCGAGGCCGCCGTCGCCGGCATGCTGAAGGACCGCCGGGTGATCTGGGCCCCCGCCCCCCTCCAGGGGGTCTTCGGGGTGATGTCGGTGATGCCCGGGCCGATCTGGCGCAAGATCTCCAAGCGGTGAGCGACGCGTCGCCGTCGCTGGTCGTCGGTCTGGTTCGGGCACTGCGTCCACAGCAGTGGACCAAGAACCTGTTGGTCGTCGCCGCCCCGTTGGGTGCCGGGGTGCTCGGCAGCGTCGACGGCGCGCTCAGCGTCGTGATCGCCTTCGTCGCGTTCAGCCTGGCCGCCGGCGCCACCTACGTGCTCAACGACCTCCGCGACCTGGAGAGCGACCGGGCCCACCCGCGCAAGCGGCACCGACCCTTTGCCTCCGGCACGGTTCCGGTTGGCGTCGGGGCGGCCTGGGGGGTGATCGTGCTGGCGGGTGCGATCGGCGTGTCGCTGTTGCGGAGCGACCTGGTGTGGGTGGTGCTGGGCTACGTGGTGATCACCACCTCCTATTCGGTGTGGCTCAAGCACCTGGCCGTGATCGAGCTGGTGTCGGTGGCGGCCGGGTTCGTCGTTCGTGCGGTCGCCGGTGCGGTGGCGGCCGACGTGCCGATCTCGCCATGGTTCTTCGTCGTCGTGTCGGCGGGTGCGCTGTTGATGGTCACCGGCAAGCGGTCCTCCGAGCTGGCCCACCTGGGCGACACCGGCACCACCAGACCGGTGCTCACCGAGTACACCGCCGGGTACCTGCGCTCGGTGGAGGTCATCGCCGCCTCCCTGGCGCTGGCGGGCTATGCGCTGTGGGCCTTCGACTCGGCGGTGGCGACGCAGGGCGGGCTCGGGGACGTGCTCTTCAAGGTGTCCCTGGCGCCGTTCGCCGCGGCGATCCTCCGCTTCGTGCTGGTGGTCGATCGGGGCGAGGCGGCCGAGCCGGAGTACGTGCTGGCCCGCGACCGTCAGATGCTCGTGCTGTCGCTGGTGTGGATGGGTGTGTATGGCGCCGGTGTCCTCGCTTCCTGAGCCGCGTCGAACGACGCTGCTGACCGGTTGGGGCCGCACCAACCCCACCAGGGCCGACGTCGTCGCACCGGCCTCGGCCCGCGAGCTGGGCGAGTCGTTGGCCGATCCGCCCGAGCGGGGCATGGTGGCGCGCGGCCTGGGGCGCTCCTACGGCGACGCCGCCCAGCGCGCCGGAGGTCGGGTGGTCGACCTGACCGGCTGGACCGACGTCGACCTCAACACCGACACCGGCGAGTGCTGGGCACGGTCGGGCACGAGCATCGACACCCTGCTGCGCGTGCTGGTGCCGCGGGGCTTCTTCGTGCCGGTCACCCCGGCACGCGTTTCGTGACGCTCGGGGGTGCCATTGCAGCCGACATCCACGGCAAGAACCATCACCGTCGGGGATCGTTCGGGTCGCACGTCGCCTCGCTGGTGCTGCGCACCGCCGACGGCCAACGCCGTCTGATCGGCCCCAACCGTGAGAGCGGGCTGTTCTGGGCAACCGTGGGCGGCATGGGCCTGACCGGCGTGATCGAGGAGGTCACCTTCCAGGCCCGGCCGATCACCTCGAGTCGACTGTCGGTGCTCGCCGAACGCACGGCCAACCTGGACGACTCGATCCAGCGGCTGATCGAGCTCGACCGCGAGGCCGAATACACGGTGGCCTGGCTGGACCTGGCGACCACCGGCGCCGGCGCCGGGCGTTCGGTGATCACCTCCGGTCGCTTCGCCCGGCCCGACGAGCTGCCCGCCCGCTGGGCCGAGCGACCGTTTGCCTTCGACGCCGGGCAGCTGGTCGACGTGCCGGTGACCCCGCCACCGGTTGTACTCAACCCGCTGTCGATCCGGGCGTTCAACGAGCTCTGGTACCGCAAGGCCCCGAAGCGGCCCAAACAGGTGATCAACTCGATCCCGACCTTCTTCCATCCGCTCGACATGGTGGGTTCGTGGAGCCGCATCTACGGGCCCCGGGGCTTCCTCCAATGGCAGTGCGTGGTGCCCGATACCGCCACCGACGTGCTGGCCGGGATCATCCGCCAGTTCACCCTCACCGGCGGCCGCTCGTTCCTGACCGTCCTCAAGCGCCTCGGTCCCGGCAACCCGGCGCCGTTGTCGTTTCCGGCCGCCGGATGGACCCTGGCGGTCGACGTGCCGGTGGGCGATCCCGAACTGCCCCGGCTGCTGGACCGGCTCGACGAGCAGGTGGCCGAGGCCGGCGGGCGGATCTACCTGGCCAAGGACGCCCGCATGCGGGCCGAGCTGCTGGACGTGATGTACCCCAGGCTGGACGAATGGCGGGAGGAGCGGGCCCTCGTCGACCCCAAGGGCGTCTTCCGCAGCGACCTGTCCGAGCGCCTCGGCCTCACCTGACCTGCAGCGGGACGGCGCTACCCGACGGGCTCGTCGGTCTCGATCGTGCCGTCGGCGTGCTCGCGCCAGGATCGGCCTTCGGCGACGGCCTGTGCCGCCCGGCGCAGGCGGAACGAGTCGATCGGCTTGATCATCCAGCCGTCGGCTTCGGACTCGCGGGCGAGGAAGACGTCGGCGGTCCGATCGAGCAGCAGCAGGATGTTCTGCGGGGCCAGGCGTCCGCCGCCGGCCTCGTTGCGCAGGTGCAGCGAGGTGGCCATGCCCCCCATGTTGCCGATCTGCAGGTCGAGGACCACCAGGTCGGGCTGACGGGTTCGCACCGACTCGGACACCTCGGCGCCGCTGTGGACCCGGCCGACCTCGCACCGGTCGTCGCCCAGCGTGGCGTCCAGGTCCTCGGCGAGGGCATCGGAATCGGTGGCAATGAGCACGTACTCCACGACCGGTCAGCGTAGCGGCCACCATCGGCAGGGTTGGATTCCCGCACACCGGGTGCCACCGGTGCCTACCGGACCACCCGTCGTCGATCTAGAGTCGGTGGTTCGTTACCGCATTTGAGCGACTTTCGCCCGGTGACCGGAACGTGGGGGAGTGGAGCGTTGGAGATCGACATCAAGCACACGGACGGAGTCACGGTGTGTCAACCGGTGGGCGACCTGGACGCCTACACCGTGCCCGACTTTCGGGAACGCCTCACCGAGGCGGCCTCGCTCGGCAACGTGATCATCGACCTGTCGGAGGTGCCCTTCATGGACTCCGCCGGGCTGGGCGCATTGGCCGGGGGCATTCGACGCACCCGCGATGCGGGCGGCGAGATCGTGGTCTCGTGCAACCGGGCCACGCTGGTCCGTCTGCTGCAGACGACGGGCTTCGACAAGATCGTGTCGGTGGTCGACACGGTCGACGAGGCGAGGTTGTCGCTGCAGCCGAACGGGGACGCGTAGCCGGGCCTCACTTCGTAGTGGGGAGCCCTCGCGTCGCTGCGGCGGCGTTCTCCACTCCCCGGTTGGGGAGGGAGTCCGGCTCAGTTGACGAGGAGTGACCGGCCGACCCGGGTGAGCCCCTCCAGGTCGTGGACGTCGGTGGCCAGCGACGGAACGTGGACGATGGCGGCCGAGCCGACCTGGGCGGTCAACTCCGACAGGTTGGAGCGTTCGTCCCGCGCCAGCCGTCGCAGGTCGGCGCGAGCACGGTGGTAGTCGGCCAGCGCCTCGCCCCCGGGAGCGTCGGACAGGCGGTCGGCGGCCCGGTCGTCCGCGGTGGGGTCGGGTTCGCCGAACGGCGGGTGCATGCGGTTGACGATGAGCGCCCGCACCTCGATGCCGTCGTCGGAGAGCCGGCCGGCGAAGAAGCGGGCCTCGGCCACCGAGTCCTCGCGGGGGGCGGTGACGAGCACGAAGGCGGTCGCCGGGTCGGCGAACAGCTCGGCCACGGCGGTGGCCCGCTGCCGGAAGCCCTCCTCCATGCCCTCGAACGCCGAGAAGAACGCCAGGGCGTCGCCGATGACCTCGGATCCGACCACCTTGCCCACCTGGCGGAGCACCGCGCCGGTGGCGGCGTTGACCACCTTGAGCACGCCTCGGCTGGGTGCGGTGACCGCCCGGTACAGCTTGTGGTTGAGGAACTTCGAGAGGCGCTCCGGGGCCTCGAGGAAGTCGAGGGCGTTGCGGGTGGGCGGGGTGTCGACGACCACGAGATCGAAGTCGTCGGAGCGGTGGAGTTCGTAGAGCTTCTCGGAGGCCATGTACTCCTGCGTGCCCGAGAGGGTGCCGGAGATGTTGCGGTAGAAGGGGTTGGCGAGGATGCCGGCGGCCTGGGCCTCGTTGGCGGCGTAGCGACGCACCAGCGAGTCGAAGGTGGACTTGGCGTCCAACATCAGCGCCGAGAGCTCACCGGGCCACGTGCCGTCGATCCTGGCCGGCTCGGAGCCGATCTCGGCGAGTCCGAGCGCGTCGGCCAGCCGACGCGCCGGGTCGATCGTCACCACGGCCACCCGGCGCCCCCGTCCCGCCGCGGCGAGGCCGATGACCGCGGCGGTGGTGGTCTTGCCCACCCCGCCGGACCCGCAGCAGATGATCACCTCGGCGGTGTCGATCAGGCGCGTCATGTCGGCGGGGTCGGTGGTCTCCTCGGGGGGTGTCGTGGGCATCGGTGGGGGCTCAGTCGCTCAGGACGGCGTCGAGGGCGTCGATCTCGTCCAGGAGGCGGTCGGCCAGGCGCGACAGGTCGGCGGTCTCCAGCTCGTTGGTGAACACGAAGTCGAGGTTGAGCGTGGCCAGGGGCAGCTCGTCGCCCAGCCGTTCCAGCTGTGACTGCTGCATGGCGGTCCGTTCCGCCCGGTAGGCCCCTGCGGCCCGCAGCGAGTCGGCCTCGTCGTCGCTCAGGGTGACGCCGGCCTCCGAGGCGGCCCGCTCCAGCTCGACGTCGAGACCCGGGAGGGGCGGCCAGGTGCCGTTGACCACCACCGGGCCCAGCATGACGCCGACGTCCTCCTCCAGGCTGTAGGCGGTGTCCACCAGCTCGTTGATCGGGGTCTCCTCGGGAAGGGTCACCAGCATCACCCGGGCGCGGCTCGGGTCGCCCAACATGGCGAGCGCCTCGGTGGCCTGGGTGTGCAGCGCCCCGCTGGTGGCCGCCTCGGCGATGCCGGTGGGGCTGCGCAGGAAGGTGATGGCGTGTCCCGCGGCGGGGGCGTCGAGGATGATCAGGTCGGCGGCCCGCTCGGTCTCCAGCTGGCGGATCTTGCCCAGCACCAGCAGGTCGCGGATGCCCGGGGTGGCGGTGGACACGATCTCGAGAATGCCGGAGGACACCATGGCCCGCCCGACGCGCTTGAGCCCGTGGTCGGCCAGGTAGTCGAGCAGCGCCTGATCGGGGGTGATCATCCTGGCGGTGAGCGAGCCCGTAGTCTCGGCGTCGAGTGGCACCTCCACCGGGTCGTAGCCCAGCGGTTCGCATCCCAGCAGCCGCGACAGGCCCGTGGTGCCCTCCAACTCGACCAACAGCACCGACAAACCGCTGCGAGCGGCGGCGATCGCCAAGGCCGCTCCGGCGGTCGTCTTGCCGACGCCTCCCTTGCCAGCCACGATGATGAGTCGGGATGCAGTGAAGAACTGCGTCGAATCCACGTTCTCCCCTCGGAGGCCTGCCATGGCCACACTACTGCAACCCACCCACCGACCCTTGCGAGCGGGTCGCGTCCGGCTTGGGCTCGTGTGCGCCCTGGGTGCGGTGGTCGCCCTTGCCTCCCTGGCCGCCGGATCGGACGCCGGGGCGACGCCGTCGGCTCCGGTGCAGGAGGTGCAGGGCGATTGCGGCGACGCCGGATGTGTCACGGTCGTGGCGGTGTCCGGGCTGGTCGACCCGTTGGTGGCCGACGGCATCATCGAACAGCTCGACGAGGCCTGGCCTCGACAAGCTGGTGAGCGTCGTGCTCCAGATCGACGGCCCGGGCGTCGTGCTCTCCGACGCCGAGTTCACCAACCTGGCCCGCCGCCTCGACCGGTTCTCCGAGAAGCTGGCGATCTGGGTGGGCCCCAGCGGGGCGGGAAGGCGGCGGTGGGAGCGCCGAGCTGGTGGCGCTCAGCCCCGACTCCTCGATCGCCCCGGGTCCACGCTTCGCTTCGATCGCACCCAGCGGCAGAGCGCCGACAGTTCGGCACGCTGGTGCCCGCCGACCCGGCGACCTCGTCGACGTCGGCATCGGGCGACGACAGCAGGCCGGCCTGGTCGGCGAGGTCGCCGCCACGCTCGGCGGCGCGCTGGTCGGACTGGACTGGTTCGAGAGCAGGGTGGTGACCGTCGACGGCGAACAGCGCCAGGAGCCGGTCACCGTGGTGCGGTTCGTCAAGCTGGATGCTGCCCCGCCAGCTGCGCACGCCAGCCCGGCGGTGGCGTACCTGGCCTTCATCATCGGTTTGGGCCTGTTGGTCTTCGAGTTCTACACGGCGGGTGTCGGGGTGGCCGGGGTGGTCGGCGCCGGTTCGCTGCTGCTCGGCGGTTACGGGCTGGGCGTGTTGCCGGTGCGGTCGTGGGCGGTTGCGCTGCTCGTCGCGTCGATGCTGGCCTTTGCCGTCGACGTCCAGACGGAGCGCCCCAGTTCTGGGCCGGGGCGGGCATAGTGGCCTTCACCTCCGGTTCGCTCGCCCTCTTCGACGGCGTTCCGTTTCCGTGGATCGCCGTGGTCGTCGGCACCTGGTCGGCATGGCCTCGACGATGTTCTCGGGCATGCCCTCGATGGTGCGGGCCCGGTTCGGCACGCCGACGATCGGACGAACCTGGATGATGGGCGAGCTGGGCGACGTCACCGAGGCGGTGGATCCCGACGGCACGGTGCGCATCCAGGGGGCGTTGTGGAAGGCCCGCGCCAACCGCTCCACACCGCTCTCCGTGGGGGATCGAGCACGTGTGGTGGAGGTCGATGGGCTGGTCCTCGAGGTGGAACCCGAGGAGGGTGGCGCCAAGGACTACCGGGAGATGCGAGGGAAACGCACCCCCGACTCCTGACCCCGGCCAACCGAACCACGGCGATGGTTCGAACGGCTCGATGCGTGGATCGTTCTGAGATTTCTGCTCGCAGAACTTTCTCATCGAGGCGCGATGTCCCTACAGTCGTGGGGGTAGTCGCATTCGAGCTCATCGGGGGAAGAGCGTGAGCAATCAGTTGTCGCCCGCCATTTGGCAACGTCAGGCCGCTTGTCGGGGTCCACAGTCCGAGGTTTTCTTTCCGCCGTCGCAGACCGAGCGGAAACACGACCGTCTCGACCGCGAACGACGGGCCAAGGCGATCTGCGGCATCTGCCCGGTTCGCACCCAGTGCCTGGACTATGCGGTGGAGATCCGCGAGTCCCACGGCGTGTGGGGCGGGCTCAGCGAGTCGGAGCGCAAGTCGATGCTGGAGCGCCAGCTGGCGGCCAGCTGAGCCGACGTTGCTCAGTTGATCCGCCGGCCTTCGAGCACGGCGGACAGTCGGTTTCCGCCGATCCGCACATCCCCCCGGCGTCGCGTCACGCCGGACGAATCGAACAACCCCAACACCGCCAGCGTGGGCTTCCGGGAGCTGTGCAACCCATCGCGCACCTGGGCCACCGTGATGCCGTCGGGGTTCGCCTCCAGCAACGTCGCCACCCGCCGGGCCGCCTCGACCACCGCGTCCGCCGACCACCACGCCTCACCCACCTTGACGAGGCGCCCCTCGGACACCCACACCCGAAGGGCCGCCGGGTCGACCCCGTCGGGCGGCGGCGGATCGAACCCTCCCTCGGCCACCGCCTCCAACCAGGGGTGGTCGACGACGGCACCCGGCGGCACCAGCCGACCGTCCCGAAGTTCGAAGGGCGCCCCGTCGTCCGGCCCGGAAGGGGACCGCGCGACAAACTCGGCCAAGGCCCGGTCGCGCTCGTCCAGCTCGGCGAGCGCCAGCCCCACCGACCCGGCCTGGTGCACCCGGGCCTCCAGCTCGTCGACGGCGACCTCCCGGACGGACGGATCGACCAGCCACTCGCCCAGCTCTGCGCGACGGGCGAGCCCGGTCAGTCGGCGGAAGTCCTCGGCCCGCACCCAGCCCCGGTCGGCGATCACCCGGTCGGGGTCGATGCTGGGACGGGCGGTGGCCGCCCTGGCCCGAGGGTCGACCTCCAACACGGTGCCCCCTCCCACCGTTTCGCCCCGGCCGCTCTCCCGCAGCACGAAGCGGTCGCCCGGTGCCAACGGCAACGGGCTTGGGAGGTGCAGCCGCACGTGACCCTCGTCGCCGGGGTCCAGCGCGTCGGCGCCGAGCACCCGCACCCGCACGGGCCACTCGCCCGAGCCCAGGTGCAGCACGTGGGCCCCGCGACGTGACAGGGCGTGGTCGAGGGTGGGCAGCACGCGAAACGAGGCGTCGACCCTGGAGGTCGGCCACCAGTCGTCGGGGGTGAGCACGGCGACGCCCCGACCGACGTCGTCGCGGTCCACTCCCCCGAGCGCCATCGCATACCGGTTGCCGGGCTCGGCCCGACGCACCGGGGTGTGATCGGTGTGGAGCTCCCGGATGCGGGCCGAGGCGCCGCCCGGCTGCAGCTCGATGGTGTCCCCAACCTCGAGCGCGGCCCCGGCGAGGGTCCCGGCCACCACCGTGCCCGCCCCGGCGGCGGTGAAGGCCCGGTCGATCCAGAGCCGCGCCCTGCCGTCGGCGGGTGGACGGCCGACCCGGTCCACCAGGGCGTCCAGCCCGGTGCGCAGCCGGTCCATGCCCCGCCCGGTGACCGAGTCGACGACGATCGGATCGGCCTCGGCCAACGGCGAGCCGTCGAGGAACATCAGCGTCTCGAGCACGGCGTCGTCGAGGCGCTCCGCCGACACCAGGTCGGCCTTGGTGATCACGACGACGCCGTCGTGTACGCCGAGCAGGTCGAGCAGCTGCAGGTGCTCGGTGCTCTGCGCCCGCGGGCCCTCCATGGCATCGACGACGAAGACCACCCCGGAGACCGCCCCGGCGCCGGCGAGCATGTTCTTGAGAAAGCGGACGTGCCCCGGCACGTCGATGAGGTGCACCCGGCGACCCGAGGGCAGCGGCGCCACGGCGAACCCCAGGTCGATCGTCAGGCCGCGTTCCTTCTCGGCCGCCAGCGTGTCGGGGTCGATGCCGGTCAGCGCACGCACCAGCGTCGACTTGCCGTGGTCGACGTGTCCGGCGGTGCCGAGGACGGTCACGTCGCGGCGCCGGGTTCGCTCATCCGGCGACGTCGCCGGCGTCGAGGTCGCCCAACGCGCCGGCGAGCGCCGCTGCGACGGCCTCGTCCTGATCGGGGAACACCGTGCGCAGGTCGACGAGCGTGCGCCCGTCGGCGGCCCGAGCCACCAGCGCCGGTTGGGCGGCCCGCAACGGCGCCACCAGGTCACCCCTGACCGCCAGCCCGACCGACGGAATTCTCGCACCGGGCAACGTGCCGCCCCCGGTGGTGGCCACCGTGTCGACCACCTCCACCCGGGGGTGCCCGGCGGCGATCGCGTCGGCGCGCGCTCGGAGGTCCTCGACCGGCGTGGTGGCCAGCCGCCAGAACGGCAGGCCGGTCAGATCGCGTTCGGCGTAGGCGGTCAGCGTTCGTTCCAGGGCCGAGAGGGTGGCCCCGCCACAGCGCAGGGCCCGCATCAGCGGGTGCCGAGCGCAACGCTCCACCAGGTCGGCGCGGCCGACCAACAGTCCGGCCTGCGGGCCGCCCATCAGCTTGTCGCCGCTGACCGCCACCAGGTCGGCCCCCTCGGCGAGCACCTGGGCCACCCCGGGCTCGTCGGCCAGCCACGGCGGCGGGCCGCCCGGCAACCACGGGCACCGGGCGTCGAGCAGCCCCGAGCCCAGGTCCGCCATGACGACGACCTCCGGGGGCGCCAACTCCCGGGCCTCGCCGACCGACACCGATTCGGTAAATCCGACGATTCGGTAGTTCGACTGGTGCACCTTCAACACCATGGCCACCGGCGGGCGCTCCGCATCCTCGAGGGCCAGCGCCTCGCTGAGGTCCGCCGGTCGGGTGCGGTTGGTGGTGCCCACCTCGATCAGCGTCGCACCCGACTGGGCGAGCACGTCGGGCACCCGGAATCCGCCGCCGATCTCGACCAGTTCGCCCCGGCTGACGACGACGCCACGGCCGCCGGCCAGCGCGGCCAGCGCCAACATGACGGCGGCGGCGCAGTTGTTGACGACGAGGGCCGCCTCGGCGCCGGTCAGGGTGGCGGCGAGTTCGGTGACCGCCGGAGCCCGTGGGCCGCGTTGGCCGTCGGCGAGGTCGAACTCCAGGTTGGAGTACCGGTCGGCGGGCCGCTGCGGCGTCGGCGCCCGACCCAGGTTGGTGTGCAACAACACGCCGGTGCCGTTGACGACCTCGAGCGCCTGTCGTCGGGCCCGGTGCTGGACCTCCGTCGCCATGGCGTCGGCGACGTCCTCGGCCGCCGTGCCCGCCACCACCCGACGGGCCAGCCGGACCAGCGTGGCGTGGGGCAACCCGCTGGCCGCATGGGCTCGAGCCAGGCGGTCGATCGAGGGGGGATGCACGGGGGTGAGGCTAGTAGCGTGTCGGGCTGTGCCTGTTGGGATGACCACGGAGGACCCGGAATCGGTTCCGGTGCTCGACGCCGCCACCGTGGTGCTGTTGCGGGACAGCGACGGCAGCGAACCGTCCGGAACCCCCGGCCCGGGTCTCGAGGTGCTGATGATGCGCCGCAATCTCAACTCCGACTTCGTCGGCGGCGCCTACGTGTTTCCCGGCGGTGCGGTCGACCCGGACGACGATCCGGAGCTCCAGGACCGGATCGCGCACGAGGGCATGTTGCCGGGGTGGGAGGCCGCTCCCCGGGTGGCGGCGGTGCGGGAGGCCTTCGAGGAGGCCGGGCTGCTGCTGGCCCGACGGAGCCACCAACGCGACACCGTGTCGCTGCGCGAGCCCGAGGCCGCCCGGCTGATCGACGGGCTGGTTCCGGGCGCGGCCGCGTCCGCCACGCCCTCCTGGCGGGAGCTGATCGATTCCGGTTCGGCCAACATGGGCCAGCTGTGCGTGGCCGAGGACCTGGTCCTCGAGTTGGGCGGGCTGTTGCCGCTGTCGCGCTGGACGACGCCGTTGGGCGCCAACCGGCGCTACGACACCCGCTTCTACGTCGCCGCTGCGCCCCCACAGCAGGTGGCGCTGCACGACGACGTCGAGCTGGTCGACACCCGTTGGGTGGCGCCGTCGCAGGCGCTGGCCGAGGCGGCGGCCGGCACGATCACGATGATCTTTCCCACCGTGGTCACCATGCACTGGCTGAACCGCCACTCGACCACCACGGAGGCACTGTCGGCGCTTGCGGGCCGGGACGACCCGACCGCCGTCACGCCGGAGATCGTCCAGGAGGCCGGCCGCCTGGTGATCCGCCTTCCCGACGGCAGCCGCTTCGACGCGGAGACCGCGGCACCGTTGGACTGACCCGGGCCCACGGTCCGGCCGTGTCGGCGGCCCGCCGCGGCCCGACGGTTGCCGGGCCGGGCCGGGTACAGTTCCCCCGTGGGGGGCCGGAGCCGGGCGATTGCGACCGTGATGTTCAGCGACGCCCCCATGGCCCCGAATCGCTCCGGTGCCGACGCGGCCTCATGGCAGGCCCGGGTGCGCACGAGCGTCGACGACCTGGTGGTCCGACACGGCGGCGAGGTGATCGACAGCCACGGGACGGCGGGATCGGTCGCCGTGTTCGCCGAACCCTGGGTCGCCTGCCTGGCCGCCGACGACCTCAGGCGCACGGTTCCGCAGCTTCGCCAGGCACTCAGCATCGGTGAGGTGACGATCACCGACGACGGCCATGTGGGCGAGACCGTCGTCGAGGCCGCCCGACTGCTCGACCTGGCCGACCCCGGCGAGGTGGTGGTCACCGACCTGCTGGTCGCGATGCTGAAGGCGGGGGAAGCCCCGGGGGTCGCCTTCGAGCCGATGGGCCCGCAGGTGCTCAAGGGGCTGCCCGAGCCGGTCGAGGCGGCCAGGCTGGGCTCGCCGGACCGGGCGACGCCGTGTCCGACGGCCGAGGTCGACCCTCCGGTGCGGCGGGCGGTCCTCGCGCTCGACCTGGTCGACTCCACCGAGCGGCTGGCGCGCGACGGTGCCGAGGCCACCGCCGAGCTGCGCCGGTGGTTCGACGCCGCCGTCGACGTGACGATCGAGGAGCACGCAGGATCCCTGGTCGACCGCTCGGGCGACGGCATGGTCGCCGAACTCCCCACGGCCTCCGACGCCATCGAGGTGGCGCAGTCGGTGCATCGGCTGCTGGCGGACCGATCGTTGAGCGCTGGGTCCGGTGGACCGATCCGGGCCCGCGCGGGCGTGGCGTTCGGCGCCCTGTATCGCCGGGGCGCAACCGTGACCGGCCCCGCACGCGACGAGGCCGCCGGCCTCGAGGCCGCCGCCCCGGCGGGGTGCTGGTGTCCGAGTGGGCCTGGCGACTCTGCCGGGGACACGTCGGGCTCGACCCCGGGCGCCCCCGACAACCGCACCCCGGCCCTCCGAATCGGCCGCCGCCGAGTGCTATCGGCTTGCGCCGGTCAGGGCCTCGGAGTTGTTGGCGCTCCCGGTGGCGCTCGACGGAACGTTCCGCTTCCCCCTCGTGGGTCGCGACGAGCCGATGGCGGAGCTCGAGCGACGCTGGCACGAGGCCTGCTCGGGCCACTTCTCCCCGGTGATGCTCAGCGGCGAACCGGGCATCGGCAAGACCCGCCTGGCCACGGAGCTGGCCCGGACCGTCCACGGGCAGGGTGCCATCGTGCTCTACGGCGCCTCCGACCCCGACCTCGACGTCCCCTATCGGCCCTTCGCCGCCGCCCTGGCCGAGGCAGCCGCGCTCGACCCGCACCTCGACGACGCGCTCAACGGCCGACCGGGTCCGCTCGCACCGCTGTTCCCGGCGGCCCGCTCCGAGGGGAGGGGACGGCCCGACGCCGAGGCCGGTTCGGTCGACCGGCTGGCGCTCTTCGACTCGGTCGTCGAGACGCTGGTTCGCCTGTCACAACGGCGGCCGACGCTGCTGGTGCTCGACGACCTGCACTGGGCGACGCCGGCGACGGCGCTGCTGCTCCGTCATGCGCTCGACGCGGCACCGGAGTCGCGGCTGATGGTGCTGGGCACCTACCGCGACGCCGAGGTGGGGCGGGGCCATCCGCTGGCCGACCTGCTGGCGCTGACGCACGAGCGCCGCCCGGTGGTGCGCGTGGGCCTCGCCGGGCTCGGGGAGGCCGACGTTGCCGACCTCGTGCGTCTCAGCGGCGACGCCCCCGATCGAGCCGAGGCGGCGGCGATCGCTCGACGGATCCACGCCGAGACCGGGGGCAGCCCCTTCTTCGCCGGCGAGCTGCTCGCCCATGGCGCCACCGATTCCTCCAACCCGCTCCCGCCCTCGGTGCGCGAGGTCGTGTCCACCCGCCTCAACGGCCTCGGCGACGCCACCTACGACGTGTTGTCGCTGGCGTCGGTGGTGGGCCAGGCCTTCGAGCTCGACCTGATGGCGGAGGTCACCGGCAGGGAGCTGAGCGAGGTGATCGGGTTGGTCGAGCGGGCTGAGGCGGCGGCGCTGGTCACCGAGGCCGAGACCGCGGGGCGCTACCGGTTCAACCACGCGATCGTGCGCGCCACCCTCAACGAGGAGCTGAGCGCCACCCGCGTGGCCCAGGCGCACCGCCGCATCGCCGAGGCGTTGGAGGCGCTTCCCGGCGACCGGGTGGACGAGTTGGCGCGCCACTGGCGGCTGGCGATCGGCGCCGACGGCTGCGACCGGGCGATCGAGTACCTCAACTTGGCGGGGCGACGCGACGTCGCGGCGCTGGCCTGGGAGGCGGCGATCGAGCGCTACGGCGTGGTGATCGACCTGCTCACCCGCCAAGCGGGGGTCGATCCCGAACGCCTCGCCGAGGCGCACCTCGCCCGGGGCGGCGCCATGCGCCTGCTCGGCGACCCCGCCTACCTCGACGCGATGTCCGAGGCCGGGCGCCTGGCCAGGCTGGCCGGACGCTCCGATCTGTTGGCCCGGGCGGCAATCGGCCGGACCAAACCCGGCGCCTGGTTCACCAGCGCGGTCGACATCGACCACACGATCATCGGGTTCTGCGAGGACGCACTCGTCGGGCTCGCCACCGACGACCCGATGCGGGTGCGGGTGTTGGCGACGTTGGCGACCAGCCTGGCCTTCGACCCGGACTGGGACCGTCGGGTGGCGCTGATCGACGAGGCGGTGACGCTGGCCCGTGCCTCCGGCGACCAGTGGTTGATCGCCTCCTCGTTGGTCGCCGACCATCTGGCACTGTGGCACCCGTCCACGCTCGACCACCGTCGTGGGGGGGGGGGCGCGCCGTGATCGCAGCCCGCCGCGGCGACCCGGAACTCGAGTTCCTCGCCGGTTTCTTCGACCTGTCCCATCGGCACGAGCGCGGTGACGTGGCGGGTGTGCTCACGGGGATCGCCGACCTCGCCGCCCCCATCGCCGCCACGAGAAGCTTCTGGTTTCAGTTCCTGGTCGACCGGTGTCGCCTGGGTCTGGAGATCGCACTCGGCCGCCCAACCGCTGCGACGCCGAGGTTGCGCGACGAGGTGGACGAGCTGTTCACCCGCTCGGTGGAGACTCAGGCCGACGCCCCCGGCACCTGGGCGGCGCAGCTCGGCGGCCTCGCCGTCGTCGAGGGCCGCATGGGTGACATGGCGGACTCGTTGGCCGACGCCGCCTCGCGCCGCCCGGCGCAGGCATCTGGGATTTTGCGGTGGCGATCGCCCACCTGGAGCGGGGCGACGTCGCAGCGGCCGAGCGGGTGGCCGACGACTGGACTGAACCCAACTGGGACTTCATGTGGACGGTCGCCGTGCAGATGAAGGCCGAGGTGGGGTTCGGGCTGGGTCGAGCCGACATCTGCCGCGAGGCCCGGGTGGCGCTCGAGCCCTACCGCGGTCGGTTGGGCGTGATCGCCTCGGGCACGCTCACGTGGGGCCTCGTGTCCACCTCGTTGGGGCAGGCGGCGCTGGGCGAGGGCGACCTCGGCGCGGCCGAGGAGCTCTTCCGAGAGGCGATCGCCGACGCCGACCGTGCGGGGCTCACCTACTCCTCGGCCCTGGCGCGCCGACTGCTGGTCACCGTGCTGGCGCGGCGCGATCAGGTGGACACGAACGAGCTTCGGAGGTTGACCGGCGAGGTGCTCGATCTGGCGGCCACCTACGGCTACGACGGGGAGGCCCGGCGGGTCCGGGAGCTGGCGCGTACCTGGGACACGACGTCGCCCCGGGGGCCCGCCCGGTGAAGGGCCCGACCACCGGCGCCCAACGCAGGCGCACGGTCCTTCGGGAGTTGGTGCGACACCGCGACCTGCGCAGGATCGAGCTGGGCTTCGCCGCGTTCGCCGTCTGCGAGCACGGCACCTGGTTGGCGGTGATCGTCTTCGCCTATCAGCGGGGCGGGTCCAGCGAGGCGGGCGTCGCCGCATTCGCCCTGCTCGCCCCGTCGGCGCTGGCCGCACCGTTAACGGTGGCGGTGCTGGACCGAGTCCCCCGCCATCGGTCGCTGGGCATCGGATTCGTCGCCCAGGCGGCGACGATGGCCCTCGTCGCCGTGTCGATGCTGGCCGACGCCGGCGCGGCGCTCGTGTACCTCGCGGCGTTGGGTTCGGCGGTGACGATGACGATGTCGCGGCCGGCGCTCGCCGGCGTCCTGCCGTCGGTGGCACGCACACCGGCGCAGCTCACGGCGGCCAACGCGGCCGCCGGGTTCGCCGAGTCGGTCGGCCGGTTCGCGGGTCCGGCCGGGGCGGGCCTGATCATCGCCACCTCGTCCGCCGGCGCGGTGTTTGCCGTCGGAACGGTGCTGATGGCGGTGGCGGCGTTGGCCTCGTTCCGGGTGGAGCACGCAACGAGCGACCTGATCGACCGCGAGGAGGATCCGGAGCGCAGCGGCGCCGACCGGTTTCTCGGGGGGATCCGGGTGCTGCGGGATCGTCCAGAGGCGCGGGTGCTGGTCGTCATGTTGGCGGGCACCGCGGTCGTCGTCGGCGCCCTCGACGTGGCGTTCGTGGCCGTGGCCGACGAGTTGCTGGACGGGGGAGGGGCCACCGCCGGGCTGCTGGGTGCGGCGGCCGGGGGCGGAAGGTTGGCCGGTGCCTCCCTGGCCTTCTCGTTGGTCGGACGCCGCCGGCTCACGGTGCCGGTGGTGGTCGGGGTGGTGGCGGTGGGGGTTCCGGTCGCCGCGATGGCCGCCTCCCACTCGCAGGTCCTCACCGTGGCGCTGCTGGCCCTCAGCGGCGCCGGGGCCGCGATCGTGGGCATCGCCGGGCGAACGATGTTGCAGAGCCTGGCGGCCGACGACGTGCTCGCCCGGCTCTTCGGTGTCCTCGAGGGTCTCAACATGGCGGCCCTGGCCGTCGGCGCACTGGGGCTGAGCGCGTTGATCGCCGCCTTCGGGCTGACGTCGGCGCTCGTGCTGACCGGGCTGGCCCTGCCGTTGCTGATGGCGTTGCGAAGCCCGGTGCTGCTCGGCATCGATCGGGGGCGGGTGATGGTCGACCCCGATCTGGTTGCGTTCGTCCGGGGGGTGCCCATGTTCGCCCCGCTTCCGGCGTTCCAGGTGGAGCAACTGCTGATGAACTTCCACCGGCTGGAACTGGAGCCCGGACAACAGCTGTTCACCCTGGGCGATCGGGGCGACACCTTCTACCTGGTGGCTGCGGGCACCGCCGAGGTCACCCGCAGCGACGGTGGCCTGGTCACGCTGGGGCCCGGCGACCACTTCGGCGAGATCGCGCTGCTCCGCGACGGTCGGCGGACCGCGTCCGTGGCGGCCGGGACGGAGGGCCTGGGCGTCTACGTGCTTGACCGGGACACCTTCCTCGAGGCGGTCACCGGCTATCCGAGGATCCGTGCCCGGGTGAGCGCCGTGGCCCAGCGCCGCCTCGACAGCGACCGCCCGCCCGCCGATCCCGACGGCTGGGCGGAGGGGGTTCAGCCCAGCTGAACCAGCGTCTCGGACGGAGCGGCCTGGCGGTCGACACCCACGTGGGCGGTGCAGCCGGACAGCTCGATGGGTGGCGACACCTCGGTGGCCAGCCGTTCGGCCAACTCGCCGAACGCCCGGGCGGCCGGCCCCGGCGGGGGTCCGGCGCGGTCGGTCAGCTGGAGCGCCACCGGGTCACCGGCGTCCCCGCCGGTGGCCACGGACTGCTCGATCGGGATCCTCCCCAGCAGCGGAACCCCCGCCTCGTGGGCGAGGTGGTCGCCGCCGCCCGAGCCGAAGATCTCGTGCACCGAGTCGTCCGGGGCCACGTAGTGCGACAGGTTCTCGACCACCCCGATCACCCGCAGGTAGTTGTTGCGGGCCATCGACACCGCCCGTTGGGCCACCCGGCTGGCCGCCACCGAGGGGGTGGTCACCACCAGCAGCTCGGCCCGGGGCAGCAGTCGGGCCAGCCCCATCTGCACGTCGCCGGTGCCCGGCGGCAGGTCGACCAGCAGGTAGTCGAGGTCGCTCCAGGCCACGTCCTCGAGGAAGTGTTGCACCGCACGCTGCAGCATCAGCCCGCGCCACATCAGCGCCACCGACTCGTCGTCGACCAGGAATCCCATCGACACCGCCTCCACCGATCCGGCCTCCGAACCGACCATCGCTGGGATGTCCAGACGGTGCGGGCTGATCTTCGCCTCGCTCCGGTCGTCGTCAGCCGCCTGATCGCCGTTCGTGGCGGTGTCGTCGACGGCGGCGGCCTTGAGGCGCCCGTCGAGGCCCAGCAGCCGGGGGATGGAGAAGCCCCAGATGTCGGCGTCGAGCACGCCGACGGTGAACCCGCGCCCGGCCAGCGCCACCGCCAGGTTGGCGGTCACCGACGACTTGCCGACGCCGCCCTTGCCGGACGCGACCAGGATCACCCGGGTCCGCTCGCCCAACAGGTCCTCCGGCGCCCGCTCGGCGGCCCGTTTGCGGGCGATCGCCATCGCCTCGGCCTTCTCATCCTGGGTCATCTCCGCCCAGCTGATCCGCACCTCGCCCACACCGGGCAGCGAGCCGACCCGCTCGATGATGTCCCGCCGAAGCTGGGCCCGCAGGGGGCACCCGGCGGTGGTCAGGGCCAGGGTGACCACCACGACGGCGCCGTCCGGGGTGCCGCCGCCCGCCCGGTCGGGGCCGCTGTCGGTGCGGTCGAGCACCACGCGGGGCACCCGGTCGGGCAACTCGCCCGGCTTGGCCACCACCACGCTTCGTGCCATGTTGAGCTCGACGATGTTGGCGCCGAGCTCGGGATCCATGACGTGGGCCAACATCGCCATGACCTCGTCCTCGGACGGAGGCGGTGGAGGGGCCGTGGGTGCCATGACCTCATTCTACTGGCCTGGGCCGTGTAAACTGGAGTCGTGCAGTCCGATCAGCTGGCCATGTTCAAGGCACTCGGCGACAACACCCGCTACGCCATCTACCTTGAGCTGGCCAGGGCACCATCGCCCCGTTCGACCGCCGACGTCGCCAAGCTCCTCGACCTCCACCCCAACACGGTGCGTCCGCACCTCGAACGCATGCGGGAGCTGGGGCTGTTGCAGGTGCGTTCGCGCACCAGCGGCGGCGTGGGTCGACCCCAACACCTGTACTCACTGGCCACCGACGCCCCCAGCCTGGGCCTGGAGCCCCCCGTCTACCCGGCGATCGCCGGCATGTTGCTGGCGCTGGCCTCGGAGGCGGGTCTCTCCGGCGAGGACGCAGCCGAGGTCGGCCGGGACCACGGCCGCACCCTGGCCTCGGGCCATCACGGCGACGCCGTCGAGGCGACGCTGTCGCTGCTGGCCGGCTGGGGCTTCGACCCCGAGATCGTCGACGGCGACGACGAACGGTGGGTGTGGTTCGGCCACTGCCCGTTCGCCGAGCTGGCCGAGGCCAACCCGGAGTTGGTGTGTTCGCTGCACCGCGGCCTGATCGAGGGGCTGCTCGAGGCCCGCGGCGACGATCCCCCCAAGGGCTTTCACGACCGAACCGAGCGCCAGCCGTGCTGCGTCGTGCTCGACGCACCCCACAGCGAGCCGGTGACCCTCGGGGCGTGAGGTGCGACGCCACCGGGGTCGCACGCCCCGGCGCCCGATCGGTCCGATTCAACCCGACGGCACGGCGACCACACCGAAGGGCCACGGGGTCGGTAGCCTGCAACGAGGCACCGTGACCCGAACACGATCCATCGCTACGATGGCGAAACCAGCCGCGAAACGCCGACGACCTGGGAGACAACCATGATCACGCTCACCGACAACGCAGCCGAGAAGGTTCAGCAGCTCATCGAGGCCGAGGGCGACGACGCCCTGGCCCTGCGCGTGGCCGTCCGCCCCGGCGGCTGCTCGGGATTCTCCTACGAGATGTTCTTCGACTCCGAGACCGACGCCGAGGACGTCTCCCAGGCCTACGGAACGATCAAGGTCGTCAGCGACCCCTCCTCGGCCCAGCTGCTCGACGGTGCCACGCTCGACTACAAGGACGGCCTGGAGAGCGGCTTCGCCATCACCAACCCCAACGCACAGCGCACCTGCGGCTGCGGCTCGTCCTTCAGCTGATCGAGCACTCCCGCCGCCGTCGGTCGTCGAACGACCCGGCGACGGCGGTGCGAGCGGGTGGGCGATGAGTTCGATCACGCTGGTCGTCGACGGTCGCCCCATCGAGGTTCCCGAGGGAACGCCCACGCTGCTCGACGCGCTGCGCGACGTCGCGGGCGCCACCTCGGTCAAGGACGGCTGCAGCCCCCAGGGCCAGTGCGGCTGCTGCACCGTGTTGGTGGACGGCGCCCCCCGGGTGGCCTGCGTGACGCCGGTGCGGCGACTGGCCGGACGCGAGATCACCACGTTCGACGGGCTCGACCCCGAGCGCCGACAGGCCTGGACCGACGCGTTCCTGGCCACGGGCGCCTCCCAGTGCGGCTTCTGCACTCCGGGCATCGTGTGTCGCCTGGAGGGCCTCGCCGCCAAAGCCGCCGCCCGGACCCCGGGTCCGCCCTCGGCGACCGCCTCGTCGGGCCCGACCGAGCCACCCGACGAGGCTGATCGACCTCCGGCCGCGCAGCTTCAGGCGCCGGCGGTCCACCGGGCGCTGGCGGCGCACCTGTGCCGTTGCACCGGCTGGCAGACGATCACCGAGGCGGCCGTTGGGCTCGGAAACCTCGAGCCGCCCCGTCGGGACGCGGAGGCCACGGCGCGAGCGTCGTTTCGGGCGGTGCTCGAGGGCGGCACCGCACAGGCCGTCGGCGCCGACGTGGTCGCCGGTCGGGCCGGGTTTGCCGCCGACACCGCCCCCGCCGACGCTGCGGTCGTCGTCCCCGGGGGCGACGGCGGCTGGACGGTGGCCGACACCCTGGCCCAGGCCCGCCTCGACTTCGGCAAGGTGCAGGGCCGGCGCTCCACCGTGTCGGCAGAGCCGCCCCTGGCCGTGCCCGAGGGCGAGTGGGCGGTGCGCCTGGCGACCTCCTGGGTCGAGCCCGCCTACCTCGAGACCGACGCCTCCTGGTGCGAGCCGGGCGGCGAACCGGCCACCCCGCTGGCCAACGGCGGCGCCTTCGGCGGCAAGCTCGACACGCGTCTGCCCGACGGATTCGAGGGGGCGGCGGACGCCGCCCGCCGGTGGGCGGACCGGCTTGGACGCCCGGTTCGCGTCGTGCTCAGCCGGGAGGACGTCGTGCGCTACGGCGCCAAGCGCCCGCCGATCGCCGCCGGGCTGAACGCCGACGGCACGGGCCGGGTGCGCGTTGGCTGGTCGGGTGACGCCGACCCCACACCGGTGGTCGACCGCATCGCGTCGGTGCTTCCCTCGGCGGAGGTGGAGGTGACGCCGATCCCGGGCCCGCCGACCTCACCCGAACTTCGCGAGGCCGGCTGGGCCGAGGCGCAGGCGCTGGCGGTGGCGCTGGCCGGCACCCGGCCCGAGGCGGTTGAGGTCACCGCACCCGAGGGCGGGCGGGCGCTGATCACCGCGTTCGGGCCCGACGGCATCGGCGTCAGCGTGTCGGCCGGAGCCGTCCTCGACGAGGTGGTGCTGCGCTCCTACTGCATCGGCGCGGGGCACGCCGCGCTCGGCTGGGTGGCCACCGAGGGCCTGGCGGTCGACGACGACGGCGAGCCGCAGGACCTCACCATCCGCTCCTTCGGCATTCTCCGCTCGGCCGACCTGCCGCCGATCTCGATCACGATCGACGACGACGTGGCCGAGGACCCCGCCGTCCCGGCGAGCGGCGCGGTCTTCGCCGCAGTGGCCGCGGCGACTTGGTCCGCCGCCGGGTTCACCCCAGCCTGGCCGCTGGGCGCGCTCCCGTGGGCCGCCCGCCGGTGAACCCTCCGCCCGCCGATCCGCCCATCGTTCCGCCCACCAACGACGGCAGGGCGCTGGTGGCGATCTGCTCCGGCCTGGCCGAGACACACGGGTGGTCGATGCAGGCCGGTGGCGGCGACTGGGTGCTGCGTCTCGCCGACGACGCCCGGCATCGGGTGAGCGTCTACGGCTATTCCTTCGACCTGAACCCGGCCGCAGTGGCGCTGATCTGCGACGACAAGGTGGCCACCACCGACCTGCTCGACGCCGCCGGGCTGCCGGTGGTGCCCCACGAGCTGGTCATCGAGCCCGGCTTCGCCGCCTGGGTCGGGCAACGATCGGTCGGCGAACGCCTCGAAGCGGTCGTCGGGCGGTTCGGATGGCCGTTGGTCGTCAAGCCCAACGACGGCACCGGCGGCGCCGACGTGCAGCGCGCCGCCGTCCGGGCGGCGGCCGAGGCGGCACTCACCGGCATCCTCGCCCGCCATCGCGGTGCGGCGCTGGGCCCGTGGCGGGAGGTCGTTGCCGAACACCGAGTCGTCGTGGTCGACGGCACGGCGCCGCTGATCTACCGCAAGGACCGTCCCCGGGTGATCGGCGACGGCCGGTGCACGGTGGTCGAGCTGGTCGCCCAATCGGTGACCGCCGGCGAGGTGGAGGCCGCCACCGTCCGCGACTGGCTCGACACCCACGATCCCTCCCTGCTGCGGCACGTTCCGGGCGACGGCGAGGTCACCCACCTCGGGCTCCGGCACAACCTGGGCGCCGGGTCCACCCCCGCGTTGGTGGCTGATCCCGCGGAGGCGGCCTCGCTGGCCGAGCTCGGCCTGGCCGCCGCCGCCGAGTTGGGTGCGGTGTTCTGCTCGGTCGATGTGGTCGACTCCGAGGCGGGGCGCGAGGTGCTCGAGGTCAACAGCGGGGTCATGCTCGAACGCCTCGCCGCCGAATCAGCCGAGTGGTGGGATCGGGCGGCCGCGGTCTACGAGTCCGCGCTGCTCCTCGCCCTCGACCCCTGACCCGGCCCCGCGCCAGGCCACCATCCCGACCGACCCCCCGCCCCCAACCCCCGAAGTGGGGAGCCCGGCGCCCCGGATTCGGTGCGCCCTGACTCCCCGCTTCGGGGTGGTGGCCCGTGTGGCACGCTGATGCGATGAGCGCAGATCCGATCGGACCGTATTCGCCCTGGGTCGAGGCGGGGGAGTGGGTGATCACCTCCGGCCAGATCGGTCTGGTCGACAACACCCTGGTGGAGGGGTTGGGCCCCCAGTGTGATGCGGCGCTGGCCAACCTGGGGCTCCGGCTGGCCGAGGCGGGCCTTCAGCCCACCGACGTGGTGAAGACCACCGTGTTCATGGTGAGCATGGACGACTACCCCGTGGTCAACGAGCACTATGCCGCGTTCTTCGACGGGCATCGACCCGCCCGTTCGGCGGTGGCGGTGGCCGCCCTTCCGGCCGGGGCGCTGGTGGAGATCGAGGCGTGGGCGCATCGCCCGACACCCGACCGCGAGCGGAGCGCGGCCAACCCGGCGTGAGCGGTAGGGCCCCGCGGTAGCGAACCACGGCACCGTGCGGAACTAGACTGAGGCCATGCTTGGTGCGCTCATCATCGTCGTCGCCCTCCTGGTGGTCATCCCCGTCGGGGTCCTCGCCTCCACGCCGATCCTGGCGGCGATCTTCGGCCAGACGCTGACCGCGGACGGCGAGGCGCGCAACGAGGGCTCCGAGCTGATCCCGCTCAACAAGTAGCGACCAGCCCGCACAGCGCGGGCCGGCTCAGTCGGCCCTGCCGAACCGATAGCCCACCGAGCGCACGGTCTGGATCATCCGGGCGTGCTCCTCGCCCAGCTTCGAGCGAAGCCGCCGGATGTGCACGTCCACCGTCCGGGCGCCGCCGTAGTAGTCGTAGCCCCACACCTGGCTGAGCAGCACCTCGCGGCTGTGCACCTTGTCGGGGCTCTGGGCCAGAAACCGAAGGAGCTCGTACTCCATGTAGGTCAGGTCGAGCGCCCGGTCGCCGATGCGCGCCTGGTAGCTCTCGGTGTTGAGCACCAGCGGACCGTGGCGCACCACCTCGTCGGAATCGGCCCCGACGATCGTCGACGAGGCGGCGGTCGCCAGCAGGTCCCCGGGGCCGGCCAGCAGGTGCGCCAGGCGCGCCTCCATCTCGGTGGGATGAAACGGGGTGAGACAGAAGTCGGCGAACAGCTCGTCGCGGCCGGCCAGCTCGCCCAAGCGGGTGCCCCGCACGAGGATCAGCACGGCAAAGATCGGCTGCTCGCGACGCGCCAGCGCCTCGATGACCGACCAGGCGGTGTCCGTGCCGTCCTCCGGCGAAGCCTCCTCGCCGAGTTCGACGATCGCACCGGCCGGATCACCCGTGGCGTTGCGGGCTTCCAGGTCGTCGGCGACCGCCGTCCAGCGGTGGCCGCCCAGGTCGAGCAGGCGGGCCAGTTCCGGGGACGGCGCCGGGTGCACCAGCAGTCCACCGGACGTGCCGAGGTGTGCGCGCTCGCTCACCGGCCGATCACCAGGCCCGCAGGTAGCGGTCGAGTTCGAACTGGCTGACGTGGGCCTTGTAGTCGGCCCACTCGGAGGTCTTGTTGCGGAGGAACCACTCGAAGATGTGCGGTCCGAGGGTGTCCTGCACCAGCTGCGACGACTCCATCACGTCCAACGCCTCGGAGAGCGAGGCGGGCAGCATGCCGATGCCCAGCGCCGACCGTTGGGCATCGGACAGCCGATGGAGGTCGTCGGGGGCCTCGGGCGGCAGTTCGTACCCCTCGCTCACGCCCTTCATCCCGGCGGCAAGGATCAAGGCGAACGCCAGGTACGGGTTGCAGGCGGCGTCGGGAGAGCGGTACTCCACCCGGGTCGAGTTGTGCTTGCCGGTCTTGTGCTGGGGGATGCGCACCAGCGCCGAGCGGTTGTTGTGGGCCCAGCTGATCGTGCTCGGCGCCTCGAAACCGGGAACGAGGCGCTTGTAGCTGTTGACCAGCTGGTTGGTGACGGCGGTGATCTCGGCGGAGTGGCGCAGCAGTCCGGCCACGAACGCCCGGCCCACCTCGGACAGCTCGTAGGGGTCCTCCGGGTCGTGGAAGGCGTTGTTGTCGCCCCGGAACAGCGACATGTGCGTGTGCATGCCCGAACCCTGCTGGGCGGCGAGCGGCTTGGGCATGAACGTGGCGTGCACCCCCTCGGCGTGGGCCTCCTCGCGCACCACCATGCGCAGCGTCATGATGTTGTCGGCCATCGACAGGCCGTCGTCCCAGGTGAGGTCGATTTCGTGCTGGGAGTTGCCGTCCTCGTGGAAGGAGTACTCCACCGGGATCGCCATCGCCTCCAGGCGTCCGATGGTTCGACGCCGCAGGTCCGAGGCCACGTCGGTGATCGTCAGGTCGAAGTAGCTCGCCTCGTCCAGCGGTTCGGGCACCCGGCGGGGGTCGCCCGAGGCGAAGTAGAAGAACTCCACCTCCGGTGCGCACATGAAGCTGTACCCGGCCTGCCGTACCTCTCCGGTCACCCGGCGCAGCACCGCCCTCGGGTCGCCGGCGAACGGCTCACCCTCCAGGGTTTCGATGTCGCAGAACATCGCGCCGGTGGCCGGCCCCCCGTCCCGTCCGCTGCGCAGCACCCCGAAGCTGGACGGATCGGGCCGGGCCAACACGTCGCTTTCGTGCACCCGCGAGAAGCCGTCGATCGCGGATCCGTCGAACTGCAGGCCCTCCTCGAAGACGGTCTCCAGCTCGACCGGCGAGATGGCCACCGACTTCATCTGGCCCAGCACGTCGCAGAACCACAGGCGGATGAGGCGGATGCCCCGCTCCTCCACGGTGCGCAGGACGTAGTTGCTGTGTGACGGTCCGCTCATGGGAGCCATTCCACCACGCTTCGACCCCCGAGGTCCCGATTGAAGCTGGATCGGCGTCTGTTCACATTCTCGTGACATTGGAGCAATCCCGACGAAACGTCGCCGGCGCATGCTGAGGTCCTGAGACCCCCCGGCGCGTTCGTGCGCCGTCACCACAAAGGAGTTCCCCATGGCCTACCGCGCTGAATACATCTGGATCGATGGCACCGAGCCCGTCCCCCTGATCCGTTCCAAGACCAAGATCGTCCAGGAGGGCGGCGACCTGGGGGTGTGGGGCTTCGACGGCTCCTCGACCAACCAGGCACCCGGCGCCAACAGCGACTGCGTGCTCAACCCGGTCTTCATCACCCCGGACCCGATCCGTGGCGGCGACGACAAGCTGGTGCTCTGCGAGGTGCTCGTGCCCGACACGATGCAGCCGCACCCCACCAACAAGCGGGCTGCCGCGGTGGAGATCGCCAAGAGCTTCGCCGACCAGGAGCCCTGGTTCGGCATGGAGCAGGAGTACACCTTCTTCGAGGAGGGTCGTCCCCTCGGCTGGCCCCAGGCCGGCTACCACTTCCCCGCGCCTCAGGGCCCCTACTACTGCGGCGTGGGCGCGGTGGAGATCGCCGGCCGCAAGATCGTCGAGGCGCACACCGAGGCCTGCATGGCCGCCGGGCTGATGATCTCGGGCACCAACGCCGAGGTGATGTTGGGCCAGTGGGAGTTCCAGATCGGCCCCGTCGGAACCGTCGAGGTCGGCGACCACATGTGGATGGCCCGCTACCTGCTCTACCGGGTGGCCGAGGACTTCGGCGTCAACGCGTCGATCTCGGCCAAGCCGGTCGAGGGTGACTGGAACGGCGCCGGCTGCCACACCAACTTCTCCACCAAGGCGATGCGTGAGAACTACGACGCGATCATCGCGGCGTGCGAGTCGCTCGGCGCCCCGGGCAAGCCCGAGGAGCACCTGGCCGTCTACGGCCACGGCTACGAGGACCGCCTCACCGGCGATCACGAGACCGCCCACTTCTCCGAGTTCCGCTACGGCGTCTCCGACCGCGGCGCCTCGGTGCGCATCCCGTGGCAGGTCGCCCAGGATCAGAAGGGCTACATCGAGGACCGTCGGCCCAACGCCAACATCGACCCCTACGAGGTGGCGGGGCTGATGACCAACACGGTCTGCACCGACTGGGCCAAGCGGTAACACCCTGCGTCGCCGCTCTGCGCCGACGACCAAGGTTGCTTCGAGTGTGGAGGTGTGCCGGTGAATCTCACCGGCACACCTCCACACCTCCGCCGCGCTCGGGCCGGGTTTCGTCGGCGTTTCCGGCGACGCCCGGCTGGATAGTGTCGGGCGATGCCCACGCTGCGCGTCGCCCTCGGCCAGATGAACCCGCACGTCGGCAACCTGGCGGGCAACGTGGCCCGGCTGGCCGAGCTCTACGGGCAGGCCGAGCTGGCGGGTTGCGACCTGGTGGCCTTCCCCGAGTTGGCCGTGCCCGGCTATCCGTCGGAGGACCTGCTGATCCGCCGCGGGTTTCTCGAGGACAACGTGGAGGCGCTCGACCGGCTGGTGGCGCACCGGCCGCTGCGTCGGCCTCTTCGGCTACGCCGACGACCACCTGGCGGTCGACTCGGTGGGCGGCATCCGCACCGCCAACACGGTGGCCGTGGCGTCGCGAGGGGTCGTCCACGGCCGCTACCAGAAGCAGCGCCTGCCCAACTACGGCGTGTTCGACGAGGACCGCTACTTCACCGAGGGGCCTGAGGATCAGCCGCTGTTCTCGATCGGGGGGCTGGTGGTGGGCGTCTCGATCTGCGAGGACATCTGGTACGTCGACGGCCCGCCCACCCACCAGTCGGCGGCGGGCGCCGACCTGCTCGTCAGCCTGAACGCCTCCCCGTTCCAGGAGGGCAAGGTGGAGGTGCGCGAGCGGCTGCTCTCCGACCGGGCGCGGCGTGCGGGCATTCCGGTGGCCTACGTCAACCAGGTGGGGGCCCAGGACGAGCTGATCTTCGACGGCGCGTCGATGGTGCTCGACGGGGCGGGCGAGGTCCTGGCCCGGGCGCCGCAGTTCGTCGACGACCTGATGATCGTCGACCTCGACCTCGAGCCCCGGGGGCTGGAGGTGGCGCTGCCGCTGGTCGTTATCGGTGAGGGCCGCAGCCGACCGCGTGCGGGCCGTCGGGGCCGGAGGGTCGCCGGTGGGAACGATGTCGCCGGAACCGGGCTCACCGACCGAGGGTCCGGCAGCCGCCGCGGTGGCCGACCGGCCGGCGATCGATCCGCCCACGGTGGCGGTGGAGCTCCCGCCGGACGCCGAGGTGTGGGAGGCGCTGCGCCTCGGACTGGCCGACTACTTCGGCAAGGGCGGGTTCACCGACGCCTGCCTGGGCCTGTCGGGGGCATCGACTCGGCCCTGGTGGCCGTGCTGGCCGCCGACGCGCTGGGACCGGACCACGTGCACGCGGTGTCGATGCCGTCGCAGTACTCCTCGGACCACAGCGCGACGATGCGGCCACCCTGGCCGCATCGGTGGGCATCGACTACCGCACCGTGGCGATCGCCGATATCTACCACTCGTTCATGGACGGGCTGGCGGGCAGCTTCGAGGGCACCGCGCCCGACCTCACCGAGGAGAACCTGCAGGCCCGCATCCGGGGAACCCTGGTGATGGCGCTGTGCAACAAGTTCGGCTGGCTGGCGCTGGCCACCGGCAACAAGTCGGAGTTCGCCGTCGGGTACTCGACGCTTTACGGCGACAGCAACGGCGCCCTGGCCCCCATCGGCGACGTCTACAAGACCCGGGTGTTTCAGCTGGCCCGCTGGCGCAACGAGCTGGCGATCGAGCGGGGCGAGACGCCGCCCATCCCCGAGTCGACGATCACCAAGCCGCCGTCCGCCGAGCTGCGACCCGACCAGCGCGACGACCAGAGCCTGCCGCCCTACGACGAGCTCGATGCGGTGCTCGAGCGCTACGTCGACGACGACTTCACCGTCGACGAGTTGCTCGCCGCCGGGGCCGATCCCGAACTGGCCCGGTGGGTCGCCCGCCTGGTCGACCGCAACGAGTTCAAGCGGCGCCAGACCCCGTTCTCGCTGCGGGTCACGAGGAAGGCGTTCGGGCGCGACCGTCGCATGCCCCTCACCAACGCCTACTCCGAGGTCCGCTGGACCACCGACGAAGTTGAGGGCTCACACGGCTGACCGTCGGACCCCGGCCGGCAGGTCGGTGGCTGCCTGCGAAGCGCGGAGCGCAACCACGGCGATCTCCACCGTCGGCCCGCGGCTAGAAGTCGAGGCAACCCAACGGGTTTCCGTCCGCGTCGTAGCGCTCGAGTGGGCCGGCGGGTTCGGGCCCGTCTCCGGGGCCTTGTCCCGGACCGGGGTCCGGGCATTCGAAGCGATCGCCGGGTTCGGCGATCAACACCGCCGCCTTGCTGTCGGCGATGACCACCGGGTGGAACCGGGTGGCGATCGTCGCTCCTGCCTTTACGTAGCGCAGCTCGACCGCCGGATCGTCGCTCGGCAGCACCATGATGGCGAACGGCAGGTCCTCGGGGCCCAGCGTGCCCATCGCGACGGCGCGCGGCCGTCCGTCGTCGTCGGAGGTTCCCTCGGCACTGGTCACGCAGGCGGTTCCGTCGTTGTTCAACTTCAGGCATGAATCGATGGTGAACGAGCCCAGGTAGGCATCCACCCCGTCCCCCGTTTGCAACAGCCACTCGAGCCCGTTGGCCTCGCCACGGGCAATCTCGGTACGTCCGACGTTGGCAGACAACCCCGGTCCCCCCGCCGCCTCCTGCGCCAGGGCCTCCCACGACTCGGGGCGGGCTTGTCGCACCGAGGCGGCAATCCGGGCGAGCAGCTCGAAGGTCGGCGGCGGGGCGTCGGTGGTTCTGGCGGAGTGGTTGCTGACGACCAACTGGTCGCCCCAGGCGGTCTCGGCGATCAGCCAACGCGAAATGCCCTCCGAGATCTCCGCCGCCGGACGTCCATCGACCTCGGTCAGGTCGACCGACCCTTCCGAGGTCCAGATCGGCATGGCGAGGTCGATGGCCTCCCGGCTGATGGAGCCCGCTGGAACCGCCGACACGGCGACCACCGGACTCGCAGGCGACAACGCATCCGCCGGCCCGACCGTCCAGCCAAGGGTGTGGGTCAGGTCGTCTCCTGGAACCAGGTCGGTGCCGGGGCTCAGGGTCGCCTGGAGCGCCTGAACGCCGGTTGCGTCGACTGATCCAACGACCTCGAACCCTGCAGGCAGCTCCTCGAAGTACGGGGCGACCCGATGATCCTCGTCGAGGCGAGCGAGCGATGCCACTTCGATGAGTTCCGATTCCGTTGCGCTGGTGCTGAGCGCTCGAACCGCCGAGGAACCGTCGACGTCGACGACCAGGTCCACCAGGCCCTCGGGAAGGTCGGCCCGGTCGTCCTGCCAGATCTCCTCTGGCGGGGTCAGCAAGGCGCGCCGGTCGTCGACCTCGAGCTCGTCCGGGACCCCAGCAGGAAAAGCCAGTGAGATTGAAGCAAGCCCCTCGTTGGAGCCCCCGTAGCCGACGGCACCCACCCTGACGATGGCGTCGCCGTCGCTCTGGCGGACCACGGTGTAGGGCTCCACCGGCCGCTCAATGGTGCCCTTGCCCCAAGGCTGCTGGGACGTGCCGACGCCCGCGGTCACCAGTTCCCAGTCGTCGGGTACCTCGGCGGAGATCGGTGAGCTGGGAGCGGGCGTTGTCCTCGGTTGATCCTCGACCGCTACGGGACGATCGCTCGACCGGCTGCACGCCGCCCCGAACAGCCCCAGCACGGCGGCTGCGACCACTGCGATGAGTCGACGCGAACCATCCACCTCAGCCATGCGCACCACCATACGGGGGCGGATCACACCCGGGGGAGCGTCGTCGACGAGACCCGAAGGGCCCGCGAGCGCGAACGACCACCTGCGGTGCGTTCGGGCGAACAACCGTGAGTAGATCAAGTAACGTCTAGAACAATCGAGGGAAAGGCGATCCCGTGGCCGGCCAGTCACCCCAACCGAGATCGAAGCCGTCGCCGGCCGAGATCCCCACCTCATCGCGAGCCAACGGCTCGCCGAGGTCGCAACTGGATGTTCGGGCCGCCTCGTGGGCGCTTGCGTCCGTCGTGGTGCTGCTGGTCCTGGTGTACCTGGGAAGCGGCGGGCTGAAGTGGTTCGATGCCGCACTCGCGGGCTATCTGGTGGGCGTGGTGCTGGCGGTGTTCGCCACGGTGTACCGCTACCTGATCTGGATCCAGCGACCGCCCACCGCCATGTTGAGTCGTCGAGGGTGGCAGTCGTTCCGACGCTCCGGAAGCCGGGGAAAAAACGTCGTGGGCCTCGGTGGGCTGGTGGTGACCAACCTGTTGACCCAGGGGTTCATCCGCCGTCGCTCCACGTCGCGCTGGGCGGCCCACCAGCTGGTGTTCTGGGGATGCATCCTGGCGGGGTTGGTCACGTTCCCGCTGACGTTCGGCTGGGTGCACTTCGAGTCGGTCGGCCAGACCGGCGGGCGATACGAGGCCTTCCTGTTCGGGGTGGGCAGCGGCACGTTCGAGGCCGAGTCGGTCTTCGGCTTCACCATCTTCCACCTGCTGAACATCTCGGCGTTCCTGGTGATCGCCGGGGTGGTCGTGTTCCTCTACCGGCGCCTGAACGACCCGGGTGCGCTGGCGGTGGAGCGGGCGGGCGACTTCGCCGCGCTGGCCGGTCTGTTCGCCGTGTCGATCACCGGGCTGTTCCTCACCGCCAGCTCGTTGTGGCTGGAGGGGCAGTACTACTCGTTCCTTAACAACCTGCACGCGCTCACCGTCATCGTCGGGCTGATGTACATCCCGTTCGGCAAGCTGTTCCACATCTTCCAACGCCCCGCCAACCTCGGCGTGAAGTTCTATCAGGAGGCGGGCGCCGAGGCGGCGGGATGACCTGCCGGATCTGCGGCGAGCCCTTCGCCACCGAGATGCAGGTGGCCGACCTGGAAGGAGATCCTGCCCGTGTTGGGCTTCGACTACTCCGACGGCAACGGCAACCACTGGCAGGACACCTGCGGGTCGTGTCGCCGCCGCCAGGTCACCCTTGCTCAAACCGCACGAGTTGGAGGATTCGGCTAATCGCGAAACTACCTGTCACCGACGAGGAACTGATCGAGAAGTACGGCCCGCACCTCAACCAGGCGCCCCCGGGCGGCTGGAACGCCGGGCTGGAGGTGGAGCGGGAGGTGGACACCCACTGCTGCTTCTGCGGCCAGCAGTGCGGCATCAAGTTGAAGGTGGCCAAGAACGAGGTGGTGGGCTTCGAGCCCCGCTACGACTTCCCGTTCAACGAGGGCAAGCTGTGCCCGAAGGGCGTCAAGCGCTACCTCCAGGGCAGCCATCCCGACCGGCTGCTCGAGCCGATGGAACGCGATCCCAACTCGCCTGGGGGATTCCGCAACATCGGCTGGGACGAGGCGCTCGATCGCACCGTTGCCGAGATCCGTCGCATCCAGGACATCTACGGCAAGGACAGCTTCGCCCTCCTCTCCGGCGTCTCGCTGACCAACGAGAAGTCGTACCTGATCGGCAAGTTCGCCCGCCTGGCGCTGCAGACCGCCAACCTCGACTACAACGGCCGCCTGTGCATGGTGTCCGCCGGCGCTGGCAACAAGAAGGCCCTCGGCATGGACCGGGCGTCCAACCCGTGGAGCGACATCCCCCTGGCCGACGTCGTCTTCGTCGCCGGGGCCAACGTGGCCGAGTGCGCCCCGATCACCACCAGCTACATCTGGCGGGCCCGCGACCGGGGCGCCAAGCTGATCGTCGCCGACCCCCGGGTGACCCCGCTGGCCCGCACCGCGGACGTGTTCCTCGGCCTCAAGCCGGGCACCGACTCGGCGCTGATGAGCTCGATCCTGCACGTGCTGATCGAGAACGACTGGATCGACCACAGCTTCATCGACGACCACACGGTGGGCTTCGCCGATTCGGCCGCCGCGGTCGCCGACGCCACCCCGCAGTGGGCATCGGAGGTGTGCGGCGTCCCCGCCGACCGCATCATCGAGGCGGCCCGCCTGTGGGGCACGTCGGCCACCGGCATGTTGCTCCACGCCCGGGGCATCGAGCACCAGTCGAAGGGCGTCGAGAACGTGCTCAGCTGCATCAACCTCGGCCTGGCCACCGGCAAGTACGGCCGCCCGGGCTGCGGGGTGTCGACGATCACCGGTCAGGGCAACGGCCAGGGCGGGCGCGAGCAGGGCCACAAGTGCGACCAGCTGCCCGGCAACCGCGACGTCACCAATCCCGAGCATCGGGAGTACGTGGCGTCGGTGTGGGGGTGCGACGTCGACGAGATCCCCGGCAAGGGCATCACCGCCGAAGAGATCATCGAGGCGATCCACGCGGGCGAGATCAAGGGCCTCCTGTCGATCTGTTTCAACCCGGTCGTGTCGCTGCCCGACTCCAACTTCACCGCCGCCGCGCTCGACAAGCTGGAGTACTACGGCAACATCGACTTCTTCCTGTCCGAGACGGCGCAGCACGCCGACATCGTGTTTCCCGGCTCGCTGCACGAGGAGGACGAGGGCACGGTGACCACCGTGGAGGGCCGCTGCGTCAAGATCAACGCCGCCATCGACCCGCCCGGCAACGCCAAGCGCGACTGGGAGATCTTCCTCGAGCTGGCCAAACGGCTGGGTCGGGGTCGGTACTTCGACTACACGAACACCGAGCAGATCTTCGACGAGATGAAGGTGGCCTCCCACGGGGGCACCGCCGACTACAACGGCATGACCTGGAAGCGCATCGTCGACGAGCAGGGCATCTTCTGGCCCTGCCCCGAGGAGGGCCATCCCGGCACGCCACGGCTCTACGAGGGCGGGCAATTCGCTCATCCCGACGGCAAGGCCCGGTTTCATCCGATCTCCTACCGGCCGCCCGCCGAGGTGGTCGACGACAACTACCCGGTGTGGCTGACCACCGGCCGGGTGATCTCGCAGTACCTCTCGGGCACCCAGACCCGCCGCATCAAGCCGCTGGTGGAGCAGTACCCCGAGCCGCTGTGCGAGATGCACCCCCGCATGGCCGACCGGGTGGGGGTCGTCGATGGCGACCTGGTGCGGGTCAGCTCCCGCCGCGGCGAGATCGTCACCCCGGCCAGAGTGGTGGAGAGCATCCGGCCCGACACGGTGTTCATCCCCTACCACTGGGGTGGTGACAAGGCCGCCAACCAGCTGACCAACCGGGCCCTCGACCCGATCTCCAAGATCCCCGAGTACAAGGTGTGCGCGGTCAAGGTGGAGAAGGCCGAGGGCCACGTCGAAATTCGGGATCGCCGGGTTCACACACTTCAGGAGCAGGCACACCGATGAGCGCGTTGATCTCCGACCAGATGTTCGTCATCGACCAGAGCCGCTGCATCGGTTGCGAGGCGTGCGTGCAGGCGTGCGAGGAGTGCGGCACCCACCGGGGCCAGTCGCTGATCCACCTCGAATACCTCGATCGCGGTGCCAACACGCAGACGGCGCCGATGGTGTGCATGCACTGCGAGGACCCCACCTGCGCCGAGGTGTGTCCGGCCGACGCGATCAAGCAGAACGAGGACGGGGTGGTGCAGTCCGCGCTGAAGCCCCGCTGCATCGGCTGCTCGAACTGCGTGGTCGCCTGCCCCTTCGGCGTGCCGAAGTACTTCGCCCTGCCCGACCAGATGATGAAGTGCGACATGTGTTACGACCGCACCTCGGTCGGCAAGGCGCCGATGTGCGCGTCGGTGTGCCCCAGCGAGGCGTTGTGGTTCGGCACCCCGGCCGAGTTCGAGGAGAACCGCAGCGGCGAGCTGATCTTCGAGTTCCAGTTCGGCCGTCAGCTGGTGCCCACCAAGGTGGCCACCGTGGTGCACGACACCGGGCCCGGCCCCATCGACGTGATGGGCGGGCAGCCGACCGCCGGATGGCAGGACGACCCGTTCGGATTGGAGGAGTCATGAGCGACGAACACGACCCGGCGGCCACGACCGGTTCGGGGGCGAGCGCCGCCGGTGGCGCCCCCGGCGACCCGATCTGGCGGGACGAGTTTCCGCTGACCAGCGAGGGCGAGGACTACGTCGCTCGGCGTGACTTCACCCAGTACCTCATCGCCGCCTCCGGGGTGTTTGCCGCCGGAGCGGTCGGCGCCGGCACGTGGGCCACCATGCAGCGGGCCAACGCCGGGGAGCCCAGGGCCATCGTCGAACTCGATGAGATCCCCGACGACGGCGAGTACCTGTTCAAGTACCCGGGTGACGACGACCCGGCGATCCTCGTGCGACTGCCCAACGGCGACCTGCGGGCGTTCACCCAGAAGTGCACCCACCTGGGCTGCGTCGTCTACTACAAGCCCGAGGAGGAGACGCTGTTCTGCCCGTGCCACCACGGCTTCTTCGATCCCAACTCGGGTGAGCCCACCGCCGGGCCGCCGGACCGGCCGCTGGCCGCGATCGACGTGGAGCTGCGTGGCAACACCGTGTGGGCGCTGGGGATCGATACGTGAGCACGCCGGACAACACCCGTCGTCCGACCAGCCGGGGGGCGTTGGCGCCGCCCAACCGGCAGCGCTACAACCGCTCCGGTGGCATCGCCGCCTATCTACTGGTGCTCGTGTCGCTGCAGATCTTCCTCATGGTGGTGGCGGTCGAGGGTGTGCTGTCCCACGAGGGGGGCCTGGCCCGTGCTGCGGCCGGGTTGTCGGTGGTCGTGTTCCTCATCGTGTTGGCGCTGCGGCGCCTGATGCCCCATGAGTAGCGGCGATGGAAGCGGGGCGGCACCGGAAGCGGTGACCCCGAAGGCGCCTCGGTCCGGACCGATCGGTGGCGACATCGCCGCGATCATCGAGGGCTTCGGCACGCGGTTCCGCATTCCGGTGCTGACCAGCCGTCACTCACAAACCTCGGTGATGGGGTTCTTCGCGCTGGTCAACGGTGTGATCTCGATCGCGCTGATGTCGGTGGCCGCAGTCGTCAGCGGCCAGGCCTTTATCTTCCCGTCGCTCGGCCCCACCGCCTTCCTGTTGTTCTATACCCCGACGCTTCCGGCGGCGTCGCCCCGCAACACGATCTTCGGGCACGCCATCGGCATCGCCGCCGGATACCTGGCGCTCGTGATCTTCGGGCTGACCGAGGCCGCCCCGGCGTTGGCCACCGAGGTGACGTGGGCTCGGGTCGGTGCCGCCGCAGTGTCGCTCGGGCTCACCAGCGGGTTCATGGTGTGGCTGAAGGTGCCGCATCCCCCCGCCGGTGCCACCACGTTGATCGTGTCGCTCGGCATCCTGAAGACCCCGGCCGAGCTGACGGTGCTGATGGTGGCCGTCGTGCTCATGGTTGGGCAGGGCCTCGTGATCAACCGACTCGCCGGGATCGATTACCCCACCTGGGCCCCCAAGCTCGGGTGAGTCGCGTGTAGCGGTGTGGTTGGTTCTCCCGAAACCAAAGTGATTCTCGATCCCGTGGCTTGAGGTGCGCTACGGGAGTTGGCCCAGGTCGACGCCGCGCTGGCCTACTGCGCCGAGTTCACCGACCGTGGACCTGCACGGTCAGCGGTAGCCTGACGAGGTGTCCGTTTCCAATCCGCCGGTGGTTCCTGCCGACACCAGCCCTGAGGTCTGGAGAATGCAGATGGCGGCCATCGCACGTCGGTCGGTGGCGGACCGGCTCAGGGAACACGAAGCGCTGAACCGGTGGGCGGACCAGGCAGAGGAAGCCGGTGTTCGTCGTCGCCATCCCGACTACACCGACCGGCAGGTCATGTTGGCCCAGGCTCGCATGCGGTACGGCGACGAGCTGGTGTTGAAGGTCTGGCCTGACGAGGCGCTCGTGCAGCCGTGATCGACCTTGGCGCGGGCGGGGAGATCGGTACTGTTCCGCCATGGCGGGTGACAGCGAGCGGGTGATCATCGTCGGGGCCGGGTTGGCGGGGCTGAGCGCCGCCCGACGACTGGTCGACGAGGGCATCGACGTGACGGTGCTCGAGGCGCGAGCCCGGGTCGGCGGCCGCACCGAGGGTGGCGAGACCGCCGACGGCACGCCCATCGAGCTGGGTGGTCAGTGGGTGGGACCCACGCAGGACCGCATGTACAGGCTGATCGCCGAATTGGGTCTGGAGACCGTTTGCCACCCACAACCGCGGGCAGACGGTGTTGCAGCTTGGCGGAAAGCGAGTGTCCATGTCGTCCAAGCGCGGAGCCACGCCCAAGCTGAACCCGTTTGTGCTGGCGGACCTGGCCCAGGGCATGGCCCGCTTCAACAAGGCGGCCAAGTCGGTGTCGCTCACCGAGCCCTGGACCACCGGAAGTCGGCCGTGCTCGACGGCCAGACCTTCGAGACGTGGATCCGCAGACACCTCACCACGCCCACCGGTCGGGAGTACTTCCGGGTGGCCTGCGAGGCGGTGTTCTCCGCGGAGTCCGCCGACCTGTCGGCCCTGCATGCACTGTTCTACGCGAAGTCGGGTACCGACCTCGACACGCTGCTGGCCACCGACCGAGGCGCGCAGCAGGACCGTATCGTCGGCGGGTCGGCACGGATCGCCGAGGTCATGGCCGAGCGGTTGGGCGACCGGGTCAGGCTCGACACTCCGGTGCGGCGCATCGAGCACGACGATCAGTCGGTTCGGGTGGAAACCCGAGGTGGAGAGGTAGTGGAGGGGGCCCGGGTGATCGTGACGCTGCCCCCGACCCTGGCCGGTCGCCTCGAGTACGCACCCGCCCTGCCGTCGTGGCGGGACCAGCTGACCCAACGCCTCCCGGCCGGTTCGGTCGTGAAGCTCTACTGCGTCTACCCAGAGCCGTTCTGGCGCAACGACGGCCTCAATGGGCAGGCCGCCTCCGACGAGGGCCCGGTGAAGGTGGTCTTCGACAACAGCCCGCCGTCGGGCACGCCCGGCATCCTGGTCGGGTTCATGGAGGCCAACGACGGGCGGAGGTGGGTGCGCCGGCCGTTGGCCGAACGTCGCCAGGCGGCCGTCGACTGCTTCGTGCGCTACTTCGGGCCCAAGGCGGCCGATCCGATCGAGTACCTGGAGCGGGACTGGATGGCCGAGGAGTTCAGCCGCGGTTGTTACGGCGCGCACTTCACGCCAGGCGTATGGACCGGGTTCGGACATGCGCTGCGCGAGCCGATCGGCCGGATCCACTGGGCAGGCGCCGAGTGCTCACCGGTGTGGAACGGCTACATGGAGGGCGCGGTCCGTTCGGGCGAGTCGACGGCCGCCCAGGTCGCCGAGTTGCGGTAGTTCAGTACAAGCCCTCAGGACCTGGCGGGTCGAACGGATGGTTGAGGGACCATGCCTCCTCGGTGGGGCCGTTGGCCCGCAGCAGTTCGAGACGTCGGTGGGCTTCCATCAGCGACGGGACGGTGCCGGCCGGTACCCACCACAGCACGGTGGCGGCCTCGTCCATCGGGTCGAACCACTCCCGCCTCCGACGCAGATACATGGCGTGGCCGGACTTGAACATGAAGTGCTTCAGCGACTCCAGGTCGGTCCAGATCGAGTAGTTGACGATGAGGAGCGGGTCGTCATTGCCGGGCAGCTCGACGTAGCTGGACGACGAGCCGTCGTCGTCGGTCAACCGCCAAACGAAGCCGGGCGTGGCCTCGGCCAGCGCGTTGATCGGATCGAGCGCCCTTGTGAATTCGGCGCTGTCCTCGTGGTCCAGCGGCGCCTTGAGGCGGGCGATGTTCAGCTCGGCGAGGTGATGGTTCACGTCGGCACGGTATCGATGATCGAAGGTCCCCGAAACCAAAGCCGCCGACGCTGACGTCCCCGCCATGCTCGTCGGGCCACTACGTTGCCGCACAGCGAACGGGGTCGCTGCGTGGTCCGTCTCATCGGAACCGTGGACCCGATCCCGGCGCTACATCAACCGGGGGAATCTTGATGACGCAACACCAGCCGACCACGACGTTGGACCGACTCAAGGCGTTTCGCGATCTCTGGCGGCTGCCCGATGCCGACTACCACGCCTATATGGGCACCTACTCCGAGTTGTTCGTTGACTCGCCCGAGAACACCAAGGCCGACTACGAGCTCGGCATCCCCATGAAGGGCTATTCGCAGGGGAGCAGCGACGAGATCAGCCGGCTGTACAAGGTGATCCACATCATGTGCACCCTGGGCTCGGTCGAGAAGATGTACATGCCGCCCACCGTCGACCCGACGAAGTCGGTGCTCGACAATCAGATCCTCTTCGAGCGCATCGTGGCGGACGACCTCGACGTCAGGCCCGGCGCCAAGGTGCTGGACCTGGGCTGCGGCTGCGGCGCCATCGCCGAGCACATGGCCGAGCTGACCGGCGCCGAGCTGTTCGGCATCAACATCGATCGCTCGCAGATCGCCAAGGCCTGGCGCAACCCCAACCTGAACGGCGCCAACTTCAACGTCGGCGACTTCAACGTGCCGCTGAACTTCCCCGACGAGACCTTCGACGCGGTGTACGCCATCCAGCCGATGACGTACGTGACCAACCTGGAGGCCACCTGTCGTGAGGTGCTGAGGGTGCTCAAGCCCGGCGGCCGCTTCGTCGTCAACGACGTCGCCGCACTCGACGCTTACGACCGAGACAACGAGCACCATCGCCGACTGATTCAGGACACCCGGGAGCTCACCGTGTTTGGCGGGTTCTGGTACTACCGCTACTGGGAGGACGCCTACCGGGCCACCGGCTTCGAGCTGCTCGACTCCGAGGGTCGGAGCGCCGTCGAGATGATCAAGCGCGAGGTCTCCCTGTACGCAAAGTACGAGGCGGCCGTGGCCGCCATGGCGAAGGTGCGCATCATTCCCAAGAAGGTCAACGCCATGATCCACCGCATGAACACCAAGGCCGACTCCTACATCGCGGCGGAGGAAGCGGAGTTGCTGACCCTCAACTGGAAGACGGTCGCCCGAAAGCCCGGGTGACCAGCACGTCTCGGGTGGCCGGCCAACGAACCGGGTCGGCAGTCGGTGGCGAACCGGCCTGACACCGTCGGCGGGATGAACTGCCCCAATCGGCCATTGTGGCCGATGCCGAGCCGAGACCCCTCTCTCCAGAGTGCCCGCTTCACCATCGTCCGATGGCGAAGCACGTCTCATCTGGAGGTTTTCAAGCCATGTCCCCACACAAGCGCCGCGTCGCTCCGTTGCTCATCGCGGCAGCTCCGCTCTTCTTCGTCGCCTGTAGCGACGATTCCTCGAGCGACTCCGCCGCCGACACCACCGCGGCCGAGTCGACCGAGACCACGGCCGCAGCCGAGAAGCCGGAGTTTGGCTACGAGGGCGAGATTGGGCCCGAGAACTGGGGATCCCTCGGCGAGGAGTACGAGACCTGCGCCTCCGGCACCGAACAGTCGCCCATCGACCTGACCGGCGCCGTCTCGGAGGACATCACCGACATCACCTTCAACTACGGCGAGATCCCGCTGTCGATCTTCAACAACGGGCACACCATCGAGGTTGAGGCCGAAGCGGGCAACTCGATCGAGCTCGACGGGCAGTCCTACGACGTCGCGCAGTTCCACTTCCACGCCGGAAGCGAGCACGTGATCGACGGCGAGCAGTTCCCGCTGGAGATGCACATCGTGCACAAGACCGCCGACGATCAGCTGGCCGTGGTCGGCCTGATGGTCGAGGTCGGTGCCGAGAACGAGGCGCTTGCGTCGGTGTTCAACAACATCCCGACCGAGGTGACCGAGGAGGGCGAGCCCGTCGACGGTGAGTCGGTGGACCTGGCGGCCGTGCTGCCGGACTCCGAGACCTACTTCCAGTACGGCGGTTCGCTGACGACCCCGCCCTGCTCCGAGGGCGTGGCCTGGCAGGTGCTCGACACCCCCATCGAGATCTCCCAGGACCAGCTGGACGCCTTCACCGCCGTCGTTGACGGCAACTTCCGGCCGGTCCAGCCGCTCGGCGAGCGCGAGCTGGTGCTCGACTCCGCCTCGGGGTCCTGACCAAGCCGTTCCCACCCCGCCGAGCGGACCAACGAGGGCGCGCCCCACAGGCACGTACTCGCTGATCGGCGGCGGAATGTGAGCCACACGTGAAACCCCGGGTCCGGCGGCATCGTTGCCGCAGGACCCGGGGTTTCGTGCGTGTTGAGGGCACAATCGAGCACCCGGCGCGGGTGCGGTCGGGTACCTTCGGCCGATGGCCGACGACATGCCCACCAAGATCCTGCTGAGCGAGGACGAGCAGCCCACCCAGTGGTACAACGTCATCGCCGACCTCCCGACACCGCCCCCGCCGCCCTTGCATCCGGGCACGCACGAACCGGCGGGCCCCGACGACCTGGCGCCGCTGTTTCCCATGGCGCTCATCGAGCAGGAGATGACCGGCGAGCGCTACGTCGACATCCCCGGCGGCGTGCTCGACGTCTACAAGCTGTGGCGGCCCAGCCCGCTGTTTCGGGCGCACCGGCTGGAGGCGGCGCTCGACACCCCGGCCAAGATCTTCTACAAGTACGAGGGCGTCAGCCCGGCGGGCTCGCACAAGCCCAACACCTCGGTGCCACAGGCCTTACTACAACCATCAGGAGGGCGTGACGAAGCTGACCACCGAGACCGGCGCCGGGCAGTGGGGCTCGGCCCTGGCCTTTGCCACCTCGCAGTACGGCATGGAGTGCGAGGTGTGGCAGGTGGCCGCCTCCTACCGGGCGAAGCCGTACCGCAAGACGATGATGGAGGTGTGGGGCGCCACGGTGCATCCCAGCCCGTCGGAGTTGACCGAGTTCGGCCGTGAGCTGCTCGCCGAGAATCCGGACCATCCCGGCAGCCTGGGCATCGCCATCTCCGAGGCGGTTGCGATGGCGGTGGCCGACCCCGAGGCCCGCTACGCCCTGGGTTCGGTGCTCAACCACGTGCTGTTGCATCAGACGGTGATCGGCGAGGAGGCGCTGTTGCAGCTGGCCAAGGTGGGCGTTACCCCCGACGTGTTGGTGGGATGCACCGGCGGCGGCTCCAACTTCGGCGGCCTTGCCTTCCCGTTCCTGCGGGAGAAGTTGGCGGGCAACATGAACCCGACGATCCGCTGCGTCGAACCGGCCGCCTGCCCCACGCTGACCAAGGGCGAGTACCGCTACGACTTCGGCGACACCGCCGGCATGACGCCGCTGCTGAAGATGCACGCTGGGGCACGGGTTCATCCCCGAGCCGATCCACGCCGGTGGCCTGCGCTACCACGGCATGTCGCCGCTGGTCAGCCACATCTACAACGAGGGCCTGGTCGGGCGATCTCGATCCCGCAGACCGAGTGTTTCGCCGGAGCGATCCAGTTCGCCCGCGCCGAGGGCATCGTGCCGGCGCCCGAGCCGACCCACGCCATCGCCGCCGCCATCCGCGAGGCCCAGGCCGCCAAGGAGGCGGGGGAGGAGCGGGTGATCCTCACCGCGCTGTGCGGCCACGGCCACCTCGACCTGGCGTCGTATGAGAACTACCTCGCCGGCGGCCTCGAGGACTACGACCTGCCCGACGAGGCGATCGCCGCCGCCATGGAGGCGGTGCCGGTCCTCGACTGAAGTTGGTGGCGACGGCCGAGGAACGACTCGTGGTTTGATCGAGCTCCGACCTACCGGACCGGGTTCTCCGTCGAGTTCTGTCCGGGTGCCGGTCGCTCGACCAACCCGTTCCGTGTGCCAAGGGCTGCTCGCCTAGCCTCAGCCGCGTGGCAGACACGCTCCCCGTACCGATACACCCCCGAGTTGGCCGCCGACATCGAGCTTCGCTGGCAGGACCGGTGGGAGGCCGACGGCACCTACGAGGCGCCGAATCCGGCGGGTCCGCTGGCGGACCCCGAGGGCGTCGACGACCGGCCGCGGCGCTACGTGCTCGACATGTTCCCGTACCCGTCGGGGGCGGCCTGCACGTGGGGCACCCCTTCGGCTTCATCTCCACCGACGTCTACGCCCGCTTCCGCCGCACCAAGGGCGACAACGTGCTGCGCGATGGGCTACGACAGCTTCGGGCTGCCCGCCGAGCAGTTCGCGGTGCGCACCGGCGCCCACCCCGGACGACCACCGAGGACAACATCGCCATCATGCGTCGCCAGCTGCGACGCATCGGTCTCGGCCACGACGCCCGTCGCTCGGTGGCCACCACCGACGTCGAGTTCTACCGCTGGACGCAGTGGATCTTCACCCGCATCTTCAGATCGTGGTTTGACCCCGACGCCGGGGTGGCCCGCCCGATCTCCGAGCTGACCGCCGAGTTCGAGTCGGGCGAGCGGGCGACCCCGGACGGCCGGGCCTGGTCGGAGCTGGCCGAGGGCGAACGGCGGTCGATCATCGACGACCACCGCCTGGTGTACTCCGCCGAGATGCCCGTGAACTGGTGCCCGGGCCTGGGCACGGTGCTGGCCAACGAGGAGGTCACCGCGGACGGACGGTCCGACATCGGCAACTATCCGGTGTTTCGCCGCAACATGCGCCAGTGGGTGATGCGGATCACCTCGTATGCCGATCGGCTGCTCGACGACCTCGACCTGCTCGACTGGCCCGAGCCGATCAAGGTGATGCAGCGCAACTGGATCGGCCGGTCGACGGGTGCCGAGGTGCGCTTCGCCACCGAGGCCGGCGACGTCGAGGTGTTCACGACCCGTCCGGACACGCTCTTCGGTGCCACCTTCATGGTGCTGGCCCCCGAGCATCCGATGGTGGACGCACTGGTGCCCGACGCCTGGCCCGTCGACACCCCTGAGCGGTGGACGATGGCCACCGCCAGCGGAACGGCCGCGAGCTCACCCGGCGAGGCGGTCGACGCCTACCGCTCCGCCGCCGCGGCAAAGTCCGACCGCGAGCGCCAGGAGGACCGACAGAAGTCGGGCGTGTTCATCGGCGCCACCGCCACCAACCCGGTCAACGGCGAACAGGTGCCCGTGTTCATCGCCGACTACGTGCTGATGGGCTACGGCACCGGCGCGATCATGGCGGTGCCCTGCGGCGACCAGCGGGACTTCGAGTTCGCACGCGAGTACGGGCTGGCGATCACCGCCATCCAGCAGCCGCCGGCGGCCTGGTACGCCGAGCGCGACCTCGAGCCCACGCTGGACACGTCGGCCTGGCCGGAGGCCTTCGTCGGCGAGGGCGCCTACGTCGGCTCGGACAACACGTCGGGCGGGCCGAGCGGCGGCATCGACCTGAACGGCGAGCACTCGATCGCCGAGGCGGTCGAGCTGATCAACGCCTGGCTGGAGTCGGTCGGGCGGGGCGAGGCCGCGATCACCTACCGCCTGCGCGACTGGCTCTTCAGCCGTCAGCGCTACTGGGGCGAGCCGTTCCCCATCGTGTGGGACGAGCACGGGCCACGATCGCTGCCCGACTCGGAGCTGCCCGTCGAGCTGCCCGAGGTGGACGACTACTCGCCGCAGGCCCACGACCCGGACGACGCGGCCTCCAACCCGGTTCCGCCGTTGGGCCGGGTGGACGAGTGGGTCAACGTCGAGGTCGACCTCGGCGACGGCCCGCAGACCTACCGTCGCGAGCTCAACGTGATGCCCCAGTGGGCGGGGTCGTGCTGGTACGAGCTGCGCTACCTCGACCCGACCAACGCCGACGCCTTCGTCGACCCCGACGTCGAGGCCTACTGGATGGGCCCCCGCCAGGGCGGCGACGGCGAGGCCTCCACGGTGGGCGGCGTCGATCTGTACGTCGGCGGCGTCGAACACGCGGTGCTGCACCTGCTGTATGCCCGCTTCTGGCACAAGGTGCTCTTCGACCTCGGCCTGGTGAGCTCACCCGAGCCCTTCCACCGGCTGATCAACCAGGGCTACATCCAGGCCTACGCCTTCACCGACGCCCGTGGCCAGTACGTCGAGGCGAGCGAGGTCACCGAGGCCGACGGGGAGTTCTTCTTCGACGGGCAGCCGGTGAACCGCGAGTACGGCAAGATGGGCAAGAGCCTGAAGAACATGGTGACGCCCGATGACATGTACGACGCCTACGGCGCCGACACCTTCCGGCTCTACGAGCTGTCGGGCGGCCCGCTGGAGGCGTCCCGACCGTGGGCGACCCGCGACGTCGTCGGCATGCAGCGGTTCCTCCAGCGTCTGTGGCGCAACCTGATCGACGAGGACACCGGCGAGCCGACCGTCGTCGACGAACCCGCCGACGACGAGACCCGCCGCCTGGTGGCCAGGACGGTCGTCGGCGTGGGCGACGACCTGGACGCGCTGCGCGCCAACACCGCGATCGCCAAGCTGATCGAGCTGAACAACCATCTGACCAAGGCGGCCGCGCCGGTGGCCCGCGAGGTGGCCGAACCGCTGGTGCAGCTGCTGGGCATCGTCGCACCGCACGTCGGCGAGGAGCTGTGGGCCAAGCTGGGCCACGACACCTCGGTGGTGTGGGCGCCGTTCCCCACGGTGGACGAGAACCTCCTGGTCGACGACACGATCGAGCTTCCGGTGCAGGTCAACGGCAAGCTTCGCGGCACGATCACCGTCGCGGCCGATGCCGACCAGGCCACGGTGACCGCGGCGGCCCTGGCGGTGGACAACGTCGCCGCCCATCTCGACGGCGCCGAGCCGCGCAAGGTGATCGTCGTGCCGGGGCGCATGGTCAACGTCGTCGCCTGATCGGATCGCTCCCCGGCCCGGGGGAGCGTCGGCCGAGGCACCACAAGGTCACCCCGGGCGCGGCGGCGGTGGTAGACACGGTTCGAGCGAGAAGGGCGGGCGGAGATGGCAGAGCCGGTGTTGGTGGCCGATGGGCTGATTCGTCGCTTCGGTGACCTCACCGCGGTCGACGACGTGTCGTTTCGCATCGAGGAGGGCGAGACCTACGGGCTGCTCGGCCCCAACGGCGCCGGGAAGACGACCACGATCTCGATGGTCGCCGGGCTGCTTCCGCCCGACGCGGGCGCGGCTCGCGTGCTGGGCGAGCCGATCGGGCCGGGAAAGGTGTCGGTCAAGGCCCACATCGGGCTGGTCCCACAGGATCTGGCCATCTACCCCGACCTCACCGGGCGGGAGAACCTTCGGTTCTTCGGTCGGCTCCAGAAGCTGGGCGGCGACGAGCTGAAGCGGCGAACCGACGAGGTGCTGGAGGTGATCGGCCTGGCCGACCGGGCGGGCGACCTGGCCAAGGAGTACTCGGGGGGCATGAAGCGCCGCCTCAACATCGGCATCGGCCTGCTGCACCGGCCGCAGCTGCTGATCCTCGACGAGCCGACCGTGGGCGTCGACCCGCAGTCTCGCAACGCGATCCTCGAGTCGGTCGAGGCGCTCAGCCGCTCCGGCATGGCGGTGCTCTACACCACCCACTACATGGAGGAGGCCGAGCGGTTGTGTGATCGCATCGGCATCATCGACCACGGTTCGGTGCAGGCGGAGGGCACCCGCGACGAGCTCCTGTCCCTGACCGGCGAGACCGACCGGGTTCACCTGGAGGGCACCGGCGAGGTCGAGGCGGCCGTCGGTGCGCTGAACCGCCTGGAGGCCGTTCGGTCGGTGACCAACGATCGGCGCAGCATCGACCTGACCGTGGTCGACGCGCCGGCCGGCCTGGCCCTCATCGTGGCGGCTGCGGCCGACGCGGGCATGTCGGTCACCGACGTCGAGGTGGCTCGGCCCGACCTGGAGTCGGTGTTCCTCAACCTCACCGGCCGGGCCCTGCGGGACTGAGCCGTGGACCTGTCGGCCATCTGGACCATGGCGGCGAGCGACCTGCGTCAGCGGGTTCGCGACCGTTCGGTGTTCATCTTTGCGCTCGTCGTTCCCATAGCGCTGATGTTCGTGTTCAACCTGTTGTTCTCGGGGCTCGGCTCCTCGGGCGCGTTGGAGCCGATCAAGGTGCAGGTGGCCGCCGAACCGGACGACTCGATTGCCCAGGGCCTGGTGGACGTGTTCGGGTCGATCGACGGTCTCGACGTGACCGCAACGTTGGTTTCGTTGGGGTCGAAGGGCGCGCTGTCCAACGAAGTCGAGTCGGGCGCGGTGACCCTCGGCGTGGTGTTTCCCGCCGGTTTCGCCGGCGCGGTGCAGCAGGGCGGGTCGCCGCAGGTGGAGCTGATCGTGCCCGGCGACGGCGGTCTGGAACCGGGGGTGGCGGCGTCGATCGCGTCGGGCTACGTCGATCGGGTGGCGACCGCGTCTCGAGCGGCCTCCGTCGCCGGATCCGCCGGCGTCGCCCCGGAGGACCTCCAGAAGGTGGCCCAGGCGGTGGCGGCGACGGCACCCACCTTGACCGCCGAGGAGGGTGCGCCGTCCGATCAGCAGCTCAGCCCCGGCGGTTACCTGGTGGCCGGGCAGGCCGCTCTGTTCATGTTCTTCACCGTCGGCTTCGGGGTGGTCACCTACGTCTATGAACGCGAGCAGGGCACGCTGCCCCGGCTGATGTCGATGCCGATCCCGCCGCGTTCGATCATCGTCGCCAAGGTGCTGGTCAGCTTCATCCTCGGGGTGGTGGCGACCGCGGTGCTGCTGGGGGTCGGGGTGCTGTTCTTCGGTGTCGGGTTCGGCAACGTGGTGCCGGTGGGGGTGATCGTCGTTGCGGCGGTGCTGGCCGCCACCAGCCTCGTGTTGCTGGTGACCCGGGTGGCGCGCACCGCCGAGCAGGCGCAGGCGGCCACGGCGATGGTGGGCATCCTCCTCGGGGTGCTGGGAGGTTCGTTCTTTCCGATCAGCGGCAGCGGGCTGCTGGCCAAGGTGTCCGACCTGACGCCCACTGCGGCGTTCATCCGCGGCCTGGGCATCACCAACGGGGGCGGCGGCGTCGCCGACCTGGGCGCGCCGTTGGCCGTCTTCGCGATCTTCGCGCTCGGATCGGTGGTCGTCTCGTTGGCGCTCGGCAACGACGAGTCGTTCGCATGAGCGCCGTGGTGGCCATCGCCCTCACCTCGCTCAAGCGGTTCTTCCGCGACCGCTCCAACATCTTCTTCGTGTTGGTGTTGCCGATGCTGTTGGTGGTGGCGGTGGGTCTGCAGTTCGGTGACGCTGGGTCGGCGGGTCAGGTGGTGCTGGTCGGGTCGGGGCCCTTGTCCGACGACGTCGCCGCGGGCTTGGAGGCCGAGGACCTGGTGGTCGACCGGCTCGACAACGGCGATGAGGCTCGCGAGGTGGTGGCCCGGGGTCGATCCGACGCCGCCGTGTTGATCGACGCCGCCGGTGAGCGATCGTGGGCGGCCGGCGACCCGGTGCAGGCCACGGTCATCCCGGGCAGCCAGGCCGGCGGCCAGGCCACGGTGGCCACCATCGGATCGGTGCTGACGACGGTGTCGGATCGGCGTGCCGCCGTCACGGCGCTGACCGACGAGGGGGTCGACCCGGGCGAGGCCGAGCGTTCGCTGGCCTCGGCGGGCGACGTCGGCCCCACGGCGGTGGTCACGACGGTGGGCGACGACCTGGGGGAGGAGTTCTCCGGGCTGGGCGCCTTCGACCTGGGAGCGGCCCAGCAGCTGTCATTGTTCATGTTCCTGTCGGCGCTCACCGGAGCGGCGCTGCTGATCCAGGCGCGGGAGCTGGGCGTGATCCGGCGTGAGCTGTCGGCGCCGGTCACCGCCGGGCAGGTGATCGCAGGCGAGGCGATGGGCCGGTTTGTCATCTCGTTGACCCAGGGCCTGTACCTGGTCATCGGCACCGCCGTGCTGTTCGGCGTCAACTGGGGCAGCCCGGTGGCCACCGGCCTGGTGGTGGGGGTGTTTGCCGGCGTCAGCGCCGCCATGGCAATGGTGTTGGGGTCGCTGATCGACAACGCCAACTCGGCTACCGGCGTGGCGGTGGGGCTCGGTCTGGTCGTCGCGGCGCTGGGCGGCTCGATGCTGCCGCTCGAGCTGTTCCCCGACGGGCTGCGGATGGTCTCGGCCTTCACGCCGCACCGCTGGGCCTACGAGGCCTACTCGGAGATCCAACGCCGGGACGGCGGGGTGACCGACGTGCTGCCGCAGCTCGGAGTGCTCGTCGCCATGACCGCGTTGCTGTTGCCGTTCGGTGCCTGGTTGTTGCGCCGGTCGTTGTCCCGGGCGATGTAGCGGCGACCGACCCGGGGAGCGGGTCCGCTCAGGCGGCGAACCAGTTGGCGTGGAACCCGAAGGGGATGCGCTGGGGCGTGCGCACCCGGGCGACCGGCCCGGCCTCGACGTCGCGGGCATCGAGAACGCACACCTCGGTGTGGTCGGTGGCGTCGTAGTAGACCGCGTTGATCAGCCAGCCGTCGTCCTCGGCGGTGCCGTTCGGGTCGGGGGCGAACACCGACTCGCCGACATGGCCGTCGGCGCCGCTCTGCCACATCGTGCGTTCGCCGGAGTGCTGGTCGTACTTCACGATCGTGTCGAAGTCGCCCGGATCGCCGACGGTGCCTCCGAAGGCCGACATGTAGGCGTACCGGCTGGGCACGCCGTTGTAGTCGTCGTTGACCCGGCAGAAGTCGCCGGGCAGGTCGTCGGTCTGCTCCCAGCCGGCCTCGTCCGAGTCGAGGTCGACCCAGAACCGCGCCGGGCGCCCCGGCTGGTTGTCGGCCGACTGTTCGTCGAGTGGTGCAGTCGGGTCGATGCCGAAGTTGGGGGCGGCCAGGCGGGACCCGGAGAACTCGATGCGTTGGCCCTCGGCCCAACCGTTCCAGAAGTGCTGGACGTGGCCGGGCTCGATCTCGAACCAGCGAAGGTCCTCGGCCGTCCCCATGCGCGGCATGACCCCCACCCGGGTGCCGTTCTCGGGCCTCCAGTTGACCATGGGGCCGGTGCCCAGGTTGTCGAGGTCGAACACGATCGGCGAGTCGAGGAACACCGCGTGCTGCTCGGTGATGATGAAGTCGTGCATCATCACCGGGGCGGGCAGGTCGATGTCGACGCTGTGCACCAGCGCACCGGAGGCGTCGGCCACGTGGTAGCGCAGGTAGGGCTCGAAGAGCGAGTAGGCGAAGAAGAACAGCTCGCCGGTGCGGGGGTCGAGCCGCGGGTGTGCGGTCATCGACCCGACCAGCCGGCCATCGAAGTCGAACTCGCCGACGGTGTCGAGTGTCTCGGTCACCTCGGTGGGCACGCCGCCCTCCCACAGCGCCAGCAGCCGGCCGGCGTGGCCGATGATGTGGGTGTTCGCCGGGTTCTTCACCGGCCCGGCGTCGCCGGTGAGCTCGCGGTCGGGGAAGTGCAGCACCTCGGAGAGTCCGCTGTACACCGCCTGACCGTGGCGCAGCTCGGCGCCGAGGCCCTTCGATCGGATCCAGCGGTTCTTGTACGACACGCCGTCGTCGCCGAACGTGATGCCGTGCAACATGCCGTCGCCGTCGAACATGTGGTAGCTGCTCAGCGGTTCGAACATCGGGTTGGGACCGTTGCGGATGAAGGCGCCCCGCAGGCCGTCGGGGACGCGCCCCTCGACGTCGCATCGGTCGACGTCCAGTTCGGCGCCGACCGGCATCAGGTTGCCGCGAAGGTCGGGCTGGTTGGCGGCGTTGGTCACCGTCGTGGTGAGGGGCGCAAGGTCGGTCATCCCAACAGGTTAACGCTGTGAACCTGCGAGCGGCACCGCTTCCTTACCCCACGAGGTTGAGCCGGGTCGCCGCCACTGCGACGGTGAGCCGCTGACCCCACGCCAGGCGCAGCGAATCGTCCTCGATGCCGTCGCCGAAGCACACCAGTTGGTCCGATTCGGCGACGATCTCCAGTGGCGTGTGTTCGTCGAGTGAGCCCTCGGTGAGCCCGGTGGCCGTGGTCGGGGACGGCCAGGCCTCCCGCACGAACCAGCACAGCGACCGGTCGGTGCGTCGGGGCAGCGTCAACGGGCTTCGCCGCTCGCGATGGACCGACCGCAGCCAGCCGGTGGCCCCGGTGCCGGTACCCACGAGCAGCCCCGACGACGACTGCAGTTCCTCGGCGCCGCCCGACCTCAGCCGATACCGGGCCGACTGGTGCGAGGGGTGGCCGATGAACACCTCGTTGAGCGCCCGAAGGCGCTGCCCGTCGTCGGTGACCGCCCCCACCATCGTGGCCTGCACCCCGGGCGGGGTGGCCTGGACGGCGGCGGCCAACAGTCCAGCGGCGGCCTCGGGGGGATGGGGCACGAGCACCCCGGGGTTGCGGGCGGGTTCGGGGTTGATGCCCACCACCGGCTGGCCGTCGAGGTACTTGGCCACGTTGGCCACCAGCCCGTCCTGGCCGACGACGACGAGCACGTCCTCGGGGCCGAACACGAACCTGGCCAGATCGCTGCGCTCCAACTCGGCCCGACGCCAGTCGGTCGGGATCGTCGCCGACACCGCGCCCAGCGCGGCCGCCAGCGCCTCGTGTCGCTCGACGAGTACGTCGATCGACTGGTTGCGTTCGGCGAGGAAGTGCGCGGCCTGGCCGGCGGTGCCGTGCCGGGCCACCAACTCGTCGTATTCGGAGCGGCGGTGTACCAGCACCGCCCGCGGCTGCAGGCTCATGCGGTGACCTCCCCGGCGGCGGCTTCGACCGCCACGGGTGCCTCCTGGGCGAGCTTCGCCAGGATGGGGGCGAGCAGGTCGGGGGTGATCGTCAGGTTGCCGATGTCGGGCAGGTTGCCCGCCAGGTCCTTGACCGCCAGGCCCAACAGGGTCGCCTGGTCAAGGTCGCGGTAGGCCGCCAGCTTCGCCGCATCCGCGTCGGCTGCCGCCTCCCCGACCACGCGGGTGCTCTGGGCGGTGGCATCGGCCATCACGCGTCGCTTCTCGGCGGCCGCCTCCACCTCGATGCGACCGGCGGCCGCCTTCTCGGTGGCCCGTTGCCGCTCGTTCTGACCCCGTTGGGTCACCAGCTCCTCCTCGCGCCGGGCGAGCTCGATCTGGTTCTGCAGCTCGTTCTCCGAGATCGCCCGCTCCCGCTCCACGGCCAGCGCTCGGCGTTCGAAGGTGGCCTTGTCGGCGTCCTGTTGCACCCGCTCCCGGGTCTCGGTCTGCAGCGCCCGCTCCAGGTCCGCCTCCGCCCGGATGGCGACCACCCGCACGTCGGTGACCGCCAGGCCGCGGTCGGCCAGCCGTTCGTCGTCGGCCAGCGCCTCGGCGACCCGGTCTCGAACCGGGGCGATGCCGCGGGCGAGCGCCTCCCCCATGGCCATGTTGGCCAGCTGATCCAGCGCCGGTTGCTGGGCCAGCTCGGTCAGCAGGTTGCCCAACGTCTCCAGCGGGGTGGCGTTGGGGAGGCCGCTGACCGGGTGGATGCCAAAGTCGATCCGGGTGGCGGCCAGCGCGGGATCCGTCACGCGGTAGGTGATCGTGGCCTGCACCGTGACGTCCTGGAAGTCCGCTGTGCGGGCGTGAAACAACAGGGCCTGCTGGCGATCGTCCAACGGCACCTCGCTGAGTGCGGCCGTTCCCGGTCGAAACCAGAACGCCTGGCCGCGACCCGAGTGCCGGACCGTGCCGTTGCGCAGGTGCTGCACGTAGGCCGTCGTGTCGGCCCGCAGGTGGCTGATGAATGGGTAGCGCTTGATGTCGGCCATGTCGGGTGGTGCCTCTCGTTTCGCGTGTTGTCGTCAGAGTGACGATAACCCGGTGTCGCCTTCTCGTCAAGGTGACGATTAACATGTCGCCATGGCCCAGCCCGACTTCTTGGTCGCCGTCGACCTGGTGATCCTCACGGTGGACGCGGACGTGCTCAAGGTGCTGTGTGTCCGTCGCGGCGTCGCCCCTTACAAAGGTCGGTTGGCCCTGCCAGGCGGCTTCGTGCGTCCGAGCGAAGATCTGGCGGACGCAGCCGAGCGGGAACTTGGTGAGGAGACGGGGCTGAGCGACCTGGGAGGTCACCTGGAACAGTTGGCAACCTACGGCGACCCGAAGCGGGATCCCAGGGGGCGGGTGCTCAGCGTGGCCCACCTTGCCCTCGTCCCGGATCCGCCCCCGGCCACCGCCGGTTCGGACGCCGCCGACGCCGATTGGTTCGCCGTCGAGGAACTGCTGGGCTCCCGTCGACGGCTGGCCTTCGACCACCACCGGATCCTCACCGACGGCGTGGCCCGGGCGCGCGCCAAGCTGGAGTACTCGCCGCTGGCGGCGGCGTTCTGTCGCAGCGAGTTCACCATCGGCGAGCTGCGGCAGGTGTACGAGGCGGTCTGGGGCGCCGAACTGGATCCCCGCAACTTTCACCGGAAGGTCACCAAGACCCCCGGCTTCGTCGAGGCCACCGGCCGCACGACCACCCGGCAGGGCGGTAGGCCCGCACGGCTGTTCGTCGCCGGCGGTGCCGAGGTGCTGTATCCGCCGATGCAGGCCCCGGCGTAGGCGGCCCACTCCCACCGCCGGCTGGGTAGGGTCGGGCCATGCCCAAACCCGCTGCGACGCCCGGTCCGAAGTCACGTGATCGATCCCGATCGGCCGGTGGGTTGACCGTGGCGGTGACCGGCCCCACCGGCACGTTCGGCTTTGGCCTCATGCCGCTGCTCGAGGCCGACGATCGCATCGACCGCATCATCGGCGTGGCCCGGCGTCCGTTCGACCCGGCCGCGCACGGGTGGCACAAGATGACCTACCAGCGCGGCGACGTGCGCGATCCCGAGGTGCTGGCCGAGGCGTTCGACGGGGCCGACGTCGTGGTGCACCTGGCGTTCATGATCACCGGCTCGGCGTCTCGCGAGATGATCCGGGAAATCAACGTCGACGGCACGCTCAACACCTTTCGCGCGGCGGCGGCCGCAGGAGCGAAGCGGTTCGTCTACGCCTCGTCGGTGGCCGCCTACGGGTTTCACGGCGACAATCCCATCGGCATGACCGAGGAGTGGCCGATCCGTCCAGCCGCCCGGCTGTTCTACGCCCAGGAGAAGGCCGAGCTGGAGGAGCTGATCCAAGCGGAGTCGGCACAACACCCCGACCTTGGTCTGTATCTGTTGCGGCCGCCCATCGTGTTGGGGCCCCACGCGCTGGGGGCGAAGGAACTGCCGGGCCTGGTGGCCGCGATCGCGCGGGTGGCCAACGGCGTGGTCCAGCGCCTGCCGGTGGCACCGCCGGTGCCGGTGCCCAACCTCCCGATGCAGCTGATCCACGAGGACGACGTCGGCTCGGCGTTCCTCGCCTGCATCGCCGGGGTCGGCCCGACCGGTTCGTACAACATCGCGGCGGACGGCCAGGTGACCGGCGCCGACATCGCCCGGGAACTCGGGCTGACGCCCCTCACGATTCCCGGCGGGCTGTCTCGTGCCGGTGCCCGCCTGCTGACGGCGATGCCCGGTGGTGGGGTGTTGCCGCCGATCACCGATTGGGTGGAGGCGGCCGTACAGCCGTCGATCATGGACACCTCCAAGGCCAGGGAGCTGCTCGACTGGTCGCCGCGTTTCACGGCGTTGGAGTCGCTTCAGGCCACGATCAACCCTGACGGGTGAGGCCCGGCAGCTGAAGTGGCCAGACGCCGCCTGGGGCGTCGAGCACCCCGGGCCCGTGTCGCGGTCGGCCGACGTCCTACGTGAGGTTGGCGGTGAGGTCGATCGTCTCGACCGAGGCCAATGCCTTGCCGATCGGGCAGTTCTCCTTGGCCTTCTTGGCCGTCTCGAAGAAGATGGCCTGGTCGATGCCGGGCACGGTGCCCTCGCAGACCAGGTCGATCCGCTCGATGCCGGGCCCGTCACCGACGGTTCCCAGGTGCACGGTGGCCTCGGTGTGAATCGTGTCGGGCTCGTTGCCGTCCTCGGACAGCATGTTCGAAAGCGCCATCGAGAAGCATCCGGCGAGCGCCGCCCCGACGAGCTCCTCGGGGTTGGTTCCTTCGGCGCCCTCAAACCGGGTCTTGTAGGTGAAGTCGCCCTCGAATGCGCCGCTGCCGAGCCGCATCGACCCCTTGCCGTCCTTGAGGTTGCCGCCCCATTGTGCGTCTGCGTTGGCTGCCATGTGACTGGGTCCTTTCGGTTGCCGAACGGGTGCGGGGTACCCGAGGACCGATCGGGCTACACCCGGAACCTGTCACCATCCCTCGCAGCGGTCCGCAGCTCATCCCTCGGCATCGATGCACGTATTGGCCCAGACTGGCCCCATGAAGACTGACGTCTCTCCGGCGACGACCCAGGTCGTGTGCTCGAACATAATTCTGAACGAACAGGGCCTGCTCCTTGTCCGCGAGGCAAAGCCCTCCGCGCTCGGTCGGTGGTCGCTCCCAGCGGGAAGGCTGGAGACCGGCGAGTCCCTCCGTGAGGGTGCCGCTCGCGAAGCTCTTGAGGAAACAGGTCTGAGCGTCGACGTCGGTCCGTTGCTCGGCATCTATCACTGCCCATCGACTCTTGAGGGAGGCTCGGCGATCAACTTCGTCTTCCGGTCGACGGTCCTTGGAGGAGAGATTCGTACGACGGCCAAACATCCTGAGGTCGCCTTCGTCTCACGAGTCGCCGTCGACCTGCTGGTCGCGCAGCACCAGATTCGCGGACATCACGTCCGTCACGCGCTTGCCGCAGCCGACGCCCGGCACGGACTTCCGGCCGGACTGATCGTCGAAGTCGAAGCCTCCCCGCTTCCCACGAGCAGCACCCCGGCCGACCCGTAGCGACAGTCGATATATCGAGCCGGCGGTTGAGAGCTCATTGTGGTGACCATGACGGCCAGGACCGCGAAAGCTGTCTTCTTGGTCATCCTGGCTCCATCTCATGTCGCCAGGCGGCTCGCGGTGGGAGCGGCTCTCACCCGTCGGAGCTCCTTACGTGCCCGTCAGGCGGCGATGTCGCGCCGCTCGTAGAAGCGGACGGCGGCCACCGAGGCGGTTGCGGCAAGGACAACCAGCACGGAGAGGTGCCCGAGGTTGGGTCCGTTGGAGAGCGGGTCCGAGCCGAAGTAATAGTACCACGGCGACAACTTGACGGCAGTCTCGCCCCAGCTGGCCTGGGGCAGCAGCGCGTTGGCGAGGTACGCCACCATGCCGAGGGCGGCGGTGACCCGGACCGCCGTCGTCGAGGTGGTGGCGGCCGCCATCATCACGGCGAATGCCCCAAACGCGATGGCAAGCAGGGCGAGGTGGGCGGCAGCGCCGAGGATGTTGCCGACCCCCAGATCCAGGCCGAAGAGCCGTGAGCCGATCAGCATGCCGATGGCCAGGCCTGCGGCCACCGCCAGCACCACCGTTGCCATCGTGCCGAGGGTGGCCACGACGATCGAGCGCCTCGGGACCGGCGCCGCCAGCACCATGGCCAGCGGGTTGCGCTGCGCCACCGACGACATGCCCTTGGAGCCGACGAACGCTGCCAGGCCGATGAGGACGAGGGGCCCCAGGATCGACATCACCTCGGCGTTCATCCAGCCGGCGGGGCTTCCGATACCCGATCCGACGAACCCGTCGAAGCCGGATGGGAGCTCCTTCTCGAAGTCCGCCAGCACGTCCTCGAGGGCCGGGTAGAGGGCCGCCATGCCGACGACGGCTGCGGCGAGGTAGCCGGTGGCGATGATCATGATCGAGCTGCGGTCCGACAGTTCCTTGGCGAACACGTTGTTCATCCGTGGTTTGGTCAGCCGGGCCATGGCGGGCACCCGGAACCGCTTGGACTGGTCGACCGACTCGAGGTCGCGGGGCCGAACCGACACCAGCGCCGCTGCCATGCCGATTGCGGCGAGGGTGCCGAGCACCGCCAGGTCGGCCCAGTCGATGCCACCGACAATGGGGTCGGATCCGTCGTAGTAGTGCCACGGCGAGAGGTACTTCACCCAGTCCAACGAGTCGATCAGCGGCAACAGCGAACCGAGCAGGTTGGTGGCGACCGCAACGCCCGTGACGATCGACATCGACTTCGTGGCCGAACCGGTCGCGGCCGAGAGGGCCAGCGCAAACATCGCGAACGCCGCCCCGAAGACGAACAGGTGAACCGACCCGGCCAAGGCCCGCCCGACGGACAGGTCGGTGTTGGTCAGTTCGGCGCCCAAGGCCGACGAGACGAAAAGCACCACTGCCACCGCCGCGACGTGGCCGAGCAGCACACCGGCCTTGGACCACACCACCTGACGCCTGGTCACCGGTTGTGCCAGCAGCAACCCGGCGGTGCGGTCGCGCTCCTCGCCGGCCACCGCCGCCACGCCGCCGGAGATCGCCACGACCAGCACGGCGATGGGCCCGATCAACCCAAACAGCTCGCCGACCAGATAGTTGTCGCCCGCACCCAGCCCCATGACGGCGCTGAGTGCCTCGGGCATGGAATCGGTCAGATCCGAGACGCTGCTTCCCATGCCGGAGTAGATCCACATGCCCAGCAGCGAGATGGCGGCGAGCCCGCCGGCGGCGTAGCCGGCCATCGGCGTCCGGTCGCGCAGCGTCTTCGCGGCGACGTTATGGAGCAACACGGGTGGCCTCCTCCGCGGAACCGCCGACCGATCCGGTGCCCGCGAGTTCGGCAGCGGTGTCGGTGTCGTCGTCGCGGTAGTAGGTGAGGAAGATCTCCTCCAGGTCGGCGTCGCGGCTGTTGAGGTTGATCACACCCAGCTGCGTGGCCCTCGTCAGCACCGGCTCGATGGCACCGTCGTAGGCCACGCTCAGATGATGACCGACACCCTCGGTGTCGCGGATCCCGGGCACGCCGTCGAACGCGGCGGCGTCGACCACCTCGGCGAACTCCAGGTCGAGGCGGCGCACCGCCTTGGACTTCAGCTCGTCGATGGTCGCCACCTCGACCAGCTTCCCGTGCCGGATGATGCCCACCCGGTCGGCCACCCGCTCCACTTCCGACAGGGTGTGGCTGGAGAGAAACACGGTGCGTCCCTCGGCGCGGACCTCGTTGACCAGTTCGTGAAACTCCTGTTGGACCAGTGGGTCGAGGCCGGTGGAGGGCTCGTCCATGATCACCAGATCGGGCTCGTGCATGAACGCCTGGATCAACCCGACCTTCTGGCGGTTGCCGGAGGAGTACTCGCTGGCCTTCTTGGACAGGTCGGCACCGAAGCGCTCGGCCAACGCGTCGATCTTCGCCTGATCCACCCCACCGCGAAGGTTGGCGAAGTACTCGATGGTCTCGCCTCCGGTCAGGTTGCCGTAGGCGCGACGTCGGCGGGCAGGTAGCCAATCCGGCGGCGGATCTCGAGCGAATCGGCGTGGCTGTCCAACCCGAGCAGCTCGGCCGAGCCCGACGTGGCGTGGTAGAGGTCGAGCAGGCAGCGGATCGTCGTCGACTTCCCGGCGCCGTTGGGCCCCAGAAAGCCGAACACCTCGCCCGCGCGGACTTCGAGGTCGAGCGAGTCGACGGCGGCGAAGTCTCCGAAGTACTTGCTGAGCTGGGTCGTCCGGATTGCTGAGGTCATCGCCGAAGTACCACCCCAGCCTCCGAGTTTCCTCCGAACCTGCTCCGATGGACCGCCGAGGGTGGTCGGATGGGTAGGGGAGGTAGCTGCCACGGAGATCCCGGAACCACCGGACGCAAAATCACGGTGACTGTGAGGTGCCACGACCGCGTTCGGTGGCGTTGCCCCGGCGGTTCTGAGCGTTTTCCAAGGGTGAGCCGCTTTGCTGGATGGAGTCGAGTTCGTGAAGGCGCGAACCGACCGTGTTCCCCTCACCCCCGGAAGGACTCTTTCCATGGCCACATTCTTGTATCGACTGGGACACTTTGCGGTAAGACGCCGCAGAGTGGTGCTCGGGTTCTGGGTCGTGCTGCTCGTCGGCGTCGGGGTGTTCTCCTCGGCGGCCGGCGGCGAGACCGTCGACTCGCTCGAGTTGCCCGGCACCGAGTCGCAGCAGGCGTTCGACCTGCTCGAAGACAAGTTCCCGGCCCAGTCCGGTTCGTCCACCAGGGTCGTCTTCGCTGCCGAGGATGGCGCCACCCTCAACGATCCGGGCGCCCTGGCCGTCATCGACTCCACCATGGCCTCGATCAACGCCATGGACGAGGTCGGATCGGCGATCTCCCCCACCGAGACCGGCACGATCAGTCCGGACGGCGCCGTCGCCTTCGGTGACGTGCGGTATCCGGTCCAGGGTCTGGAGGTCGAGGAATCCACCCTGGAGGACGTCGAAGCCGCGGTGGCCTCCGCCGAGGCCGGCATCACCGTCCGGTTCGGTGGCGAGGTCATCCCGGGGGCCGAGACCGAGCCGCCCAGCTCCGAGGCCATCGGCCTTGCGGTTGCGGTGGTCGTGCTGCTCGTCTCCTTCGGGTCGGTGCTGGCCATGGGCCTGCCCCTCTTCACCGCACTGATCGGGTTGGGCGTGGGCCTGACCGGTATCTCGCTGCTGTCGGCGGTGGTCGACCTGTCGTCGACCGCACCGATTCTGGCCACGATGATCGGCCTGGCCGTCGGAATCGACTACGCCCTGTTCATCGTCACCCGGCACCGCCAGAACCTGGCGGAGGGGCTCAACGTCGAAGAGGCGGCCGCCCGGGCCAACGCCACCGCCGGTTCGGCGGTCGTCTTCGCCGGAATCACCGTGGTGATCGCCTTGTCCGGCCTGGCCGTCATGGGCCTGCCCTTCCTGACCGTCATGGGCCTGTCGGCTGCGGCCACCGTGGCCATCGCCGTGTTGGTCGCCGTCACCCTGCTGCCCTCCATGCTCGGGTTCGCCGGCAACAACATCGACCGCTGGCGCGTGCCGGGCCTCAAGAACCGCACCGGCGGTGCCGACGAGGGCGAGACCCTCGGCTCACGCTGGGCACGTCAGGTGACCAAGCGCCCGGTGATCGCACTGATCGGCGGCCTGGTCGTCATGGGCGCCCTGGCCGTCCCCGTGTCGTCGATGCGCCTGGGCCTGACCGACGCCGGCAGTTCGCCGCCGTCGAGCACCCAGCGGCAGGCGTACGACCTGCTGGCCGACGGTTTCGGCCCCGGCTTCAACGGTCCGTTCACGGTGGTGGTCGACCTGGCGGCGCCGACAACCCCGAGGCCGCCCTGGCCGACACCGCCGAGACCATCGGTGCCGTCGACGGCATCGGCGCCGTCGCTCCGCCGCAGCTGAACGAAACCGGCGACACCGCCGTGCTGGCCGCGATCCCCACCAGCAGCCCGTCCAGCGAGGAGACCGAGAACCTGGTCCACGACATCAGGGACGACATCGTTCCCGAGATCGAGAACGGCACCGGCGCCGAGGTGTTCCTCACCGGCTCGACCGCATCGAACATCGACATCTCCGACAAGCTGTCCGACGCGCTTCCGCTGTTCATCGCGATGGTTGTTGGACTCACGATGCTGTTGCTGATGGCCGTGTTCCGGTCGATCCTGGTGCCGATCAAGGCCGCGCTGGCCATCCTGTTGTCGATCGCCTCGTCCTTCGGTGTCATCGTCGCCATCTTCCAGTGGGGCTGGCTCAAGGACCTGGTCGGGATCGAGGAGACGATCCCCATCATCAGCTTCCTGCCGATGATGATGTTCGCCATCCTCTTCGGCCTCTCGATGGACTACGAGGTGTTCATCCTCTCCCGCATCCGGGAGGAGTACAGCCGCACGGGCAACGCCACGGCCAGCGTCCTGACCGGGCTGACCAGCTCGGCCCGGGTGATCACCGCCGCGGCGTTGATCATGGTCAGCGTGTTCGGAGCGTTCGTCCTGGGCGACGACCCGGTGATCAAGATGTTCGGCATCGGCTTGTCGGTGGCCGTGCTGCTTGACGCAACGGTGGTCCGCATGATCATCGTCCCGGCCGTCATGACGCTGTTCGGCGACCGTGCCTGGTGGCTGCCCGCCTGGTTGGACCGGTTGCTCCCCGACCTCGACGTCGAGGGCGAGAAGCTCATGGCGTCCATCGAGGCCGACGAGCTTGCCCGGCTGGATTCGCAGCTGGACGGCGACGGGGGCACTCAGCCCGACGAGGTGCTCGTGTAGCCACCGAGCAAGGTCCGGGGGGACGGAGGTCCGTCGTCGCTTTCGAGCGGCGGCGGACCTCGCGCGTCGGGGAGGGGATCGGAGCCGCCGATCGGATCGATCTGTCCGAGATTCCCCAGGGAAACGCCAGGTTGGTCGGCTGGAGTGGCACCATGACCGCTTCGATCGAACCCGAGACCGCCGCCGCCCGGCGTGGACGTCGACGCCGTAGTACCGAGGCCGGGCTTGCGGCCGTGTCGTGGATCGGCCCGGGCGGCGACCCGAGGCTCGACGGCCTGTTGGCGACGGAACTGGGTGAGGCGGTGGGCGCCGGGCTGAACGTGGCGGAGGCGATGGTGGTTCGTGCGCCGCTGGTCCAGCGGATTCGTCGGGACGGCCTCGGTGAGGCGCCCTACCGGGTGCCCGACCCGGATAGCCCAACCGACGCGATGGTCGATCTCACCGATCGGACGACGGCCGGGTTCGACGTCGAGCCGGCACTGGCGCTGGTGTGGCACGACGTCGCCAGGGGTGGCCTGGTGCCGGTCACCCTCCGAGTGAGCAACGCGTTGGTCACCGAGGTCGATCGAGGCGTCGTCGCGTCGAACTGGGAGGCGTTCCGGCGGGCCGTCTCCGGCGTCGCATCACAGCCGAACACGACGGCGATCCTGGTGGAGCGCCGCCTCGCCACCTCGGTGTCGGGTTGGGCCGAGCCCCTGCTGGATCGCAGCCGGTGGCGCGTCGACGTCGATGGGACCGGATCGACGCGGGACGGGCTGCTGTCGGTGTGGTTTGGGATGTCCCGGGTCGATCGTCGGATCCTCGGGCCCAACGGGCGTCATCGAGAGCTGGCGAAGCTGGCGCGTGTGCTTCGTCGCCCATTCCGGTGGGCGGCCGACCTCAACGGCCGGATCCGCCTGGTCGGGCTGTAGCCGCCCCAGCTTCCAAGGCTTCTCTGCGGATTCTCCCAGGAACGTGCGCTTGACTGGTGTGTCGACAACGGCACCGACGCACGGGGAGGCCCGGCATGGCGAGCAACTCGACCGACTTTGCACCGCAGGGGAACGGGCGTCGGATCCTGGTCGTCGACGACGAGGACTACATCGTCGATCTGCTTCGGACCTCGCTGCGGTTCGTCGGCTTCGAGGTGGACGTGGCGACCAACGGCAACGACGCCCTCCGGAAGGTCAGTGAGTTCGGTCCCGAGCTGATCATCCTCGACGTCATGATGCCGGGACCGGACGGCTTCGAGGTGTGCCGCCGCCTGCGCAACGACGGCGACCACACGCCGGTGATCTTCCTCACCGCCCGAGACTCGGCCGAGGATCGGGTGTCCGGGTTCCTGAAGGGCGGCGACGACTACGTGCCCAAGCCCTTCGGGCTCGAGGAGCTGATCGCCCGCGTCAACGCGGTGCTGCGGCGCAGCGGCGTGCCGGACGCCCCGTCCAACCAGCACTCCTTCCACGACCTGACGCTGGACGAGGACGCCCATCGGGTGACTCGGGGCGACGAGGTACTCGATCTCTCGCCCACCGAGTTTCGGCTGCTTCGCTACCTGCTGATCAACGCCGAGCGGGTCGTGTCCAAGACGCAGATCCTCGACCACGTGTGGCAATACGACTTCGGCGACAACGTCAGCGTGGTGGAGACCTACATCTCCTACCTTCGCGCCAAGGTCGACCATGTGGAACCCAAGCTGATTCAGACCGTGCGGGGTGTCGGCTACACGCTGCGGCTGGGGAGCTGACCAACGTGACGTTGCGCAACCGGGTACGGGCGCTGGTGCTGGCCACGGTGGTGGTGTCGTTTCTGATGGCCGGCACGATCATCGCGGTCGCCGCCCGTCGCCAGCAGGTCGACCAGATCGACCGGCGGCTGACCGAGTCGGCGAGCGTCCTCTCCAAGGTCGGCGACACGGTCGGGCCCGAGGGGACGGCCGACCAACTGCGTCAGCTGGTTGGCGTGACCGAACGCAACGATGTCACGTTGCTGATCAACGCCGACGGCACCGAGGCCCTGGTCTTGCCTCGCACCTCGGGAGGTGTCGATCAACCGCTGCCCGACCTGGCGGACCGTTCGGTCGCCGAGTGGCGGGCGGAGGCGGGCACCGCGTTCACGGCGGACGCCGTCAGCGGGCCCACCAACTACCGGGTGAGCCAGCGACCGGCTGGGCGACGGAGTCGTCGTGGTGGCCTCCCCACTTGATGAGGTGCGGACCTCGATCCGAGACCTGCTGGTCGTCATGGACGCTGGCTGCTGTCGGTGTGCTCGCCGCGGTGACCCTGGCCATCGCGGTCGCCTCGCGCCGGGCCTTGGCACCGCTCGACGAGATGATCGAGGCGGCCGACGCGATCGGGGCGGGCGACCTGTCCGAACGAATCCCCACCTCCTCCGAGGTTCCGGAGACCAAACAGCTGGGGGAGGCGCTCAACAACATGCTCCGCCAACTCGAGGAATCGTTTGTCGCCCGGGAGGCCTCCGAGGCCCGCCTCCGACGCTTCGTGGCCGACGCCTCCCACGAGCTCCGCACGCCGCTGACCTCGATCCGTGGCTATTCGGAGCTGTACCTGGCCGGGGTGGCCACCGACGCCGAGTCGGTGGAGAAGGCCATGCGGCGCATCAACTCCGAGGCGCAACGGACCGGCGGGTTGGTCAACGACCTGCTGCTGCTGGCCAAACTCGACCAAGGCCGCCCGATGGACACCGAGCCGGTGCCGCTGTCGCAGGTGGTCGAGGACTCGGTGGCCGATCTGCGCGCCGTCCAGCCCGACCGGCGGATCGACGTTGAGGTCGAGCCGGGCATCGAGGTGACCGGTGATGAAGCACGGCTGCGCCAGGTCGTGGCCAACGTCCTGGCCAATACCCGCATCCATGCCGGGGACAGCCCGGTTCGCGTCTCGCTGAGCGCCGTTGGCGGCCTGGCCCGTCTGGTGGTCGCCGATGACGGCCCCGGCCTGACCGAGTCGCAGGCCTCCCACATCTTCGAGCGGTTCTGGCGGGCCGAGGACGCCCGGCACCGGGAGACCGGTGGCTCGGGCCTGGGCCTTGCGATCGTCGATGGCGTCGTCCGTGCCCATGGCGGCGAGACCTCGATCGACACCGCACCCGGAGCGGGCCTGACGGTCACCGCGGTCATCCCGCTGTCGGGCGATCGCTAGGGCCGGACCGTCACCAGCTTGCCCGAACCGAACACGTCGGTGGTGGCGAACAGGCGACCCCGGTGCCACTCGAGGCCCGCCGGGTTCGGCACCTCCACCACGGTGGACACGCCCCGTCGGGAGACCTTGCTGATCTTGTTGCCGAACAGCTCGGCCACGTAGATCGTGCCGTTGGGGGCGACCGCCAGGTTGGTGGCGCCCAGGAACCCGGTCGCCACCCGCTTGACCCGACCCGACCAGGCGTTGACCCGGTAGACGGATCCCCTCGCCCCGAGGCTGGCGTCCTCGGGCCCGCCGGGGAGGGTGGACACGTAGAGCGAGCCGTCGTGGCCCAGTTCGACGTCGGTCGGGACCGCCTCGAAGTTGAACGTGGCACCCGCGACGCAGTCGGGCAGGCCCTGCGCCGCGGCCTGCTCGGCGGTCACCGTGGTGCCCTGGGGCGGCAGCACCGCAATCGTGCTGACCCGTCCGCGGCCGTCGACGAACAGGATGTCGTTGCCCCCGGCGTCGGCGACCACCGTCCCGAAGCCCACCCACTCGATGGCATACGGGTGGCTGTCGAGCAGCCCGGTGTAGGGGCCAAGGGGTTCATCGGGGGGCAGCTGGGCCTGGCAGTCGGCGCTCAAACCCTGAAAGCCGTAGCTCTGCGACCCGTCGGGATTCTGGGTGACCTCATGCTCCCGCAGATCGGCAAGGGTGCTGATCCGACCTCGTCGGTCGAACATCCGAAGTTCCGCCTGGGCGACCCCGTTGGCGTCGGCCATCTCGAAGTCGGTGTGGGTGTACACCACCGAGTCGTTCCTGGCCCACGCCACGCCGTCGATGCCGGGAAGGTTGGCCAGGTCGTGGAGCCCGCCCCAGTTCACCTGGGAGAGGTTGCCGCTGAACGACTGGCCGATCAGCACGCCGCGCTTGGACACATCGATCTGAAGCGGTCCGGCCAGCCCGTCAACGATCGGATCGGAAATCTGGGGGCGTCCGTGTTCGCTGTGGGCGGACGCTGACAGTGAGCCGGCGGTGAGCGTTGTGGTCGCCAAGGCCGCCACGGTGAGCGTACGCAGCGCCAACCGGGCCGGGCGGAGCCTTGAGTTCTTCATGATGTCTCCATGAGTCGAACCCCCAACCGCTGCGGCGATTGTGGGCACCGGGTCCGTCGCCGCACAAGAGGGTCATGTCCCGGGTGACCCGGGATGATCTCCCGTCGCCGCGCTGAGTGGTACCGGGTGACGAATCGGTCGTCGAGGAGAAAGATGAGCGGATGCGTTTCGCTCGGCCGCCATCCGACGGCTCCGGCATTTCGAGCCCGTCGGCTCGTGGCGGATCGACGGCTGACGACCGCGTGGGCCGGCCGATGATCAGGGTGGTGGCGGTGGACGACTATCCGATCGTTCGCGAGGGGCTCCGCGGCATCCTGAAGCAGCAGCCTTCGATCGCCTTGGTGGGGGAGGCCTCCAACGGGTTGGAGGCGCTCGACGTGTGCCGCATCGTCCGCCCCGACGTCGTCGTCATGGACCTCGGCATGCCGGTGCTCGGCGGGATCGAGGCCACTCGCGAACTCCTCAGACGTTCGCCCGGCGTCGGCGTCTTGGCGCTGACCGGACGGTACGACGAGGTGTCGGTGCTGGACGCCATACGCGCCGGGGCTCGTGGCTACGTCTCCAAGGACGCCCAACCCGGAGAGGTCGTTCATGCCATCTGCGCGGTCGCGGCCAGCACCGCGATCTTCAGCTCGGGCGTGGCCGGGGACGTGCTGCATCTGGTGGCCGACTCCGGTCGCGTCCGGGGCGCCGATCCGTTCAGACACCTGACGCCCCGCCAGCGTCAGGTGCTCGACCTGCTGGCGGCCGGTGACAGCAACCACGAGATCGCCCGCATCCTCGGGATCAGCGCCAAAACGGTCGCCAACACGCTCTCGGTCGTGTTCAACAAGATTCAGGTGACCGACCGGGTCCAAGCGCTGATCCGCGCTCGGGAGGCCGGCCTCGGCGATCGCACCACGTGTGTACCGCAGGTCCGCTCGTCCACGAGTCCGTTGTGAGGCCGACCTCGATCGGGCCCGGTTGCTCTAGTGCCGTGACTGGGAATGTTGGTGGGGTCGCGTCCACCACTTGATGGTCGGGGTCTGTTTTGATTTCGGGTATGGCTGAACGTGTGTATGTGCGCGATCTGGCTCCGGAGGAGGGCAACAAGTTGTTGTCGATCATCCGTCGGGGTTCGGGGTCGGTTGTCCGATGGCGTAGAGCCCAGATCGTGTTGTGGTCCGCCCAGCGGATGGACGTCCCCACGATCGCTGGGATCGCGTTCACGTCGGAGGATCGTGTCCGGGAGGTGATCCACAACTTCAACGCGGACGGGTTCGATTCCTTGGCCCCGAAATACTCGGGTGGTCGGCCACCGAAGTTCACGCTCCCCGAACGACAGAACATCAAGAAGATCGCTTTGTCGCGGCCTGTTGATCATGGGTTGCCGTTCTCGACGTGGTCGTTGTCGAAGCTCGCTGAGTTCGTTGTGGCTGAGGGGGTGGTCGACGACATCAGCCATGAAGGCCTCCGGGTTCTGCTCCGCGAGGAAGGCGTCTCGTTTCAAGTGATCAAGACGTTCAAAGCATCGAACGACCCGGATTTCGAAGCGAAGAAGAACCGGATCCTGGAGCTGTACGCCATCGCGGATGGTCATGTGGAGCCTGGGGAGGGGGATCCGCAGGTGGTGATCTGTATGGACGAGTTCGGGCCGCTCAACCTGATGCCACACCCCGGCAAACAATGGGCTTCGAAAGCTGCCGGGAAAGGCGACGTCGAAGCACCACGTCGACGTCGTCGTCGGGCGACGTACAACCGTCCTCATGGGGTCCGCCATCTGATGGCCGGATATGACTTGTCGACCGACCGGCTTTATGGGCACGTCGTGAAGAAGAAGGGCCGCACCCAGTTCCTCGCGTTCTGCCGATATCTCCGGACATTGCACCCTGCGGATGTCCGGATCGCGATCGTGTTGGACAACTTCTCGCCGCATCTCTCGACCAAGACCGACCGGCGTGTTGGTGAGTGGGCGGCTGCGAACAACGTCGAGCTCGCGTACACACCGACCTATTCGTCGTGGCTGAACCGGATCGAAGCCCAGTTCCAAGCGTTGCGCTACTTCACTCTTGACGGCACCGATCACGGCTCACACGAAGAACAGGCCTCAATGATCCGCCGTTACATCCGCTGGCGGAACCGTCACGCAGCCGACAAAGCCCT
>JAWKIE010000019.1:0-85142 GCA_041394485.1 Microthrixaceae bacterium
GGAGACCCCGTGGTGCGGCCTCGCGCTCGGTCGCCTCGTCGCCGAGCACACCGACCTGCCGGCGGGCGTGCTCAACATCGTCACGTCGTCGGACCCGACGATCGGCGAGCTGCTCACCCGGGACCCCCGCGTCGACATGATCAGCTTCACCGGGTCCACCGCCACCGGCCGGCGGGTGATGGAGGCGGCGTCGGCGAACGTCACCAAGGTGTTCCTCGAGCTCGGCGGGAAATCGGCCTCGATCGTGCTCGACGACGTCGAGGACTTCGGCCTGGCCGCCGCCACGGCTGCATTCGGCACGGCCACCGTGGCGGGGCAGGGATGCGCGCTGACCACCCGGGTGCTGTTGCCACGGTCGCGCTACGACGAGGGCGTGACCGCCATCGCCGAGATGATGGCCGCGATGACCCCCGGCGACCCGGCCGACCCCGCCACGATGCTGGGCCCGCTGATCAGCGACCGCCAGTGGCGACGCGTCGACGGCTACGTGCGCGGCGCCGAGGCCGCCGGCGCTCGCGTGGTCTGTGGTGGTGGACGCCCCGACGCGCTCCCCGACGGTCACTACTTCGAGATGACGCTGTTGGCCGATGTCACGCCCGGGATGGCGGTGGCCACCGACGAGATCTTCGGTCCGGTCCTGGTGGCGATCGCCTACGACGACGATGATGACGCCGTGCGCCTTGCCAACGACTCGATCTACGGCCTGTCCGGGGCGGTCTTCGGCGCCGACGAGGCCAGGGCGCTGGCCGTCGCCCGCCGTATCCGCACCGGCACGATGTCGATCAACGGCGGCGTCTGGTACGGCGCCGACGTGCCCTTCGGCGGGGTCAAGCAGTCGGGCATCGGCCGCGAGATGGGCGTCGTCGGATTCGAGGAGTACCTCGAGACCACCGCGTTCGCCCGGCCGGTCGGATGAGCCCGCAACCCCCCGGGCCGCCCGAACCCCAGGACTTCGCCGGCCTGAGGGGCATCGCACTCGTCACCGGAGGCTCCGGCGGGCTGGGCTCGGCCGTGGCGGTGCTGCTGGCCCGGCGTGGCGCCGACGTGGCGATCACCTTCCGGTCCAACGACGAGCGGGCGGCCAAGGTGGTCGCCACCATCGAGGCGATGGGACGGCGGGCGACCGCCCACCGGCTCGACGCCACCGACCCCGAGGCGGCCGCCGAGCTCGTCGACCACGTCGGGGGCGACGGCCTGCACACGCTGGTGCACGCCGCCGGTCCCCTGGTGCCCCAGCGCCACCTCAGTCGGATCGCACCCGATCAGCTCGCCCCGCAGATGACCGAGGAGATCGCCGGGTTCTTCAACGTGGCCCAACCGGCGCTCCCCCACCTCCGGGCGACCGCGGGCTCGATCGTCGCCGTCACGACCGCCGCCACCCGCCGGTATCCGGTCCGGGACGGCCTTTCGGCCGCCGGCAAGGGGGCGGTCGAGCAGCTGTGCCGGGGACTCGCCGCCGAGGAGGGCCGCTTCGGGGTCCGGGTGAACTGCGTCGGGCCGGGCATGACCACCGCCGGCATGGCGCAGCAACTCACGGCGTCGGGCGACCTGGCCCAGGCCGATTTCGACGCCGCCACGGCCAACATCCCCCTCCGACGGTTCGGCGACGCCGACGACGTGGCCGAGGCCGTGTGCTTCCTCGCCTCGGGCCGGGCGGGCTACATCTCCGGCCAGCACCTCGCCGTGGATGGCGGCTACGCCGTGTAGCTGTCACACTGAGCCCGCTGGTGAGTCGGTCGGGTGACCGCGGCCGGGCACGGCCCCATGGGCCGGGACCCGGTCGAGGAAGGTCGGGGCTCCACAGGGCAGGATGCTGAGGCGACTCAGGCGGGGGCGACCTCGCGGACAGGGCAGCAGAGAACAGACCGCCGATGGCCCGGTTCGCCGGGCACAGGCAAGGGTGAAACGGTGCGGTAAGAGCGCACCAGTGCGGCGGGCGACCGTCGCAGCTGGCAACCCCCATCCGGTGCAAGGCCAAGCAGTAGGCGCTGGGGCGGCCCGTCCCCCGAAACCCCGGTTTCGGCGCCTACGGGTCGGCCGCTGAGATGGATGGTCATCCAGGGGATCGCCGGCGACGGCGCCCCGGACAGAACCCCGCCTACAGGCCGACTCACCAGCACACCGCTACTCCCCGAGCAGCAGGCCCTTCAGCGACACCTCGATGCGCCGGTTCTTGGCCCGGTTGGAGGCGGTGTCGTTGGGAAACGCCGGGTCGGAGGATCCCAGGCCCTCGGTGGCGATGCGGCTTTCGTCGACGCCCTTGTCCACCAGGTAGGCCTTGAACGACTCGGCCCGCTCCTCGGACAGTCGGTCGTTGTCGGCGGCGTTGCCCGACGTGTCGGTGTGCCCGGTGATCGTCATCTCGGTGTTCTCGAAGCGCACCATCACGGCGACGCCCAGGTCGGCCAGGCTGTAGAACTCCTCGGGCAGCTCGGCGGACTCGGGCGGGAAGACGAACGGCTCGGCCACGATGATCACCCCGTCGTCGCCCGGCGAGGTGTCGGGGTCGATCTCGTAGAGGTTGTAGACGTTGTCCTCGCCGAGGATCTCCTTGCTGGCGTTCAGGCGGCGGTTGCCGTCGGCGTAGCTGGGCACCCGGCCCACCAGAAACATCTTGCCGCCCTGGTAGACGCCCATCCGCTCGACCCCCTTGGGGAGCGGGACGTCGGGCACCTCCTCGGGTGCGTCGGGCGTCGCCAGAAACCGGTCGGTGGGGAAGTCGCCGTCGGCGGCGTCCTCCTCGTTCTCGACGGGTGCCTCCGGTTCGGTCGATTCGGCCGGGGCGTCGGCCGAATCGCCGGTCTGGGCGTCCACCTCAATGTCGTCGACGCCCTCGACCCCGGCGAGCACGTCGGGAATCCTCGCGGAGTCCTCGGCGTCGACGCCGAACACGGTCAGGCGCCCGTCGACGTCGACGACCTCGGCACCCGAGATCCCGGCCCGCTCCAGCGCCGCCTCGGACCGCGTCACCAGCTCGGAGGAACCCGACTCGCCGCCCGTCGCCACCAGGGTGGCCACGATCAGCCCGGTCAATGCCAGCAGCCCGACCGCCACCACGGTCCAGCGCCCCGCCGCACCGGTGTCGTTTCCTCGCCCGGAGAATGCACTCAACCCCATCGATGACGTCCCTTCACGTGGCCTGCGCCGAATCGGGCCGCAACACTACGAGGGGACGTCACGTTCCGTCACACCGTCGCGACACACCTCACCGTGTGCGGTTAGGCTACGCCGTTGAGTAGTCGCCATTCAGGCGCCCGCCCGCCTCGACGACCACCCGGATCGCCGTGTCCTCCACCCCGAGTGCGACGTGCTGGTCCGGGATTTCAGTCGTGGCGCGGTTGGCAAGCACCCCGGCGACACATCCCGCCCGCAGCCCCTGGGACGAGCACATCGTGAAGAGCGTGGCCGACTCCATCTCGAAGTTGAGCACCCCCATCGCCCGCCACCGCTCGAGGCTGCCCTCGAAGCGTTGGGCCACCCGGCCCGAGTAGGTGTCGTAGCGCTCCTGGCCCGGATAGAAGGTGGCCGACGACGCGGTCACGCCGAGGTGGTGGTGCACACCCAGCGCCCGGGCGGCGCCCACCAGGGCCGTCGTGCACTCGAAGTCCGCCACCGCCGGGTACTCGATCGGGGCGAAGTGGTCGGCGGCGCCGTCGAGGCGAACCGACGCCGTGCTGACGATCAGGTCGCCGACCTCGATGTCGGGTTGGATGGCGCCGGTCGTGCCCACCCGGAGAAACGTTCGAACCCCCAGCTGGGCGAGCTCCTCGACCGCGATCGACGTCGAGGGCCCCCCGATGCCCGTGGAACACACCACCACCGGCCGACCGCCGACCACCGCCGACCAGGACGTGAACTCCCGACGGCTCGCCAGGGGTCTCGGACCCTCCATGCTCGAGGCGATCCGCTCCACCCGACCGGGGTCGCCCGGCACGATCGCCAGGGTGGCCCCGTCCAGGTCACGTGCGGACAACCCCAGGTGAAACACGTCGGCCATGGCCGAACCGTAGCTACTCGCCCTTCAGAATCCTCGAGGCTCACCGCGATGCGTCGGTTTTTCGCACGGTTGGCGGCGGTGTCGTTGGGGAACGCCGGCTACGAGGAGCCCTTGCCCTCGGCGCTGATCCGATCGGGCTCGATCTCCCGATCCACCATGTAGGTCTTCAGCGAGTCGGCACGATCCTGGGACAGCTTGGTGTTCAGCTCGGCCGAGCCGGAGGTGTCGGTGTGGCCGGTGATCTTCATCTCGGCGTTGGGGAAGCGCTTCATGATGGCGACGCCGATCTCCGCCAGGCCGAAGAACTCCTCGGGCAGCACCGCGGAGTTGGGCGGAAACACGAAGGGCTCGGCGACGATGATGAGACCGTCGTCGTTGGTGGAGGTGTCGGCATCGACCTCGTAGAGGTTGATCACGCCGTCCTCGCCGAGGATCTCGCGGGTGGCCGTGATGCGTCGGTTGCCCTCCTCGTAGCTGGGCACGTCGCCGATCAGGTAGAGCTTGCCGCCCTGATACACGCCCATGCGTTCGGCGCCCTCGGGCAGCGGCACGTCGGGCACGGCACCGGGCGGCTCGGGCGTCGTCAGAAACTCATCGGTGGGAAGGTCGGCTTCGGCCGTCTCGTCGGGCTGGTCGGTCTCGTCGGGCTCGGCCTCCTCGGTGGTGGTGGTGGTGGTGGTGGGTTCGTCCTCCGAGGCCCCGTCACCGGTCGCCGACTCGACCGGCCCGGTGGCCGCGCCGGAGGCATCGATCTTGATGTCCTCCACCCCCTCGACCCCGGCAAGCACGTCGGGGATCCGGGCCGTCTGGTCGGCGTCGACCCCGGACACGGTGACCACCCCGTCGCGTTCCTCCACCTCGGCGCCGGAGATGTCGGCGCGCTCCAGCGCCGCCTCCGCCCGGGTGACCACCTCGGAACCGTCGGACCCGCCCTGCGCCACGGCGGTGACCCCGATCACCCCGAGGAGGGCCACGACGCCGACACCGGCGACCGCCCACCGGCTCGCCGCCCCCCGCTCGTTCCGCCGTTGCTGAGTGCCGAACCCCGACATGTTGCGCTCCCTCGAACCGGGCGAACCGCCGCCCCCGTGTGATTCCCAGGTGACGCTAGCCGATCCACCACGCAGCGTCACTGATCATGTCATCACGACCGCCCTAGGTGGCCTCGATGGTCACCCGTCGGCGGGGTCGCCGACCACGACCAGGCCGCCGTCGCGTTGGCTGACGAACAGCCGACCGCCCCAGGCGGTCACCGGCGACTCGATGCAGCCGCCGACGTTGACCGACCAGCGCTCCGAGATCCCGTCCAACCCCAGGTCCCAGGCACGCAGCAGCCCGTCGCAGCTGCCCAGCACCATCGCACCGTCGACCATCACCGGGGTGGCCCGCGCCGGGGACGGAACCCGGCGGGCCCACAGCACCTCGCCCGACACCCGCTCGAAGCCCACGAGCCTGCCCTCCTCGCCGACAACGACCACCAGCCCGGCGGTAACGACGGGCGCGCCGACCACGCCCGAGTCGCCGAGTGGCGAGCCGGCGCTCGACCACACCAGCGGGTCGTCGGGATTGGAGGGATCCAGCTTCATCACCCGCCCCAGCTCGGCGGTTCGCTCGTTGGTGCGGCTGCCGCTGGTGGCCAGGTACACCGCTCCGGTCTCATCCAGCGTCACCGACGTCGCCACCCGGTCCCCCGCCCAGAAGCGCAGCACCTGGCGGGGTTCGCCGCCCCAGTCCAGCGGCGCCAGGTCCCAGCCGGTGAGGAGGCCCCCGCCGTTGGCCACCCAGGCGGTGTGCCCGTCGAGCGCGATCGACGCGTCGACGCCGGTCTCCCGGTCGCCCAGCACGCCGGCCAGCTCCTCGTCCCAGGTGGGCAGCGCCGCGACCAGTTCCGGGGCCACCCGCACCTTGCCCGTTGCGTCGATCGAACGGTTCAGCCTGATGACGTGCAGGTTCGAGTTGCCGCCGGCGGCCAACAGCAGGTCGCCGCGCACCAGCGACGACCCCACCCAGTCGGTGCCCCACTGCGACGGGCTGATCGACGACGAACGGAGGCTCCACAACACCTCCGGGCGGTTGCCCCGGTCGAGCGCCACCACCCGCAGCTCGCCGTCGTCGCCGCCCACGTACAGCAGCGGATAGCCGTCCGGGTCCAGCGTCGGCGTGCCGCGCAGCGCGCGCGAGGTGGCCAGCGGTGCCAGCAGTTCCTCGCCGGTGGCGGCATCGGTGAACCCGACCCGTCCGTCGGCGCCCGCGGTCACCGCCCAGGTTCGGCCGTCGGAGCGTTCGGCCACCAGCGTCTGGCTGCTGGGGCCGGCGCCCATCCCCGGGGGCGTACGGCGGTCGAGCACCCGGGGGCTGCTCGGAAGGGGACCCAGACCGTTGAAGCTCCTCGTCGGGTTGCCGAGGAACGTCAGGACGCCCGCGACCTCGGTCGACCACGGGCGGCCGAACGCTCCCGAACCGGCATCAGCGGCGTCGTCGGCCGCCACCCGACCGGCCTCGTCACCGACGCCGGCGGCGCCGGCGGCTCCAGGCGTGGCCCCTTGGACGACATCGGCCAGACGACGACGGTCAGCACCAGTGCGCCCAGCACGAGGAACAGGCGGGGCGGCTTCCAGATCGGCACGTCCCACCACGCGACCGCCTCGGCCGCGGGTTCGCTGCGCAACCCGTGATCGCCACCATCGGTCAGGTCGATCAGCCACTCGCCCTCCACCACCGGATGGACGCCGCTCATCGGGTCCTCGAGGTCCTCCTCGGTGAGGTCGTCCCAGCGGGGTTCCCCGACCGGGGCGCCGACGACCACGGGGGCCCACCGTCGCCCGGAGTCGGCCGGTCGCGACCGGGCCGGTGGGTGGGGGTGCATCGGGGTGTGAGTGAGGTCGCGCGTGTCCATGCCGCTCTCCCCGCTGCGCCGATGACCCTAGCGGTGGGTGTGGCCGACAACGCGGACCGTGCCGGCCGGCACCGGCCGGCACGGTGAGTCGCGGCGGGCACCGGCCAGGCCGTACGCTTGCCTCGCCCCAGACCCACCCGGAGCACCCCGTGCCAGAACTCGCCGAAACCTCCTTCGATCGATCCGATGCGCTGCACTCGCTGCGCACCGACACCTTCGACCTCGTCGTGATCGGAGGCGGCATCACCGGCGCCGGGGTGGCCCTCGACGCCGCCGCTCGCGGCCTCCGCACGGCGCTGATCGAGGGCGGCGACTTCGCCTCCGGCACCTCGTCGAAGAGCTCCAAGCTGGTACACGGTGGGCTCCGCTACCTCCAGCAGGGCGACGTCTCGCTGGTGTACGAGGCGCTGCACGAGCGCCGGCGCCTGCTCTCCAACGCCCCCCACCTGGTGGACATCCAGCCGTTCCTCCTCCCGCTGTTCGCCAAGGGCGGGCTGGTGCCCAAGAAGCTGGCCCGGTCGATGGGGGCGGCGATGTGGGCCTACGACGTCACCGGCGGATGGCGCATCGGTCGGTTTCACCAGCGCATCGACACCGACGAGGCGATCGCCCACATGCCCACCCTGCCCGCCGACAAGATCGGCGGCGCCTACCTGTACTACGACGCCTCCGCCGACGACGCCCGGCTGGTGCTGACCGTCATCCGCAGCGCCGTGCTCGACCACGGGGCGACCGCCGCCAACCGGGTGCGGGCCCTCGGGCTGCACAAGACGCCGGGGCGGGTGATCGACGGCGTCGAGGTCGAGGCGGACGGCGAGCGCTTCACGATCGCCACCACCGCCGTCGTCAACGCCGGCGGGGTGTTCGCCGACGACGTCCGGGCGCTGGACGAGGCGACCCACCCCAAGTCGATCCGCCCCGCCAAGGGCATCCACGTCACCGTGCCGTGGGACCGCGTGCGCAACGACGTCGGCGTCATCCTGCCGGTCAAGGGCGACCGCCGGTCGGTCTTTGTCATGCCCTGGGGCGACCACACCTACGTCGGAACCACCGACACCACCTACGACGGCCCGGTCGACGACCCTCAGTGCACCCCCGAGGACGTCGCCTACCTGTTGGACGCGGTCAACGGCTGGACGGGCGCCGGCCTGACCCCGGACGACGTCACCGGCACCTGGGCGGGACTTCGTCCGCTGGTCGCCGGCTCGGAGAACTCGGGCGGACGGACCGCTGATCTTTCGCGCCGCCACCAGGTGCTCACCTCCCCCAGCGGCATGGTCACCGTCACCGGCGGCAAGCTGACCACCTACCGCCAGATGGCCGCCGACGCCGTCGACGAGGTGATCGACTCGCTGTTGGGGCCGGCCGGGGTCGACGTGGCCCGCAAGTCGCCCACCGCCCGCCTTCGCCTCCGAGGCGCCGACGGGTGGGAGCACGTCGCCGGCGCCGCCGAGTCGATCGGGCTGAGCAGGGAGACCGGTGAACACCTCGCCCGCCGCTACGGCGGCGACGCGGCCACTGCTCGACGACGTCGCCGCCGATCCGAGCCTGGCCGAGCCGATGGTGTCCGGGCTGCCCTACCTGCGGGCGGAAGCCCGGCACTCGGTCCGCTTCGAGATGGCGACCACGCTCGTCGACCTCCTCAGCCGCAGGACGCGGGCGCTGCTGCTGGACCGGGAGGCCACCAGGCGGGCCGCCCCGGCGGTGGCCGCCGACGTCGCCCCGCTGCTCGGCTGGGACGACGCCGAGACCGCCCGCCAGGTCGCCGACTTCGAGGCGATCGTCGACGCCGAACTCGCCGCCGAGGCGGGTCACCGGATCCCCGCCGGAGCGCCGACCGGCACCCGCGCCTGACCGACCGACAAGGACCACCATGCACCTCTCCGAACCCGCCCGCCCCCACCCGCTGGGGGCCGGCGCCCCGACACCCGGGATCGCCCTGGCCGACGACCCCGCCGACGCCACCTCGAGGTTCGGGCTGGAGACGCCCTTGCCCGAGGGCTTCGTCGAGCGACTGGCCGGCACGGGGGTGGAGGTGGATGTCACCCCGGCCACCCTGGCCGAGCACTCCGCGACTGGTGGCCGATCGGCCTGGTGTGGGCCACCGACGGGCAGGTGCCGGCGCTGGCCGGGGCGGTCGCCCGGCCCACCGACGTCGACGAGGTGATCGCCGTCGTCACGGCCTGCGCCGCCGACGGGGTGCCTGACGGTCACCGGCGGTCGCTCGGGGGTGCTGGGCGCCTCGGTGCCGCTCACCGGCGGCGTCGCCCTCGACATTTGTGGGTTGTCGGGCATCACCTCGGTCGATGAGGACTCGGCGATCGTCTCGGTGCTGCCCGGCACCTTCGGCGACGTGTTCGAGGACTCCCTGCGGGCGGACCACGGGCTCACCGTTGGCCATTGGCCCCAGTCGATGGCGCTGTCCACCGTGGGCGGTTGGGTGGCGTGCCGGGGCGCCGGTCAGTATTCGGCGCGTTACGGCAAGATCGAGGATCTGGTGGTGGGGCTCGACGTCGTGTTGGCCGACGGCACGCTGATCTCGACCGGGGGTGCGCCGCGCGCCGCCCAGGGCCCCGACCTGACCCAGCTGTTCGTCGGCTCGGAGGGCACGCTCGGCGTCATCGTCGGGGTGCATCTGCGGGCCCGGCCGCTGCCGACGGCGGAGGGCCGCTCCGCCTACTCCTTCGCCACCTTCGACGAGGCGCTCGACGCCATGCGGCGCACGGTGCAACGCGGGGCCACCCCGGCGGTGCTGCGGCTCTACGACGCGGTCGAGGCCGATCGGGGCTTCGGCACGGGGGACGTCGCCCTCCTGCTCGCGCTCGACGAGGGCGACCCGGCGATCGTCGAGGCCACCCTCGGCGTGTTGGACGAGGAGGCCCGACGCACGGGCTCGACCGCCGACGTCGAGCTGGTCGAACGCTGGATGCAGCGACGCAACAACGTGGCCGAACTCGAGGAGCTCATCGGCAAGGGGTTCGTCGTCGACACGATGGAGGTCTCCGGCCCGTGGAGCGTGCTGGGCCCGCTCGCCCGCGACGTCGTCGACGCGCTCGCCGGCGTCGAGGGCACCCTGGCCGCCTCGACCCACCAGTCGCACAGCTACCTCGACGGCGGGTGCCTGTACTTCACGTTCGCCGGAGGGGTGGAGCCGGATGAGCGCACCGCCTATCACCAGCGAGCCTGGGAGGTGGCCACCCGGGCGGTGCTCGACGGCGGAGGTTCGCTGTCGCACCACCACGGCGTGGGCATCGGCCGGGCACCGTTCATGGCCGACGCGTTGGGCGGCGGGTTCGGGGTGCTGCAAGCGATCAAGTCGGCGCTCGACCCCGCCGGCCTGCTCAACCCGGGCGGCCTCGGGCTGGGGCCGGTCCCCCGCGAGACCGATGCCCCGACGGCCCCCGGCCGGGCCCGATGAGCCTTCCGTCGGGGCCGACCGGACCCGACGGGGGCGCTTCCCCGCCGGCGTCGTTGTCGACGGAGGCGGTGCTGCACGGCGGGCTAGTCACCGCGCTGTTGTGCGGGCCCCTGGCGCTGGCCAACTGGGCGGCGCAGGCCGGACGGAGCGAACCGTCGGCCGGTGTCGCCGCAGTGTTCTCACTGCTGATCCTCCTGTCCGCCGGCGTCGGCGGTTGGCGGGCCGGATCCCGGGCACCGGACCGGCCGCTGCCCAACGGCGCCGCCGCCGCGGCGGCGGGCTATCTGGCGGTCCAGGCGGTCGGCCTGGTCGTCGCCGCCGCCTCGGGTGGCCTCGACCTGGGCACGGTGGTGGGCGTCGCCTACCTCGCCGTGCTGATGGCCACCTGCGGCATGATCGGGGCGGCCATCGGCCACCGCCGCGCCGGTGCGGCCGCCAATCCCGGAGGTAGTTCATGAGCGTCCTGATCATCGATGTCGGCACCAGTTCGATTCGGGTGGTTCGGGCCCGGCCCGACGGGACCCTGTTCGGCGAACGGCGGGCGCCGGCGCTTCCCAGCACCCCGGCGCCGGGCCTGGTCGAGTTCGACGCGGAAGCGTTGGCCGACTCGGCGCTGAGCCTGGCGTCGGCCTCGATCGAGGCCGACGGCCCGCCCGACGGGGTCGCGATCACCAACCAGCGGGCCAGCACGGTCGTGTGGGATCCGACCACCGGCCGCCCCGTCGCACCCGGCCAGGGTTGGCAGGACCTCCGCACGGTCGGCGACTGCCTGGTGCTGGCCGCCGACGGGTTCCGGCTGGCCCCCAACCACAGCGCCACCAAGGTGGCCAACATCCTCGCCGAGGCGGACCCCGACCGCTCCAGGGGCCTGCTCAGCGGCACGATCGACACCTGGCTGGCCTGGCACCTCTCTGGCGGTTCGACATTTGTCACCGATGCGTCCAACGCCTCGGTGACCGGGCTGGCCAAGTTCACCGCCGACGCCTGGGACCCGGCCGTCCTCGACGCGCTGAACATCCCGGCCGAGTCGCTGGCCGCGATCGGCGACTCGCTCGGCCACCTGGGGACCCTGGACCGCCTCGCCGGTGGCCCTCCCCTGCTGGCGGTGCTCGGCGATCAGCAGGCGTCGATGATCGGCCAGGGCGCGGTCGTGCCCGACGCCGCCAAGGCCACCTTCGGCACCGGCGCCATGCTGGACGTGTGCACGCCGGGCGACCGCCCCACGGTGCCCCGCACCGCCGCCGGGTGCTTCCCGATCGCCGGGTGGTCCGCCGACGGCGCCCCCACCTGGGCCCTCGAGGCGATCATGTTGTCCGCCGGGACCAACGTCGAGTGGCTCAGCGAGGACCTGGGGCTGATCGGGCACCCCTCCGAATCCGACGGGCTGGCCGCCTCGGTGGAGGACACCGACGGCGTCGTGTTCGTGCCGGCGCCGCTCGGGCTGGGCACCCCGCACTGGGACTACGGCGCCCGGAGCGGCCTGTTCGGCCTCACCCGTGGCAGCACGAAGGCACACGTCGCCCGCGCCGTGCTCGAGGGGGTGGCCCGGCGCGGGGCCGAGTTGCTGGCCGCCGCCGAGGCCGACTCCGGCGCCGCCATCGACGCCCTTCGCATCGACGGGGGCATGTCGCAGAACCGCACCTTCGTCCAGGCGCTGGCCAACGCAATCGGGCGCCCCGTCGAGGTCTCGCCCGTGCTCGAGGCCACCGCCCGGGGCGGCGGCCTGGCCGCGGGCGTCGCGTTGGGCTGGTTCGACTCGGTGCCCTCGCTTGCCGAACAGTGGGACCCGGCCGAGGTCATCGAACCCAACGGCGCCTTCGATGGCGACCGCTGGGCCGACGCGGTCGACCGCGCCAAGGCCTGGCACCCCGATCTCTCCGCCATCGAGTTCTAGCCCCGTCGCGTTGAACCGCCACGAACGTGCCCTCCCAGGGCACACCTGTGGCAGTTCAACGCGTTCGACACCGATGGGTCGCGGTCCCCGTGGACGCGAAGGTCACCGCCGGCGATGCTGAGGCCATGGCCTCCGACCCGCGGTTGCGCGACCTTCGCACACGTCAGAACGGCGTGGCCTCCCGCAGCCAGGTGCGGGCGCTCGGACTGTCCGCCAAGCAGATCCGGCGCCGGCTGAACGACGGCGACTGGCAGCCCTTGGGCGCAGCGTTGGTGCTGTCGCCAGGGCCGATCACCTACGTGCAGCGCTGCCGGGCGGCCACGCTCACCGTCGGCGGGGTGATCAGCCACCACAGCGCCGGTCTGCTGCTGGGGCTGCCCGGCCTGGCGCCCAGCGCCGCACGGCGCGCCCGTCTGGAGCGTCGCCCGCTGGCCGTCACCGTCCCCCACCGGCACCGCACCTCCTCTCCGCTCGTCGAGGTTCACGTGTCCGCCGGGGTCGTGCCCGGCCGACACGTCGAGTCGGTCCCGGTCACCTCCCCGGAACGCACCATCGTCGATCTCGCCGGCACCGAGTCCGCCAACCTGTGGCAGCGGGTGCTCGACATGAGCCTCGCGTCCGGCGCCGCCGATCACGGGGCCTGCTGCGCCGAGCTGGAACGGGTGGCCCATCGTGGCCGGCGCGGCGTCCGCGACCTGCGCCGGGAGCTCACTGCTCGAACCCGCAACGAGGGCTCGGAGAGCGAACTCGAGCGACGCATGATCGAACTGCTGCGACACGCCGGCATCACTCCGCCGGAGCAGCAATACCGAGCTTCCTGGGGGCGGGTCGACCTCGCCTGGCTCGCCGAGCGGGTGGCGGTCGAGTTGGACTCCCGCTCGTGGCACCAACGCCGACACGACTTTGCGAGGGACCGGCGACGCGATCAGCAGGCTGCTGAGCTTGGCTGGACGGTGCTGCGCTTCACGTGGGAGGACGTCACCAACGACCCGGAGCGGGTGGTCGCGACGATCCGCGCCGTGCTCGGCTAACAGCCGGAGTCGGGTTCGGCGCCGGTGAGGTCGCGGTCGAGCCGCCCGGTGCGCAGGAACTCGCCGCGCCGCTCGGCGTCGTCAAGGCCGAAGCGGCCGATCGCCCACAGCAGTGCGCCGAGGCCAATCAGTTCGCCCGCCAACAGCCAGATCCCGGCGCTCGTCTCGGGCAACGACTCGCCGAACGCTCCGGAGCCCCCCACCGGCCACCAGAACAGCTCGGGGCGCGCCACCGACCCGTCCAACACGAGATGGACGAACATGCCGATCGGCAACCCCAACCAGCGTCGCCGCACCAGGCGACGGCCGCTGGTGGCCAGCATCACCACGGTCAGCGCCACCACCGGGGCCAGCAGCGTGTGCAGCGGCCCGGTGCCGAACGGCAGCTCGGCCACGGGCAGCACCGCGCCGACCATGACCAGGCGGTAGTCCAGGGCCGGGCTGCGAAACACCGACCACACCGCCACCCACGACAGCCCCAGATACCAGAAGAACACCGGCGCTCGGCCGGCCTAGCGGGCCATGAGGCGGCCACACTCCGGGCAGGTCACCTGGGCGTCGGCGGGCGCCCGCTTGATCGTGTCCAGCTCGACCGCCGGCAGGCTGAGGTGGCAGCCGGAGCAGCGGCCGCCGCTGAGCTGGGCGATGGCGACGCCGCCGAACTGTTGACGAAGCTGCTCGTAGGTGGCCAACAACGAGGCGTCGAGGGTTGCAGCCACCTCGGCACGGCGCTCGGACAGCCCGGCCAGCTCGCCCTCGAGCACCTCGGAGGCGGCGGCCAACCGGGCCGCTGCGGCCGCTCGTTGTTCGGCGCCGGCGTCGGCCGTGGCCTGCACCTTGGCCGCCTCGGCATCCAGCGGCTCGAGCTGTTCCATCACGTCGAGTTCCTGATCCTCGACGTCGCGCCGGTGGCGCTTGAGCGAGTTCAGTTCGCTCTGGAGGTCGGTCAGTTCCTTCGGCGAGCGCACCGTGCCCCCGTACAGGGTCGCCTCCACCTCCTCCATGTGGGAGGTGATCGAGGCCGTCTCGTCCTGGAACCGCTTCACCTCACGCCCCAGCGCGTGACGCTGCTCGTCGATCTTCGCAAGCGAATCCGCTGCCTGCGCCTCGACCAGCTTGGCCGCATCAACCTCCGCCCGCTCGGGAAGGGTTGCCAACCGATGTCGCAACTGGTCGGCTTCGGTGTCGAGCGCCTGCAAGGCGAGGAGTTCCTGCACCGCCCCATCCAACCCGATGCGCCCTCCCCGCCACAAACACGGCCGGATCGGAGCGCTCAGCCGAGGCTGCCGCCGAAACGCGAGTTGGGTGCCGGGGGAAAGCTGAGCGCCGGAACGCCGCTGTGCACCCGGGTCATGAAGTCCTGCCAGATCTCGGCCGGGTACGAACCGCCGGTGACCCTGATGCCTCCGACGTTGGTCATCTTCACGTTGTTCGAGTCGCGGTTGCCCATCCACACCGCGGTGGCCATGTAGGGCGAGTAGCCCACAAACCAGGCGTCGCCGTAGTCCTGGGTGGTGCCGGTCTTGCCGGCGACCTCCTGGCCCCAGATTCGGGCCTTGGTGCCGGTGCCGCGCTCCACGTTGGCCTGCAGCACCTCGGTGACCAGGCGCGCCACCTCGGGGTTCATCGCCGTCGACGGCGCCGGCTCGTGCTCGAGGATGACCTGACCCTGTGCGTTCTCCACCCGTTCCACCAGGTAGGCCGCGTTGTACTGGCCGTCGGCGGCAAACGCGGCGTAGGCGGCGGCCATGTCGAGCGGGGTGATCTCCTCGGTGCCCAACGGCAGCGAGATGTTGGCCTGCAGCCCGTCGATGCCGAGCTTCGTGCCCAGCTCGACCACCTTCTCCTGGCCGACCAGCTGGCCCAACCGCACGAAGGCGCAGTTGTTGGACTGGATCGTCTGTTCCTTCAGGCTGGTCGTCGAACCGCCGGATCCCTCGTAGTTGGACACGGTGTACGGGTTGGGGTAGCCGCCGGGGTTGTTGAACGAACACGGGCCCTGACCCGAGATCGTGTCGTTGGGAACCCGACCCTGGCTGAAGGCGGTGGCGAGCACGAAGGGTTTGAACGACGAACCGGGCTGTCGACCGGGCTGCTGCGTGGCCGCGTTGAACTCGTTCTCACCGCCGAGCGGGCCACCGACCAGCGCCTTCACCCTGCCGGTTCCCGGCTCGACCGCGGCCAGCGCCGAGATGAACCTGCCGTCGGTGTTGGGCGTCTCCTCCATGACGGCGGCCTCGGCGTCGCCCTGCGCCTTCGGGTCGAAGGTGGTGTAGATCTTCAGCCCGCCCTTGTAGAGCAGGTCCTCACCGATCTGCGGGTTGCTGATCAGCGTGCGCTTCACCTCCTCGACGAAGTAGTTGGTGCCCTGCGTCTGATTTTCGGTCACCCCGACCGGCACCGGCGTGGTCTCGGTGGGCAGCGGCGCGGCGTTGATCATCTTCTCGATGTCGGGCGTGATCACCTCGAGCTCCCGCAGGCGCTTGGCCACCAGCGCCCGCCGGGTCTTGGAGGTGTCGGGGTGATCGATCGGCTCGTACACCGACGGGTTCGGGATGATCGACACGAGCAGGGCGATCTCGGGCCACTGCAGCTCGTCGACGTCCTTGTTGAAGTAGGTCTGCGAGGCCGCCTGCACGCCGTAGGCGCGGTTGCCGAGGTACACGATGTTGAGGTAGCGCTCGAGGATCTGGTCCTTGGGCATCTGCTTTTCGAGGCGGATGGCCAGCGCCGCCTCCTTCACCTTGCGCTCCACCGTCTGCTGGGTGCCCAGCAGCGACTGCTTCACCAGCTGCTGGGTGATCGTCGAGCCGCCCTGCGTGATGTCGCCCTCCTGGGTGTTGGCCACCAGGGCCCGCAGGGTGCCGCGGATGTTGACGCCGTTGTGGTCGTAGAAGTTGCGGTCCTCGATGCCGACCACGGCGTCCTGAAGCTGCTTGGGGATGCGCGAGAGCGGCACCAGCTCGCGGTCCTCGGCCCGGCGCAGGATCGCCAGCTCGTTGCCGGAGGCGTCGTAGACCACCGAGCGGCTGTTGAGCTGCTCGAGCACGATGTCGGGCTGCTCGGGCACGTTGGCCAGGTGCGCGGTGTCGCCCACCTGCTCGGCCAGCAGGCGCGTGGCGGTGACGGTGCCCGCCACCCCGACCGCCAGGGTCACCAGGATGCGTAGAAAAGTGCCCAGGGTGGGAAGGATGCCGCGCCGCACAGAACGGTCATGCTAGTTGGGCCCCGTGGGGCCGTCGTCGCGAGCCCCGGACCCCTCACAGGTTGCGACGGGCTCAGAAGTCGTCGTCGAAACCGACCGTGCCCTCGACGCCCACCTGGTAGGAGGCGACGGTGCGCTCGAAGAAGTTGGTCAGCTCCTGGACGTCCTGCAGGTCGAGGAACCCGAACGGGTTGCGGGACCCCCACTTCGGGGCGTATCCCAGGGCCTCCAGGCGCTGATCGGCCACGAACTGCAGGTACTCGCGGGTGTCGGCCAGGCTCAGGCCGGTGACGCCCTGGCTCAGCAGGTCCTCGGCAAAGGCGTACTCGCACTCGACCGCCTCGGTCATCATCTGGCGCACCTGCGCCTCAAGGTCGTCGTCGAAGAGGTCGGGCTCCTCCTCGCGCACCTGGTCGATGACCGCGAGCGCGAAGTTCATGTGCATCGACTCGTCTCGGAACACCCAGTTGGTGCCGCCGGCCAGACCGTTGAGCAGGCCCTTCGAGCGAAGGAAGTACACGTAGGCGAAGGCGGCGAAGAAGAACAGCCCCTCGATGCAGGAGGCGAAGCAGATCAGGTTGAGCAGGAACGCCTTTCGGTCCTCCCTGGTGCGCAACTCGTCGAGCTCGGAGATCGAGCCGATCCACTTGAAGCAGAAGTCGCCCTTGGCCTTGATCGACGGGATGTTGTCGATGGCGGCGAACGCCTCATTGCGCTCCTCCGGGTTGGGCAGGTAGGTGTCGAGCAGCGTCAGGTAGAACTGGACGTGCAGCGCCTCCTCGTAGAGCTGCCGCGACAGGTACATGCGGGCTTCGGGACTGTTGATGTGGCTGTACAGGTTGAGCACCAGGTTGTTGGCCACGATCGAGTCGCCCGTGGCGAAGAACGCCACCAGGCGGCCGATGAGATGCTGCTCGGCCGGGGTGAGCCGGGTGTTGAGGTCGGTGACGTCGTCGGAGAAGTCGACCTCCTCCACGGTCCAGGTGTTCTTGATTGCGTTCTGGTACATGTCGTAGAACGCGGGGTACCGCATGGGCCGCAGCGTCAGGTTGAAGCCGGGGTTGAGCAGCGCCGAGCCCTCGACTCCGCGGTCATCGAGCGGACGATCGGGCGCCGACGGCGCCAGCGACGGTGCCGCTGCGCCGTCGAGGTACGGGGTGGACGTGGTGGTGACTGCCTCTGCCAAGGACATGGGTGTGGTGCCTTCTCTTCAATGTGAACGGTGTGGGTGGTGCGATTTCCGGGTGCAGCTAGCGCTCCCCTACTGGCAGGAGTCGCAGCTCTCGGGGTTCTCCAGCGAGCAGCTGACGGCATCGCCGTCGGTGGGCGCAGCGGCCTGGGTCGGCTTCGAGGAGTTGGTCTGCTTGATGCGGGTCGCCGGGCGGGACCGCAGGTAGTAGGTGGTCTTCAACCCCCGCTTCCAGGCGTGCAGGTACATCGACGACAACTTGCCGATGTTGGGCGACTCCATGAAGAGGTTGAGCGACTGGCTCTGGTCGATGAAGGCGCCGCGGTCGGCCGCCATGTCGACCAGGCTGCGCATCGGCAGCTCCCAGGCGGTGCGGAACCGCTCGCGGATGTCGGCGGGGATCTCCTCGATGTGGGCGATCGATCCCTCGGAGCGCTTGATGGCGCCGATGATGTCCTCGGTCCACAACCCCCTGCTCTGCAGCTCGCGCACCAGGTAGGTGTTCACCTGGAGGAACTCGCCCGAGAGGGTCTCGCGCTTGAACAGGTTGGACACCTGCGGCTCGATGCACTCGTAGCAGCCGGCGATCGAGGCGATCGTGGCGGTCGGGGCGATGGCGATCATCAGCGAGTTGCGAAGCCCCACCTCGGCGATGCGGGCCTTCAGCTCGTCCCAGCGATCGGTGTCCTCCGGCGTGACGCCCCAGAGGTCGAACTGCAGGTCGCCCCTCGCCGCCCGGGTGTCGGCGAAACCGCCGTGGGGGCCGGACTCCTCGGCGAGCTTGGCCGAGGCGGTCAGCGCGTGGAAGTAAATCTCCTCGGAGATCTTGGCCGACAGGGCACGGGCCTCGGGCGAGTCGAAGGCCAGCTTCAGCTTGAAGAAGACGTCCTGCAGGCCCATGAGGCCGAGCCCCACCGGGCGCCACTTGGCGTTGGAGTTGCCGGCGGCGTCGGTCGGGTAGAAGTTGATGTCGACCACCCGGTCGAGGAACGGCAGCGCCAGGGCCACCACGTCGCCCAGCCGCTCGAAGTCGAAGGCGAGCCGGCCGTCGGCGTCGGGCCGCACCATCGCGGACAGGTTGACCGATCCGAGGTTGCACACCGCGGTCTCGGCCTGGTTGGTCACCTCGAGGATCTCGGTGCACAGGTTGGACAGGTGCACGACCTGGCCGGAGGCGCCGGTCTGGTTGCACTTGTTGTTGGAGCTGTCCTTGAAGGTCATCCAGCCGTTGCCGGTCTGGGCCAGCGTGCGCATCATCTTGGCGTACAGCTCGCGAGCGGGGACCTGGCGCAGGTAGCGACCGGCCGATTCGGCCTCGGTGTAGGCGGTGCGGAACTCCTCGCCGTAGGTGTCGACGAGTCGGGCACCTCCTTGGGGTCGAACAGCGACCACTGCCAGTCCTGCTCGGCGCGTTCCATGAACAGGTCGGGCACCCAGTTGGCGACGTTGAGGTTGTGGGCGCGCCGGGCGCCGTCGCCGGTGTTGTCCTTCAGGTCGAGGAACTCCTCGATGTCGGCGTGCCAGCTCTCGAGGTAGACGCAGGCGGCACCCTTGCGGCGTCCGCCCTGGTTGACCGCGGCGACCGAGCTGTCGAGCGTCTTCAGGAACGGCACGATGCCGTTGGACAGCCCGTTGGTGCCCCGGATCAACGAGCCGCGGGCCCGGATCCGGCTGAAGCTGAGGCCGATGCCCCCGGCGTGCTTCGACAACCGGGCCACGTCCTTGTAGCGGTCGTAGATCGCGTCGAGGGAGTCCTCGGGGCTGTCGAGCAGGTAGCAGCTGGACATCTGCGGGTGGGTGGTGCCCGAGTTGAACAGGGTGGGGCTGGAGGGCAGGTACTGAGCGCGGAGATCAGGTTGTAGAACTCGATCGCCTGCGCGGTGGAGGTGGCCAGGCCGCACGCCACCCGCATGAGGAAGTACTGCGGGTTCTCGGTGACCTTGCGCTCGGTCGGGTGGCGGAGCAGGTAGCGGTCGTACACGGTGCGCAGCCCGAAGAACTCGTAGTTCCAGTTGCGCTCGGGAACGATGGCGGCGTTCAACTCGGCGGCGTTGGCGGCGACGAACGCCGCGGTCTCCTCGCCGATCAGGCCGACCTCGGCGCCCAGCGACACCGAGTCGGAGAACGAGTCGACGCCGAGGCGGGACACCTCCTCGTCGATGATCACGCCCAGTAGGCGGGCGGCCAGGCGGCTGTAGTTGGGCTCCTCGGAGATCAGGGCGGCGGCGGTGCGGACCGCCAGATGGTCCAGCTCCTCGGTGGTGGAGCCGTCGACGAGGCCGGAGATCGTTCGCAGGGCCACACGCATCGGATCGACGGCGTCCAGACCGACGGCGCGGCGCTCGACACGGCCGACGATCTTGTTGAGATCGACCGAGTCGAGGCTGCCGTCGCGCTTGCGCACCCGCATGCGGGGGACGTCCTCGGCGGCGCCATCGCCGTGTTCCAGATCGCTGAGGCCGGACGGGTCGTCCGGTGCGATCGAACGCAGATCTTCTTGGATGGCCATGTGCTCCCCTACCCCTACATCTTGTGGTCAGCAGCCACCGAAGCGGGCTTGAAGCCCTACATCTTGGGTGACAGGGATGTAAGTACAGCGATGTAACTACAACCTTGTCAAGGGTATCGTTCCGAATTCCCGAGCCGCCCCGAGCCGTCGCCGGATATGAGTTGAGACCCGACCGGGCACGTCCGGCAGACTGGTGTCCATGGCCCCCCTCAGCCCCGACGAGCAACCCGCGGACTCCACGAACCCGTATCCCACGGTGCCGACCCGCGCCGACTTCCCGGCGATCGAGCGGGCGACCCTCGACCGGTGGGCCTCACAGGACACCTTTCAGGCCTCGATCGAGGCCCGCAGCGCCGACGACGAGTTCGTGTTCTACGACGGCCCGCCCTTCGCCAACGGCCTGCCGCACTACGGCCATCTGCTCACCGGCTACGTCAAGGACGTGGTGCCCCGCTATCAGACGATGCGGGGCAAGCGGGTCGAGCGCCGCTTCGGCTGGGACTGCCACGGCCTCCCGGCCGAGATGGAAACCGAGCGCCAGCTCGGGGTGGCCGGCCACGCGGCGATCAACGACTACGGGGTCGGCAGGTTCAACGACGCCTGCCGCACGTCGGTGCTGCGCTACACCTCCGAATGGGAGCGCTACGTCACCCGCCAGGCCCGATGGGTGGACTTCGAGCACGACTACAAGACGATGGACGCCGACTACATGGAGTCGGTCATCTGGGCGTTCTCCCGGCTCTACGAGAAGGGCCTGATCTACGAGGCCAAGCGGGTCATGCCGTACTCGTGGGGGGCCGAGACGCCGCTGAGCAACTTCGAGATCCGCCTCGACGACGCAATGCGCCCCCGCCAGGACCCGGCGCTGACCGTGGCCTTCGAGCTGACGCCCGACAGCGCCGCCACCCTGTCGCAGGCCGCCGGGCTGTCCGCACACGACACGCCGATCGTGGCGCTGGCCTGGACGACCACCCCGTGGACCCTTCCGGCCAATCAGGCGGTCGCCGTCGGCGCCGACGTCTCCTACGACCTCGTCGAGCTCGACGGCACGATCTCGATCATCGGCAGCGACGTCCGGGACAACTACGCCCGGGAGCTCGGCGACGGCACCGTGGTGGGCACGGTCACCGGCGACGCCCTGGAGGGGCTGACCTATCGGCCGATGTTCGACTACTTCGCCGACGAGGCCGAACTGCACGGGGCGTTCCGGGTGCTGCTCGGCGACTTCGTCGACACGACCGACGGCACCGGCATCGTGCACATCGCCCCCGGTCACGGCGAGGACGACCAACGCCTCGGCACCGAGGCGGGCCTCGAGATGATCTCGCCGGTGGACGAGAAGGGCCGCTACACCGCCGAGGTGAGCGACTGGGCCGGGGTCAACGTGCTCGAGGCCAACCCACTGATCACCGCCTCCCTCAAAGAGCGGGGCGTCGTGCTGCGCCAGGAGACCTACGACCACAACTATCCCCACTGCTGGCGCACCGACACCCCGATCATCTACCGGGCCGTGTCGTCGTGGTTCGTCGAGGTGACCGCGTTTCGCGACCGACTGGTCGAGCTGAACCAGGACATCAACTGGATTCCCGACCACGTCCGCGACGGGCAGTTCGGCCAGTGGCTCGAGGGCGCCCGCGACTGGTCGATCTCGCGCAACCGGTTCTGGGGCACGCCGATCCCGGTGTGGCAGAGCGACGACCCGGCGTACCCCCGCGTCGACGTGTACGGCTCCCTCGACGAGATCGCCGCCGACTTCGGCGTGCGCCCCGACGACCTCCATCGGCCCGGCATCGACGACCTGGTGCGGCCCAACCCGGACGACCCCTCCGGCAACTCGACGATGCGTCGCGTGCCCGAGGTGTTCGACTGCTGGTTCGAGTCGGGATCGATGCCCTTCGCCCAGGTTCACTACCCCTTCGAGAACGCCGAGTGGTTCGACGAACACAGCCCCGCCGACTTCATCGTCGAGTACATCGCACAGACCCGCGGCTGGTTCTACACGCTGCATGTGCTCGCCGGCGCCCTGTTCGATCGACCCGCCTTCTCCAACGTGATCTGCCACGGCGTGGTGCTCGACCACGAGGGCCGCAAGCTGTCGAAGCGGCACCGCAACTACGCCGACCCCGAGGAGGTGATGGAGTCGATCGGCTCCGACGCGCTGCGCTGGCACCTGATGAGCTCGCCGATCATCCGGGGCGGCGACCTGCGGGTGTCCGAGGACGGCCGGGAGTTCGCCGAGGTGGTCCGCCTCGTGCTCAACCCGATCTGGAACAGCTACAGCTTCTTCACCACCTACGCGAACATCGACGGCAATCGGGCCAGGTTCCGGACCGACGCCGCCGGCGCCCTCGATCGCTACCTGCTGGCCAAGACCGCGCAGCTGCGCGACACGATGACCGAGGCGATGGACGCCTACGACATCCCGGGCGCCTGCAACCAGGTGACCGCCTACCTCGACGCGCTGACCAACTGGTACGTGCGACGATCCCGCGACCGGTTCTGGGCGCCGACGGGCCGGGGCACGGCCGCCGACAAGGCCGACGCGTACGACACCCTGTACACGGCCCTCACCACACTGTGCCGCCTGGTGGCGCCGCTGTTGCCGATGGTGGCTGAGGAGGTCTACACCGGGTTGACCGGCGAGGAGTCGGTGCATCTGGCCGACTGGCCCGCCGACGGCGAGCTGCCCTCCGACCCCGAGTTGGTCGGAGCGATGGACCGGGTGCGGGCCGTCGTGTCGACCACGCTGTCGCTCCGGGAGGAACGCCGCCTACGCACCCGGTTGCCGCTGGCCGAGTTGGTCGTGGCGGGGGGATCGGCCCCGACGCTCGAGCCGTTCGCAGAGCTGATCGCCGACGAGCTCAACGTCAAGGCGCTTCGGTTCGAGACCGACCCGTCCGCCTACGGGACGGCGGTGCTCCGCCCCAACGCCAAGCTGCTGGGGCCGCGCCTGGGCAAGGCGGTCCAGCAGGTGATCGCCGCCTCCCGCACCGGCGCCTGGACGCAGAACGACGACGGCACCGCCGAGGTGGCCGGGCAGACCTTGAGTCCCGACGAGTTCGAGGTGGCCTTCGTGACGAACGACGACGGCGCCGCCGCCGACGGGGCACGTGCGGCAGCGGCGGTGCGCATGGTCGACCCCGAGGGCCGCTCGGTCGACCTGCACCTCGTGGTCAGCCTCGACCTGACCCTCACCGACGAGCTGATCGCCGAGGGGCGCGCCCGCGATGTCGTGCGCGCCATCCAGCAGGCCCGCAAGGACGCCGACTTTCAGATCACCGACCGCATCCGCGTCAGCCTGGCGCCGGAATCGGTGGAGTTGTCCGACGCGATCGAGTCCCACCGCGCCCACATCGCCTCGGCCACGCTGGCCGACCAGCTCGAGCTGGTGGACGCGGAGGGTGACCGGCCACTCGACCGATCGACCGACATCGACGGTACGCGGTTGCGCTTCGACGTTGCGTCACTGACCTGATGAGACATCCCACGCTTGGTGGGTGAGGGTTCGCTGAGCGTCGGAATTCCACTGAAAGTAACCGAAAGTGGTTGTACCCCTGGGTCAAAGTGCCTATAGTGACCGGCGAAGCCACTTCGACTGACTGTCATCCCACCTCCAACCGTGCAGCAGCCCGTCGTTGTGGTTCTGGCTCCCTCCAACGAGCCTTAACGGGGGAGGCGCCCACCAGCGCCTCCCCCGTTTCGCGCGCAGCGTCGGATTCGTCCCACCCGGGGGTTGACTTCGTATCGGCTCGGGTACCGTCTTTCCCATGGGTGTACGCCGCAAGCAGTCCTCGGCCGTCAGACGCGGTGGCATGGCCGTCGGCGGCGGCTTCATGGCGGTGCTGGTGGCGCTGGCCTGTGCGGTCGTCCTCATGCTCTCGGGCATCATCCCGGTGTTCGGACGGTCCAACACGGTGGACCGGACCCAGACCCCCGTCCTGCAGCGCATCGCCAAGCTCAACCAGTTCAAGGCCGCCACCGGCACCTTCCAGGTGGTCGTCGACATCGAGAACGACGTCGAGGGGCTCCCGTCGATCATCGCCGGGGAGCGCACCCTGCTGGTCGCCGCCGGCGACGTCGAAGCCGAGGTCGACTTCTCCGGCCTCAAGGAGGACGCCATCGCCATCGACGAGGCGAACAACTCGGTCGTCGTCACCGTTCCGCCGCCGACGTTGACCACCGCCCGCATCGACAACTCCAAGACCCGCGTCTACAGCCGTGAACGCGGCCTGCTGAATCGTCTGGAGGACTTCGTCTCCGACCAGCCCGTCGACGATCAGGCGATCTACGTACAGGCCGAGGATGAGATGGAGGCCGCAGCGGCGGCCAGCGACCTTCAGGGGGTGGCCCGGGAGAACACCGAGGACATGCTGGTGGCCATGTTGGGTTCGCTGGGCTACGACGACGTCACCGTCGTGTTTCGCACCGACACCGCCGGCGAGGGCCCCAACGCAACCCCGGCCGAGCAGACGATCGACCTGGGCGGCGCCGGCTGAACCGGTGCCGTCGGATGTGGCCTAGATGCCGACCGGCTCGGTCGACACCGGATCGCCGACCACACCGACCGGGCGTCCGCCGGACAACACCATCGTGAGCTGCGAGGCCGCGGCGCTGCGACGGGGTTCGGTGTCGCCCAGCGACTCGTCCGGGGTCGAGTACGCCAGGTCGGCCAGGCTCCACCCGACCTTGCTCACCGGGGTCGCCGGCGGGGTGGACGCCGCAGCGCTGCGCAGCTGGGCCTCCGACACCATGCCGACCAGCTGACCGTTCTCGTCGGCCAGTGGGAAGTACTGATAGGCCGGGTTGGGCTCGACCACGTTGGCGAGGAACCACCCGGACGGCGCCCAGGCCGCCTGGGCGGGGGCGATCGGCCCCATTCGGTCCCCGACGCAGCCGGCGGGCGCCACCCGTGCCGACCGGACGTCGGAGGCCATCACCAGGAACCAGCCGATGATCAGCGCCCACCAGGCGGGCAGGCCGACCAGCGGGCGATCCCACCACAGGAAGAGGGCACCGGTGGCCAGCAGCGACACCCCCAGCCCCAGCCCCGAGAACGACACCACGCGATGGGCCAGGCGCCGATCCCCGCTTCCCCACCAGATCAGCGCCAGCACCACCCGGCCGCCGTCCAACGGAAACCCGGGCAGCAGGTTGATGATCACCATCGCGACGTTGGCCCACGCGAGTGCGCCCAGAATGTCGGCGCTCAGCCACGCCTCGGCACCGATCGCGATCCGGTGTCCGGTGACGGCCGCCACGGCGCATCCGGCCGACGCCAGGGGCCCTGCAAGGGCCACCCAGAACTCCGACACCGGATCGGGCGGCGACGACTCGAGCTCGGCCGCGCCGCCGTAGAACAACAGCGAGATGCGCCGGACGCCGATACCGAAGTGCTTGGCGGCCACCATGTGGCCGATCTCGTGGAGCAGCACCGACGCCAGGTACCCGGCCACGAAACTCAATCCGAGCGACGTCGCGGTGGAGGGGTCGACCCCGGCCCTGGTCACCAGCGAGTTGGAGGTGAACCAGGCGATCAGCCCGGCGACGACCAGCACCGACCACTGGATGTAGAGCGGCACCCCGAAGAGGCGACCGATTCGCAGGCTGGCTCGCACCACGCCAGCTTACGGGCGATCATGTCGTGATGGGCATCTACTCCGACCGCGTGCTTCCGCCGATCATCGACCGCATGCTCAGCGTCGGTGACGTCAAGAAACACCGCTCGCACGTCGTGCCGGGAGCGTCGGGCACCGTGGTGGAACTGGGCTTCGGCACCGGGACCAACCTGGAGTTCTACGATGCCGACCGCGTGATCGAGGTGCTGGCGGTCGAGCCCGCCTCCGGCGCCCGCAACCGGGCCGCCGCCCGGATCTCCGATTTCGCCCGGCCGGTGCGATGGGTGGCCCTCGACGGCGAGAGCGTGCCGCTCGAGGACGACTCCGCCGACACCGTCGTCGCCGCCTTCACGCTGTGCACGATCCCGGACGTCGGGGCCGCACTCGCCGAGGCCCGCCGCGTGCTCAAGCCCGGCGGCCAACTCCGCTACCTGGAACACGGATTGCACGCAGACCCCAAGGTGGCCGCCTGGCAACGGCGCATCGAACCGGTGTGGAAGGTGTTGGCCGGCGGGTGCCACCTCACCCGCAACGCCGACGAGCTGGTTCGGGAGGCCGGGTTCGACCTGGTGGAAAGCGAGCACCACACCATGCCGGGCCCCAAGATCAGCACGGCCCTCTACGAGGGCGTCGCCGTCCCCCGCACCTGAGGTCGTCCGCTGCGGATCCGCAGGGCGCCGGGAGCGTCCGCGGGAACCACCGGTGAGATCGGGTCCACCGGTTCGAGGCTCCGATAGCCGCCACCCAACGGCGGCCGACGGTCGTGCTCGCCCTTGTTCGGCCACAGCGACATCGCCCGTTCGGCTTGCGCGGTGATCGTCAGGGAGGGATTGACGCCCAGGTTGGCCGACACCGCCGAGCCATCGACCACGTGCAGTCCCGGGTGCCCGAACACCCGGTGGTACGGGTCGATCACACCCTGCTCGCTCGACGATCCGATCACCGCCCCGCCCAGGATGTGGGCGGTCATCGGGATGTCGGCCACATCGTTCCAGCCGCCGCCGGCAAAACCGTCGATCTCCTCGGCCATCTTCCGCACCGCGTCGTGACCCTGGGGGATCCAGGTCGGATTGGGTTCCCCGTGACCCTGGCGGGAGGTGAGCCGCCGACCGAACAACCCCCGGGTCGATTCGCAGACGATCGAGTTGTCGCGCGATTGCATCACCAGCGCGACGATCGTCTGCTCGGACCACTTCCGCATCGACAGGTTGCGCAGGAACGTCCCCGGTTGGCGGGCCAGTTCCCGCAGCCAGCGGAGCTTGCGACGGGGGCCGCCGTCGACCAGGGCGGTGGTCAGCAGGCCCATGGCGTTGCTCCCCCTGCCGTAGCGCACCGGCTCGACGTGGGTGATGTCGTCGGGGTGAATCGACGAGGTGATCGCCACCCCCTTCGTGTAGTCGACGTCGTTGCGAAACGTGCGGGCGCCGAGGATCGCCTCGGAGTTGGTTCGGGTCAGCTCGCCCAGCCGGGGTGAGAGATCGCCGAGCCTGCCGGCGTCCTTCATGGCGTGCAGCAACCGCTGGGTTCCCAGGGTGCCCGCCGCGAAGACGACGTCGTCGGCGAGAAAACGGCGCTTCCTTCCGATCGCACCCGAGCGGACGGTGTCGACGACGTAGCCGCCCCCGGGTTGTGGCTCGACCGACACCACCTTGGTCAGCGGGTGGACGGTGGCGCCGGCCTGCTCGGCCAGGTAGAGGTAGTTCTTCAGCAGGGTGTTCTTGGCGCCGTGGCGACAGCCGGTCATGCACTCGCCGCAGTGGATGCACCCGGTTCTCGCCGGGCCGACCCCGCCGAAGTACGGGTCCTCCGCCTCCACCCCGGGGGTGCCGAAGTAGACGCCGACCTGGGTGGGGCCAAACGTGTCCTCGACCCCCATGCGCTCGGCCACCCGCAACATCACCTCGTCCGCCGGGGTGGTGTTCGGGTACGGCGTCACCCCGAGCATGCGCTTGGCCTGGTCGTAGAACGGCGCCAGCTCGGCCTTCCAGTCGGTGATGTCACGCCATTGCGGGTCGTCGTAGAACGGCTGCTTGGGCTCATAGAGGGTGTTGGCGTAGTTCAGCGAGCCGCCGCCCACGCCGGCACCCGCCAGCACCATCACGTCCTTCAACAGCGAGATCCGCTGCATGCCGAAGCACCGCAGCGCCGGCGCCCACAGGAACGAACGCAGGTCCCAGCTGGTGGTCGGGTAGCTGCCCTCGTCGAAGCGGCGGCCCGCCTCGAGGACGGCCACGTCGTAGCCCTTTTCCACCAGCCGCAGCGCCGAGACGCTGCCGCCAAACCCGCTGCCGACGATGACCACGTCGACCCGTTCCGCCCGAGTTGCTCGTTTCGCCATGCGGGCGACGCTATCGGTGGGCGCTGAGGGACTCGAACCCCCGACCCCCTCCTTGTAAGGGAGGTGCTCTAACCAGCTGAGCTAAGCGCCCGGGGCGGACGAGCGTAGTGGTTGGTCAGCTCGTCGCCACCGACTTGCGCCAGGTGTCGACCGCGGTCTCGGCGACGTGATGCCAGGCGGTCGGAAGGTGGCCGGTGACGTGAAGTCGCTCCAACGCCATCGCCGTCTCCATCTGGATCTGTGGCAGGTCCTCCGGGGTGACCCATCGCAAGGCCTCGATCTCCACCGAGCAGGGCTTGGGCTCCACGGTCGGGTCGGCCTGCCGGGCGAGGAAGACGACGTCGATGCGGCGGGGCTCCGGGTCGAGCACCACCTCGCCCTCCCCATCGGGAACGACGGCGATGCCCACCTCCTCCCGCACCTCGCGTCGCAGGGCGTCCAGCGGGAGTTCGCCTCGTTTCATCAGCCCACCGGGCAGCCCCCACCGGCCCCGGTACGTCTGCCGCACCAACAGCATCCGGTCCGAGTCGTCGAGGATGACGGCGATGGCACCGGCGGTGAACGTCGGCGACAACGACCGGACGACCAGGCGCCGGGCGGACGTGGGCAGGAGGCGGAAGGCGCCCAACGCCAGGCGATGCAACGCTTTCAGCATCGCATCAGGCTACCTGCGGGCATGCCACATCACCGGCGAGCGCCACCACCCCGAGGCGCGTGCCCGCCGGAGCGCCTCGACGGCGGCCTCCATGCTGCGGGCGGCGATCGGCTGGCGCCGCTCGGGGGGTGCGAGCGCGATCACCTCCCGGTCCTGGGCGTCGATGATCACGCCCCCCACCTCCCTGAGCACCAGCAGGCCCCCCAGGAAGTCCCACTGGGCGTTGCCGCTGGTGGTGGCGTCGAGGTACAGGTCGAGCCGGCCGTCGGCCACCGCGCACACGTCCAGCGCCGCGGCGCCGAAACTGCGGAACTGCTTCCAACCCAGGTGCGAGGCCGGCGTGCCGTTGATCGCCGCCATCGAGTCGTCCACCGAGGGCGCCTTGATCGTCTCCATAGGACGGCCGTCGCGCTCGGCCCCGCCATCGCGCACCGCCGTGTAGGTGGTGCCGGTCGCCTGGTTGCGAACCAGCGACACCCACGGTCCCTCCTCGTCCAGGATGCATGCCGAGGTGGCCCACCACGGGAGACCCCGGGAGGCGTTGGTCGATCCGTCCACCGGGTCGAGCACCACCTGCAGCGGACGGTCCGGGTGATGGCGGCCGGACTCCTCCGACAGCACCCCCATGCCTGCTGCGGTCAGCGTGGCGACCGCTCCCCCGTCGGCTGCAAGGTCCAGTTCGTATTGCCCCGCACGACCGCTCCGCGCCCGGCGGTCGTCCAGCTCGGCCACGGCGATCCGGATGTCGGCCGCCACCTGGTCGAGCAGGTCGAGCGCCTCGGTGGGATGCAGGTTGGACGACGTCGGATCGGTCACGGTTGTCCATTCGGTGCGGTCCCGGCACCTCGGGCGTGGGACGCGGCAGCTTGCATCCGCCCATCCTGCCCGCTGACCACATCGAGTGCGACCCGGCCGGCGAATCGAGGAGGTCGGATCCCCGGGGCGGCCTCCCCATGGCGCCGCGGTGCCCTTCCGTGGCAACCTGGCGTCCAGGACGCGCTCCCCGCGTGCCGACCCGAGCCTGAAAGGAACCTAGGTGGCCGTCATCGACCTTGCCGGTTACATCGCCGGTTTGAAAGACCAGGCGGTGGAACACGGTTTTCACGTGCACGATGAGCGTCACTTCGTGGAGACCTACTCGATGCGCCAGGCCTGGGAGGTGGACCTCCACCCGGAGGCCGCCTGCGGCGGACCGCTGGATCTCCACCTGGCCGTCGAGCTCGATCCGCGTGTGCTGCTGGCCTTCGAGGACCACGTCATGGAGCTGCGCGAGGCCGAGGAGCCCGAGGATCGGTTTGTGATCCCGTTGATCTTCACGTGGTCGCTCCCGCCCCTCCCCTCGGGCCCGGACCTGCTGGTGCTGGCCACCGACCTGGCCGGCGTCGGCGGCACCGACCTGCCCATCGAGGTCTCGGCGATCGACACCTTCGCCTCGGTCACCGACCCCGCCGAACGAAGCCTGACGATCGTCGCCAGGGTCGAGGTGTCGCTCAGCCAGGTCTTCATGGGCACCGAGAACCTCGCCGAGGAACTGGAGAAGTGCGGGGTCGTCAGCGAGTTCCTGCTGGACCGGGCGCCCGCCTGGCTCGAGGACTGACACCGGATCGCGCCCAATCGGCGCGTATCGGTGGCAGAGTGGGTGCATGGAACGGACGTTTCGAGGCATTCACGTCGACGGCGACCGCATCGTCTACCGGGACGCCGACCACCCGTTGGTCGGTGCCAGGGCATCGGTCAAGACGCCGGCGGCGCTGCGCCGCGACGTGGCTGCGGAGCGGCTGGTCGTCGACGAGGCCACGCTCGAGACGACGAACGTCCGGCGGGCCCGGCAGAGCGTGTACCTCGTCATCACGGGCGAGGGGTTCACGATGGCCGTGCCGGTTCCGGTGAGGAAGGGCTCCGACGCCCGCACGTTTGCCTCCCGGTTGAACACGGCGGCCAACCGCCTCGCGCTGTCCAGCCCCGAGCTGCCCGAGAGCGAGGTGTCCACCATCGGCGAGCGATATTCGGTCGGTACCCAGGTGCCGCCGCCCAAGTTCGACGTCACCGAGAGCACAGTGGTCGAGCACCCGAGTACGTCCTCGGGCTCATCACCGGTGGCGGCCGCCCGGTCGGCCGCCCGGTCCACCCCGGCCATGGCCGCTTCGACCACCACCACCGGGTCGGGTTCGGCCGGTTGGTTCTCCGACCCGACCGGACGGTACGCCCACCGCTACTGGGACGGGCAGGCCTGGACCGAGCACGTCGCTCGCAACGGTGTGCGAGGCAGGGACCCGGTGACCGGCTCCGGCCGCACCGGTTTGTCGGGTTCCTCCGAGGCCGCCGAGACGCTGAGCGGAGTGATCGCCTCGCTGTTCGGGGTCAAGCCCATCCGCTGAGCCCACCGGTCCGGTCCCGGCATCCGGGACCGGACCGCCAGGGGCTGTCAGCGACGGACCTGATCACAGAGGCCGCGGCCCCCGGTTGCCGTGAAGCAACCAGAGCCGGACCAGCTCGTGGACGGCGTCGAGTTGAGTGCCGCACGGCTGGTGTAGGTCACGCCACGGAAGACGGCTCCCGAGCCCTCCATGTCAGCGAACTCGACACACTTCGAGGACGCCTTCTTGGAGTAGGTCCAGGACCGCGCTCCGTACCCGGCAGTCGCCGGCCGCCGGAAGTCGACCTTCACCGTCTGTCCCGGAAGGTTGTTGGCGCACACCTTCAAGCGCACCTCCTGCCCGTTGGAGGTCACCCACAGCTTGGAGGACACGCTGCCAGAGAACTTGGTCGGTTTGGGAGCCGGTGCCGGCGTGCCGTTGGTCGACTTGAACGTCTGTCCGGGAGCGTTGCGGAACGCCCAGTTGTCGATGACCTGGCCACGCCAGGAGAGGTGCCGGCCGCTCCGGTCCTTCAACGTCATGTGGATGTGGACTCCAGTGGCACAGCCTTCCCGACCGCTGGTACCCAGGCGCTGGCCGCGCTTGACCGTCGCGCCGCGGGAGACGTCGATCCGGGAGAGGTGATGGAGTTCGATGATCTTGCCGGATGCCGAGTCTTGGACTGCCACGTACGGGTTCGAGGTGTTCCGTCCAATGGCCGAGCAGTAGAACGTCCCCGTTCGCCCGGCCGCCACGATCTTCCCGCTGAACGGCGCCAGGACGGCCGTCGGCCGACCGGCTGACCTGGGCGTCAGGTCGAGACCACTCGAATTCGTGGAGTGAGGCTCCGGGTTTCGGTACTGGTAGTAGGCCTCCGAAGACGCGAACGGGAACTTCCATCCGGGGTCCGCAGAGGCCTCCGGAGCGTTGAGCGTTTGCGCCCCGGGCACGAAGCTCGGGATGGCGGAACTCATGCCGAGCGCTGCTGCGACGACAAACACCGCGAGGACGGCGACAGAAACGCGCCGGTGGTGGGTCATGGATCTCATCAGAGTGATTCTCCTGGTGTCGGGCCCGGGTCGGGCTACTCCGAGCACGCTGACATCGAACGGCCGCGCCGGTCGTCGCTTTTAGCTGCCTACAAGCATGTTTCGTGCTTTTTTGTGCCTATTGGCTGCCTGGTCAGCCGTCGACGAGGGAGCAGTCGGCCGTTCCGCCCCGCTCGAGGCGGGCGATGGCGAATCCGGGCACGTCGTCGGCCACGATCGACGCCGACCCACCCAGGCATGCCAGGACGTCATCCCCGGGAACCCACCAGCGTCGGTCACGGTCGTCGATCCACCAGGTGACCCCGGAGGGTTGGGCCACCATCACCTCGCTTCGTTCCTCCTTGGCTGGAAGCGCCTTCTCGGCATCGGCGGCTGTGGTGAGCACCACTCGAGGCTCGCCGATGCCGACCTCGACGTAGCCGCCGGCGAAGTCCTGACGATTCGGTAGCGACGCGCTCGAGAACGGGGCGCCGAGGTCGTCGATGCGCTCGACCCATAGCTCGGCGATCTCGGGGCGAACCAGGTAGTACCGGCCGTGGGCCGCCTCGGACGCGAGGGTGTAGCCGCCATCCAACCGGAGCTCGGCCCGGCCCTCGAGGGGCACCCACCCGCTTGGCTGCCCCAGGCCCGCCAGGCCGGTGCCCGCCTCCGCCACCAGAATGAACCGTTCCCAGGCCGGTTGGGGAACGGCCAGAAACGCTCCGTCGTCCCGTCGAAGGGCCACCCACTCGACGTCATCTTGCGCATCGTCCACCGCCTGGTGAGCGACCCCGTCAAACCGTTCGACCCCATCGGTCGCACATCCCACCCGGGCCCCGGCCTTCCCGAGGGCGCCGCGGAAACCCGCCTCGAGCTGCCCGTTGCCGGACCCGAGCTCGATCCGGCAGTCCGTGGACCCCTCACCGGCCGGTGAGGGCGCCTGGCGCCGCCACTGTGATGCACCGACCACTACCGCCATCAACACAGCGAGCACGCCCACGACGAGGGCGGCGACGCCTCCGGCCCCTCGGTCGAGACGCAGAGGACTCCCCCGAGCCACCACCTCTTCATCCTCGCCGGACGACAAAGTCGGAGTTGGACCATCCACAACGAGCGACGGAGGCGTGCCGCCGTACTCGGAGTCGGTTCGCAGCGCCTCGGCAAGGGCGGCCAGCACTCGGGTCTCGGTTGACGGTCGCGACCGGTCGGCGGGGCCCGACCTGAAGTAGTTGCCGCTTTGCCCGAAGGATCGAGCCGCCACGGTCCGTCGGTCGGTCAGGGTCGGAGCGATGCGGCCCGTAAACGGAAGCGGCACCAGGTCACGGGCGGCCTGTCGGGTTCGACCGTCCGGAATCTCGTCGATGGCGGTCAGCACCAGCTCCGTGATCGACCGGCCCCGGCTCGCCGCCAGCTCGCCCAGCAGGACGAGGTCGAGCTCTTCGAGGCGTGACGGGTGACGCGCCCGGATCAGTTGCGCCAGCTCGGCGGCCAGAGCGTCCTGGGTCGCGTCAACCATCCGATCCCTGTGCTACCTGATTCGGCGGATGGATGCAATTCACCTTGACGGGTCATCGGTTCCGGCCGGCCAGCTCGATGCGACCGAAGATCCCCGTCACCGTCACGGTGGTGGCCACCGAGGCCACCAGCCAGGCCGGACGGGCGGCCAGCCAGTCGACCGACGCCGCCGGCGTCAGCGATCCGCCCAAGCGCTCGTAGACCAGCAGCGCAAGCAGATGGCCGGTCATGTGCCAGCACAGGATCGTCATGGCGAACGCGTTGACGGCGACCACCGCCTTCCAGATTCGACGGTCGGCCGCCAGGCGTCGGAGCGCCGGGGCGACCAGCCCCAACAGCCCTACCTGGAAGACCCCGGTCATTGCGATCGCCGCCGACGTGGGCAACAGGTTGGATCGTCCGCCCCGGGTGGCCACCATCGAGGCGTCGTACCCGCCCACACCAACCGCGAGCACCAACATCACCAGGCCAAGCATGGCGACCGCAGTGGCGGCGACGCGATCCCTCGAGAGGTCGAGGTCGCCGTACAGGACGCCAAGCTGGTGGACGAAGATCCAGACCAGCGGGGTGCCGATCACCCCAAGCCAGGTGATGCCCCCGGCCAACCGAGCCGCGTCGAGCGCCACGATCACCGGAAGCAACGCCGCGACGACACCCAGACCGAAGCGGCGGTGCAGCCGCAGCATCAGCGGCGCTGCGGCGCACACGAGTCCGTACATGCCGACGAACCACAGCGGCACGAACGCAACGAAGGCCCACCGGAAGGCGCTGACCCGGGTGGGGTCCACGAGGAAGGTCAGGACATCGATCGCGGCCCACACCACCAGCAGGACCGCCGCGGGTCGCCCGAGGCGGGTGAGGCGGGTGCGCACGAAGTGCCCGGCGCTCTCGCCTCGGGTCTGAGCGGACGCCCAACTGCGCGAGTTGGCGAATCCCCCGACGATGAAGAACATCGGCATCACCTGCAGCACCCAGGTGGCCGCCCACCCGAGCGGGACCTCGTCGATCGCGTTGGGCATCGAGAAGGTGCCCGATGCCTTGCGGTAGGTCAGTGACAACACGGTGTGCCACACCACGACAACGACGATGGCCACGGCGCGCATCGCGTCGATGGCCCGGTCACGCTCGGGTGGGGTGTTGTCGACGAGGAGATCCAACCCCGAGGGCCGGGTCTCGGGCTCGGGCGGGCGGTTGCGAAGGAGCGTTTGGGGCATGGCGTCGACGGTACGAATCGATGGCCGTCCGCAGAATCGGGGCGATCCCCCAACCGGCCCTGGGTGCCCCCTGGGGAGGCGCCGGAAACGGGGGCGAGCACCAGCCCCACCCGCCCTACACTCCAACGCCATGACCAACCCCATGATCGAGGCGCGGGGCCTCGTGAAGCACTACGGCGACGTCGTGGCCCTCGACGGCCTCGACCTGTCGGTGCCCGAAGGCACCGTGCTCGGTCTGTTGGGACCCAACGGCGCCGGAAAACCACCGCCGTGTCGATCCTGACCACGCTGCTCGCGCCGGATGCCGGGTCGGCGACGGTTGCCGGGGCCGACGTCGTGAACAACCCCAAGGCGGTTCGTGAACGCATCGGGCTCTCGGGCCAATACGCCGCCGTCGATGAGCACCTGACCGGCTTCGAGAACCTGGACATGATCGGGCGCCTCTATTCCAAGGGTCGTGCAGACGCCCGGGCACGAGCACGCGAACTGCTGGAGCAGTTCAACCTGGCCGAGGCGGGCGACCGTCCGGTGAAGACCTATTCCGGTGGGATGCGGCGCCGGCTCGACCTGGCCGGTGCGTTGGGGGCCAGTCCCCCGGTGCTGGTGTTGGACGAGCCGACCACCGGGCTCGATCCCCGCAGCCGTGTGGACCTGTGGGAGACGATCGCCGACCTGGTGCGACACGGCAGCACCCTGCTGCTGACCACCCAGTACCTGGAGGAGGCCGACCGGCTCGCCGACGAGATCGTGGTGATCGACAAGGGTCGGGCGATCGCCCGGGGCACCGCCGACTCGTTGAAGGCTGAGGTCGGCGGCGAGCGGATCGACCTGATGGTGACCGAATCCGCCTCCGTCGAGGCCGCCGCACGCATCCTCGGCGGCCTGTCGGTCGGCGACGTCGAGGTCAACGCCGAGGCCCGCCGCCTGCTGGCGCCGGTGTCCGACGGTCCGGCCGCACTCTCCGGGGCCCTCGCCCGGCTGGCCGACGCCGACATCGCGATCAGCGAAATTGGGCTGCGCCTGCCCACCCTGGACGACGTCTTCCTGTCGCTCACCGGTGAGCACGTCGAGGACGACGACGAGACCGACTCCGACAACCCGGGGGTGGCCTCATGAACCCGATCCGTCACGTGTTGTCAGACACCCTGGTGATCGCCAAACGCAACGTGATCAAGATCACCCGGGTGCCCGAGGTGCTCGTGTTCGTCGTGATGTCGCCCATCATGTTCGTGCTGTTGTTCGCCTACGTGTTCGGCAGCTCGATCGAGGTGCCCGGCAGCAACTATCGGGAGTTCCTCATCGCCGGCATCTTTGCCCAGACCGTGATGTTTGGCGCCACCTTCACCGGCGCCGGCATCGCCGAAGACATGCAAAAGGGCATCATGGACCGCTTTCGGTCGCTGCCGATGTCTCGCTCGGCCGTGCTCACGGGGCGAACGATCTCCGACGTGATCTACAACGTCATCTCGGTGGCGATCATGGCGATCACCGGCCTGCTGGTCGGCTGGCGGATCCGCGGCTCGATCCTCGACGCCGTGGTGGGGTTCGCGCTCTTGTTGCTGTTCGCCTACGCGGTCTCGTGGATCATGGCGCTGCTCGGCCTGCTGGTGCCCAATGTCGAGGTGATCAACAACGCGGGATTCATGGTGATCTTCCCGCTCACGTTCATCGCCAACACCTTTGTGCCGTCGGACAACCTGCCGGGACCGCTCAAGGCGTTTGCCGAATGGAATCCGGTCTCGTCGGTCACGCAGGCCAGCCGGGAGTTGTTCGGCAACATCCCCGCCGGCACCCCGGAGCCCACGGCGTGGCCGCTGCAGAACCCGGTGATCTACACCCTGATCTGGGTGGTGATCACCGTAGGCGTCTTCGCCCCGTTGGCCGTGCTGAAGTTCTCCCGCACCAGCGGGTAGTCGCCCGCCGGCAACCGAGTGGGCCCGGTGGGTATCGAACCCACGACCGAAGGATTATGAGTCCTCTGCTCTCACCACTGAGCTACGGGCCCGATGCGCCGGCCCATGGTAGCGACGTGGACGGGAGGCCCGAGGTTTGCCCCCGCTGCACGGAGCGAGTTGACTGGGGTCGATCACACGTGGACAGGGGAAGCCGGTCGAAGTCCGGCGCTGACCCGCAGCCGTAGGTGGGGTTCGCCCCACGAGTCGGAATGCCTGCCCCGTGCGCTCCCCTGAACACCGTCGAGGAAATGCGGTTCGGAGCGGGAACTTCCTCCCGCCGCCGTGCCCGGGAGAGGACCCCCATGTCAACCACACACCGCAGCCGATTGGCCGGCGTGCTGGCCACGCTTGCGCTCATCGTCGGCCTGGTCGGCTCCACCCAGCCTGCGTCGGCCGCCCCGGTCACCAACCCGCTCGAGGCCGGCGCCCACTGGCTGGCCTCGCAGGTGGGCGACGACGGCACGCTGGAGGGCTTCACCCCTGGTCAGGCCGACTACGGCAGCACCCTGCAGGGAATCATCGCCCTGGCCGCTGCCGGCCACGAGGGTCCGACCGCCCTGCTGATGCTGGACGCGGTCAACGGCGACATCGAAACCGTGATCGCACCGTTCGGATCCGATGACGCCGGCCGCCTGGGACTGGCCATCCTGGCCAACCTCGCACTCGGGGAGGATCCCACCGACGTCGACGGCGTCAACCTGGTGGAACGGCTGCAGGCCTCGCAGCGTCCGACGGGTGATCCCGACGCCGGCCTGTACGGCAGCGCGGACCCCACCTTCGACGGGGCGTTCCGTCAGGGCCTCGCCGTGCTGGCACTGGCCGGCGTCGGCGTCGTCGACGACGCCGGAACGGCGTGGTTGGTCGACCAGCAGTGCGACACCGGATCGTGGCAGGCCTACCGGGCCGACACCACCGTCGCCTGCCCGGTTCCGAGTGCGGCCACCTTCTCGGGCCCGGACACCAACTCCACCGCCATGGCGCTCATGGCGCTGACCGCCCAGGGCGTCACGCCCGACGCCGATGCGGTGGCCTGGCTCACCAGCGTTCGCAGCTCGACGGGCGGATGGCCGTACTTCGGCGACCCCGCCGAGGCCTCCGACTCCTCTTCCACCGGCCTGGTGTTGGCCGCGTTGACCACCGCCGAGCAGGCGCCGGCCGGGCAGGCCGCGCTGATGCAGCTGGACGCGAGCGGACAGAGCGACCTGCTGAGCTTCCAGGTGGGCTGCGACGACCCGGACCCCACCTCGATCGGCGGGTTCTTCTTCCAGCCCCAGGACGACAACAGCCAGCTGCCCGATGTCTTCTCGACCAATCAGGCGCTCTGGGGCCTGGCCGATGTGCCGTTTCCGGTGATCGACGCGCCGCCGGGGGTGCCGTCGCCGCCGCCTGCGAGACGGCGCCAGAGCCGACCGATCCCACGAGCACCACCCTGGAGCCGCCGCCGACGATCGCCACGACGTCCCCGACGGCACCCGGGGCGACGGCCACGACGGCCGCCCCGGCGGCCTCGACGACCGATCCGGCGGTCGCCGACCCGACCTCGACCACCGGCACGGTCGACGGTGTTGTCGCACCGGCAACCACGGCGACGCCGGGCGGCTCGGTCGCGGCTGCGGACACGGTGACCGTCGCCGCCGCCACCCAAACGCCCAGCACCTCGTCGGCGCTGGCGCGCACCGGCGCTTCCGCAGGATTGCTGCCGATGATCGCCGCCGTGTTCATCGGTCTGGGTGCGGCGCTCCTGCTGCTGCGTCGACGGGTCGGCGCGCAGTGAGACGGGCGCTGGCGGCGGTGGCGGCGCTTGCCGCCTTCGGCGCGCCGGCGTGGCCGGCCGCCCCCGCCGGCGCAGCTCCAGCGGCGCCCTGTCGGGCGGGCGACACCCGGGTGTCGGTCGTGGTCGACTACGGCACCGTGTCGGGCAACTCCTCCCCCAGCGCCACCTGCATCACGATCACCCAGACCATGAACGGTGCCCAGTTCCTCGCCGCCCGAGCCCAGGCGTTGGGCACGCCCGCGCCCACCTACGGGCCGTCGGGGCTGCTTTGCTCCATCGACGGCTACCCGGCCAGTGGCTGCGGGGAGCGCTCGGGCGGCAACTACCTGTATTGGAGCTACTGGAACGGCTCGAGCGGACGCTGGGTCTACAGCAACCAGGGCCCGGCATCACGTCGAATGACCGCCAACTCCGTCGAGGGCTGGCGCTTCGTCCGCGGCGGTGGCGGCGCCTCGGACCCGGCCCCGCGAGTGGCGCCGAACCGCACCGCCATCTGCCCTCCGGTGACCCAGCCGACCGCACCGCCCGCCACCCAGCCACGCACGGCGGCCACCGCAGCGCCAGCCACCCGGGCGCAAACCCAGGCGACGGCGGCTCCCGCTCCGAGGGCCGCAACGCCCCAGCAGGCCACCCCGGCCGCGCAGGCGGCGCCCGCACAGGGTCAAGCCACGAACCAGGCGGCGCCCGCCCAGCAACCGTCCGGGCAACCGGCGGCCGCCCAGGCCAACCAGGTCCCGGCCACGCCCGAGATGCAATCGGGCGCGACGGCGCCGGCGACCGCCGGCGGTTCGGCCACGACGTCCACCACCAAGAAGCCCGCCACGACCACCACCGCGTCCGACGCCAAGAAGGCCTCGACCACCACCTCGAAGCAACGGTCGACGACGACCTCGGCCACGAAACCCAACGGCGGGCCCACCACCTTGGCCGACAGCGATCAGGCGGCCGGCACCCTCACCAACGTCGTCGCCTCCGGGCGTCTCCCCGAGGATGAGGGTGGCGGCTCGGGCGGCACCTGGCTGGGGCTCGCCGTCGTCGCTGTCGCGCTGGGCGCCGTCGGCTTCGCAGCCCGCAAGCGTCGGCAACGCAACCTGGGATGACCGCCACCGCAACCGCTCGCGTCGACCCGCTCTCCGATGCGGGCCACCCGGGCGCCTGGTGGATCTGGAGCCTGCTGGTGGCGTCGGTCGCGCTGCGAACGACGAACGCGGTCGTCCTCGTCGCCGTGGTCGTCGTCACCACCCAGGTGGTGGTGGCCCGCTCCGACCCGGCCTCGCCCTGGTCCCGCATCCAGCGCTACGTGATCGGCTTCGCCGTGATCGTGGGGATTCTGCGCCTGGGCCTGGTGGCCGCCTTCGGACCCAGGACCCCCGGCACCGTCATCCTGACCCTTCCCACCGTCGACCTTCCCGGCTGGATGGCGGGCCTCACCGTTGGCGGGCCGGTCACGACCGGAGCCCTCTTCACCGGCATCATCGAATCCCTGCGGCTGGTCGCCCTGCTGTCCGCCTTCACCGTGGCGCCGTCGCTCGTCAGCCCGCACCGAACCGTGCGGGCGCTGCCCGACGGGGTGGCCGAGCTGGGCATCGTCACCACCGTGGCGTTGACCGTCACGCCGGCCGCGGCCCAACACGTCCGCCGCCTGGCCGAGACCCGCCGCCTGCGGGGTCGCCCCCATCGCGGGCTTCGCGGGCTTCGGGGCTCGATCACCTCGGTGTTGGAGGGCTCGTTCGACCACGCGCTCACCCTGGCCGCCTCCATGGACGTGCGCGGCTACGGCGGGCATCGTCCCGGCGAGGACCCGGCCCGGCGGCGCACCGCCGCCGGGCTGTTGGTTGCCGCGGTCGTCGTGGGCTCGATGGGCGCCTTCGTGGTGTTGGGTGGCAGCGGGTCGAGGGGCGTCGGCGTGGCGGCGATGGCCGCCGGGGGCGCCCTGGTGGTGTTGGCGTTGCGAGGCGCAGCCAAACGCAGTACCCGCACCCGGTATCGTCCGCTGCGCTGGACCGGCTCGGACTGGGTGCTCGTCGGCGGAGGCACCGCTGCGCTGCTCGGCGGCCTGGTTCAGGCACGGGTCGCCGGTGGTGCGCTGACCCCGTCCACCAATCCGCCCGAGCTGCCACAGCCGGCCGTACTCACCTTGGCCGGGTTGGCGGTGGCCTTTGGTTGCGCCGCCTTCTCCGGGGGACGCCAACCATGATCCGATTCGACGACGTGTCCTTCACCTACGCCGCCGACGCGCCGGTGGTGCTCGATCACGTCGACCTCACGATCCCCGAGGGCGACCTGGCACTGGTGATCGGCCCGACCGGTTCGGGCAAGAGCACCCTGCTGGGCGCCATCTGCGGTCTGGTGCCCCGCTTCACGGGCGGGGTGTTGGCCGGAACGGTCGCCGTCGACAACGTGACCACCTCGAACACCCAGCCGCGCGACCTGGCATCGATCGTCGGTTACCTCCCGCAGCGGGTCGACGACAGCTTCGTCACCGACGTCGTCGAGGACGAGTTGGCCTGGACGATGGAACAACTGGGCCTGCCGCCCGACGTGATGCGCCGCCGGGTGGAGGACACCCTCGACCTCCTGGGCCTCGCCGAGCTGCGGGGACGTCCGATCGCCACGCTGTCGTCGGGCCAGCGGCAGCGTGTTGCGCTGGGCGCGGTGCTCACCGCCCAGCCCCGGGTGCTGGTGTTGGACGAACCCACCTCCGCGCTCGACCCCCAGGCGGCCGAGGACGTGTTGGCGGCGCTCACCAGGTTGGTCGGCGACCTCGGCCTGACCATCGTCTGCTCGGAGCACCGGCTGGAGCGCGTGGTGCAGTTCGCCGACTCGGTGGTCATCGTCGATGGTTCGGGCGCCATCACCCACGGCCCTCCCGACGCACAGCTGGCCGATTCGCCCGTGGCCCCGCCGGTAATCCACCTGGGCCGGTCGCTGGGGTGGGACCCACTCCCCCGCTCGGTGCGCGACGCCCGCCGCCTCGCCGCCCCGCTCCGCTCGCAGCTTCCACCGGAGCCGCCCAACCGCCACCCCGCCGGCGCGCCCGGCGCCGACCCGGTCCTCGTCGCCGACGGGCTGGCCGCCCGCTACGGCGACCTGGTTGCCCTCAGGAGCATCGACCTGACGTTGCGGCCAGGCGAGGTGGTGGCGTTGATGGGACGCAACGGCGCCGGCAAGTCGACGCTGATCTCGACCCTTGGCGGGGGCCGGTCCCCCGACGCCGGGCGGGTTCGCATCGGCGGTCACGACCCGAGGAACCTTCGCGGAGCCGAGTTTCTTCGTCGGGTGGGCGTGGTGCCGTCGGATCCGACGTTGCTGCTGTCCGCCACGACCGTGTCCGACGAGTGTGCCGATGCCGACCGCGAGACCGGCACGCCCCCCGGGGCGACGGCGGCAGCGCTCGGACGCCTGCTGCCCGACGTCGACCCGGCGGCCCACCCCCGCGATCTGTCTGCGGGCCAACGCCTGGGGCTGGCGCTGGCCCTGGTGTTGGCCCACGAACCGGACGTGGTGCTGCTCGACGAGCCCACCACCGGGCTGGACTATCGGGCGAAGGAGGCGCTGGCCACGTGGCTCGACGAGCTGAGCGGCCGAGGCGCCGCGGTGCTGATGGCCACCCACGACGTGGAGCTGGTCGCCGAGGTCGCCCATCGCGCCATCGTGATCGCCGACGGAGAGGTCGTGGCGGACGGTGACGCGGCCGACGTGGTGACCCACTCCCCGACGCTCGCCCCCCAGGTGGCCCGCATCCTGCACCCCTTGCCGTACCTCACGGTCGACGACGTCGTTGCGGGGTTGGAGGCGGCTCCATGACCGCCCCCGCCGTCTCGCCAACCGACACCCGCCCGTTGCTGGCCGTCGGCCCCCAACGTGCGATCAACCTGCGACCCAGGTCGGTGGCCGTGCTGGTCTTCACCTCGCTGGTCGGGGCGATCGCCTACGTCTGGCCGTTCCTCGTCGGCGACCCGCAGCAGGGGCCGGTGGCCACCGCTCATGGCCAGGACGCCGTGGTGATCATGGGGCTGCTGTTGCCGTTGCTGGTGCTGGTGACGGCCATCGAGCTGGGCGAGGGGAGCTTCGACGCCCGGGCCGTCGGCCTGTTGGGCGTGCTGACCGCCGCCGGCGCCGCCCTGCGGATGGCGGGCGGCGGCGTGTCGGGCTTCAGCCCGATGTTCTTCCTGATCATTCTCGCCGGTTCCGTGCTGGGCTCGGGCTTTGGCTTTGTGCTGGGGGCCACCACGATGTTCGCGTCGGCGGTCATCACCGGGGGCATCGGCCCCTGGCTGCCCTTCCAGATGTTTGCCATGGCCTGGATCGGAGCCGGAGCCGGCTGGTTGCCGGGCCGCGGTTCCAGGGCCGAGCTGTGGGTGGCGGCTGCGTACGGAGCGCTCACCGGCATGCTCTACGGGGCGCTGCTCAACCTCTGGTCGTGGCCCTTTGCCGCAGCCGGTGCCGACCGCATCAACTACCTGCCGGGCGCCGGCCTGGGCGAAACGCTGCGCCGCTACTGGGCCTTCTACCTGGCCACCTCGTTGGGCTGGGACCTGACGCGCGCCGTCGGCACGGTGGCCATGACCTTGGTGGTGGGCCCCCCGGTGCTGATCGCGCTGCGTCGGGCCGCCAAGCGGGCCCACTTCGTCCACCACTGACCGGTGGCTCGGTCTACTCGAGTTGTGATCCGTCGGGGCGGGTGGTGTGCCAGTTGCCGTCGGGTTGTCGGGTGATGGTGTAGCCCTTGTGTTTCCAGCGGTTGTGTTTGCCGCACAGGGGTGCTGCGTTGGGTTGTGTGGTTGGGCCGTTGCGTGAGTGTTCGCAGAGGTGGTCGATGTCGCATCGGCTGGCTGGGGTGTGGCAGCCGGGCCAGATGCAGTGGGTGTGGGTGGCGGTGGCTGCGGTGCGGGCGGATCCGGTGAATCGGCGTGCGCGTCCTTGGTCGATGACGACGCCGGTGGCGTCGACGATGATCCGTCGGATTTTGGAGACGAGTGAACAGATGGCGGTTTCGGTGGGGTCGAGTTCGTATCCGTCGGTGGTTCGGCACATGTGGGTGTCGGGATCGAGTCTGGGCGGCCGGTCGGTGTCCATTGCGGCCAGCATCTGTTCGTAGCTGGTGGCCGACCAGTGGATGTTGTGCACAAACCCTGCCGGGATGACGTTTCCGGCGGTGGTGGCGTCTTGGAAGATCCGGTGGAGGGCATCGGCTCGGCGTTGGTTGTCGGTGCGCTGGAGGTTGGCTTTGGTGATGTTCCCGGTGCCACCGGCTGCGAGGTCGGCTGCTTTCGCTGTGGCCCAGTCGGCACGGAATTCGGCGTCGAGGTACCGGTCGAGGATCTCGCGCATCTGCGCGCCTTGAAGCGACGCGTAGGAGCCTTTCAGTTCCCAGGAGAGGTCGATCGGGTTCTGGACCAGTCGTGCGTCACGGTTGCGGTGGTTGCGTTCGTTGGCCGGTTCGGGGCCGTCTTCGTCGATGAGGCGTTCCCACCGGTAGGCCTTGTGCGCGGACGCTTTGGAGGACATTTCTCGGGCGTCGGCGATGAAGTCGTCTTGGCGGTCGACCATGGCGGGTGCCACGCGGGTGTTGGCATGGACCCGGCCCAGGGTGGTGACGGCACTGGTGGGCAGCTCGCCGGTCTGCCAGGCCGCTTCGACCTTGGGCAGGTCGGTGCAGGCCTCCGCGGCCCGGGCCCGGTCCAACGACTCGGACTCCGACAGTCGGGCGATGTGGCGGACCATGATGCGGGGTGAGCCGTGACCGTCGACGCGGTGGTGTCCGGCGGAGCCGATCTCGCCGACCAGCGCGGCTTTGGCGGCATCAACACGGCGGCCGAGGTGTTCGAGTTGTTTGATCCACACGACCGCGTCGCGGGAGTTGTCCGGCCGAAGTCCGGCGGCGAAGAGTTCGTCGAGGCCGTCTTCGGCGTGTTGGAGTGCCCGGGCGGCGGCCGGGTCGCCGACCTCGGGCACCAGCACCCGCTGGGCATGGGCATAACGCTGTGCCTCCCAGGCGATCTGTTCATCACGACGAAGCCGCTCACGCAACACCGCAAAGAACACCTCATCAGCATCAGCACCAGCACCAGCACCGGCACCGGCACCGGCACCCGAACCGGCACCGGAACCGGCACCAACCGCATCAAGGGTGGCCTTCGAACTCATGACCCCATCATGACGACCGGGTGTGACAATCAAGGGGCGACCGGCCGGGCTCGGAATGATGCAACCTCCGCTCAGGTTGGAGTGGACATGTCCTACAACGAGGCTCCTGACGGTTGGTGGCACGAGTTTGTGACGGCGTCGCCGCCACGAACCGGCAAGTTGGCGGTGACCCGGAAGGACGGCTCCCCGCACGTCGCACCGGTGTGGGTGGACGTCGAGGGCGAGGGGGCCGATGCCCGTATCGTGTTCATGACGTCGGCCGACACGATCAAGGGCAAGTCGATCCTGCGGGACGGACGGGTGTCGATCTGCTTCGACGACGACCGGCCACCGTTCAGCTTCGTCACGATCAGCGGATCCACCACGACCTCGACCGACCCGGAGGAGCTGTTGGACTGGGGCACCCGCATCGGGGGGCGGTACATGGGCGAGGAGCACGCCGAGGCCTTTGGCCGGCGCAATGCGGTTCCGCCCGAGATGGTCGTTTGGGTCGACCCCACCAACGTGGTGGCCAAGGTCAACGTGGCCGACTGACGCCGTCGGACGCTACGGCGCGGCGCCCATCCGCTCGTCGAGGGCCAGCCCGATGTTGGGGTCGGCACCGCCCGCCCCGGCCGTCTTCGGGATTCGCTGCTGGCGGGTCTCCAGCCATTGCGCCAACTTCGCCATGCCCCAGACGATGAAGAAGTAGACGATCCCGATCGAGACGTACGCCTGAAAGTTGGTGACCTCGGTGCCGCCGAAGTTGGGGGTGGAGGTCCCCCGGCGGACGAACTCCTCGTAGCCGATGACAAAACCCAGCGAGACGTCCTTGGTCAGCGTGGCCATCTGCGCCACGATCGTCGGCACCATCCGCCGGATCGCCTGTGGCAGCACCACGATCGACATCGCCTGCCGGTAGCTCATGCCGATCGACTGGGCGGCCTCGGTCTGGCCGGAGTCCAGTGAGCGGACCCCCGCCCGGAAGACCTCGGACAGCACGGCGGAGTTGTACAGCACCAGGGCGACCACCACCGACCAGAAGGTGCCGAGGAAGGCGTCGCCACCCCGGCTTCTGGCCCACGTGGTGTCGATGGCGAAGACCCCAAAGATCAACAGCAGGAGCGGCAGGCCGCGGAAAAGCTCCACCCACGCAACCGCACCCCAGCTGGCGATGCGCGATCGCGACAGTCTCAGCAGCGCCAGCGCCAGGCCCAACACCAGCGCGACGGCGCCAGCGGTGACCGCGGCCTGGAGGGTGGCCAGCAATCCCCGGCCGAGAAACTCCAGCGTGGCGCTGTCGAACAGGTCGGTCCAGCGGGCCGCCTCCAGCTGGCCGTTGTCGCTGAGCTTGACGTATACCCAATAGATGAGCAGCGCCCCGACGACGGCGACGACGACCGTGGCGATGCGGACGCGCCGCTTGCCCCGTGGCCCCAGTTCCTCGATCAGGACGTTGGCGGTACTCATCGCTTGATCGCAAAGCGCGCCTCGAGGCGCCGGAAGACGAACCCCGACGGCAGGAGAAACACCAGGTAGATGATCGAGACGACGGCAAGCACCCGCCAAACGCCTGCCGCAGCGTTGTTGAACATGCGCTGCGATTGGGCGGTGAGCTCGACGACCGAGATGGTCGAGGCCACGGCCGTGTTCTTGAAGTTGGCCACCCACAGGTTGCCGATCGGACCGATCACGGTGCGCACCGCCTGAGGGATGATCACAAAGCGCAACAGCTGGGTGAAGCTCAGCCCGATGGAGCGCCCGGCCTCGGCCTGGCCCTGCGGTACCGCGTTGATGCCCGATCTCAACACCTCGGCCATGTACGCGCCGGTGTAGAGGCCCAACGCCACCGCGGCGGTCGGGAAGAAGTCGAAGACCAGCCCAAGGTCGCCCAGGCCGAACAGCGCCAGAAAGAACACCACCAGCAGCGGCGTGTTTCGGAAGATGGCCACGAAGACCGTGGCAAACCTGACCAACGGCGGGATCGGGCTGACCCGGAACGACACGATGACGATGCCGACCACCACGGCCGGGGCGAAGCTGACAACCGCCAGCCGCACCGTGACGATCGTGGCGTCGACCAGCGCCTGGCCGTACTGATCGAGGAACTCCGACCAACTCATCCTGTCAGCCTCCTCTCATCGATCGATGCGCATCGCAGGGACGGGCCCGGACGGGGGGACGAGTCGGATCGACCCGTCCCCCGCCACCGGGCGTCAGGGGTGGCTAGCAACCCTCGTTGTTCAGTTCCGGAGGCTCGGGAGCCGGCTGCACCTTGCCGGCGGTGTCGTCCCACGCCTTCACCCAGGACCCGTCGTCGTACATGCCCTGCAGGATCTCGTTGATCTCGCAGCGCAGCTCCGAACCCTCGGGCACGCCGATGCCGTACGGCTCTTCGGTGAAGGGATTGTCGACCAGTTCGTAGTCGCCGCCGGACTCATCGACGAGGCCGAGCAGGATGACGTTGTCGGTGGTGACCGCATCAACCCGGTCCTGCCCCATCGCGTCGGCGCACTTGGAGTAGGCGTCGAAGGTGGTGACGTCGGCATCCGGCGCCATCTCGTTCAGGTTGTCCAGGGAGGTGGAGCCCTCGACGGTGCAGGTCTTGACGTCACCGGAGTTGAGATCGTCGATGCTGGTGATGTTCTTGGGGTTCCCTCGGGGACCATGATGTCCTGACCGGCGACGTAGTACGGCCCGGCAAAGTCGACGACCTCGTCACGTTCGTCGTTGATCGTGTAGGTGGCGACCACCATGTCGACGGTGCCGTTCTCCAGGAACGTCGCGGTTGGCCGACACGGCCTCCTGGAACTCGACCGGGCGGTCCAGCTTCTCGCCGATCGCCTTGGCGATCTCGGCATCAAACCCCTCGACGCCGTCCGGGGTGCTCACTCCGAACAGCGGCTGGTCGTACTTGGTCCCCACCTTCAGCGGCTCGCCGCCGCCCCCGGATGCCTCGTCGGAGCCGCCGTCGTCGCCGCACGAGGCGGCGATCAACGTCAGTGCTGCGACCAGCAACACAAGTGTTCTTGGCTTTCTGTTCATGGCAGTGCTCCTTCGTTGATGGATAGTGAGATCCGGGGACCACGGAGGTCAGTGGGCGATGATCTTGTCGAGGAAGTCGCGGGCACGGTCGGTCTTGGCGTTGTTGTAGAAGGACTCGGGGTCGTTCTCTTCGATGATCGCCCCCTCGTCCATGAAGACCACCCGGTCGGCGGCCGAGCGGGCAAAGCCCATCTCGTGGGTCACGACCACCATCGTCGTTCCCGACTTGGCCAGGTCGAGCATCACCTGCAGCACCTCGTTGATCATCTCGGGGTCGAGGGCGGAGGTGGGCTCGTCGAACAGCATCAACTTGGGCTCCATCGCCAGCGACCGGGCGATCGCCACCCGTTGCTGCTGGCCGCCCGAGAGCTCCGCCGGGTACTTCGACGCCTGGTGCGCCACGCCGACGCGCTCCAGGAGGCGCTCGGCGTCCAGTTTGGCGTCGGCCTTCGATTTGCCGAGCACCTTGATGGGACCCAGCGTCACGTTCTCCAGGATGGTCTTGTGAGCAAACAGGTTGAACGACTGAAACACCATGCCGACCTCGGCGCGGAGTTTGGCCAACTGCTTGCCCTCCTCGGGCAGCAGCTCACCGTCGATGCGGATCTCGCCTTCCTGAATCGGCTCCAGGCGGTTGATCGTGCGGATCAGCGTCGATTTGCCGGAACCCGACGGCCCGATGACCACGACCACCTCGCCCTCGGCGACCTCGAGGTTGATGTCCTTGAGGGCATGCAGGTCGCCGTACCACTTGTTCACGCCGCGCATGCTGGCCAACGCCTGTGTCATGGCCCCCCCGGGTCCCCCAGATCGAGGAGCGGTGCCCCTCGGAGGCGAACGTAGCACTCCGTGGTCATCCTTGAGTGCAATTTCCACTCATCGTGATGTGGGAGATTCGGTCGGTGGCCACCGACCGGGCACGCGGCCGCTACGCCCCTCCCCCGTCTCGAAAGCGACGACTCCTGGGCTCCAGCCGGTGCACGGACACCTTTGTCGAGGTGGGGATCCGGACGCCGGTGCCGTGTCGCCGTGCCTGGGCCTCGATCACCTTCTCGAGGGTGCGCTCCCAAACGCCGAACCTGGCCTCCGACGGGTTCCCGCCGTCGGCGAGGAAGCTCACCCGGGCGCGACCGACCTGCTCCCGGCCGCGCCGCACGCGTGACACCAGGTAGTCGATGCGGAGGTCGCCGACCCGATCGGACGGGTCGCGCAGGCTGATCACGTTGTCGCTCCACCGCTGCGCCGCCGCGCCGATCCACGACGGGTCGGCGACGGTCGCCAGGCCCCGCCACGACACCCACACCGAGTTGCGGCGCGGGTCGGATCCAAGCGCCCTCATCACCTCGGACCTCGGCACCCGGTGGTACTGAAGCGTGCGGTCCCGCAGGTGACGACCGTCCACGCAGAACGGCTCCTCGATCAGCTCGATCACCTCGCTGGGGAGCTCGACGGTTTCGGGGTCGGTCTCGGGGTCGTGTCGCACCTGCAGTGTCAGCACCAGCGCAACCGTGCCGTCCAGGACGGTCATCGAGCCGTCGAGCACCCGGGCATCGGTGTCGCCCCTGAGCAGCGACTGAAAAACAGACTGCGTGGTACCGATCAGCGCCCTGGCCACCAGCGCAACGTCCCAGAACGATGAGACGTAGCCGGCATCCCACCCGTCGTCGACCGGATTGGACGGGCGCTCGTCAACCTGCGCGGCGGGAGGAAAAGCCGGCGGAACGAACGACACCGAGTATCCGGAGTTCTCCGAGTGCGCCGGCGGCGCCGTCGAGGAGTCCCGCAGGTCGATCTGGTCCCGGCCGGCGAACCCGGACCGGGCCAGCGAGCCCAGCAGGTGACCCTCGTAGGCCACCTCGTCACGGCGGCCGCGTTGGCTCAGGTAGGTGCCCACTCTCGTGAACAGGTGGCCGTTCTCCCAGGACCGCAGATGGAAGTACGACAACGGGCTCTGGAACCCCGCCGCCAGGCCGGCTGCCGCCTCAACGACCTCCACTTCGTTCTCGGCGTGTTCGTCGTGCCACTCCACCCAGCACTCCGAGAGTTGCCCGGCCCCGAACACCGGCCCGTCGGAGGCCGATTTGAGCGACCGAACGATCAACAGCTCGTCGGTGCCGTCGGGCTGGAAGCGAGCCCTCACCTGCTCCTTCGTGGGGATCTTCGACCCGGCGGAACCGGCGGCAAAGTCGAAGAAGCGGTCGCCCAGCCGCACCAGGAACACCGAGCTCGGTGCAAACCGCTTGTCGGCGCACAGCCAACCGTTGGCACTCGCCGGCGTCGCAGCCCCGTCGCGCTGCGACAGCCTGCCGAGCACGTAACCGGTGCTACCCACCTTCGCCCGGGCCGCAGCGTCTGCCGCCGTGCGCCCGATCAGCCGCAGCTGATCCAGACGGGGCGTGTGCGGTTCGTACGACGCCAGCTCGTGGGAGGGCGTCGCGTGCTCGACGTCCGGCGGGTAGACGGCATCGCCCCGGCCGAGATACCAGGTGAGGTGCGCCCAGGCTGCCGCCGCCAGGAGGTAGGACACCACCGAACAGCCGATGAGCACCCAAACGGCCACCGTGTAGTCGCCGGCCACCTTGCCGTCCACGGTCGTGGCGACGATCGCACCGGCGGCCGGCGAGACCAGGGAGGCCACCAACCAGGCGTGATAGCTGCTCTCCAGCTCGGTGCGAAGCGTGGGCGCTCGCTCCAGGCGCTGGAGCACGACAAGCACCGCCGGGACGAGCAGCAGTACCGAGGTGAGCGCATCGGCACTCGGGCTGGAGACCAGCGTGACCGCCGCGGCGACCGTCATCAGCACGGCGACCGCCAACATCGAGAGCCCCACCCGCCACCGCAGCGCCCGTCGAAGCCCGGGTTCCAACCGGAGCACCAGATGGGCGCTCGCCTTCAGCGGGCGGATGAACCGATCGGGAATGTCCAACGCGCCGACCTCGGCCCGAAACACGCCGGAGTCCTCGTCGCGGTCGATGAAGTCCATGCGGCGGGGTCCCAGCCGTCGCAACTGCGCGACCAGCGGGTCGCAGTCGTCCACCAGCTCCTTCAGCTGGTCGACCAGCGGGGTGGCACCCGAGGCGCCGCCGCTGCCGGAGCTTGCCGAAGCTTCCCGGCCCTCCTCCTCCACGATCCGTTTGGCCGAGGCCGCGATCGAATTCGCGAGGTCCCGAACCTCGGTCTCCGACTCCGGGTCCTCCACGTTCCCGTCGCCCTCGACGCCGGTACGTTCCGCCGGTGTCAGGCGCCTGGTGGAGGAGATCAGGTCGGCCACCTGGGTGGCGTGTGCGCCGATGCGGTTGGCGCACGCCCGCGCCCCCGCCGGATGCGGGTCGTCAGGGTGCTCGGCGAGCAGGTCGCGCAGATTGCCCACGGCCAGCTCGAGTTCGGGGATCGGGTGCGGGCCGAAGTTCTCGGGTTCGGGCTCGGGGCCGTCCGTGTTCGCCGGAATCAGCGGACGGTCGGCCTGTTTCTCGGACCCCATCAGCTCCACGGACACGCCGGAGGCGGGGGTGAGGTCGACGCCCGGCTCGGTCTTGGCCTCGATGGCCACCGCCCGGTTGAGGCGAGTGCCCGTGAGTTCCAGGTCGACTGCGATTCGGCCCTTCACCTTCGGGCCCGCTTGAAACGCCCGGAGACGCCCCAAGCCGGACGGTCGCTTGGTGTGGAGCGGGCGGGGCGCCAGCTGTGCCTCGAGCGTGGTTCGTCCGACGGTCTTGGGCACCAAAGCGACCACCACCGGCCCGCCGAGCAGCGACACCAATGTGCTCAGGCCCGTCTCCAGCGTTCGGTGGGCGACGGGGCGACCCAGTTGTTGCTCGTCCGCACCGGAGTATCCCCGGAGCGCCAGCGCCTGCATTCGGTTCCACGTGGTTCCGACCCACGAGTGGGCCGCACCGTGCAGCGCCACGCGGGCGGCTCCGAATTCACGACGGGTTCGTCCGTCGGCCGGGTGATACCCCACGCAGTCGTCGCACGTCGGCGAATCGGGGTCCCATGCCGGGATCCGACCGAAGACAGGTCGCCGATCGCCCCGAAACCGCGTCGACGCGTCGTCGTCGGCCGGTTCCGGGTGCTCGGGCTGTGCCGTGGCCCAGGCATCCAGCAGCATCGCCTGCACCGCGCGCACCAGGAGGTAGGTCGTCTGCGACGTTCGCCGATGCGCTCGCGTCTCCTCGAAGGTCGGATCCTCCGGGTCGACGTCGATCGGCAGAAAGATCGCGGAGCGAAGCACGTCGGACAACAACACCTGGGCGACACCGGCTGCGATGTGGCCCGCCACCTCCTCAACCGACATCACCGGCAGGCGTTTACCCCGCTCGTCGGTGACGTGGCCGGGAGAGCTCGTGCCCGGACGAAGCCGGAAGAGCGGCAACCAGATTTCCTTCCTCACCCGCGTGGTCGTGCAGATGGCCAGCGCCTCGTCGATGTCCAACTCGCACACCATCGACGTCTGAACCGCGTCGCTGCGTTCCAACCTCACCCGCTCCGTCCGCTTGGGACGCCACCGCTCCGAAAAGGCCAGGGCGCTGATGCCCAGACCCAGTGAGGCCTTCGGCAGGATCGAGGTGGGCGCCTGGTGCTCGCTGTTGGCCGCCACGTGATCAACCCAGCGCAACAGGGTGCCGAGCACATCCTGGCCGTACGCGCACTCGTCCGGCCGCCGGATCGTCGTTCGAGATCCGTCGGTCGCACCCGCAGGATCCTCAACCACCTCGAGGCGTCCGGTTGCGTCGACGCCGGAGGTCGTCAGGACCCTGCTCGACACCCCGCTCCCCTCCTGTGACGCGTCGCCCATCGTTCCCCCCGGACTTCAGTGCGTTTCAAAGATTTCGAACATCGTACCTCGCCGTTCGGCGCCGTGCTGGGGCGCGGGTCTCCATGGTGACGGCAACGACGGTGGACCGTCACCATGGGTTCGGTGGCGCTCAGCCCTCGGATTGAGAGTTCACAAACCAAGTCCCGGCCGCGTAGCCCACGCCAACCCCGCTGATCACCGCCAACCAACCCGCAAGCGGCCCGTAGGCAGCGAACCACAGCTGGAGCAGTCCAACCGAGTCGGAAGCACCGGAGTTGACGGTCTGTTGAAACACGACCAGATGATCCGGGTCCAGTTGGGAACCGGCGCCGAGCGCGAGGATTCCAACCAGCCCGGCCCCGTACCGCAGGAAGGCCACCGTCGGCACCTGACCGGCCGCCAGCAGACCCACCACCACGGCGACGGCGGCGGCGACCGGCAGTGCGTCCCACAACGCGGTGGCAACGTCGATGTAATCGTCGAGCCCGGCCGTGCCCCCCGTTGCGGCGCTCCACGCTCCCTTGGCGTGCTCGTATCCGAGCGTCCCGGAGGCGAACGCACTGACGATGCCCCCAACGGCGGCGGCGATGGCGATCGCGTTGGACGGCGTCGGACGTTCCCCGGCAAGCAACCCTTCGGCCATCGTCTCAGCCCTTCTGTGTGCCCGACGGATCGGACAGATCCAGTCGGCGTCGCCGCTGGCCGAACGGCCCCCGAGCGACGATTCGAACTGTATGCAGACACCGGCGTGGCTACAAGGGGGATCTCGGGCAGCTCGGCCCGGCCGCCGCCCCCCAGAGCAATGGGCGATCACCCTTGACGGCTAGAACGGTCGCTCCAGTAGAGTGATGGTTCTCGTGACCGTCCGATCAGGTCGGGCGACGGGAAGGCATCGCCATGCTGTTCAGTGCCCACTTCGCCGACACCTCGCCATTGACGGCGCTTCGCCGAACGACCCCAACGCCCGATCGGGTTCCGGGCCTGAAGTCGGCCCGCACCGCCATCTGCGCCCCGTTCACACCCGGCGTGCTTCCTCGGCCGCAGCTGCGCCGCGAGGCGATGGTCGCCTGCTGGCAGGACGAGGACGCGATCGACCGGTTCCTGACCGACGACCCCACCGGTCGAACGTTCGCCGACGGCTGGCAGATGCGCATGGAGCTCTTCCGGGCGGCCGGCGTCTGGCCCGGGATCGACGACGACATGCGCGCCGCCGCCCGCACGACGACAGCCCCCGACGGACCGAGCATCGCCATCACGATCGGCACCGCCTACGTTCGATCGTTCGCGCGGTTCATGCGGGTCAACAGCGGCCTCGAGGACCAGTTTCTGGAGTCCTCGAGCGGCGTCTGGGGCACGGCGATGAGCAACATCCCGCAACGGCTCGTCGCCACCTTCACGGTGTGGCGAAGCCCCGACGAGGCGATGGACTACGTGCGCACCGGAGCCCACGGCGCAGCGGTGCGAGCCCACTACGACCCCCGCAACGACCCCACCGGGCACACCTTCGTCACCGGCGGCGGGTTCTTCGGATTTCGCCCGGTGTCGGTCAGCGGCTCGCTCGGCGGCAGGAACCCGATCCCCGAGCACGTCCTGAACCCCTAGCCGGGAGCGGCGAGCCGGCTTCGATCACTCGAGGTCGCCGGCCAGGGCGGCCTCGACCAGGCGGCGCATGTGTGCGCCGGTGGCCCGCAGCCCATCACACGACCGGCGTGCCCGGGCCAGCATGAACCCACCTTCGAGCGCGGAGATCACCGTGTCGGCCAGTCCGCCCGCATCGTCGGCGTTCAGCCCCGCCCGAGCCAGCCGATCGGCAAGGGCCGCCGTCCACCCGGCAAACACCTCCACGGTGGCGAGCCGAATCGGTTCGTGGGTGTTCGCCACCTCGCGGGCCACGTTGCCGATCGGGCAGATGTCGATGAAGTCGGTCTGCTCCAACACCTCCGCCGCACCGTCGAAAAACCCTCCGACCGCGTCGACGATGTCGTCCGCCTCGTCGGCCATCACCTCGAACAAGGCCTGATAGGCGGCGCCGGACTCGCGAACGACCGCCGCGCCCAGCTCGTTCTTTCCGCCGGGGAAGAAGTGGTAGATCGAGCCGGTTGGCGCACCGGCCTGCGCCGTGACCTGCTTGAGCGAGGTGTGGTTGAACCCCTGGCTGCGGAACAGTTCGGTGGTGGCCGAGACGATCCGCCCCCGGGTTTCCGACATGCGGGGAGTCTAGAACGATCGCTCCACCCGTGCGCTGGGTAGCCTGGCGGGCCGTGTCGAGGGAAGGGCCACCGTGTTTCGTCATGTCGTGATGTTTCAATGGGTCGAGGGCGTGACCGCCGAGCAGATCGCCGGGTCGGAGGCCGCATTGGCCGCGCTGCCCGAGCAGATCCCCGAGCTGCGGTCCTACGGATTCGGCGCCGACGCCGGGATGGCCGACGGCAACTTCGACTTCGCGGTGGTGGCCGACTTCGACGGCGTCGACGGCTACGAGGTCTACCGCGACCATCCGGCGCACCGCGAGGTGATCAAGGAGCACCTGGCGCCGATCATCGCCACGCGGGTCGCCGTGCAGCACGAGGTGGCGGGGACCGCCGACTAGGTCCAGCCCAGCAAGGCGCGGGCGTTGTCGGCGAGGGGGTCCAACAGCTCGGCGGGCACCTCGTCGGTCAGCTCGGACGGGCTGTCCCATCCGGCCAGGTTGGTGCCCAGCACCAGGTGGTCGGTGCCGACGGTGTCGATCAGCAGCCGCAGCGGCGCACCACCGCCGACGTGAGAGTCCCACCACAGCCGGGCCAGCCCGGCGTCGATGTCGGCGGCGGTCATCCCCATCCGCGTGGCGCTCGTGCGCAGGCGGGGCGCCAACCAGGCGGTGGCCCCTCCCCCGTGGCTGACACAGACCCGCAGGCCGGGGTGGCGGTCGAGCACGCCGCCGAGGATCAGCTGGGCGACCGCCAGGGTTTCCTCGAGCAGGAAGCCCAGCGACAGGTCCAACCCGAATCGGCCCAGGCGGGCGTCGGGGCTGGGCTTGTCGATGCCGTGGGGCGCCGGGTGGACGAACACCGGAGCGCCCAGGGACTCGGCCTCGGCCCACAGCGGGTCCATCGCCCCATCGTCGAGGTCGAACGGTGCCTCGGTGCCCAACGCCAGGCCGACGTGCCCCAGGGTGTCGACGGCACGTCGCAGCTCGGTGGCGGCGAGCGAGGGATCCTGCACCGGCACCTGCGACAGCGCCGAAACACGGTCGGGCCGCTCGGCCACCAGCTCGGCGAGCGCCTCGTTGTGCCACCGGGCGTAGCGGGCCGCGCCGGCGATCTCGGAGTTGGCCAGCAGCACGATCGGATTGGGCGACAACACCTGGTGGGTGATGCCGAGCCGGTCCATCGCCTCCAGTCGCAGGGTCAGATCCGAGAACGGCGTGTGGTCGTAGCGCACCCCGTCGAGGCGGTAGTCCCCCACCTGAAACCAGGGCGTGCCGTCGTCGCCGACGCCCTGCGTCGGTCCCAACGCGCCGGCCCGGCCGAGGGCGTCCGGCAAGGCGACGTGGGCGTGGACGTCGATCAGGCCGGCGGGCCGTGGGGGGCTCACCGCTGGAAAACCACCGGGTAGCGCTTCCAGTAGCCCCGCTCGCTGGTGGCATCCAGTTCGGCGGGGTCCTCCGGATCGGGCGCCACGCCGTGGTCGAGCACCCACTGCACGGCCACCGGGACGAGGCCGAAGAGGTGGTCCTCCATCGGTCGATCCGACGAGTACGGCAACCCGGCGGCCAGGTCCTGGCCGATGCACGCGTGCATGCCGCTGCCGAACGACAGCCCCCAGGGCTGGGCGTGGTCGGGCACCTCCCGGGTGGGGTCGAAGGTGTCGGCATCCTCGCCCCACACCGAGGGGTCGCGGTTGACCGCCACCATGTCGACGACCACCTTGGCGCCCTCGGGCACCGACACGTCGCCGGGCAGTTCGATGGCCTCCTGTGCCCAGCGCATGGCCACCGGGCTGGACGGGGCGAGTCGCACGGTCTCATGGACGCAGCGCTGCACGAACATGCGGTCGGCGCGGACCCGCTCGACGTCCTCGGGGTGCTCGCCCAGCCAGGCGAACAGGTTGTGCAGGGTTCGGGTGAACGCGGTGGCGCTGGTGTGTGCGCTGGCCAGCAGGAAGTAACAGGTCTCCCGCAGCACCACGTCGGGGGGAAGGTCCAGGTCCTCCTGGTTCCGGAGCAGCACGGTCAGCACGTCGCGGGGCAACTCGGACTCGTCCAACGTGCCCGCCTCGACCTGGGCGATCAGGTCGCGACGGCGGGCCACCGACGGCTGCATGAACTCGGCGTCGAACGCCTCCAGGGCGGCGGCCACCTCTGCCCGTTTGGCGTCGACGTCGCCGGTGTAGTGGGCCAGCGTGGCGCCTTCGATGAACCGCATCAGGTAGTCGTACAGGTGCAGCGACTCCTCGGCGGTGCCCAGCGGGCGGTCGACCCCCGAGGTCACGGCGGCCAGGTTCATCATCAGCTGGTGGCCCAGGCTGACGAGCTCGGCCGTCCCCTCGGCGACATAGGGCGAGATGGTCTGTTCGATGATGCCGGGGAACAGGTCGCGCTCGTAGTGGACATGGGTGTCCTTGCGGAAGAGCCGGTTCTCGAGGCGTCGCCGGTCCCGGTGTTCGGTTCCGTGCAACGTCACCAGGACGTCGGCCATCACCACCTCGCCGGCGTCGTAGAGCGCCTGGCTGAGGTGTTTGCTGCGAAGGGCCGCCACCGCCTGTGCGGCGGTGGCGACGGTGATGACGGGCGCGGTCTCCATGGTTCCCCCGGTGCTGCTTGACGGCTGCGAGGACATTAGGTCCCGGACTCAGGTGACGCCGAGGCCGACCCCAGGGCCCACCGGGCGCTGCGGCGAATCAGCAGTTGGTGGGTCGGGTGGCGCAGCGACTCGGGCGAGTGACCCAGCGTGTCGACCACCACCCGGCCCGCCCCTCGCGTTCGGGCCCACAGCACCGGCTGGTCCACGCCGTCGTGCGCCACGGTGAGGAGCGGCCCGGCCCCCGGCCGTTGGTCCAACGAGGCATAAACCTCGTCCTCGATCGTGAACGCCTCGAGGCCCGAGGTGATCTCGTGGTTGGCGCCGGTGGGCGACACCCGGCAGGAGCCAACCGGCGGATGGGAGGACCGACCCCAGGCCCAGGAGGCGCCGAGTAGGTCGCCCCACCCGGGCCAGTCGTCGAAACAGATGCAGGCGGTGTGCATCGCCAGGAGCCCGCCGCCGCGTTCGACGTGGTCGACGAGCGCCTCGCGGGTGGCCGGCGGCGGCGAGTAGGCCCAGCGATCGCGCAGCGGGGCATAGCGGTCGGCGGTCATCGTCCACCGCAACGCCAGCACGGCGACCAGGTCGGGACGGCGTCCGCCGCCGGTCAGGCGACGGGTGAGCTCGGCCGGGTCGGCGGTGATCTCGCAGCCGAATCCCTCGGTGGTGAGCGACTCGGCCAGTGCCGCGCCGAGCGCGTCGAAATCGTGGTCGGTCGGCGGGCCGCCGACCAGGATCAACGCCGCCGGTGGCCCGCTCGTCATTCGGCGGCGGTCCGGTCGCCCACCGTGTCGACCGAGGCCGGTCGCGGCAACGTCGACATCACGCTGTCGGTGACCCCACCGTCGACGACCAGTTCCTGCCCGGTGACGTAGGCGGCGCCGTCGGAGGCCAGCCATTCGACGGCGTCGGCCACCTCGTCGGTTGTGCCCAGGCGTCCCAACGGCACCCGGCCGCTTCGGGCCGCCCGGATGGCCGGGTCGGCGTAGATCGGCGCCGACATGCCGCCGTCGATCAGGCCCGGCGCCACCGCGTTCACCCGGATGCCGTGGGGGGCCCACTCCTGGGCCATCTGGCGAACCAGCAGCCCGAGGGCGGCCTTGGTCGAGCCGTAGGCCCCGGCGTTGACGCCCGGCGCCCGACCGTTGATCGACGTGATCACCACGATGGAGCCGCCCCGTTCGTCGGCCACCATGCGGCGGGCCGCTGCCCGCGCCACGGTGAACGTGCCGGTGAGGTTGACCGCCACCACGCGCTGCCAGGCGTCGGCGTCCAGGTCGAGCAACGGACCGAAGGCGACGATCCCAGCAGCGCACACGGTGACGTCGGGCGGCCCAAAGCGATCGAGCGCCTCGTCGACCTCGGCGGGGTCGGTCACCGAGGCCCTCAGCGCCACCCCGCCGGTGCGGTCGGCCACCGCCTCGACCCCGTCGGCGTCCACGTCGAGGATCCCGACCCGGTCGGCCAGCGAGGCGAAGCGGCCGGCGATCGCCGCACCGATGCCGTTGGCGGCGCCGGTGACCAGCACCGACCGGCTCACGCGTTCACCACGTCGCGGGTCAGCGACTCGGCCGCCCACAGGCCGACCTTTTCGCCCGGCAGCGTGCGGCGCTCGGGCCACGGTCCGGACAGGTCGACCCGGCGGCCCCGGCTGATCACCTCCCGCAGGTTGGCCCGGTCGCCCAACACGGAGACGTCGACGGACGGGTCGCCGTCGACCACCAGGACATCGGCCAGCATGCCGGGCTTCACCAGCCCGACCTCACCGTCCAGCCGGAGCGCGAAGGCGCCGTTGTTGGTGGCGCAGCCGATCGCCTCCATTGGGCTCAGGCCCACCTCTTCGACGAACACCTCCAGCTCGCGACTGTGCCAGTGCCCGTACGGGGTGAGCGCAAAGCCGCTCTCCGAGCCGCACAGCACCTTGACCCCGGCCTCGTGCGCCTGGCGGATCTGGGCCGCCGTGGCGCTGATCTCGCCCCGGAACAGGTCGACCTGGGCGGTCGCCGCCCCCACCAGGTGGCCGTGGTCGCACAGGTTGGAGAGGAACGTGAACGTGGGGCACAACGCCGCCCCCGACTCGACGACCGCCTCGAGCGCGGCGTCGTCCATGAAGCTGCCGTGCAGGATCAGGTCGACGCCCGCCCTGGCCGCCATCCGGGTGCTCTCGGCGCTGCGGCAGTGGGCGACCGCCGGGGTGCCCAGGTCGTGGGCGGTGTCGACGACCGCCTTCAGCTCGTCGGCGGTCCACACCGACACCTCGCCCGAGACGCCCGGGACCAGCCCGGTGACGTGGATCTTCACCCAGTCGGCGCCGTACTTGATCTGCTCGCGGGTGACCCGCACCATCTCGTCCCGGTCGCGCACCACGTGGCCGTAGCCGAGCCTTCCCGAATCGGGGATCAGGCGTCCGGCCGTGCCGCCGGCGGCGGTGAGCAGGGCGTTCATCCCGGCCGACATGCGGGGACCCTCGACGAGGCCCGCCTCGATGCCGTCCCGCAGCGCCGGGCCAATGTCGTAGAGGCAGTCGGCGTCGAGAAACCCGGTGACCCCGGCCAGCAACAGCTTGCGGACGTTGAACGCGGCCAGCAGCGCGCTCGTGGTTTGGGGTCGATGGAAGAACAGCTCGTCGTTGGACTGGGGCTCGCCGAAGGTGATGTGGCAGTGGGCGTCGATCAGGCCGGGCATGATCGTGAGCCCGCTGCAGTCGACCACCGTGGCTCTCTCCTCTCCACCTTGGCCATCCTCGGCGCCGTCACGCTGCGAGGGCCGCACCGCCTCGATGCGGTCGCCGTCGATCACGACGTCGGAGTCGGGCCGTGGTGGGCCACCCGCCCCGTCGATCAGCAGCCCGCCGGCCAGCACCAGCCGCCCGTGCCCCGTCGTCGTCTCCCCCATCGCATCACTCCTCGTCCTCGCAGCCTCGTGCGCGCCGATTCTGACGCGTGCGGACGTGCGGGTGTCGATTCCCGCTCGGACCGGACGGCCCGAACGCCCGCCGAGCGAACCGATACCCTCGCCCCGATCCTCACCCGCCCGAGCCGCCCCACGGCCGACCACAAGGACCGCCACCGATGAGCCGCCACGTTCGCCCGGCCACGGGCTCGCCCGCCCTGACCAAACCCCTCACCCGGCGAGGCCGACGCGGCCGCACCTTTCTCAAGCGGTACCTCTACGCCCAGCTGGCACTGCGGCACGCCGCGATGATCGCCCTCGGCAAGGAGGAGCCCCTGGTCGGGTTCACCGTCGAAGCCGACCCGCCGTCGGTGTACCTCGTATACCGGATCCGTCAGGACGCGCTGGAGACCCTGCCCGACCTGCTCCGGCTGCCGGATCGGCTGCGGCCGACGCCGATTCGATGCCTCGCCGACGACGCGCCCGAGTACCTGATGGCGCTCAACCTCTACCGCGTGTCCGGCCTGGCCAAGGGCATCAGGGCTGAGTGGTCGATCTTCGTGGGCGACGAGCACGACGTGCCCCGCTACTTCGTGATCGACGCCCGGTCGTCGGAGACCTCGATGGACCCGGTGGACATCATCACCCGGGCGACCACCGTCGAGCACGAGCGTCGGGGCGAGACGATCGTCTCCCGGGTCGGCGACGGCGCGGAGGCCTTCCGCAGCACGATCGACCTGGCCGCCGAACCCGACGCGCCGCTCGTCGTGCCGTCGTCGGAGTGGGCGGCGGCCAACGACTTCATCTACTGGGGCAACGGCATCTGTGACCGCACCTACTACGACGCGGGCATGCACGACTCCAGGATGCGACGGGTGGGCGCCGACGCCCTCGACCAGTCCGACAGCACCCCGTGGGCGGCGATCGTCGAGCCCGACCCGGTGCACGTGTTGGTGTTCGAGCATGCGATCGAGCTGGTGATCTCCCCGTGGGAGAACCTCGGCCGGTTGGGCTGATCATGGACGAGACGAGGGGGCCCGCCTGGGAGGCCGACACGGCGACGATCGAGGCGTCGGTGACCCACCGCTTCATGGCCCGGCACGGCATCGACCGCTACGCCGACCTGGTCGACCGGTCGATCGCCGAGCCGGACTGGTTCTGGGACGAGGTCGTGTCGTTCCTCGGGTTGCCCTTCCGCCGGCCGTACTCCCGGGTGAGCAACGGCGACCTGGGCGTGGAGTGGACGACCTGGTTCGACGACGGCCGCATCAACCTGTCCGAGGTGTGCCTCGACCGATGGGCCGACGACCCGGAGCACCGGAACCGTCCGGCGCTGGTGACCGAGGACGAGGACGGCACGACCACCGAGGCCACCTTCGCCGAGTTGCGGGACCGGGTCGCCCGGTTGGCGGGGGCGCTGCGGGCCGAGGCCGGCGTCGGGCGGGGCGACCGGGTGGCGATCCTGCTGGGCCTCGGCGACGCCGTGGCGGCGTTTCTTGCCGTCGCCCGGCTGGGTGCCGTGGCCGTGCCGGTGTTCACCGGCTTTGGCGCCTCAGCCGTGCAGGCCCGGCTGGTGGACGCCGCGTGCACGGCGATCGTGACGGCCACCGGCGCGGCGCGCCGGGGCCGGACCGTCCCCCTGGCGGAGGTGGCGATCGCCGCCGCCGAGGGCGCCGGCTCGGATGGTGTGGCCGTACAGGTGGTCGGTCTGGCCGATCTGGAGCACTCCGACGCTCCGCCCGCACCGGTGGCCGACACCGCCGCCGAGGACCGGGTGTTGTTGGCCTACACGTCGGGCACCACCGGTCGGCCCAAGGGGGCGGTACACGTCCACGGCGGCCTCACGGTGAAGCTGGCCCAGGAGGGCGCGTTTCAGGCCGACCTGCAACCCGGCGACCGAGCCTGCTGGCTGACCGACATGGGCTGGATCATGGGCCCGTGGATCACCGTGGCGGCGCTGGCCAACGGCGCCACGCTGGTCACCTACGACGGGGCGCCGGACTGGCCCGAACCCGACCGCGCCTGGTCGCTCGTCGAGGCGCACCGGCTGACGTTTCTGGGCGTCTCGCCGACGCTGATCCGCGCACTCGCCGCCGAGGACGACGGCGTGGCGGCCGAGCGCCGTGACCTCACCTCGCTGCGCGCCTTCGGCTCGACGGGCGAGCCCTGGAACGACGAGCCGTGGTGGTGGCTCTTCGAGCGTGTCGGGCGTGGCCGCGTGCCGATCGTCAACCTGTCCGGCGGCACCGAGGTGGGCGCCTGCCTGCTGTCGGTCAACCTGCTGCAGGGATGCAAGCCCTGCTCGCTGGGCGGCCCGGCGCTGGGCATCCCGGTCGACGTCGTCGATGACGCCGGCCACCCGGTGCGCGGCGCCGGCAACGTCGGCGAGCTGGTGGCGCGCGGCGCCTGGCCCGGCATGACCCGCGGCGTCTGGGGCGACGACGCCCGCTACCACGAGGCCTACTGGTCGCGTTTCGAGGGCCTGTGGTGCCACGGCGACTGGGCCGAGATCGACGACGACGGGTTCTGGTTTCTGCACGGACGCAGCGACGACACGCTCAACATCGCCGGCAAGCGGATCGGCCCCGCCGAGTTGGAGTCACCCGCCGTCGCCGTCGAGGGCGTGGCCTCGGCCGCCGCGGTTGGCCTGCCCCACCCGGTCAAGGGCGAGGTGGTGGGGCTGTGGTGCGTCCCCGCTGCGGGCCGTACCGCCGACGAAGCGCTGGCACGAGCGGTGAGCGACTCGGTGGTCGAGGCGTTCGGCAAACCGTTTCGACCGGCCCACGTGGCCTTCGTCGAGGCGCTGCCGCTGACCCGGTCGGGCAAGGTCGTCCGCCGGGCGGTGCGGGCCCGGGCCGTCGGCGAGGATCCCGGCGACGTGTCCTCGTTGGCCAACCCCGAGGCACTCGACGGCATCGAGGCGATCGAGCCCCGATAGGTTCCGACCCTGAACGAACGACGACGGCTGGAGCAGCGTGGATCTCGGACTGACAGGACGACGTGCGGTGGTGGCGGCCTCATCGGCCGGCCTGGGCTTCGAGGCGGCCGCCGCACTGGCCGCCGAGGGGGCCAGGGTGGCGATCAGCGGCCGCGACCCGGCGCGCCTGAACGCCGCACGGCAACGGCTGCGCGACGCCGGGGCCGAGGTCGAGGCGATCGAAGCGGACGTGAGCACGCCGGAGGGGGCCGAGGCGCTGGTGCTGGCCGCCGCCGAGGCGCTGGGGGGCGTCGACGTGCTGGTGGCCAACGCGGGTGGCCCACCTCCCGGCACCTTTGCCACCACGTCGATCGACGCCTACCGCCAGGCGCTCGACCTCAACCTGCTGTCGACGGTGGCGATGTGCCGGGTGGCCGTGCCGCCGATGCAGGCTGCGGGCTGGGGCCGGGTGGTGGCGATCACCTCGATCGGCGCCAGGCAGCCGATCGGCTCGCTGATGGCCTCCACCACCGCCCGGGCGGGCGTGACCGGCTTCCTGAAAACGCTCGCCACCGAGGTCGCCCCCGACGGGGTCACCGTCAACTCGCTCCAGCCGGGGGTGCACTCGACCGATCGCCTGACGTCGATGCCCGCCGAGGCGCTCGAGTCGCTTCGCTCCGACGTCCCGATCGGCACGCTGGGCGACCCGGCGGACTTCGGGGCTGCGGTCGCCTTCGTGTGCAGCGAGCGCGCCCGGTTCCTCACCGGAACGGCCATTCCGATCGACGGCGGCGCCTCCCGGGGCCTGATGTAGGCGGTCGCGCCTTCGTCACGCCCACCGATCGGGCTGCTAGTTTACGTCGTTAACCGGACGGCCCGATCGGGTCCGCCGGCACTGGCACGAGCACTGGGGGCCCCTCGACATGGATGTTGCGCTGGAGCAGCGGATTCGCGACCGGATGGCTGCGGAGAAGGAGCGCACGGCGCCGCCGGAGGAGGCGGTCACCGTGCCGCCGATCCCCACCGGGCGATACACCGACCCGGCGTTCTTTGCGCTCGAGCGGGAGCGCATCTTCGCCCGCTCCTGGCTGTTCGCCGGGCACGAGTCGGAGTGGCCGGAGAACGGCGCCTACCGGCAGTTCACCCGATCGGGCGCACCGATCGTGATCGTGCGCGGCAACGACGGCGAACTGCGGGCGTTCTACAACTCGTGCCGCCACCGCGGTGCGCCGGTGACCCGCGAGGAGTGCGGCACCGCCAAGCGGCTCACCTGCCAGTACCACTCGTGGTCCTACGGCACCGACGGCGTCCTCAAGGCGGTGCCCGATGCGCGCAGCTTCGCCGGCCTGGACAAGGACCGGCTCGGCCTGGTGCCGGTCCGATGCCAAACGTGGGAGGGCTGGGTGTTCGTCAGCGAGGACGACACCCCCGACGCCCCGTCGCTCACCGACTTTCTCGGGCCGATCTGCGACCAGATGGCCGACATCGACGGCCCCTCGATGCGGCTGGTCGGCACGCAGGTGCACCACCTGGCCTGCAACTGGAAGCTGATGGTGGACGCCTTCCTCGAGGTGTACCACATTCGGACCGTTCACCCGGACAACGCCTCGCTGCTCTACGACGACCAGTCGGTCACCGTGTCGATGCTGCCCAACGGCCACAGCCGGCTCACGGTGGACAAGGTGGCACGCTGCGCGACATGCCGATGGTGTCCCCCGAGTACGACAACCCGTCGGTGCCCACCCTGTGGCGCCAGACCTCGACGTCGTTCGGGCTGTTCCCCAACCTGATCGTGCCCATGGACACCGGGGCGTTCACCTTCTTGTGCATGTGGCCGGTGGACGAGAACCACACCGAGCTGGAGCTGCGCTGGTACGCACCGGCGTGGGACGGAGAGGAGGTGCCCGCCGACCACTCGATGCGCATGGAACTCTCTGAGACGGTGATGGCGCAGGACACCGCCAACATGGCGCCGATCCAGGCCTCGGTGTCCTCACCCGGCGCCCGGCCGTTTCAGATCGGCTGGCACGAACGGCTGATCCACCACTTCCAGCGGGCGCGTCGACCTGGCGATCGGTGCCGACCGGGTGCCGCAGGGGTGCGCCGTCTCCGACGCGCTCGACGGCTTTGTGGAGGCGGAGTGATGCGGCGGGCGCACCGACAGGTCGGTCGCGGCGCACGCCACGTGACGGTCCTCGCGGTTGGCGCCGCGATGCTGCTCGCTGCGGGTGTGGCTCCGACGGCGGCACCGAATCGTCGGCGGACTCGACGCCGGTGGAGGTCCGGGCGGCGAGCTCGCCGGACGGTGGGCGCACTACGACATCGTGGCCTACGAGGATCCGATCATGAAGACGCTGATCATCAGCTACGGCTACACCGACTTTGCGGTCGAGGACGGGCGGCTGATCGAGTCCGAGGAGTTCTGCCACGCCGACCAGGTGAGCGACCAGCCGATCTCGACGTCGATCTCCGATGCGGCCACCCAGGCGATCAAGCCGGTGAGCATCCCCGCCGAGGTCAGTGGCGAGCCGGGCGAGCTGCGGGTTCGCCGCCCACCCACCCCCACACCGCTGGGCATCCGCCTGGACGACCCCGCCAACGAGCCGCTGCCGACCGACCCGGACGATCCGCGCATCGTGGACGACGACGGGGACGGCAAACCGGGCATCACCGTCACGGTCAAGGTCGGCGAGGGACTCGAGGGCGACCTGTACCTCGCTCGGCGGGAGATCTTCGAATACGACATGACCCAGGACGGGCCGGATTCGCTGGTGGGGACGATCACCGACAGCTCCGAGCAACTGGTGATCGGGACGACCAATCCGGTGCTGGCCGACACCGATGCCCAGTGGACCCAGTACCCGGACAAATCCCTCAGCCCGATCATGCTGAAGCGGGTGGAGCCCGACTGGGACTGCGATCGCCTCATGGACGCGCGAGACGAGCTTTTTCCGCCCGACCCGGCGATCGACTGGTAGGGCTCGCCGCCCGGCGCATCAGCGGGTAAACGCTGTTAACCTGGGCTCCGGAACCACCCTGCTCACCACGAGGAGCCCTCCGTTGCCCACTCCACACAGCCTGACCACCGCCACCCACCGCAGCTTCGAGCTGGAGGTGGTCTCCGGCGAGTGGCCCGCCGACATCAGCGGCGAGGTGCTGTACTCCAGCCCGCTGAACGGCCACGGCCTGCCCTTCGCCATCTTCGACTTCGGCGCGATGGTGCGGCTGTCGCTGGAACCGGGCGCCCGCGGTGTGTCCGAGGGGCGCTTCGCCTGGCAGAGCGTGCCGATCGAGTCGCCCGGTAAGCGGCTCTTCGACCGCCACCCCGAGCAGTTCGCCTCGAGCCCCACCGGCTTCACCTCGCCGTTCGGCCCGCCGAATTGCGCCAACACCGCTCCCCTGCCCTGGGGCGACCGCCTGTACGCCACCTGGGACGCGGGGCGTCCGATCGAGCTCGACCCCGACACGCTGGAGTTTGTCGCCGAGGTGGGCCACGTCGACAGCTGGGGCGGACCGTCGCTCCCGATGGGCGGGGTGCTGCCGTTTCTGCTGTCCTCCGCGCACCCGGTGGTCGACCCCGAGCGCCACTGCCTGTGGACCGTCAAGCTGGACCCGGTGTTGGAGCCCACCTTCGGCATGGCCCCCTCGGTGGTGCGCTACGACCGCAACATGACGGCGAAGGTGCAACGCCTGGCGCTGGAGGCATCACGTTCCCCGGTTCGGTCCACACGCTCAGCCAGACCAACGACTGGATCATCCTGTGCGACTCGGGCAACTTCAAGGCCGACCCGGACGAGATGTTCGGCGGCGAGCGGTCGGTCACGATCGGCGGCAGGTGCCGGTGTGGCTGGTGCGCGAGGAGTCCCTCGAGGTCTGCCCTCCGGCACGCCGATCAAGCCGGTGTGTTTCACGATGGCCCGCCCAGCGGCGCTACGCCCGCTGGGACGACACCGACGGGGTGTCGGTGGTGTGGGAGGGCATGGACCTCATGGACCTTGGCCTCTACATGCGCAGCGACGACCTCGACGTCAACGGCAACCCGGTCGACCCGGCCGCGGTCGGGCTCTACAACATGGCGATGGCGCCCGAGACCATCGTGGAGGTCGTGTTCGACCCGGAGACCGGCAAGGTGCACGAACGGGGCCTCTACAAGGACGATTGGACCTTCAACCTCCAGCTGTCGGCCATGGACTGGAGCACCGAGGGGCTGAGCCACCCCACGCTGCACCACGTCACCTACCAGGGCTGCCGACCGGGCAGCATCTCGGCCGCGCCGCCAAGCTGTACGAGGACCGCATCGACCTGGACCTGCTCCGCGAGGAGACCCCCGGGCGTTGTGCCTTCGAGCGTGGCGGCTTTATGGAGCTGAAGGCGCCACCTTCAGGACTATCAACCTCGGCGACCCTCACCTCGCCCGCCTTCGCCCCGCGTCAGGCGGGCGCCGACCGCCGCCAGCTCGTATGCGGCACCTCGCCCACGGCAGCCACGACGGCTACGTCGTGCGCCGGTGTGCAACGACGACGGGTTGCGGGTCGAGCTGTTCGACGCCGCCAACGTCAGCGCAGGACCAATCGCCACGCTGAAGGGCACCAACAACGAGACGATTCCGCTGATCCTGCACTCCGCCTGGTCGCCCGCCAACAGCGGCCTGGCCGATGCCGAACGGCTGCGCTTCTCCTCCGAGGTGACCGACGAGGCGCTGGCGGCGATTCCGGCCGGCTACGCGCGAGCGTGCACGAGGTGGCCGAAGTGCGACGCCCTCAGCTGACGTCGGCGCCAGCCGCAGCAGCGTGTCGATCACCTCGTCGGTCAGCGCATCCTGAAGCTGCTCGGACATCCCGAGCCCCAACGAGAACATGTTGGCGACGCCGTGCACCCCGGCCCACACCGTGAGGCGACCATCAAGGGGATCATCGGCGGCGGTGCGATCGCGCCAACCGGCGCGGCGTCTTCGATGGCCCCGGAGCCGCCGCGCCATCGAGAACGCTGGTGGCGGCTGGAAGCTCGCTGCCCTCCGGGACCGGCGCGATGTCGCCCAGATCCAGGGGGAACAGAAACATCACCTTGAACGGCTCGGGCTGCTGCTGGGAGTGCTGCACGTAGTTGCGGCGTTGGGCCGGATCCGCTCAGCGGCCGATCCGGGTCGGCGGCGGCGTCGATCTCCCCGATGGCGGCGCTGGATCAGCCGATCCAGTTTCGCGCTCGGCGACGGCAGAGATCGTGCTTGTTGGCAAAGTGGGCGTACAACGCCGACGCTGACCGAGAAGACGTCGGCCAGTCGGCGCAGGGTCAGCGAGTCCAGCCCCGGCCGTGGCGATCAACTCGCCACGCCGCCTCGGCGATGGCGTCCTGCTGGAGCGGCGGTCGTGCGGGGGCAACGGTCACCACGCCGGGGTACCGGCGACCGGGCGGTTCCGATGATCGGCCGGGGCATGCTGCTCAGGACGCCGGTCGGTCGGCGTGCCGACGGCGAATCATCGGGCGCTGCCCGACGCCACCATCGTTGTCAGCCAAGACAGCCGAATCCCCTGCGATGGCAAGGGATTCGAAAGCTCCGGGGGTGAGGCTCGAACTCACGACATTCTGATTAACAGTCAGACGCTCTGCCAGCTGAGCTACCCCGGAAGGACCCGGACACTCTAGCAGCGGGGGCGCCCGATTCGGCCAACCGGTTTCTGGAGGTCGTCAGGTCTCCAGGTAGTCCCGCAGGCGATCCGACCGGTTGGGGTTGCGGAGCTTGGCGAGCGTCTTCGACTCGATCCTGGCGGATGCGCTCCCGGGTGACACCGAAGGTCTTGCCGACGTCCTCCAGCGTGTGGATCGTGCCGTCCTCCAGGCCGAACCGCAGCCGGACGACCGCCTGCTCACGCTCGTTGAGCTCGCCGAGCGCCTCGACGAGCGCCTCACCCAGCATCTGTTTGGCGGCCAGGTCGGCGGGTGCGTCGGCGCCGGCGTCGGGGATGAAGTCGGCCAGGGGTGTCGGCCTCGTCGCCAACCGGCGAGTCGAGCGACAGCGGGTCCTGGCTCATGCAGGAGGATCTCGCGCACCCGTGCCGGCGTGAGGTCGACCTTCTCGACAGCTCACTCCCATGGTGAAGGCTCGCGCTCCAGCCTGGTTGGCGCTGGTAGCGGTGGATCTTGTTGATCGACTCGACCATGTGCACTGGGATGCGGAGTCGTCCGGGCCTGATCGGCGATCGCCCGGGTGATCGCCTGGCGGATCCACCAGGTGGCGTAGGTGGAGACCGGCCTTGGTGTAGTCGAACTTCTCGACCGCCCGCATCAGGCCCAAGGTTGCCCTCCTGCACGAGGTCAGGCAGCGCCATGCCCCGGCCGGAGTAGCGCTTGGCAATCGACACGACGAGGCGCAGGTTGGCCTGCGTCAAGATCGGACTTGGCGTGCTCGCCGTCGCGGCGGGTGCGCTCCAGCGCCACCCGCTGCTCACGATCGAGCTCGCCCAGCGGCCTCGGTGGCCAACTCAGCCCAGCCGGTTGTCGGCCTCCATGCACGACTCCTGATGCACAGCAGCCAGGGACACCTCCTCGGCGGCGTCGATCAACGACACCTGTCCGATCTCCGGAGGTAGAGGCGCACCAGGTCGCCCGAGCCGCCGGTTTCGGCGGCGGCCTGGCCTGCGAGCACGCCGCCTCGGCCGGGCCGGGCGCTCAGTTCGCTCGATCTGCGCCGGACCCGACATCGAGGGCGGGGCGTCTCGGTTTGGTCGATCCCTCGTCGCTCGGCTCGATCGCCGCCCCACCCGACCCGGCTGCGCCAGCCCTCGTCCGTGGATTCGTTCCCGGAGGCGGCGTGATCGTCACGCGAGTCGTCGTCGGAGGTGTGCGGGTCGACACTCCACCTCGAGCTCGATGCCCTCGGGCTGCAGGAGGCCGCCTCGATGTGGTCAGGACGTCGACGGTGAGTTCCACCCCCAACACCGACAGCACCTCATCGAGGGTGAGGGTGCCCCGGTCCTTGCCTCGGCCGATCAGCCCGCGCCATTCCGACTCACTCACCTGGTCCAGAATCGACACCCGGCTGTTCCTCCCCGTCATCTTCCCCGCGCAGGTACGCTACCAAGGCTCGTGCTGAAACCTCGGCCGTCTCGGGCTCGCGCAGCCGATCCACCCGCCGGGCCACCCAGGCGTGCTCGGTCAGCAGGTCGTTGCGCACGTCGAAGCCCGGCCCTCATCGCGATCTGCCTGGCGCATCTCGGCCTCGAGGATTCCTCCATCGCCGCACCCAGCCGGGAGACCAGGCTGTGTACCGCCTCCTCGGGGGTGCCGACGAACGTGACCGCCAGAAGCGACAGCAGCCGGGCCTCCCAGGTGTCATCGACGGCCTCGGCGACCGCCCGGGCCACCGATCCGGCGGCCACCAGGGTCCTCGAACTGACCGGGCGAGCGGATGGGTGAACAGCTCCTCGGGGAGTGCCGCCAGCTCGCCGTCGGTGCCGCCGCCAGATGGACAAGCATCGCCATCTCGTGCGGATGGATCTTGCCCGCCGACGCAGGCGCGGATTGCTGCGGCTGCCGAAGTCCTCGAGGGCCTCCCCAGCCCGGGTCGCAGGGCCCGGGGTCACCATCGGCCTCACGGGTCGACGGCCGGGTTTGCTCGCCCGGACGCTCGGATCGGGACCGACTGGCCCGGACGCGGGCTTCGATGTCGGCGGCGAGCAGCTGGTCCAGCGGGTGCGCAGCAGCGCCTGGTCGAGGCGGGAGCGGTCGGCCACCTCCATCAGATACGGATCACCGCGCACCATCGGGTCCGGGTGTTCAGCCACCACGGCCAGCGCCGAGTTGGCCCGGCGAGCGGGCCTCGGGGGTGTCGGCGATCGCCTCGCCCAGCACCCGCTCCAGCCGGAACCGCAGCATCGGCTCGGCCTCGGTCACCGCTGCGGCCAGTGCGTCGGGGTCGGACCGGCTGAGCTCGTCCGGGTCGGACCCGGCCGGCAGCCGCACCACCTCGACGGCCAGGTCGAAGGCCTTCTCCCAGGCGTAGATCCGCTCCGCCGCGGCCTGGCCGGCCGAGTCGGCGTCGAAGGCCAGCACCACCTTGTCGACGTAGCGCGACAGCAGCTTCAAGTGGTCCTCGGTAAGGCTGGTGCCGCAGGTGGCCACCGCCTCGGGCACGCCCGCTCGATGGAATCCGATGACGTCGGTGTAGCCCTCGCAGATCACCACCTTGCCGCTGCGGACCGCGGCCTGTCGGGCCCAGTTGAGGCCGTAGAGCAGCCGGCTCTTGTGGTAGAGGTCGCTGTCCCGGGAGTTCTTGTACTTGGCGCCCTCCTCCCCCGGCATGATGCGGCCGCCGAAGCCGACCGCGTGGCCCTCCGGGTCGAAGATGGGGAACAGCACGCGGGCCCGAAAGAAGTCCTGAAGGCGCCCGGCCTTGTTGGTGAACCCCAGCCCGGTGGACGTGGCCGTCTCACCGTCGAGGCGAAGCGCCTTGCACAACACGTCCCAACCGTCCGGCGCCCAGCCGATCCGATACCGGGCCACCTCCTCGGCGTCGAAGCCGCGGCTGCGCAGGTACGAGCGCGCCGCCGACGCATCGGGCGACGTCTTCAGGCGCTGATGGTAGAACTCGACCGCCTCCTCCACCCGTGCCAACAGCCGCTTGCGGTTGGCCCTCGTGGCCGACTCGGCCCGATCGGTGTAGTTGAGGGCGATGCCGGTCTTGGCCGCCAGCCGCTCGACCGCCTCGACAAAGTCGAGGCCCTCGAGCTCCCGCAGGAAGGTGATGGCGTCGCCGGACACCCGGCAGCCGAAGCAGTAGTACAGGCCCTCGGCCTGGTTGACCGAAAACGACGGGGACTTCTCGGAATGAAACGGGCACAACCCGGTCCAGCGACTGCCCACCTTCCGCAGCTGGGTGTGCTCGCTGATCAGCGCGACGATGTCGGTGGCCTGGCGGACCCGAACGATGTCCTCGTCGACGATGCCCATCGCCTCAGCCTGCCACGGTCATCGCGTCGTCGCGGTCGGGCTCACTTCAGGCGCGGACGCAGCCAGTCGGCCACACCCTCCAGCGGGATGCGGACCTGTTCCATCGAGTCGCGCTCGCGGATCGTGACCGCACCGTCCTCGGCGGTGTCGAAGTCGACCGTGACGCAATAGGGGGTGCCCAGCTCGTCCTGTCGGCGGTACCGGCGGCCGATCGCCTGGGTCTCGTCGTACTCACAGCTCCACTCGTCGCGCAGCTCGGCGGCCAGCGTGCGGGCGGTCTCACGTAGGGGCGACTTCTTGCTCAACGGCAGCACCGCCACCTTGTACGGGGCCAGGCGGGGGTGCAGCCGCAGCACGACGCGCTCCTCGCCGCGGACCTCCTCGGTGTCGTAGGCGGCCAGCAGGAACGCAAACGCGGTGCGGGTGGCCCCGGCGGCGGGCTCGATCACGTGGGGGACGTACCGGGTGTTGTCGGCCTGGTCGAACCAGTCCAGCTTCTCGCCGGAGCGTGCGGCGTGGGCCGACAGGTCGAAGTCGCCGCGATTGGCGATGCCCTCCAGCTCGTCCCAGCCCCACGGGAACAGGTACTCGACGTCGGCGGTGGCCGAGCTGTAGTGGGACAGCTCGTCCGCCTCGTGCTCGCGCAGGCGGAGGGCGTCGCGGGGCATGCCCAGCTCGAGGTACCAGCGCTCGCGCTCGGCCTTCCAGTACTCGTAGTACTTGGGGGCGTCGTCCGGGTGAACGAAGTACTCCATCTCCATCTGCTCGAACTCGCGGGTGCGGAACACGAAGTTGCCGGGGGTGATCTCGTTGCGGAAGCTCTTGCCCACCTGTGCCACGCCGAATGGGGGCCTCACCCGGGTGGTGTTGATGATGTTCTTGTAGTTGATGAACATGCCCTGTGCGGTTTCGGGGCGGAGGTAGGCCAGCGCCGCGTCGTCGGCGACCGGCCCGGCGTGGGTGGAGAACATCAGGTTGAAGTTGCGGGCCTCGGTGAAGCTGCCCCTCGCCTTGCAGTTGGGGCACTCGTCGGGGTCGTCGAGCTTGTCGAGCCGCCACCGCTGGCCGCACTCCTTGCAGTCGACCAGCGGGTCGGTGAAGTTGGACAGGTGGCCGGAGGCCTCCCACACCGCCGGCGGCGTGAGGATGGACGCGTCCAGGCCGACGACGTCCTCGCGCTGTTGCACCATCGCCTTCCACCACGCATCCTTCACGTTGCGCAGCAGCAGCACCCCGACCGGTCCGTAGTCCCAGGTGGAGCGGAACCCGCCGTAGATCTCGGCGGAGGGATACACGAAACCCCGGCGCTTGGCCAGGTTGACGATCTGGTCGAAACGAGCGGTGTCGTTGGAGCTCTCGGGGGTGCTTGCCATGGTGGGCGAGGCTACAAGGGGCCGCCCAGAATGCCGGAGTCGATTGCCGGAGTCGATTGCCGGGCCTCGGGCAGACTGACCCGATGAGCGACAACGGACCACAACATCCTCAACGCAAGCACCCGGTGGACGTCGACACCTTCGCCTCCCTCGACATCCGGGTCGGGGTGGTTCAGGGCGTGGAGGGGTTTCCGGAGGCCCGCAAGCCCGCCTGGAAGCTGACGGTGGACTTCGGGCCCGGCGTGGGGGTGTTGCAGACGTCCGCCCAGATCACCAACTATGCCCAGGACGAGCTGATCGGCCGCCGGGTGATCGGGGTGATCAACCTGGGGACGCGCCGCATTGCGGGGTTCCGCAGCGAGTTTCTGGTGCTCGGTGCCATCGAGGGCGACGGCACGGTGCTGCTGCTGGGCCCCGACGGCGGGCCGGAGACGGGTCGCCCCGTCGGTTGAGGCCCACGAGTCGGTCTGCAATCCGGCGCTATGGGGTTTCTCACGGATAGTGTGGGGACCCTTCGAGGAGGAGCCACATGAGCAACGTCCCACCGCCACCCGGCGCACCACCGCCCCCCGGCCAGGGAGGTCCAGGCGGACCCCCACCCGGCCCACCGCCGCAAGCCCCGCCCCCGGGGATGCCGCCGCAGGGCCCACCCCCGGGCATGCCCCCGCAGGGCCCTCCTCCCGGCCAACCACCGGGCGGCGGAATGCCGGGCGGACCACCTCCCGGCGGCGGCGGCTTTGCGCCGCCCCCAGGCGGGATGCCGCAGGGCGGAGGCGGCGCGGTCGACGTCGGCGCCGCACCGTCGTGGGCCCTCAAGAAGTTCCAGGAGGACCTGGGCACCTGGCTGCTGCTCTCGGTGATCCCGCTGCTGGTGTTGTTCGTCGTCACCGGCGTGATCAACTTCTCCGCAGGCCTGGCGACGTCCAACAACACCAGCTTCATCCTGGCCCTGTTGGTCAACGCCATCACGACGATCATCGGCTTCGCCCTGTTCGGCCTGGCCGCACGTGGGCTGATCCGAGCGGCGCTCGGCGCCACTCGCGGTGAGAAGCCGTCGATGGAGCACCTGACCGACATGTCCGACATCGGTCCGTACTTCGCCCTGTCGGCGATCCTCGGGCTGGCCGTCGGCATCGGCACCTTCTTCTGCTACATCCCCGGCATCCTGATCGCCGTGGTGACCGGCTTCTCCTACACGGTGCAGCTGGACCAGAAGTTGGACCCGGTTTCGTCGATCAAGAAGGGCGTCGAGCTCGTGCAGGCCAACCCCGGCCCGGCGCTGCTCGGCCTGTTCCTCGCCGGGCTCATCGGCCAGGTCGGCCTGCTGCTCTGCTGCATCGGTGTCTTCTTCACCTGGCCGATCGGCTGGATGACCAACGTGCACCTGTACAAGCAGCTGCGCGGCGAGCCCATCGCCCCGTAGCGGAGGCGTCCGCCCTCGACCGAGGGCAACCGATCAACTCCCCGACTGCGGGTGTCCGAGCTACCAACCGGTGGCGCCGGGCACCCGCAGTCGGCGTTCCAGGTGGGTTTCCATGGCCACCTGGGCCACCCGGGTGACCTCGCCGACCGCCACCGGGGCGTCGGCGAGCACGTCGTTGACGCGGCCGTCGGACACCGCTCGCAGGACGCCGAGGGCGTCGGCCGACAACGCCATGCCGGTGGCACAACTCCGGCACTGGGCTCCCCCGGCCACCGGATCGATCGCCACCAGCTCGGCCCGCTCGCCACAGCTGACGCAGCGGGTGAGCTCGAAGCCCACCCCGTCGGACTGCAACAGCCGGAGGAAGAACGCCGGGACCACCAAGGGCCCGGGCCGCTCCTCGATCGTTCGCAGCACGCCGACGGTCTTGCGGTACAACGCCGAGTCGCGCCCGCCGTCGGTACCCAGCTGCTCGGCCACCTCCAGGATGGCGGCCACGGCGGCCATGCGGTCCAGGTCGGCCCGACTCTTCGAATAGGTGTCGATCCGTTCCACCTGGGTGACGATCAGCAACTCGCTGCGCCCCTCGTGCAGCTGCACGGCGACGTGGCTGCCGGGTTCCAGCCGGGAGCCGAACTTGGACCCGGTGCGACGCACCCCCTTGGCCACCGATCGCAAGCGGCCGCGGCCCTCGGTGAGCAGCACGACGATGCGGTCGGCCTCACCCAGCTTGTGGGTGCGCACCACCACCGCCGAATCGCGAATCAGGGGCATCCGGGCAACCTACCGGCGGGCGGCCGCGGTGACGTTGCCGAGGGCCGGTGCGCGCCCGGTTCGAACGCACCATTTCGCTGGGCCATCGGGCCCGATACCCTCAAGTTCGAGCACAAACCTCTTTGGCGGGAGCAACATGGGCAGGTTCGAGCGGGTTCGGGTGTGGACGCGCGACACCGGGTGATCTCGGCGGTGGTCGTCACTGCGCTGATGGCGGGTTCGGTCACGGCCGTCCTACCGTCGTTCGGCGGTCCGGAGCGCGCCGCCGCGGCCCCAACGTGTCCGGCTGGGACGAGACAGCGATGGACGCCTGGGAGGTCGTCGGGCTCAACGACCGCTCCGACATCGTGTGGCCGGTTCCGGTCTGGGCGTTCGCCGAGGTGGGCAACCGGGTGTTCGTCGGCGGGCGGTTCACCCAGGTGCGGCGCGGTCCCGGCTACACCGAGTACGACCAGCCGTTCCTGGCCGCCTTTGACCGCGACAGCGGCGAGTGGATCGACACCTTCCGTCCCGTGATCGAAAACGGCGTCTACGCACTGTCGGCCAGCCCCGACGGCACCCGGCTGCTGGTCGGCGGCGAGTTCACCAACATCAACGGCGCCCCCAACACCAGCGGCCTGGCGGCGCTCGACCCGATCACCGGGGAGGTCGACCCCGGCTTCACGGCCAACGTGACCAACAGCGGTGGCGTCAACTCGGTGAAGGAGATCGTCACCCACGGCAACGACGTGTACATCGGCGGCGAGTTCACCCACGTGCAGGGCGCTGCCGGCGCGCCGACCCGGCAATACCGGGTGTCGAAGCTGGCCGGCGCCACCGGGGCGGTCGACACCTCGTTCGACGTTCGTGTGGGCGGCGGCAAGGTGTGGGCGCTGGCGATCCCGCCCGACGGGTCCACGCTGTACCTGGGCGGGTTCTTCTCGGCGGTCAACGGTGCGCCGGACACCAACTGGTTCGCCGCGGTCGACCTGGCCACCGGGCGCAACGTCATCCCCAACCCCGACCCCCACACCAACTCGCGTGATTGGGTCTTCGACCTGGCGGCCACCAACGACCACGTGTACGTCGCCGGCGAGCTCCACCGAATGTGGGTGCACGATGCGTCCGACCTCAACCTGTCCCGCTACTACTACACCGGCGGGTACGGCGGTGACTACCAGGCGCTCGACATCACCGGCAACACCCTGGTGACCGGCGGCCACTTCCACGGCTACGAGATCGAGCGCAACCCCGAGACCCTCGGCAGCGTCCCCAACCCGGACTTCGGTCAGGTTCAGTGGGTGGGCACCTGGAACACCGACACGGCGCGCCCGACCTACGGGTTTGCGCCCCGACTCGGCATGGCCGACGGGGTCTGGGCGCTGATGACCGACAGCGCGGGCAAGCTGTGGGTGGGCGGCGACCCGACGGTCAGCGGCAACAACTCCACCCGCGGGTTTGCGGTGTTTCCCCTGGCCGATCCCACCCAACCGCCGAACCTGGCCAGGGACCGGCCGCCACCCAGTCGTCGGTCAGCGGCACGGCGCTGCGGTGGAACAACCAGACCGCCTCGGCTCGGTGCCCCCAGGACTCCCACGGGTTGCCCGGCGCTGCGGTTGACGGCAAGGTCGCTGGTGGGCTGTGGGAGTGCTCGACGTCCCACACCGCCCGCGAGACCAACCCGTGGTGGCAGGTGGACCTCGGTGCCTCGCACGACCTGGACCTGCTCAAGGTGTCGACGATGGGGCGACGACAGCTCCACCGGGGTGCCGTTCCGCAACGAGCTCGACGACGCCTGGGTGTACCTCAGCGACACCCCGCTGACCGGCAACAGCCACGCGGAGCTGGCGGCCCAGGCCAACGGATGGATCACGTTGGGCGCCCTGTTCAGCGGCACCCGGGACTACACGCTGGAGGACGTCGCCGGTCGCTACGTGCGCATCGTCGCCTGGGGCTCCAACCGCACCCTCAACCTGCCCGAGGTGGAGCTGTTCGATCTGCCCGGCGACGTGCCACCGGCGGACAGCTTCCGCAACTTCGGCGACACCTGGGCGTTCAACGACTCGGAGTGGAGCAGCCGGGCTGGAGCGAACCGGCCTTCGACGACGGCGGTTGGCCCACCGGGCCCGGGCAGCTGGGCTTCGGTGATGGTGACGAGGGCACGGTCACGCAGACCGGCGTGCTGACCACCTACGCCCGGGGCACGTTCAACGTGCCCGACCCGGCGCAGCTCACCAGCCTGGCCGTCGACGTCGTCCGCGACGACGGGGTCGCCGTGTTCGTCAACGGTTTCGAGGTGGGGCGCGACAACCTGCCCACGGGACCGCTCAACGCCGGCACCTATGCGTCGGGTGGCGTGTGGGGCGCAGCCGAAAACGAACCGATCCGGTTCCTGGTCAACCCGGCCATCCTTCAGCCGGGCGACAACACGATCGCCGTCGAGGTGCACAACACCTCCACCAACGGCGGCGACGTCAGCCTGGACGCCCAGGTGGTGGCCTCCGACGAGCAACCTCCACCCCCGCCCGACCCCGAGCCGGAGCAGCTGTTGGCCACCGGCGACCTGTGGCGGCTCAACGACACCGGGGTGATGGCCACCGACTGGTTCCTGCCCGGCTTCGACGACTCGCTGTGGCCGCAGGGGCCGAGCCAGTGGGGCTTCGGCGATGGCGACGAGGCGACGGTGACGCAGTCCGGCGTGCTCACCACCTACGGGCGCACGACGTTCACCGCGTCCAACGTCGCGTCGATGACCTCGGCCGAGCTGGCCGTGGTTCGTGACGACGGTGCCGCCGTGTACCTGAACGGCACCGAGATCTGGCGTTCCAACCTGCCGGACGGACCGCTGAGCGCCGGCACCTACGCCTCCTCCGGCGTGTGGGGCGCCGAGGAACGGGAACCCACGCTGCTGTCGATCCCCCCGTCGATGCTGAACGAGGGCACCAACACCCTGGCCGTCGAAGTGCACAACACTTCCACCAACGGCGCCGACCTGAGCTTCGACGCCGAGCTGACGGTCACCCGCTGAGAAGTTATTGGGGCCCCGTCGACCGGTCCCTCAGCAGCTGGGCGGCCTCGCGAAACGAGATCGCCTGCCCGGTGTGGGTGTCCGCCAGGACGTTGTTGAACATGGCGGCAACGTCGCCGGGCGGTTCCCCGACACCCGGATGGGCAAGCGTGGCCGAGATCCAGTCGATGAGGATGCCGTCGGACTTGTTGGGCCGGGCCCAGCCCGGCAGGGTGGCCCCGATGTTGTTCAGGTGCTCGGCGTAGAACGGCGCACCCGGGTGCTTCTGCTCGACCTCGAACGGCTCGAACCCCGGGCCCTCGGCCCGCAGCCTCACCGAGATCCCGGTGGACAGCGCGTGTTCGGCCAACCGCGCGTCCACGATGGTGACGTGTGCCGGGAACGCCTTGGAGATCGCCCGATTGCTCCATTCACGGTCGTGCGAGATGCCCCGGGCCACCGCACCCCGCGTGCGCACGTTGTCGTGTGGCCGGATCCCCCACTCGTTCTCGTGCAGCACGATGTTGTCGCCGTGGTAGCTGAGCGGGAACCGCATGCCGAGGCGCACCATCGAGAGCGGCTCGAGGTACTGATCGACCGAGGCGGTGAAGGGCTGGGGGGCCTCGACGTCGACGGCGAACGCGATGCGGGTTCGGCCGCCCGCCCCCTCGGCGTCGGTGGTGTGCCTGACGTCGATGCCGACGATCGTGCCTTGGGCCCGCTGCCCCTTGCGCGTGATCTTCGTTGCCTTGCGTTTGGCGAACAGCACCATGATCGATCCCCCTCCTCAGCGAGCATCGCACAGGCGTCGGGGCCTGTACAGCGTTGCTCGCCCCGGCGGCGACGCCCCTCCGGGTCGATCCTCGGTGGCCCGGTAGTTTGACCCTCCGTGACCGACGCTGCGCCAACCCCGACGATCGACGGCGCCACCACTCCGCCGGATCCCGTCGTCGGGGCGCTGGCTTCGGTCACCGGGGCGCTGGCCGGGGGCGGAGAGCAGCGCCCGGGTCAGGTACGGATGGCGCAGGCCGTAGCGGCCGCCATCGCCGAGCGACGTCACCTGGTGGCCCAGGCGGGCACCGGAACCGGCAAGTCGCTCGCCTACCTGGTCCCCGCCGTGATGTCCGGCAAGACCACGGTGGTCGCGACCGCCACCAAGGCGCTGCAGGACCAGCTCTTCGAGGTGGACCTGCCGTTCCTGGCCAGGGCGCTGGATCGTGAGGTGCACTTCGCCGTGCTGAAGGGCCGCTCCAACTACGCCTGCCTGCAGCGGGTGGACGAGGTGGCCGATGAGCTCACCCAGGGGTCGCTCGAACTGGAGGGCGACGGCGACGACCCCTCCGAGGAGCTGGCCCGGCTGGTCGAATGGGCCGAGACCACCGCGATCGGCGACAAGGCCGAGCTGGAACGGGACCCGTCGGTGGCTGCGTGGAGCGCGGTGTCGGTGGGGCCCCGGGAGTGCCCGGGAGCGGCCAAGTGCCCGCGTGGCGAGGACTGCTTTGCCGAGGCGGCCCGGGCCCGGGCGGCCGCAGCCGACGTCATCGTGGTCAACACCCACCTCTGGGGCCTCAACCTGGCCGCCGGCGGCATGGTGTTGCCACCCCACCAGGTGGCGATCCTGGACGAGGCCCACACGACCGAGGAGGTCATCTCCTCGGTGTGTGGCATCGAGATCTCCGCCGGACGGTTCGCCGCCGCGGCGAGAACGATCGCTGCGATCGTGACCGACCCGGCGCTGGTGGCCCAGCTCGAATCGGTGGGCCGGGGGCTGGGCGACGATCTGGAGGGGCACCGGGGCGAGCGGCTGGACACGCTGGACGACGCCCTGATGTTGACCCTCGGCCTGGCGCAGGCCCACCTCGCCTCGGCGATGGAGGCGGTACGCCGGGTGCCTGACGACTCGAGCCCCGACGTCGCCACCCGCAAGGCCCGGGCGATGACGACCGCATCGGGGCTGGGCGAGGACCTGATGGCGATGATCGACCCGGCGGCGGGCATGGTGCGCTTCGTCAACGACGACCCGGGCCCACCCCGCCTCCGCCTGGCACCCCTCGAGGTGGCCGACACCCTCGACCGGCTGCTCTGGAATCCGGAGCCGCTCGAGCGGGCGGGCACCGCTTGGACCGAGGATCGGGTGGACGACGACGACGAGGACGAACCCGAGGATCAGGGTGCCTTCGGCGGTGGGTTCGGGGATGACTCGGACGGCACGCCGATGACCCCGGACACGGTGATCCTCACCTCGGCCACGATCCCCGCCACCCTGCCCCGGGTGTTGGGCATGCCCGATGCCCTCACCGACGTGATCGATGCGGGCAGCCCCTTCGACTACGAGCACCAGGCGTTGCTGTACTGCGCCACGTCGTTGCCCGACGTTCGCGACGACGGCTACCCGCAGGCGATGCGCCTGGAACTCGACCGGCTGATCCGTGCCGCCGGGGGCCGCACTCTGGCGTTGTTCACCAGCCACCGGGCGATGATCGCAGCGCACGACGAGCTGGCGGCCGGCCTGCCGTTTCCCGTGCTGCGCCAGGGCCAGCACTCCAAGGCGGTGCTCGTGCGCCGGTTCACCGAGGACGAGCCCACCTGCCTGTTTGCCACGATGGGCTACTGGCAGGGCATCGACGTGCCCGGGTCGACCCTGTCGCTGGTGACGATCGACCGGCTGCCGTTCGCCCGACCGGACGATCCGCTGCTGGACGCCCGCCGGGGCGGGCAGGCGGTGCCGCCTTCAAGACGATCGACGTGCCGCGCGGCCACCCTGTTGGCCCAGGGAACCGGCCGGCTGATCCGCTCGGCCAACGACCGCGGCGTCGTCGTCGTGTTCGACAAGCGGCTGGCCACCGCCCGCAGCTACCGGTGGGACCTGATCTCGGCGCTGCCCCCGATGCGCCGCACCAAGGACCGGGCCGAGGTCATCGCCTACCTGCGCGAACTCCGCGACGGCTCGGCGGCGGGTCAGTAGCCGAGCTTGTCCAGCTCGGCGTCCTTGCGCTGCCAGTCTCGATTGACCTTGACCTTCAGCTCCAGGTGGGTGCCCTCGGGCAGCAACCGGCGGGCGCCGATGCCGGCGCGCTTCAGGTTCTCGCCGCCCTGCCCGATCACCATGCCCTTCTGCGAGATCCGCTCCACCAGGATCTCCACCTCGACGTAGGGCCAGTTCAACTCGACGCACCGGGTGGCGATCGAGTGGGGCAGCTCCTCGCGGGCGGTGGCCAGCAGCTGCTCGCGCACGAGCTCGGCGACCCAGAACCCCTCGCCGGTGTCGCGCACCTGATCCTCGGGATACCAGAGCGGACCCACCGGCAGCCGGCCGATCAGGTGCTCGGTGAGCTCGGGCACGCCCTTGTTGGTGCGGGCGGAGATCGGGAAGATTTCGACCGCGCCCTTCTCGAAGCGCTTGGCCAGGGCATCGGTGTTCTTGATCGCCGCCAGCACCTGCTCCTGTGGCAACCGGTCGATCTTGTTGACCGCCACGATGGCGTCGTCGGGCATCGACGCCATCAGCCGGGAGTCGCCCGGACCGCCGACCCCCTTGGAGGCGTCGACGACCAGCACGGTGGCGTCGGTGTCCTCGCGGGCCTCGCTGGCGGTTCGGTTAAGCCGTTTGCCCATGGCGGTCTTGGGCTTGTGCACCCCCGGGGTGTCCACCAGCACCAGCTGGGCGTCGGGACGGGTGAGCATGCCCCGGATCTCGTGGCGGGTGGTCTGGGGCCGCGGCGACACGATCGTCACCTTCTGCCCGACGATGGCGTTGGTCAGCGAGGACTTGCCCACGTTGGGGCGGCCGGCCAGGGCGACAAACCCCGAGCGCAGGTGGTCGGGGGTTGGTACCACCGGTTCGGGCGGGGCTTCGCCCTGGTCGTCAGGCATCGTGTGGGGTCCGTTCGTGTCGTCGGTCGCGGCCCCGCTCGTCATCGTGGTGCGCAGGGTCGTCGTCATGCTGGTCGGGGGCGTCGCGGTCGGGTTCGGCCGGCTCGAGCAGCACCCACATGATGCGCCGCCCCCGCATCTCGTGCACGGTCAGGCGCCGTCCGTCGGTCACCACCTCGTCGCCGATGGTGGCGGGACGGCCGAGCTCCTCGACGATCAGGCCGCCCACCGACTCCCAGTCGCCCTCTGGCAGCGCCTCGGGTGGCCGGTCGGACAGGTTGGTCTCGAGGTACTCGTTGGCGTCGTCGATGCTCAGCGAGCCGCGCAACAGCACCGAGCCGTCGCCGCGGAGCCGGCTGAGGGGCTCGTGACGATCGGTCTCGTCCTCGATGTCCCCCACCAGCTCCTCGAGCAGATCCTCCATGGTGACCAGCCCGGCCGTGCCGCCGTGCTCGTCGAACACGATCGCCATGTGGGTGCGGGCCTGGCGCATCTGCGGCAGCACCCGGTTGACGACGATCAGCTCGGGCACCAGCAGCGCCGGCGCGGCCACCGAGGACACCGTGTCGCCGTCCTGTCCCTCCCGGAGCCGGCGCATGGCGTCCTTGACGTTCATCACCGAGTCGATGTCGTCGGCGTCCCCGTCGTGCACCGGCAGCCGGGTCAACCCGCGCCGAAGCGCCAGGTCGACCGCCTCGTCCAACGGGGTGTCGCCGGCGACGGTGACCATCTCCGGGCGTGGCACCATCACCTCGCGCACCAGCGTGTCGCCCAGCTCGAGGACCGACTCGATCATGTCGCGCTCGTGCTCCTCGATCACGTCGGCCTCCAGGGCCTCGGTGGCGAAGTGCACGATCTCCTCGTCCGAGAAGTAGGGACCCGTGCGACGGCCCTCCCCCGGCAGCAGCACGTTGCTCAGCCCGATGAGCGATCTTGACAGCAGCCGCAGCGGCGGGAAGCGGGCCAGCAGGTCGACCAGCGGCGCCGCGGCCATCGCCGAGTCGGGGTGTTCCAGGGCCCACGTCTTGGGGGCGGCCTCGGCGACGACGAACACGACGATCACGTTGACCAGCGACGCCACGACCAGCCCGACCGGGCCGAAGAGGCGGGCCCCGAGCACGCCGACCAGGGTGGCCTCCGACAGCTGCAGCATCAGCAGCAACAACAACATGACGTTGACGTAGCGCTCGGGGTCCGAGGCCAGGGCGAACACCCGCTCGGCCCGGCGTCCGTGCTGGTTCACCATGGCCGCCGCCCGGGCGCGGCTGGTGCGGCCGATGACGGTCTCCGCCCACGCGACGACGGAGATGCAGCCGATCAGCGCAACGACCGAGGAGGCCAGCATCCACTCGGTGGCGCCGAACGCCACGGCGATCATCCGTGCCCGCCGGCGGGGTGGTCGGGCGCCCACGGGTCGGCGGCGAGGGGACCCCAATGGTCGGCCAGCAGTTCTCGTTCGAGGGCGACCATCGCGGCCCGCTCGTCCGGCTCGGCGTGATCGTGGCCCGCCAGGTGCAGGCCGGCGTGCACCACCAGCAGCGCCAGCTCGTCGGCCGGCGTGCCCGCGTGCCCGGCCGCCTGCGCAGCGGCCACGTCGGGCGCGATCACGACGTCGCCGACCATGCGGCCCCACAACGGATCGATCGGATCCCCCTGGGTGTCGGCCTCGTCCGGGAACGGATCCAGCGGAAAGCTGAGCACGTCGGTGGGCCCGTCGCCGTCGAGGTGGTCGGCGTTGAGCTGGGCGATCTCGTCCGGGTCCACCCAGGTGACCTCCACTCGGGCGGGCCCGGGCACCCCGACGCGATCGAGGGTCGCCGCCAGGAGCCGACCCAGGCGGTCGGCGTCGACCGGCAGGGGTGCGGCCTCGCCGCGCCGATCCTGAAAATCCACCCGCACGCCGGCGGGCGCGTGGCCGGAACCGATGCGCTCAGCGTCGATGATCACGAGGCCCCTGGGCCGGGGACGGGTGGGATTCGTCGGCCTCCCGGCGGGCGTCGGCCCGTTCGTAGGCGTCGACGATCTCGGCGACGATGCGGTGTCGCACCACGTCGCGCCTGCCCAGCTCGACGAACGCCAGGCCCTCGATGCCGTGCAGCACCTCCGAGAGGCCGTCGAGCCCCGAGCGCCCGGTGGCGACGTCCTTCTGGGTGCGGTCGCCGGTGACGACGGCCTTGGAGCCGAAGCCGATGCGGGTGAGGAACATCTTCATCTGCTCGGGCGTGGTGTTCTGCGCCTCGTCGAGGATGATGAAGCTGGAGTTGAGCGTGCGGCCCCGCATGAACGCCAGCGGGGCCACCTCCACCGTGCCCCGTTCGAGCAATCGGGCGGCGCCCTCGGCCCCCACCATGTCGTGGAGGGCGTCGTAGAGGGGGCGAAGGTACGGGTCGACCTTGGCCATCAGGTCGCCGGGGAGAAACCCCAGTCGCTCGCCGGCCTCGACGGCGGGGCGGGTCAACACGATCCGGTCGACCACCTTGGCCTGGAGCGCCTGGACGGCCGTCGCCACCGCCAGCCACGACTTGCCGGTGCCGGCGGGCCCCACCCCGAAGGTGACGAGGTTGTTGGCGATCGCATCGACGTAGCGCTTCTGGCCGGCCGTCTTCGGGCGAACG
>JAWKIE010000020.1:0-84458 GCA_041394485.1 Microthrixaceae bacterium
GCAGCCGTCGGCGCCGGGGTCGACCGGGCGGCGGCGTGAGCACCCCTGGGCCGAACGACCCCCGGGTGCCGCCCGGCCGGGCGGTACCGTGGCCGCTCAGGCCCGGGTGGCGAAACTGGCAGACGCAGGGGGCTTAAACCCCCTGGGAGTTCACTCTCCGTGCGGGTTCGAATCCCGCCCCGGGCACCGTCGAACCACGGCCCAGCGCCGCGGCTACGGCTGATCGGGCCAGTGCGCCGTGCGCAGCGGGCCCTTCAGCAGCTTGCCCGCCTCCGAGCGCGGCAGCTCGTCGTGCACCTCGAAGCTTCGGGGGCACTTGTAGCCGGCCAGGCGCTCCCGGCACGCGGCCACGATCGCCTGCTCGACCTCGTCGGACCACGTGACGCCGTCGGCGAGCGACAGCGCCGCGTGGACCGCCTCGCCCATTTCGTCGTTGGGAACCGCAAACACCGCCACGTCGTCCACCGCGTCGTGTTCGGCCAACACCGCCTCGATCTCGGCCGGGTAGATGTTGACGCCGCCGGACACGATCATGTCGATGCTGCGCCCCGACAGGTAGAGGTAGCCGTCGGCGTCGAAGTAGCCGACGTCACCCAGCGTGCCGAAGCCGGAACGGTGGGCCTTGGCGGTCTTCTCCGGGGCGTTGTGATACTCGAAGTCGCTGCCCATCAGGTTGCGGAACCACACGTCGCCGGGCTCGCCCTGGGCGACCGGCTCTCCCGCCTCGTCGAGCAGCGCCACCTCCATGCTGGGCAGCGGACGCCCGACGCTTCCCGGGCGCTCCAGCCACTCCTCGGCCGAGATGCAGGCGATGAATCCGCCTTCGGTGCCGCCGTAGTACTCGGTGACGATCGGCCCCACCGTGTCGATCATCGCCCGCTTCACATGCGGAGGGCAGGCGGCCGCGCCGTGGATGAGCGATTCGAGCGACTCGCCGGAGAACGACTCCAGTCGCTCCTTGGGAAGCTCGAGCAGGCGCATCATCTGGGTGGGCACCAGGTGCAGATGGCTGACCCGGTGTTCATCGATCAGCGTCAGCAGGTGATCGGCGTCGAAGCGGTGTTGGAGTACCACCGAGTTGCCGCAGAACACGGCGAAATGGGCGAACACCCACTGGGCGGAGTGGTAGATCGGGCCACAGATGGCCTGCACCGCACCGCCCGTGGTGGGCAGGTTCAGCGTCGGTGCCATCGAGTGGGCGATCAGCGTGAACACCTCGGGAGGACCGCCCACCTGGCCCAGCATCGACCTCACGCCCTTGGGACGGCCGGTGGTTCCGGAGGTGTAGAACATCGGACCGCCCCGCTCGGCATCGACGACCTCGTCGGGGTCACCCGAAGCGACCACCTGCTCGTAGTCCTCGAAGGCCGCGTCGTCGCCCCCAACGGCGATGCGCACGTCGGGCTGCGGGCAGTCGTCGATCGCGAGGGCGTCGCGCACCACGCCGACCCAGCGGGCGTCGACGACCACGGCGGCCGCGTCGGTGTCGCCGATGACGTAGGCGAGCTCGTCGGCGACCCAGTGCCAGTTCACCGGGACCAGCTGCCAGCCACCGTGGGCACACGCCAACGACACCTCGATCGCCTCGGCCTGATTGCCCAGCATGGCCACCAGGTGGTCGCCCGACCGGAGCCCCCGGGTGCGCAGCGCATCGACCAGCCGGTTGACGCGTTGGTTCAGCTCGCCCCACGAGACCGTTCTGCGGTCATCGGTGAGCGCGACGTCGTCCGGTCGGTGCGCGACTGGATCATCCAACAACACGGCCATGCGGGCCACCTCTCCGGCGGGAACTCGACGATGTGTCCGGCCGACGGTACACGCCGTCGGCGGTTCAGCCCTCGGCCCTGATGCGCGCCCGATGATCGGCGGTGTGGGTGCGGCTGGCGCAGCGGGGATCCGAGCAGAACCGGCGGGAGTGGTTGCGGGTGGCGTCGAAGAACAAAGCGTCGCAGCCGTCGGCCGCGCAGCGTCCAAACCGGGTGGTGCCGTGCTCGCACACCTCCTGGGTGAGGGCCATGAGGATGTCGGACATCACCTGGTCGTCGAAGCGGGCGGTGGAGGGCGTCCAGTGGATGTGGGCGGAGATGTCGTCGTGTTCGACGATCGACGGCGAGATCGGCAACTCGTCGAGCAGCCGGTTGATCCGGGGGGCGGCGGTGGTTGCGGTGAGTGCGTGCACGTCCCGCAGCAGCGGCAGCATGTCGCGGAGGCGGGCGATCGTCCGGTCGAGTGCGGCCTCGGAGGCGTCCTCCGCGCCGGTGAACCCGGTGTCGATCAGGCGAGCCCGGATGGCGTCGTTGGTGGGAGCGACGTCGCCGCCGAGGTCGTTGGCCATGTCGAAGGTGACCTCGAGGGTGATGCGGATCTCCGACTGGGTGACCGACGAAACATGCATGGTTGCTCAGCCTACGACGAGGTTCGTCGACGTGAGGGGTGTCGGCGTGATAGAACCTTACGTCCCACAGCTAACCGCACTTAGACCCTTACACCCGGGAGGTGGACATGCCAACGATCGTGCTGTCGGCGATGCTGATCGTCGCCAACGTGATGGGCGCCGGAATGATCGTGCCCCAGGTGGCCCGACTCCACCGGCTGAAGACCACCGACGGCATCTCGGGCTCGTGGATCGGCGTCGGTCTGGCGATGAACCTGTGGTGGATCGGGTACGGGTGGTCGGCGGGGCTGTGGGGCATCATCCCGGTCTCGGCGACCGCCTTCGTGCTCTATGCGGTAATGACCAAGCAGTTCGCCGATCTCAGCGGCGCCGGGTCGCTGCGGTCGGTGTTCGCCTCGGCGGTCGCGCTCGGCGCCGTACCGGTGCCGGCGCTGATCCTCAACGGGTGGTCGACGGCGGGTCTGGTCGTCGGCCTGTGTTACGCCATCCAGTTCGCCCCGGCGGCCATCGAGGCCGTGCGTAGCCACCTGTTGGACGGCGTTTCCCCCACCACCTGGGTGATGGCCGGCACCGAGGCGGGCATCTGGCTGATCTACGGGATCACGCAGGGCGACACCGCACTGGTGCTGGGAGGGGGAGGCGGCTCGATCATGTCGTTGCTGATCCTCTCGCAGCTCGTGCGGCGCGCCTCGCAGCGACGCGCACTTCGGGCGGCCGAGCTGACGCTGGCCCGGTAGGACCTGCCGGACCGACGAGTACCCTCCTGGAGGACCTACCGGGAGGCGGATCAGTGAAGGAGACGAGCACCGGGCGACGGCGGTCGACGGCGACCTCGAATTTCGGCAGCGGGCTGCGGGAGGCCCACGATGCCAGCGCGTTCTACGAGCGGTTCCACGCCCCGGAGCTCTCCGACGACGACACGGTGGCCCCGCCCGTCGAGGTAGCGGAGCCATTCCGCTGCGGCGATTCCCGGAACATGGCCGACGTCGCCGACAACTCGGTGGCGCTGGTGGTCACCTCCCCGCCCTACTTCGCCGGCAAGGCCTACGAGGAGGAGCTCGAGCGAGAGGGCATTCCCGCCTCGTACCTCGAATACCTCGACATGCTGCGCGGGGTGTTCGCCGAATGTGTCCGGACGCTCGAGCCCGGTGGCCGGATCGCCGTCAACGTGGCCAACCTGGGGCGCAGGCCCTACCGCAGTCTGTCCGCCGACGTCGTCGCCATCCTCGAGGAGCTCGGTCTGTTGCTGCGGGGCGAGGTGATCTGGCAGAAGGCCGAGGGCGCCAGCGGGTCGTGCGCCTGGGGGTCGTTTCGCAGCGCCGCCAACCCGGTGTTGCGCGACATCACCGAGCGGGTGATCGTGGCCAGCAAGGGGCGCTTCGACCGGGCCCGCACGATCAAACAGCGCGCCGCTGAGGGCTTGCCGCACCGCAACACGCTGATGACCGAGGACTTCATGGCCCTCACCCTCGATGTGTGGTCGATGCCCACCGAAAGCGCCAAGCGGGTGGGACACCCCGCGCCGTTTCCGGTGGAGCTTCCCGAGCAGCTCATTCGGCTCTACACCTACGAGAACGACCTGGTGCTCGACCCGTTCCTGGGCAGCGGGTCGACGATGGTGGCGGCCTCGCGGCTGGGCCGCCGCTACGTCGGCTACGACCTGGACCCCGACTACGTCGACCTCGCCCGCCGCCGAGTCCTCGACGAGGGCGGCCCGAACCCGACGGATCGCGAGGGGTTTCGGGACCACGCCGTGCGCGAGGGCAAGGCGGCCCAGAAGCTGGCCGCCGAGGTCCTCGAGGCGGCCGGATTCACGATCGGCGCCACCAACAAGAAGCTGTCGGCGTGCGGCGTCGTGATCAGCCTGGTGGTCGCCGACGCCATGGGGGGCGAATGGCTGGTCGACGTACCCGGCGGACACACCACCCACCGGGGTGGCCTGCTGAAGACCGAGACGGTGCTGAGAACGTTGGGTCGTGCGGCGGCCGTCGGTGGCCTCCCGACGCCCCGCCCACTGCTGGTGCTGACGACCGAGCTGCCCAAGCATCGCAGCGACGGCGACAAGGCGTTGCGATCGGCGGGGCCCGCCACGTTGTTCGACGTGATCGACCTGATGGACGACCGGGCGCGGGCACGCTTGGCCCACTACGCAGGCGAAGGGGCCGACGGTTCGCAGCCGCTGCCCGGCTTTTGGGCACCCGAGGATCTGCGCACCGGCGACCGATCGTGATGCCGCCTGGTCCCGGTGACCGGGTTTGGTCCGCCCGGCAGTCGGGCACTGGGCCGACGTGAACGACACCGAACCGATGGCGGGGCACGACCACGAGGTCGACGAACAGTTTCGGTCGCTCATGGAGGGTCTCCGTACCAGCCTCCCCGGCGTGCAGGTGCTGTTCGCGTTCCTGCTGACCGCGCCGTTTCAAACCAAGTTCTCGTCGCTCGACCGGGTGGAGCGCACCACCTTCACGGTGGCCTTCGCCGCAGCCGGCCTGGCGTCGGTGCTGCTGATCGCTCCCAGCATCCACCAGCGCGTGCGGGCCCCGATGACCGGACTCCGCCGTCAGTCGCAGCGGCACCTGCGCCTGACGATCTGGGTGGTGCTGGCCGGCTCGATGTTCGCTGGCCGTGGCGATTCTGGCGACGGTCTATCTCGTGGCGCCTGGTGTACTCCGGCGTTCCCGCGATCGTGCTGACCGGTGTGGTCGGCGTCGTGCTCGTAGGCACCTGGCTGTACCTGCCGCTCGTCGCCTTCCGACGGATGCGCGACTGAACCGCTCCGGCGGCCCCGGTCAGGCCGGGGCCGGTTCGAAGGTGATCGCGTCGGCCTCCCAGAACGCCCGCAGAGCGGCCAACCGGCCGGCGCCGTCGACCCGGTAGGTGTAGACGCCCTCGACCACGGCCCGGCTTCCGTCGGGCAGGGTGGTGGTGATCGTGCCGACGTTGGCCACCTCGTCGCCGCAGGCGTAGCTCTCACGGATGTCGAAGCGCACCTGGTTGGGGCCGATCACCGTGTCGTAGAACGCCGCGATGGCGTCGTCCCCGATGGCCGACGCCGTCCGGGTCGAACATCGACGGGCCGATCGGATCCTCGACGACGGCATCGTCGGCGAACAGCGCCAGCCAGGCCGACCGGTCGCCGGCGGTGACCGCGGCCATCGAGGCCTGCGAGGCGGCCCGTGCGGGGTGCTCGGCGGAAGGGCGGGAGTCGGTCATGAGGCCTCCGGAGTGCGCCGGGCCATCGGGCCGATGACCTCCTCGCCGAAGCGGGCCACCGAGTCGTCCTGCGCAGCGGGATCGTTGGGATCGTCACCATAGAAGTACCACGGGGCGGTGATCACCTCGGTGACCCCGAACGCCTCCACCTCCTCCATCGCCTCAACCGTCGGCGCCACGATCGGGGTCAGCTTCACCTGAAACTCCCCGGCGTCAACGTGCGCCTCGTCGCCGACGCGCTCGCGAAGCTCGCCCAGCCGGCGGGTGACCTCCGCCACCGCCTCCAGGTCGCACTGGGCCCCGATCCAGCCGTCGCCTCGACGCAGCGACCGCAGCAGTCCGGCGTCGGAGTGGCCCCCGACGTGGATCGGCACCGGCGACGGGGGAGCGGGATCCATGCGGAGGCGACCGAAGTCGTAGAAGCGCCCGTGGTGTTCCACCCAACCGCCCGCCATGGCGGCCCGCATGACGTCGATCTGTTCGTCCAACCGGACGCCCCGCTTGGACATGTCCTGGTCGAGCCAGGCGAACTCCTCGGGGATCCAGCTGAGCCCGACGCCGACCTCGATGCGCCCGGGAAACATCGCCGCCGCCGAGCCGACCGTCTTGGCCATCAGCAGCGGGTTGCGCAGCGGCAGCTTGACGACGTTGGTGCCCATCGTGATGCGTTCGGTGGAGGCGGCGATCGCCGGGATGGCCACCCACGGGTCGACCATGGGCGAATCAGGGGGCCAGAACCGCTTGCCGTCGGAGGTGTAGGGGTAGTCGGCCGAGACCTCCTCCGGGTAGAAGACCGACTCGGGCAGGGTCACCGCGTGCCAGCCGGAGGCCTCGGCGACCCGGGCGAGGGGCACCAGCCGGTCGGGCGGCAACATCGGGAGGGCGAGGCTGAAGCGCATCGGCCCAGTTTGGCCCACTCCGCCCGCCGGGTGGGTCAGGAGCGGCGTCGGGCGAGGAATCGCTCGAGGCGTTCGAGCGCCTCGGTCAGCGTGTCCACCCGGGGCAGGGTCACGATGCGGAAGTGGTCGGGCGTCGGCATGTTGAACCCGGTGCCGTGCACCAGCAGCACCTTCTCGGCCCGGAGGAAGTCCAGGACGAAGCGTTCGTCGGAGTCGATGTCGTACATCGCCGTGTCGATGCGGGGAAACAGATACAGCGCCCCCTTGGGCTTGGTGCACGACACGCCGGGGATGGCGTTGAGCATCCCGTGGGCCACGTCACGCTGCTCGGCCAGCCGTCCCCCGGGCGCCACCAGCTCGGCGATGCTCTGGCGGCCGCCCAACGCCGTCTGAATCACGTGCTGGGCGGGCACGTTGGCGCACAGACGCATGTTGGCCAGCATGTCGATGCCCGAGAGGTAGTCGGTCGCCCGCTCGACCGGGCCGGTGATCGCCAGCCACCCCGCCCGGTACCCGGCCACGCGGTAGGCCTTGGACAGGCCGTTGAACGTCAGGGTCAGGACGTCGGGCGCCACCTGTGCCGCCAGCGTGTGCTCGGCGTTGTCGTAGAGCACCTTGTCGTAGATCTCGTCCGCGCACAGCACCAGCCCGTGGCGCCTGGCGATGTCGGCCATGCCGGCGACCACCTCGGCGGGGTAGACGGCTCCGGTGGGATTGTTGGGGTTGATCAACACCAGCGCCACCGTCGACGGGGTGATCTTCGATTCGATGTCGTCCAGATCGGGTGCCCAGTCGGCGCCCTCGTCACAGACGTAGTGCACCGCCCGGCCGCCCGACAGGGTGACCGCGGCGGTCCACAGCGGGTAGTCGGGGGAGGGCACCAGCACCTCGTCGCCGTTGTTCAACAGGGCCGACATCGCCATGACGATCAACTCGGACACCCCGTTGCCGAGATACACGCGATCGACGTCGAAGTCGAAGGCGCCACGTTCCTCGTAGTGCTGCACGATCGCCCGTCGGGCCGACAGGATTCCCTTGGAGTCGGAGTAGCCCTGGGCGTGGGGCAGCTCGCGGATGAAGTCCTGTTGGATCTCCTCCGGAGCGTTGAACCCGAACGGTGCCGGATTGCCGATGTTCAGCTTGAGGATCCGGTGACCCTCGTCCTCCATGCGCTGCGCCTCGGTCAACACCGGCCCGCGGATGTCGTAGAGCACGTCGGCCAACTTGTCGGACTTCTTCCAGCGGGCGTGGGTGGAGGTCATCGGTCAATGTTGCTGGCTGGGGGAGGTCGCCGCCCACTCGGTTTCGATTTCGCGAGCACGCGAGGCGAGGGGGTACAGCGCGATCGCCGCCGCGGCGGCCACGTTCAACGAGTCGACGCCGGGTTGCAGCGGGATGCGGACCAACTCGTCGCACGACCGTCGAACGTTCTCGCTCAGCCCGGGGCCCTCCGAGCCCACGACGGCCACGATCCTCGGCGGCGGCCGGTGGGCCAGGTCGTCCAGCGTGCGGGCACCATCCGCCGACAGGCCGACGCGCCACCACCCCGGCGGCGTCGACGCCAGCCGGGCCAGGCCCTCGCCGTCGTGATCGCGGGCCCAGGCCAGCACCGCGCTGGCACCCATCGAGACCCGCACGCAGCGGCGGTAGAGCGGGTCGGCCGAGGTCGGGCCGGCGATCACCCCGTCGACGCCCAACGCCGCAGCGGTTCGAAAGATGGCGCCAACGTTCTCGGTGTCGGTCAGCCCGTCGAGGTAGACGAGCAGCCCGGCGTCGGCGGCGACCTCTTCGACGGTGAGGGGTCGGGGCCTGGCCACCAGGCCCATGACGCCGCGGTGCACCGGATAGCCGGCCACCGCCGAGGCGACGTCCTCGCTCACCACGTACCGGGGCCCGTCGAAGGCGGCCAGGTAGGCCGAGGCGGCGGCCAGGCGGCGCTCGGTGAGCAGCACCGACAACACCGGTGCACCGGTCGCCACGAGGCGCTCGAGTACGTAGTGGCCCTCGGCGAGGAAGCACCCGTGCGGCGCGTCGCCGCCCGTCGCCTCGGCGGCGCCCTGGCGGAGCGCCCGGTCGGTCAGCGTGCGGTAGGGGGCGAGGCGGGGGTCGTCCGGATCGGTGACGTGCGCTTCGCGCCCGGCGGCGCCTGCTTCGGGGGCGGTCACACCCCGGCGGGGGTGGGCTCGGTCGCCGGTTCGTCCGTTGGCGGGTTGGCCTCGTCGGTCGGCCCGGTTTCGCTCGGTGCGTCCTCCGGCGGGTCGCCCCGACCGGGGACCGCCGCGGTGAGGTTGCGCACGGCGGCGCCGAGGCTCTGGGCCGACAGCTCGGGCAGGGTCAGGAAGGTTGCGCCCATCCGTTGGGCCAACCCGCGCATCGACTGGCGGTCCAGGTCGTCCTCGCCGGTGAAGATCAGCACGCTCTCGAAGCTGCGGCGTGCCACCCGGTCGGCCACCATCTCGGCATCGGCCAGCGCCGCCTGCCGGGAGTCCTCGTCGATCTCGGCGCCGGTGGGCCCCGTAGTTCTGGGCTCAGTGTTGGTGGGCCCAGCGTTGATGGGCTCGGCGTCGGTCGCAGCGGCCTCCGTCGGTTCGGTCCGGTCCGGCGCCGCCTCCTCGGTGTCGGCGGCGGCCTCGGCCGCCTTGGCATCGTCGGCGGGCACAGGCACCGGGCTGGCGGGCTCGGAGGGCAGGGCACGTTGGCCCGCCCGTCGGTGACGAGCACCAGCAACGACCGACCGTGTTTGCGGCCCGCCGAGTGGAGGGTGGCGACCGACAGCGCCGACTGAAGGCCGGCGGCCAGCGGCGACCCGCCGCCGACGGTGACCTCCACCAGCTTGGAGCGGGCCACCTCGATCGAGGAGGTGGGGCCGAGCACCACCTCGGCGCCGTCGCCGCCGTAGGTCACCAGCGACACCTCGATCGCATGATCGGGAGACGCGGCCAACGTCCGCAACAGCGCACCGGACGCCGCCAGCACGCGGGACTCGGAGTCCCGGCTTCCGGAGGCGTCCACGCTGAGCACCACGAGGTCGGTCGCCTGGCGGCCGGCCTCGAAGGTGAGTGGGCGGCCGCGGACCGGGCCGCCGAGGTCCAGGCGCGTGTCGGTGACCCACGGCACCCGACCTCCCGCCTCCTCTGGCTCCTCCGCCGCAAGATCGGCGGCGCTCCGGGTGATCACGTCGGTGAACTCCGCAGGGCTCGGCTCGGGTTCGGGGGTGGCCTCGGCCTCCCGGCCGGGGGAATCCCCCGGGCTCGGGGCGGGCGGCGTCGACGTCTCCCGCTGCGTCGCCACGGCGTCGGGCGTGGACGGCGCATCTCCGACGTCGATCCGGTCGATCGGGCGGGCCGCCGAGCTGGTGAATCGACCGATCGCCGCCTCGAGCACGGCGCCGTCCGGGCCGTTCGGCCGGTCGCCGACCGGTTGGTGGCGCAGCACCATGGGGGCCACCGCGGCCAGGTCGGACTCGGTGGCCATGCGTCGACCCTCCCACCCGGCCAGGGCCGCCGCTCCCCGGGCGAGCGCCAGGTCGGCGGCGATGTTGACCACGCCGATCTCGGCGGTCAGCCAGCCGATGGGGGTCAGCAACTGTGTGGGCACCTCGGCGGGTCGGGCCAGGTCCAGCCGTCGGCGAAGGTCGCGCTGCTTGGTCGCCCACTTGGCGGCGAACGACGTGGGGTCGTGCTCGAAGTTCAGCTGGCGCCGGGTGGCCTCCACCCGGTGGTCGGCCTGGTGAAGCCCGGTGGCGTCGACCGAGAGTCCGAAGTGGGTGGCCCACCGGGGCGGCAGCGGGCCGTCGGTGGTGGCCACGAGCACGAACCGGCTGGGATAACTCACCGAGGTGCCGCCGCGCTCGACCGACGTGTAACCCAGGTTGTGGGCGTCGAGCACCACCTCGACGATCTTGTTGGGAAACCGGTCGATCCCGTCCAGGAACAACACCCCGCCGTCAACCTGGCGGAGCAGGCCGGGTGCGGGCGAACCGTCGGCGCGCAGTGCGGTGCCCACCAGACGGTCGACGTCGGCCGACCTGGGCACCTCGACAAACGGGGCGCCGTCCGGCAGCACCGTGGCGAAGGCCCGGGCGGTGGCCGCGGGCGTCGTTCCGGGACGGCCGGTCACCAACACGCCGCCGAGATACGGCTGGACTCCGGCCAACAGCAGCGCCAGTTTCAGCTCCGCCTGTCCGGCGATGGCCGCAAACGGCATCGACGGCGCGGGCAGGCGGGATGCGGCGATCGGCTGCAGGTGCATCGCACCGTCCTCCCGCTGCTCGCTCACCTGTGACCTCGTCTTCCCGGCGCGTCGGATTCCGGGTGGGACGGTCCGCCCGCGCCCTGACCCGGCCGCAATGATACCTCACACTGGGTGTGTTGGAACGGGAAACTCGGTCACCACGAGTGGTCGGCCGCCTCCGGCCGATCGCGATCGTGGCTCAGTTGCTGGCGACGACCTCGGGAACCGCTCCCGCCGGGTTGTCGTCCACCAGCACCACCCGGTTGTCGGCCCCGACGTGAACCACGGTGGCCGAATAGTCCTCGAGTTCGGCCGTGTCGTATTCGCCGTAGCTCATGATGATCACCTTGTCGCCCGGCTGCACCAGCCGGGCGGCGGCGCCGTTGAGGCAGATCGTGCCCGACCCGCGCTCGCCCTCGATCACGTAGGTCTCGAGGCGGGCGCCGTTGTCGATGTCGACGATGGCCACCTGCTCGCCGTTGAGCAGGTCGGAGAGCTCCATGAGCTCGACGTCGATCGTGATCGAACCCACGTAGTGCAGGTTGGCATCGGTCACGGTGGCGCGATGGATTTTGGACTTGAGCATGCGACGGCGCACGTGGTTCCTCCTGATGGTGGGCGCCCGGTGCGGGTCGCCCCCTGGAACGCCCCATTCTAGCCGCTGATTCGGCGTCGCCGGTTGCGCCGGCGACGGTCGGTCACCACGCTGGGGTGGTGACCCCCGCCCCACTCACCACCGACGGCGACGGCGCGGCCGAGCCGGAGCGTCAGGTCGGCGTCGGCCCGCACCCGTTGCCGTGGCCCGAGGGGGACCACCTCGACCCGGAGTTGCTGGCCGAGGGCGACCGCCGCAACGTGGTCGATCGGTATCGCTACTGGCGAACCGAGGCGGTCAAGGCCGACCTCGACGCGCACCGGCACCCGTTTCACGTCGCCATCGAGAACTGGCAACACGACCTCAACATCGGTTCGATCGTGCGCACCGCCAATGCGTTCCTCGCCGAGGAGGTGCACATCGTGGGCCGTCGGCGCTGGAACAAGCGGGGCGCCATGGTCACCGACCGCTACCAGCACGTCCGGCACCACGACGAGGTGAGCGGGCTGCTTGCCTGGGCCGCCGACGCCGACCTGCCGGTGGTCGCCATCGACAACACCCCGGCGTCGCAGCCGATCGAGTCGGTGGATCTACCGAGACGGGTGGTGCTGCTGTTCGGCCAGGAGGGTCCCGGGCTCACCGAGGCGGCCGTGGCCGGGGCGTCGGCGACCTACTCGATCGCCCAGTTCGGCTCGACCCGGTCGATCAATGCGGCGGTGGCCGCCGGCATTGCCATGCACGCCTGGATCCGTGCCCACGCCGGTAGCCTCGGGTGATGGGTCGAATCTCCAACACGATCGCCTTGGCCAAGTCGTCCTGGGCGGTGCTCCGCTCGGACACCGAGCTGTTGTGGTTGCCGTTGATCTCGGGTCTCGCCTCGTTGTTGGTGGCGGCCAGCTTCCTCGTGCCGATCTATCTGAGCGCCGGCGCGGCGGACGCGCTGCAGACCGGCGAGGTGTCGCTCGGCCCCGCCCAGTACGCCGCGCTGTTCCTCATGTATCTGGTGCTGTCGTTCATCACGGTGTTCTTCAACGCCGCGCTGATCAGCGGTGCCAACGAACGCCTGGGCGGCGGCGATCCCTCCCTTCGTTCAGCGCTGGCCGGGGCCGCACGGCATCTGGGCCCGATTTCGGCCTGGTCGGTGGTGGCGGCCGTCGTCTCGACGGTGTTGCGTGCCATCGAGGAACGCTCCGGGTTGATCGGTCGCCTCGTCGTGGGGGTCATCGGGTTGGCCTGGACGCTGGTGACGTTCTTGGTGCTGCCGGCGATCGTGATCGAGGGGGTCGGCGTGCGGGATGCGTTTCGTCGATCGACCGAGTTGTTCAAGGGAACCTGGGGTGAACGTGTGGCCGCCAACGTCGGCTTCGGCCTGCTCTGGCTGGTCGGCGTCCTGCCCGCCATTGCGCTCGTCGTGCTGGCCTCGTTCTCCGGCAGTCCGGTGGTGATCGGCGCGGCGGCCGGCCTGGCGGTCGTCGGGCTGATCGTGCTCGGCGTGATCATCTCCGGGCTCTCCGGGGTGTTTCAGACGGCGCTGTATCACTACGCCGCAACGGGCACGGCTCCCGGGCAGGCCTTCAACCAGGCCCAGCTGGCGGACAGCTTCCGACCGCGAACCGGGCGGCGCTGACCCCTCAGCTCCTGACCGCGCCGACCGATGGGGCGGGAGAGGATCCACGTCAGGGTCCGTGACTCTCCTGCGAGCTCCACATGCGTCGTTCCCGCCCGATCGTCCCGGCAACCGCCGCCTCGTCCGCGCGTCCCTCCCCGGCACCCATGAGCCGGCGAGGATTCCTGACCGGGTCCGGCCTCACCCTCGGGGCGCTGGCCGCCGGCGGAACGCTCGCCGGCTGCTCGAAGCCCGAGAGCGCGGCGCCCGGCGCCTCGACGCTGACGATCGCCACCTGGCCCGACTACATCGACACCGGCAACGACGGGACGGTGGCCCGGTTTCAGCGGGAGACGGGGATCCGGACCGACTACACCGAGTCGCTGACCGACAACGAGCGCTTCTTTCAGTCGATCGTGCCGGACATGACCGCCGGTCGAGGCATCGACCCCGACATCGTCGTCGTGACCGATTGGATGGCCGCCCGGTTGATCGGCCTGGGCTGGTTGCAGCCGCTCAACCTCGATCGCGCACCGAACGCCGCCAACCTCACACCCGAGCTGGAGAACCCGCCGTGGGATCTCGTGGGCAACTACACGCTGCCGTGGCAGTCGGGCATGGTCGTCATCGCCTACAACGAGAACGAGACCGGCTTTGAGGTCACCGGCCTCGACGACCTGTTCGACGAACGCCTGAAGGGCAGGGTGTCCCTGCTCAGCGAGTTTCGCGACACGTTGGGGACCCTGGGGATCGACGCCGGCATCGACATCACCCAACCCAGGCTGGGTGCGTTCGACGACGTCTTCGAGCGGCTCGACCGGGCCAACAGCGACGGTCAGATCCACTCCTACACCGGGAACGAATACGTCGACGGCCTGGTCTCGGGAGAGCTGGCGGCGTCCCTGGCGTGGTCCGGCGACGTGGCCCAGGTGGCGGTTGACCATCCCGAGATCAAGCTGGTCGTTCCGCAGCTGGGGACCGTGTTGTTCTCCGACGTCATGGGCGTGCCGAAGGGGTCTCCCAACCTCGACGCGGCGATGCAGTGGATGGACTTCGTCTACGACCCGTCGAACGCCGCGAAGGTCACCGAGTACGTGCAGTACATCTCGCCCGTCTCGGGGGTGGACGACCGGCTGCGGGCGATGGGCGACGAGGCCGCCGCCCTGGTGGACAATCCGCTGGTGTTCCCCGTCGAGTCGACCCGAAGCGGTCTCCAGTCGTTCGGGGTGATCGCACCGACCGAGGAAACCGATTTCGAGGATCGATTCGCACGGATCGTGGCGGGAGCGGCCTGAGCGATCCATCAGCGGCTCCGTCATCGCTGAGGACATTCAGGGGTGCGTCTCTAGGATGTGCGACACGCTATGACTGACCCGAACACCCCTCAGGGGCCACCCGCCGGAGATGTGCCGCCCCTCGGGGGTTGGGCGGGAGGCCCGCCGCCCGGTTCCCAGCTGCCCTCCCGCCCGCCGGTGGTGGGTTCGGCCCGGCCTCCGACGGAGCTGGCGCCTGCCTGGACGCCGCCAAACCCGGACGGCCCGCCGAAACGCCCGTCCAACGGCGCGCTGCTCGCGGCGCTCGCCGCCGTGGTGGCCGTGATTCTGTTGGCCGGTGGCCTGGCGATCGTCCTGTCGAACGGCGCCGATGAGCCTCGGGTCAACGCCCAGCCCGAATCGCCGACCACCTCCACGCCCGTTGCGTCGCCGACGACGACGCCCGGCGGGTTGGGTGAGGTGATCGGCGAGGACCCGTCCCCGTCGACCTCGCCGGGTCCCAGCACCAGCGCGCCGGCCACCACCACACCCGCCGACCCCGACCCCGACACCGAGGCCACGGTGGACGACGTGATCTCGTTCATCGAGGAGACCCGCGGCGCCGAGTTCACCACCCGGCCCGACGTTCAGTTTCAGGACGACGCGGCGTTCGAGGAGGGCCTGCTGAAGGACTTCGACGAACAGCAGGAGGAGCTCGAGGACGAGCAGGTGCTCTTCCACGCCCTGGGGATGCTGCCCGCCGATGTCGACCTGGCCGAGACGATGAAGTCGGCGCTGGGATTGGGGGTCGTGGGTTACTACGACCCCGAGACCGAGGAGATGGTGGTGCGGGGCACCAGCCTGACGCCGTATGTGCGCACGGTGCTGGCCCACGAGTTGACTCATGCGCTGGACGATCAGCTCTTCGACCTCGACCGCGCCGAGCTGGACGACGTGACCGACGAGACCGGCTACGGGTTCACCGTGTTGACCGAGGGGTCGGCCAGCTACGTCGAGCAGGCCTACCGCGAGCAGATGTCGGCGGCCGACCAGGCGCGTGCCTCCACCGAGGAACTCCAGGCCGGTTCCGATCCGGCGATCTTCGACATTCCCTTCGTGATCCTGGCCCTGCTGACGGCGCCCTACTCCTCGGGACTGGAGCTGGTGGACTCGATCGTGGACGAGGGTGGTGGGGTCGACGCCATCCCCGACGCCTTCGACGAGCCGCCGACCACCTCCGAGGAGACGATGACCCCCTCGAAGTACCTCGATCATGAGGGATCGGTGAAGGTGCCCACGCCCTCGCCGGACTCCGGCGCCGAGGAGGTGACCTCCGGTGTGTTCGGACAGATCGGATTCACCGCGCTGTTGTCGACCGGCATCACCCTCGACGACCCGGCCCCGGGCACCGAGGGATGGTCCGGCGACAGCTACGTCACCTGGAACGACGAGTCGGATCTCGCCTGCGCCAAGATCGACACGGTGATGGATTCGGCCGGCGATGCCGAGGACCTCAAGGCCGCCCTGGACAATTGGGCGGCCGGCGCTCCCGTCGACGCCACCATCAGCGTCTCCGGCGACGAGGTCAACCTCACCAGCTGCGCCACCGAGGCGTCCACGGGTGGTGGCTCACCGGGCGTGTAGGCCGCACCTCACTCCAGCTGCGAGCCGTCGGGGCGGGTGGTGCGCCAACCCCCATCGGGGAGTCGGGTGATCGTGTAACCCCGCTGTTTCCAGCGGTTGTGTTTGCCGCACAGCGGCGCTCCGTTGCCCGGACACGTCGGGCCGTTGCGGGAGTGTTCGGTGAGGTGGTCGGTCTCGCAGGCGTGCAGCGGCGTGTGACAGCCGGGCCAGACGCAGCAGGTCTGGGTGGCGGTGGCGGCCGTTCTGGCGGATCCGGTGAACCGACGGGCCCGGCCGAGGTCGATGACCACGCCCGACGCGTCGACCACCAGCCGGCGAATGCGGGCGACGAGCCCGTCGAGGCTGTTGGCGGCGGCCTCGGTCGGATCGATGGCGTGCCCGTCCTCGGAGCGACACATGAACGTGTCGGGGTCGAACGTGGGTCGACGGTTCTGCTCCATCGAGGCGAGCATCGCCTCGTAGGCCGACTGCGACCAGTGGATGTGGTGCGTGAACCCGGGCGGCACGGCGCCCGATGAGCCGGCTGCGTCCTGGAAGATCCGGAACAGGGCGTCGGCTCGGCGTTGGGAGGCGCTGCGTTCGAGATCGGCCTTGGTGACCTCGTCGCCGAGGCGGGCCTTGGCCTCGGCCCAATCGGCCTGGAACTCCGCATCGACGTAGGCGTCGAACACCTCGCGCATCTGGACGCCCTGAAGTGCCGCGTGGAACGCCGTGAGGTCCCACGAGGAGTCCCACGGGTTCTGCACCATCTTGGCGTTGCGGCGGGCGTGGTTGCGCTCGTTGGCGGGTTCGGGTCCGTCCTCGTCGATCAACCGTTCCCATTGGCGGGTCTTGGACTCGAACGCCCTGGCCGACATGGTGGTGGCGTCGGTAAGGAACTCGTCCTGGCGGTCGACCATGGCGGGAGCCACCCGGCCGTTGCTGTGGACGCGACCCAGGAGGTGCATCTGGTCGCTGCCGATCCGGCCGTCGGCCCAGGCCTGGGCCAGGTGAGGCAGGTGCCGGCACGCCGTGGCGGTCTTTCCGCGGGCGGCCGCCTCGGCGCCGGCGACCCGGGCGACGTGACGGGCCATCACCGACGCCGACGCGTGCCCGTCGTCGGCGTGAAGCTCGCGGCGATCGATCTCGCCGACCAGCATGGTGGCGGCAGCATCGATGCGGCGCCGCAGCACCTCGATCTCGCGGAGCCACGCAACGGCGTCCCGGCCGTCCACCGGCGAGATCCCCGCCTCGAACAGCTGAGTGATCGCCCGGTTGGTCGCATCGATTGCGGTTGCCGCCCCCGCCGGGAGCACCATCGAATCCATGGCTCCAGTATGCGGATCGGGTGTGACAACCAAGCCCGACGTCGAGGGGGCAACGAGGGATTTTTGAACCCTGGAACCGGCGCTCGGCGCTGCGGGTTCAGGTCGTTACCGGACTCCCCGACTCGGCCCGGTCGGCGTTGCGCCGGACGGCGTCGAGCATCTCCTCGCTTCGCGGTTCGGGCAGGTCGTGACCCATGTCCGGGAACATCAACAGGCGGGACCCCCGGATGGCGCGGGCGGTGGCGATGCCGCCGCTCGGCCGCACCAGCGGATCGACCAGGCCGTGGATCACCAGCGCGGGGACGTCCAGCTTCCGAAGCGCGCGGGTGCGGTCGGGGCTGGCCATGATGGCGGCGGTCTGGCGGGCCGTGCCGTCGGGGCGAAACGCCCGGGCCACGCTGCGCTCGGCGCGGGCGCGATGGGTGGCCTCGTCCCAGTGCGGCCCGCCGATCAGGCGGAACGTCTCGATCGACCGCTCCACCGCGTTGTCGGGGGTGGGTTTCGGCAGGCGCGCCATGGCCGGCAGCAGGCGGGTGGAGATGCGGCCGTGCTTGCCGTCACCGGTGTTGGACATGATCGAGGTGAGCGATCGGACCTTCTGCGGATGGGCGATCGCCAGGCTCTGGGCGATCATCCCGCCCATCGAGGCCCCCACGATGTGGGCCGACGGAACGTCGAGCGCGTCGAGCAGGCCGGCGGCGTCGTCGGCCATGTCGGCCAACAGGTACCCGGCTTTCGGGGGACGCTTGGCCATCAGCCCGAGCACCGACGCGGCCTGGGAGGGCGGTTGCCAGTCGAACTCGGTGGAGAGGCCCTGATCTCGATTGTCCATGGCGATCACCCGAAAGCCGCGCTCGGCGAGCCGCTCGGGCACGCCCTCCGGCCAATCGGTCAGCTGGGCCCCGAGGCCCATGATCAGCAGCAGCGGTTCGCCGTCGCCGGTGGACTCATAACCGATGGTGATGCCGTTGGCCTGAACTGTGGGCATGTGATGCCTTTCGATGGTTGGTGCGAACTCCGGACCGGACCAAGCGGTCAGCCGACCCGCCAGAACCCCGCCTTGAGGTAGGCGCCTTCGGGGAAGGTCACCGGGTGGTCGATGTCGTGGCCGGTTCGGAACAATTCCACCAGGTCGTCGCCGGCCAGGTCGGCGGCGCCCAGCACGGCGTCGTAGAAGCGGTCGGCGGGCACGCGGCTGGAACATGATGCCTGCACGAGGACGCCGCCCGGACGGACCAGCGGCATCGCCAGATGCGTCAGCCGTTCGTAGGCGCGGATGGCGCCGTTCACGCTGGTCTGCTTCTGGGCGAACGAGGGCGGATCGATGATCACCAGGTCGTAGGCCGTGCCCGACCGGGCGAGGGCGCTCATCGCCTCGAAGGCATCGGCGACCTGCGTGGTGTGGCGGCAGGCGGCCACCTCGGGACGGTCGGCGTTGAGGGCCATGTTGGCCGTCGCTGCGGCAAGGGTCGGCGCCGACAGGTCGACGCTGTGCACGCTGCGGGCGCCACCCGCCGCGGCGTGCACGCTGAATCCACCCGTCGAGGCGAACAGATCGAGGACGTCGCACCCGGCCGCCAACTCGCCGACCCGCCGACGGTTGGCACGCTGGTCGAGGAAGTGACCGGTCTTCTGGCCGGATCGGACGTCGGCGGAGAAGTTCAGCCCGCCCTCGGTGAACCGAACCGGGCCGTCGTCGAGGTGCCCGGCGATGACGTCGCCGTCGGCCAGGCCGAAGGTTTCGCCGGAGGCGACGTTGCGGGCCAGCCGCAACACGATCGCCGAGGCGTCGGTGCGCTCGAGCAACGTTGCGACCACCACCTCGAGATGGGGCCACCACACCGGCGAGTACAGCTTGATCACCAGCGTGTCGGCGTAGCGGTCGACCACGCAGCCGGGCAGGCGATCGTTTTCGCCGTTGATCAGCCGGTAGGCGGGGCGGTCGCCGGGTTCGGCCGCGACGAGCGAGCGGCGGAGTGCCTCCGCCGACTCGATCCGCTCCTCCCACAACCCCCGGTCGACGCGGCGGGGTTTGCCGACGTGCAGGACGCGGATGGCGATGGGCGAATCGGGGTCGTACAGGCCGATCGCGGCGAACGTTCGCTTGGCATCGAAGATGACGGCCAGGTCGCCGGCCGCCCCGTCGTGGCTGATCGACGTGATCGAGCCCTCGTACACCCAGGGGTGGCCGCCTCGGATCTGGCGAAGCGCGTCGGCGGTGACCCGCACCGCAAGGCGGCGTTCTCCGACCGATGGAAGCCCCGCCAACACCAGGCGCAGCGTAGTGGCGTCATCGGGTTGCACGGGATCCCGCTGGTAGCCTCGCCGCACCATGTCCACCGTTCAACGTGCCGCCGCGTCGTCGCCAACGTCCGGTTCGTCGACCGTCACCGAGGCCGGGAAACGGCGGCTGCTCCCGCGGGCCGAGCGGCGTGCGCAGATCCTCGATGCGGCGGCCTCGGCGTTTGCCGAACGCGGGTTCTCCGACACGGCGATGGAGGAGGTTGCCGCCCGGGCCGGCATCACCAAGTTGATCGTGTACCGCCACTTCGGGTCGAAGGCCGAGCTGTATCAGGCGGTGCTCGAGTCGGTCTTCGACCGCCTGGCCACCGAGGTGACCGACCGGATCCCCACGATGGTCGGTCGGGGTGCGGTGCCCAGCGCGCTGATGGTGGTGGCGCGGGAGCAACCCGAGGCGCTGCGCCTGCTGATGGTGCACAGCGCCCGCGAGCCGGAGTTCGACGAGCTGGTCAAGCGCTTCGACGCGGTGGCCCAGTCGGTGGCGGCCTCGGTGTTGGAGTCCACCGGCGACGACGAGGTGGACCGCTGGCAGGCCCGCACCCTGGCCGATTTTGTCGTCGGCGGGGTGCTGCGTTGGGTGGAGGACGGGGATCCGGCCCGCGACGCCGAGGTGGTCGCCCGTCTGGCCGCAGGCGGAGCGCGCCTTGCGGCCGGATGGCGGGAGCGGGAGCTGGACGAACCGACCCCACATGATGAGTCGCCGGGAGTCCGGAACCGCCGGTTCCCCGACCAGCGATGTACGTCCGACGACCCGAAGGCCGATGAACGATGAGCGCAACCGACGCAGCACCTCCCGAAGCCCCTCCGGTCCTTCCACCCGGCGGGCTGTTCGACCTCGGCGGGCGGGTGGCCATCGTCACCGGGGCCTCGTCGGGACTGGGTCGGCGCTTCGGGCAGGTGTTGAACGCCGCCGGCGCCCACGTGGTGTTGGCGGCGCGTCGCGAGGACCGCCTGCGCGACCTCGCCGCCGAGCTCAACGGTGGGCCGGGCCCCGCCCGGGCCGTCGCCCAGGCGTGCGACGTGAGCGACGAGGCCGCCACCCAGGCGCTGGTCGATCGGGCGGTGGCCGAGTTCGGCACGGTGGACATCGTCGTCAACAACGCCGGCGTCGGTGGGTCCGCTCGAGCGATCGACGAGACCAACGAACACGTGCGCAACACCCTCGAGGTCAACCTCGTGGGGCTCTTCACCCTGTCCCGCCAGGCCGCCACGGTGATGCTGGCCAACGGCAGCGGCAGCATCGTCAACATCGCCTCGGTGCTGGGCCTGGTCGGGTCGGCCCCGGTGCAGCAGGCCGCCTACTGCGCCGCCAAGGGCGGGGTGGTCAACCTGACCCGCCAGCTCGGCGCCGAGTGGGGCCGCAAGGGGGTGCGGGTCAACGCGATCGCACCCGGGTGGTTCCGCTCCGAGATGACACAGGAGGACATGTTCGAGGATCCCGCCGCCATGGAGTTCCTCGTCCGGGAGACCCCGATGGCGCGGGCCGGCGAGGCGGACGAGTTGGACGGGGCCCTGTTGTTCCTGGCGTCGGACGCCTCCCGCTTCGTCACCGGCGTCACGCTGCCCGTCGACGGGGGCTGGACCGCCAGGTAAGGGTCAAACGTGCCCCCGGCAGGATTCGAACCTGCGCACATGGCTCCGGAGGCCAATGCTCTATCCACTGAGCTACGGAGGCGGGGGCTCGGGACGTGTCCCGAGCGGGGTGAATGCTACCCCAGCGGTGGCGTGATGCCGGAACCGCTTCGAGTGAGACCACGGCGGTGGGTCAAACTGGGCCGGTGAGCACCTCCCCCCGAAGCGACGACCGATCGCGACCGTTGCCGTGGAACCTGTTGCCCGACACGGCGACGACCGACGGCGACAGCTCGCTGCTGGTGGGAGGTTGTCGGTTGGAGGACCTGGCCGAGGAGTTCGGCACCCCGTTGTTTGTCTACGACGAGGTGCACCTTCGGGCCAGATGCCGAGAGGCGATGGACGCCTTCGGCGGGCGGGTGGCCTACGCCTCGAAGGCGTTTCTGTGCAAGGCGATGGCCAGGCTGGCCCACGAGGAGGGCCTGACGATCGACGTGGCCACCGGTGGCGAATACGGGATCGCCCGTGCCGCCGGGGTGCCCGCCGAGTCGCTGGTGTTCCACGGCAACAACAAGTCGACCGACGAACTCGCGATGGCCCTCGACGACGGGGTCGGTCGGGTGGTCATCGACAGCTTCGACGAACTCGACCGGATCGAGGCGCTGGTCGCCGACGGCGCCCCGGCCCCGCGGGTGCTGATCCGCGTCAACCCGGGCATCGAGGTGCACACGCTGGACGAGGTGGCCACCGGGGTGCCCGACTCCAAGTTCGGCTTTCCGCTGGCCGCCGGCGACGCGGCCAGGGCGCTGGAGCGGGCGGCCGCCAGCCCGGCGATGGAGCTAATGGGCACCCACATCCACATCGGCTCCCAGGTGTTCTCGGCGGAGAACTTCGCCGACGCCCTGTCGATGCTGGGGCCGATCATCCACGACTGGGCGCTCCCGGAGTTTGTGGTCGGCGGTGGGCTGGGCGTGCCCTACGTGGTGGGGGAGGAGGCGCCGACGATCACCCAGTGGGCCAAGGGGATCCGGGGAGCCTGCGACGAGCTGGGCATCGAGGCCGCGGTGTCGGCCGAACCCGGTCGCTCGATCGCGGCCGCCGCCGGCATCACCGTGTACCGGGTGGGCACGATCAAGGAGATCGAGGGCGTCCGCACCTACGTGGCCGTCGACGGCGGCATGTCGGACAACCCCCGGCCTGTGCTCTACGGGTCGGGCTACGAGACGTTTCTGCCCCGCTCGGTGGGCGAGCCCCGGACGAGGACGATCACGCTGGTCGGCAAACACTGCGAGTCGGGCGACAAGCTGGTGGTCGACGGTGCGGTCCCAGACGATCTGGCGGTCGGCGACGTGATCGCCACCCCGGTCACCGGCGCGTACGGCCAGTCGATGGGCTCCAACTACAACAAGGTGCTGCGTCCGGCGGTTGTGTTCGTGGCCGACGGGAAGCCCCGGCTGGTCGTGCGGCGCGAGACCCTCGACGACCTGCTGGCTACCGACGTCGGCTGACACCGCGATCCGGGTGCGATCGCTCCGCAAACGACTGTGGGGGAGGGGACGACCGGCCGGTAGCGTGGACGTGTGACCGCAGCACCAGGATCCCCGGCCGCAGCAGACCTCGCCGCGCCGTCGACGACGACCCCAGCCACCACGCCCACCGAGGTCACGCTGGGCGTGCTGGGCGCGGGCAACGTCGGTGCCGCCCTGATCGAGCTGATCTCCGAGCACGGCGACGACATCGAGGCCCGCACCGGCCTTCGGTTGCGGGTCGGTCGGGTGGCGGTCCGATCGATCTCCAAGGACCGGGGCATCGAGCTGGACCCGGCGATCGTCACCACCGACTCCTCGGCGGTCGTCTCCGACCCCGACGTCGACGTCGTCGTCGAGCTGATGGGCGGCATCGAGCCCGCACGAGAGCTGATCGTCGAGGCGCTGGAGGCCGGCAAGCCGGTGATCACCGCCAACAAGGAGTTGCTGGCCAACGTGGGCAGCGACCTGGCCGACGTGGCCGACGCCGCCGGGGTCGACCTGCTCTACGAGGCGGCCGTCGCCGGTGGCATCCCCTTCATCCGCCCGCTGCGCGAGTCGCTGGTGGGCGAGCCGATCAGCCGCATCATGGGCATCGTCAACGGCACGACCAACTACATCCTCTCGCAGATGGACTCCGAGGGGGTCAGCTACGGCGACGCCCTCGCCGACGCGCAGAGCCTGGGCTACGCCGAGCGGGACCCGACGGCGGACGTCGAGGGCTACGACGCGGCCGCCAAGGCAGCGATCATCGCCTCGATCGCGTTCGGGGTGCGGGTGGTGGCCGGCGACGTGGCCGGGGAGGGAATCTCGGCGGTCTCGGCCGCCGACATCAGCTTCGCCCGCCGACTCGGCTACACGATCAAGCTGCTGGCGATCTGCGAACGCTTCGACGACGGCTCGGTGGCCGCCCGGGTGCACCCGGCGATGGTGCCGATCGATCACCCGCTCGCCGGGGTCCGCGACAGCTACAACGCGGTGTTCGTCGAAGGCGAGGTGGTGGGCAACCTGATGTTCTACGGCCGTGGCGCCGGTGGGGGCCCCACCGCGTCGGCCGTGCTGGGCGACGTCATCGACGCCGCCTCCAACCTGTCCCGAGGTGCGCACGCCTCGGTGGGCCACCTGGCGAAGGCCACGTTGCGCAACGTCGACGACCTGGCCAGCCCCTACTACGTCAACGTCGAGGTCCGCGACCGACCCGGCGTGCTGGCATCGGTGGCGTCGGTGTTTGGCGACCACGGCGTGTCGATCCGCTCGATGGAGCAGGAGGGCCTGGGCGGCGACGCTCGGATCGTCTTCATCACACACCGGGCCACCGAACGCGACGTGCAGGCGTGTTTGAGCGACCTGCGCAGCCTCGACGACGTCGACCGGGTGGCCTCGGTCCTCCGCGTCATCGCCGAGTGAGCACCGGTCGATGAGGTACGTCTCCACCCGAGGCGGCGGCGAGCCGCTGGGCTTCTTCGACGTGTTGTTGGGCGGGCTGGCCCCCGACGGCGGGCTCTATCTCCCCGAGACCTGGCCGCAGCTGCCGCCGCTGGACGACCTGCGGGGGCGGCCCTACGCCGAGGTGGCCGCCGAGGTGATGTGGCCCTTTGTGTCCGCCGAGTTCGAGCGCGACGACTTCGACCGCCTGGTCGCCGACACCTACGGGGTGTTCGACCATCCCGACGTCTGCCCGGTGCGGAACCTCGGCGACGGCCTCCACCTCACCGAGCTGTTCTGGGGCCCGACCCTGGCATTCAAGGACGTGGCGCTTCAGCTGGTGGGACGGCTCTTCGACGTGGCGCTCCGGCGTCGCGGCGAACGGCTGACCGTGCTGGGGGCCACGTCGGGCGACACCGGCTCGGCCGCCATGGAGGGCTGCCGACACACCGACCTCGTCGAGGTGTTCATCCTCTTTCCCGAGGGCCGCGTGTCGGAGGTGCAGCGCCGCCAGATGACCACGTTGGACAGCCCGACCCTGCACCCGGTGGCGGTCGAGGGCGACTTCGACGACTGCCAGCGGCTGGTCAAGGCGGCCTTCGCCGACGAGGCGTTTCGAGCCGAGGTCAACCTCGGGGCGGTCAACTCGATCAACTGGGCCCGGGTGATGGCCCAGATCGTCTACTACGTCACCTCGCATCTGGCCGTGTCGCCCGACGGCACACCGGTGAGCTTCGCCGTGCCCACCGGCAACTTCGGCAACGTGTTCGCCGGGTGGGTGGCCGGGGCGATGGGCCTGCCGATCGACCGTCTGGTGATCGCCTCCAACCGCAACGACATCCTCGTCCGGTTTCTCGACGCCGGGGCGATGGAGGCCGCCGAGGTGGTGGCGACCACCAGCCCGTCGATGGACATCGGCGTGTCGTCCAACTTCGAGCGCCTGCTCTTCGAGGCGACCGGCCGCAACGGGGCGCTGTGCGCCGAGATGATGTCGGCGTTCGCCGACCGCGGCTCGTACCGGGTGAGCCCCGAGGTGCACCGCGGCATCACCGACCGCTTCGACGGGGTTCGGGTGGGCGAGGACGAGGTGGCGACCACGATCGCCGCGTGGCACGATCGGGGCGTCGACGTCGACCCGCACTCGGCGATCGGCCTGTTTGCCGCCGAGCGGTGCCGTCGACCCGACGTGCCGATGGTGGCGCTGGCCACCGCGGACCCGGCCAAGTTTCCCGACGCCGTCGAGGCGGCCACCGGCGAACGGCCCCAACTGCCCGCCAGGCTGTCCGATCTGCTCGACCGCACCGAGCGTGCCGACGCGGTGGGCGCCGAGCTCGGTCAGGTGCAGGACCTGATGCGACGTCGGGCCACTCATGGGAGATGATGTGATGATGCGAAGTGTCGACCCGAACCGTGGCCGGAACGTGAACCCATGAAGTACGTCGTGTGTGTTCCCGATGGCTGTAGCGACCACCCGGTGCCCGAGCTGGGCGGACTGACCCCGCTGCAGGCCGCCCGCACGCCCAACCTCGATGCGTTGGCCGCCCGCGGCCGGGTGGGCCGGGCCGCCGTGATCCCCGAGGGCATGCCCCCGGGCAGCGACGTCGGCAACATGTCGCTGTTGGGCTACAACCCCCGCGAGTTCCACACCGGCCGGGCGCCGATCGAGGCCGCCGCCCTGGGCATGCGCCTCGACGAGGGCCAGATCGCCTTTCGGGCCAACCTGGTGACGTTGAACGAGGCCGGCGACGAGATGGTGGACTTCGCCGGCGGCCACCCCGACTCGGTCGTGGCCGCCAAGGCGATGGCGGCGCTCGACGAGCGCATCGCCGCCCAGGTGAGCGGCGCGGGCGCGGTGTCGTTCCACCCCGGGGTGCAGTATCGCCACATCATGTGTGCGGCCGACGAGTGGCTGGACGCCGAATGCGTGCCGCCCCACGACCTGTCCGGCAAGGCACTGGTGTGGCCCACCGGTCCGGGTGCGGCCGAGCTGCGGGCGATCATGGAGGCCTCTGCGGAGGTGCTGGCGGAGTTCGACGAGCTGGCCGCCACCCACGTGTGGCTGTGGGGGCAGGGCACCCAGCCGGCGTTGGCCAACTTCGCCGAGCGCTGGGGTGTCACCGCCGGCATGGTGACCGCCGTCGACCTGGTTCGCGGCCTGGGCGTGCTCTCGGGCATGGACGTCGTCGAGGTGGAGGGCGCCACCGGTTGGTACGACACCGACTACGAGGGCAAGCGGGATGCGGCGCTCGCCTCGCTCGAGCACGGCGCCGACCTGTTTGTCATCCACGTCGAGGCCACCGACGAGGCCGGTCACGCCGGCGACGTCGAGGCCAAGGTGGAGGCGCTGGAGAACTGGGACTCCCGCATCCTGGCCGACCTGGTCACCGGCCTGGACGCCATGGGTCCGTGGCGGCTGCTGCTGTCGCCCGACCACCCCACCCCGGTTGCGCTGAAGACCCACACCACCGAGCCGGTGCCCTACCTGCTGGTCGACTCGGAAACCTCCGGGCCGGGCGGCACCTACAGCGAGGCTGGGGTCGCCGACGAACCGGTCGTGCCCGGTCACCAGCTGATGGCCGACCTGCTGGGTACCGGCGTATGAGTGGGGTCGGCGACGGCGCACCCGACCTGTCGGGCGACGATCCGGAGGACCTGTCGGATCTGTCCGACGGATCCCTGGCGCACGCCGACGCCGACGACCCCGATGTCCGTGCACCCGATGCGATCGATCTCGACTTCGACGATCCCGACTGGGAGCCGGACTTCGCCGACGACGCCGACAGCCACGAGGCGCCACCGCTGCCCAGCCGCTCCCGCAAGGGTGCGGTCTCGGTGGCGTTTCTCAACGCGGGCCTGGCGCTGGAGGAGATCGTCTACGGACGTGAGCGGTCCAAGCCCCCGGTGGTTCAGGAGGCGCGGGAGGGCGACGACGACGGGCCGATCCGGGTGCACCTCGACCCCGAGGAGCCGAAGAACTCGTGGGTGTCGCTGCATCCCGAGGCCGACGACCCGCAGCCGGAGGCTGGGTTGTCGCAGCCCGAGGCTGGGTTGTCGCAGCCGGAGGCTGGGGACGGGGACGACGCCTGAGCCGTCGGATCGTGCGAAATGTGCCGGGGATTGTCGGGACCCCCGGCCGCCTCGATAACATCGGAATTCGCTGAGCCGAAGGTGAGCGACGACCGTCTCCAAGTGGGGCAGGTGGATTCACCATGGCGTGCGCTTCCATCGACGGCCAGCCGAACCCGTACTGCGTTGCCCGCTTCGGGTGACCGCTGCATCGGCCGGCCATCGTCGGCGCCGATGCCCAACGAAGAGGATCCCCCACATGGCGGACGAGTCGATCGACCTGGAACGCTCCAAGCTCGAAGGCAAGGACCGGGCGCAACTGGTCACCATCGCCACGGCGTTGGGCACCAAGCCGCCCGCCCGTGCCAAGAAGGCCGACATCGTCGACCTCATTCTCAAGCTGGCCGGCGTCGAGGGGCCCTCGGGTGACGACCACGCCGATGGCCCGACCGACGACGGTCCGGAGGCGGCACCGGCCGGGGGCGACGACGCCGACCCGAACACCGGCACCGACGACGGCGCCACGGCCAAGCAGGGTGGCCGGAACCCCGAGCGGGGGCAGGGCGGCGCCAAGCAGGGCGGCGCCAAGCAGGGGGGCGGCAACCGCAACGATCAGCAGGCCAAGGGGTCCAACAACCCCGGTGCCGGTCAGGGGAACGACTCGGGCAACGGCTCCGGAAACGGCTCGGGAAGCGACGGTGCCGAGGAGTCGGGCGGCAACCAGAACGGCGGCCAGGACGGCTCCGATCCCGACGACGTGGACGACGAGGGCAATCGGCGCCGCCGCGGTCGGCGTCGCGGCCGCAACCGTGAGGACGACGACGGCCAGTGGGAGGGTGAGCCCGTCGAGGTCGCCGGCTTCCTCGACCTTCGTGAGGAGGGCTACGGCTTTCTCCGGGTGAAGGGCTACCTGCCCTCCCGTGAGGACGTGTACATCTCCGCCAAGATGGTCCGTCAGAACGGCCTCCGGAAGGGTGACCACGTCACCGGGGCCTACCGGCCCGCCGGTGGCCGCGAAAAGAACCCGGCGTTGTTGCGGGTCGACCGGGTGATGGACCTCGAGCCCGAACAGGCTCGGCAGCGCCCCCGCTTCGACGATCTGACGCCGGTCTACCCCCACGAGCGCGTGGCGCTCGCCACCGCCGACCGGCCCGAGGACACCACCGCCCGCGCCGTCGACCTGTTGGCCCCGATCGGCTTGGGCCAGCGCGGCCTGATCGTCGCCCCGGCCCGTTCCGGCGCCACGACCGTGCTCGCCGATCTGGCCCGGGCGATCGAGGCGGCGACGCCCGATGCCCACGTGATGATGCTCCTGGTCGACGAACGGCCCGAGGAGATCACCGGGTTGGGCGAACTGACCAACGGCGAGGTCATCGCCTCCAGCTTCGAGCGACCCCCCGAGGAGCACACCCACGTGCTCGAGCTGACCCTGGAACGGGCGAAGCGGCTGGTGGAGCTCGGCAACGACGTCGTGATCCTGGTCGACGGCATCACCCGACTGGTTCGGGCCTACTCCGCGGTCGGGCAACCCAGCGGCCGAACGCTGCCGGGCGGCATCGATGCAGCGGCGCTGTTCCCGCCGAAGCGTTTCCTCAGCGCTGCCCGCAGCCTGTCCGAGGACGGCTCGCTGACCATCCTGGCCACTCTGCGTTCCGACACCGCCACCGCAGCCGATGAGCTGGTGTGGGCCGAGTTCGCCGGGACGGCCAACATGGAGGTGCACCTCGATCGTCGGGCCGCCGACTGGCAGGTCTTCCCGGCGCTCGACGTGGAGGACACCGCCACCCGTCACCTCGACGAGCTGGTCGGCTCGGAGGAGGCCGGGCGCCTGCGGGCCCTGCGCCGCCACCTGACGTCGTTGAACGAAGGCGGTTCCTCGTTGGCCGGCCTGGAGTGGCTGATCGAACAGATCGAGGCCACCAAGGACAACGAGGCCCTGCTGTCGGCAACCCCCACCGACTGAGCCCGGGCCGGGTTCGGGCACGCCCGACCCGCCCCTCGACGGGCGGCGCGAGTCGCAACGCCGGCCCCAGGCCGCTAGCGTCTCCCAGTCGTCATCCCCGAGCGATCCGCTCGCTGCACTCCCTGAACACGGCGCCCGTTGGCTCCGTGCCCCACATGAGTAGGACCCGATATGCGCCCAGACATCCACCCCGAGTACCGCCAGGTCGTCTTCCACGACAATTCCTCCGGGGAGCAGTGGCTGACCCGTTCGACGATCGAGACGACCGAGACGGTCACGTTCACCGACGGCAACGAGTACCCGTTGGCCAAGGTGGAGATCTCGTCGTATTCGCACCCGTTCTTCACCGGCCAGATGAAGATCGTCGACACCGCCGGACGCGTCGAGCGCTTCGAGCGCCGCTACGGCCGCCGCAAGCGCGCCGGCGATTCCGCACCCGAGGCCGCAGCCGCCGACGGGTCGGGCTCCGACGAGAGTGCGTCGTAGCGCGCCGTTCTCGCTCGGCGAGCTGAGGTGACCGGGCACGGCCGCCTTCGGCTGGCCAAGTTGCGGGCCATCGCGGAGCGCCACCTGGGCGTCGGTCCGGACGCTCCGGTGGAGGGCAGCCACTTCGCCGACGGTGCGGGGTTGGTGGCCGACGACCGCGCGGTGGTGCTGGTGGCGCGCCCGACCCGGCGCAGCCTCGGGCCGGCGCTGCTCTGGGCGACCAAGGCCGTGCAGCCCGGCGACCCGGCGCGCCTCGACCTGGTGCTCGATCCGTCGCTGCCGGTCGACACCGGGGCGCAAGAGCCGGGGGTACCGGACGCTCAGCCGGCCGCAGAGGCCCGGCTGGGTCCGGCGCCCTCGCCGGCGGTCGCACCGGACCTCGCCGATCCGACCGACTACGCCGAGCTGCCCGCGGGCGGCGGCCGGGTCGGTGCGGCGACCTCGTTCGGCCTGCCGCTGAACGACCCCCGTGCGGTCGGCGGTCGGCTGGCCCACATCGGAGGCCTGTTTCAACCCGAGGTGCGCGTGTGGCTGGTCGACGGCGGCGACGTCGAAGAGCTCGCCGCCACGGCGGCGCCCCCGCTGGAGCCGGCGCCCTGGGACGCCGCAGCGGACCTCGTGCGGCTGTTGGCCGATGCGGGCCTGGAGGTCAGCGGCGAGCCGGGCATGGTCCTCGGCGAGGTGGCGGGCCTGGAGGTCGCCCGCGTGACCGTGCTCGACGGCGAGCCTCGGCTGGATATCGGCGTCGGCCGATTCGACCAGGAGCTGTCGGCGGTGGCGCAGGCCGATCTTCCCCGTGCCGAGGCGCTCCAGCGGGCCGCGGACCTGGTGCGGCTCACCCGCACGCCGGAGAACGGCGCACACCCGATGACCCGGCTGGCGCGTGAGCGTTGGCTGCGTTCCCATCTGCTGTCCGAACCAGGGCTGGTCGGGGCCGCCGAGCTGTCGGCGACGTCCGGCCTGTGGGTGCGCGACGGGCTGAAGCGCCCGGCTCCTGCGGCGGCGATCGGCACCGACGAGGGCGGCCGCCCAATGATGGTCGTCTGCTCGGCCGGGGTGGACACCGACCTCATCCCGGCGGCGCTGGAGCTCGTCGACGTCGCCGTCGCGCCGCCCGACCGGACCGACTCGACGCTGGTGGTGGCGCTGCCCGCCGGCGACGTCATGGCGGCCACGCAGAGGGTCGCCGAGCTGGCGGTGCGCCCCGTGCGCATCGTGGGGCTAACGCCTCCGTGGGGGACCAGCACGGCCCGCCGGTAGTCTGCCGCCGTGTCCCAGCTCAACACCGAACGCCTCGACGCCCTCGCTCGGGAGTTCGCAGACGTCGGGCTGCGACTGGCCGATCCGGCGATCTACGAGGATCGCGAGCGTCAGGTGGCCATGGCCCGGCGCCACTCGGAGCTGGAGCCGATCGTCGCCTCGATCGAGGCGTGGCGGGAGGCGCAGGGAGAACTCGATGCGGCCCGCCAGCTGCTCGACGAGGGCGGTGGCGACCCGGAGCTGTCCGAGCTGGCCCGCGAGGCCGAGGCGGCACTGACCGCCTGCGAGGACGAGCTGCGGGCCCACCTGATGCCCAAGGACCCCGACGCCGGCCGTCCGGTGCTGCTCGAGGTTCGCGGTGCCGAGGGGGGCGAGGAGGCCAACCTGTTCGCCCGGGAACTGCTCGAGATGTACCGAGCCTGGGCGGGTGGCCACGGGTGGCGCTTCGAGGTGCTCAGCGCCGACTCCTCCGACATGGGCGGGCTGACGGGAGCGCTGGTGCGCATCAGCGGTCAGGACGCCTGGACCCGCCTGAAGTTTGAGGCGGGGCCGCACCGGGTGCAGCGGGTGCCGGTCACCGAGGCCCAGGGCCGGGTGCACACGTCGTCGGCGGTCGTCACCGCCCTGGTCGAAGCCGATGCGGTGGAGGTCACCCTCGATCCGGGCGACCTGCGCGTCGACACCTACCGCGCCTCGGGGGCGGGGGGCCAGCACGTCAACAAGACCGAATCGGCGGTGCGCATCACCCACGAGCCCACCGGACTGGTCGTGGCGATGCAGGACGAGAAAAGCCAGACCCAGAACCGCGAACGGGCCATGGTCGTGCTGCGCAGCCGCCTGCTGGCGCTCCGGCGCGCCGAGCAGGCGGCCGAGACCGCCGGGGCCAAGCGGGCCCAGGGCGGGGGCGGGGGACGCTCGGAAAAGATCCGCACCTACAACTACAAGGAGAACCGGGTGACCGACCATCGCATCGGCCTCACCCTCTACTCCCTGGACAAGGTGCTCGCCGGAGAGCTCGACCTGGTGTCCGATCCGCTGTTGGCCGACGAGCGGGCCAGGCTGCTCACCGAATCGACGTGACCGGGCCCGACGGGGACACCCTGGCCCTCGGCGAGCTGCTGGCGGACGGCGAACGACGCCTGTCCTCGGCCGGGGTCGCCAACGCCGCCAACGAGGCGAGGTGGATCCTCGAGGAGGTGACCGGGCTCGACGGGTTGGAGTTGGCGTCGGCCGACGGGCGGCCGGCGACCGTGCGCCAGGTGGCGCGGGTGGACGAGCTGGTCGGCCGCCGCGCCGCCGGGGAGCCGCTGCAGTACGTGCTGGGCCACTGGCAGTTTCGCCGCCTCGACCTGGCCGTCGACCGTCGTGCGCTGATTCCGCGTCCGGAGACCGAGGAGGTGGTCGAACTCGCCCTCGCCGAGCTCGACCGCGTCGTCGGCGCCGGCAATGGTCCGTCGCTGGCCGTCGACCTGGGCACCGGCACCGGGGCGATCGCGCTGTCGTTGGCCACCGAACGGCCTCGAACCTCGGTGGTGGCCACCGACCTGTCCGAGGACGCGCTGGCGTTGGCCCGGGCCAACCTGGCCGGGGTCGGGTCGCCCGCCCGCCGCGTCTCGTTGGCGCTCGGCGCCTGGTGGGACGCCCTCGGGGCGGACCTGGCCGGTTCGATCGACCTGGTGGTGTCGAACCCGCCCTACATCCCCGACGAGACGGCGCTCGACCCGGTGGTGCAGGACTGGGAGCCGGAGGGCGCGCTCCGCTCCGGCCCGGACGGGCTGGACGATCTGCGCACGATCGTCGCCGGGGCGCCGAGGTGGCTGCGACCCGGGGGAGCGCTGGTGGTGGAGATCGGCGACACCCAGGGCGACGCCGTCGGCGCGCTGGCAGGGTCGGCGGGGCTGGTCGAGGTGGCCGTGCACGACGACCTCGCCGGTCGGCCACGGGCGCTCTCGGCCCGTCGCCCGGAGCTCCGGGCCGGTGGTTAGCCGGAGGGGACGAGGGTGATGCCGTCCACCAGGCGCTGGTGCAGGCCCTCCACCGGGCTCCGCTCGTAGGTCGTGACCGCCACGATCACCGTGTCGTCCTGGCCGAGCAGGGTGGCGTCCACCGTCGAGGTGCGGCCGGCGGCGGGATAGTCGTCCAGCGTTCCCGTCACCTCCACCTGCGTGCTGCCGTCGTCGTTGGTCTCCTGAGGCCCGACGGTGACGTCGCGCAGCCGGTCGGATCCGGCGAGCGCCCGAACCCGCTCCCCGGCCGAGCCGCCGACCTGCCCACCGCCGAGCGTGCCGACCCCCAGGGTCAGGGTGGCGATTCGGGTGTTCTTGGCCTCCAACTCCTCGTTGGGGGTCGGGGCGGATCCGTCGAGCACCGCCTCGCCCTGCCGGTTGACGACCACCCGTGCGGTGGTCATGTTTCCGGCGTTGCCCATTTCGGGCTGGCCGGGCAGCTCGGCCTGGATGTCGGGTTGATAGGCGGCGACGGTCTTCCACGATCCGCCGAGATCCACCTGCCGGTGGGCCCAGTCCGGGCCGTATCCCAGCACGAAGAAGTTGAGCGCCGCCGCTGCGAACACCACCAGGATGATCACCCCGGGCAGGCGGGAGCCGGCGTGCGTGAGCTTGTCGGACACCGACGTGCGGTACAGCCGCTGCGACCACAGCGCGTCGTGGGTGGGCCCGTCGTGCGCCAGCGGCGCCGTGCAGATGCGGCACCGGTCGCGGTCGGCCGAGTTGGATGCCCGGCACGCGTCGCAGCGCACCTTGTTGCGATTCATCAATCCGAGCACGAGCGCCTCCTGTGTGGGTTTTCATCGGACGGCGGCAGCCGGAGTTGAGCGTCGGGCGCCGACGGGTTGGGTAGCGTCGCGGGGGTGATCCGTCTGCTGCGCCTTCCGTCCGGCGGACCGGCCGATGCCCCCGACGCCGCCGACGATCGGCTCGCCGAGGATGCGGTGGTCGAGCGGCTGGCGTCGGTGCTCGAGGCGGGCGGGGTGGCCCTGATGCCGACCGACACGGTCTACGGGCTGGCCGCTGCCGCCACCGCCGACGGGGTTGCGGCGTTGGCCGAGATCAAGGGCCGCGACGCCGACAAGCCGGTGGCGGTGCTGGTGGCGACGCCGTCGGCGGGCCTGGGGCTGTTCGACCGACCCTCGGCGTCGCTGGTGCGGCTGGCCGAGGCGGCCTGGCCCGGCCCGGTCACCCTGGTGGCCCTGGCGGGTTCCGCCGCACCACCGGCGATGCGATCGGAGGGCACGGTGGGCGTGCGCTGCCCGGATTACCCGCTCGTGCGGCGCGTGGCCGAGCGGGTCGGGCCGATGGCGGTCACCTCGGCGAATCCCGCAGGGGCCGAACCGCTGTGCTCCCTCGACGGCCTGGAGGAACTGGCCCGGCGGTGGCCGGAGCTGCGGTCGGTCGGGTGTGCGGTCGACGGTGGCCCACTCCCGGGTACGGCCTCCACGGTGGTGTTGGTGCCCGCTTCGGAGGGCGGAACCCCCACCGTGTTGCGGACCGGCCCGATCGCCGAGGAGCGAATCTCCCGCTGGTGGAACGGCGGTGCCGTCGGGCACACCTTGCAGTAACCTGCTGCCCGGTCCGGGGACTGCTCGGAGCACGAGGGGGAGTGAGCACCATGAGCTTTTGGAAGAAACCCGATGAGAGCGCCGACTACCTGTCGGGCGTGGCGTTCTTCGAGGGGTTCACCAGCGACGAACTCAAGCGGGTGGCGGCGCTGTCGGGCGAGCTCAATGTCGGCTCCGGCGCCGTGGTGATCGACCAGGGGGACACCGGCGTCGACTGCTACGTGATCGTCGAGGGCGACGCCTCGGTGCGCGTTCGCGACGAGGAGGTGGCCACGCTGCACAGCGGCGACATGGTGGGGGAGATGGCCTTGATCGACCACCGGCCCCGAAACGCCTCGGTGGTCGCCACCAGCGATCTTCGCCTGCTGCGGTTCAACTCGCGGCAGTTTCGCCAGCTGTTGGCCGAGATGCCCAAGGCGGAGGAGCGCGTGATGACGATGCTCACCGAACGGTTGCGGGCCGAGGACGAGTGACAGGAGCGGTCGGCTCCGAGTCCTTGGGCACCTGCGGGTGATCGCCGTGCGACAGGCGGCACTACATGAGGGATTGACTAAAAGTCTCAAATCGGGTTAGATGGTGTCCATGGCTACTTCAACCGGTTCCACCGCTCCTGTCGATCAGTCCGCTGCGCCCGTTGCCGAACCCCGAAAGGTGCCCACCCGCCGGGTGTCCTTCGAGGAGTCCCTCCAAAGCCTGCCCCGGCACTTCGCACAGGATGGCGACTTGGTCTCCAGCCACCTGATCGCCGCGCTGTCCTCGGTGTTCCCCGAAGGCGAGGACTACTTCGTCCGCTGCGTGCGCCACTTCCGTGGCGAGATCACCGACCCCGAGTTCAAGCGGGAGGTGGCCGGCTTCATCGGTCAGGAGTCGGTGCACGGCCGCGAACACCGGGCCTTCAACGACCGCCTCGCCGAGCTGGGCTACCCGACCAAGCGCTACGACCGCATCGTCAAGCGGGCGCTGGCGTTCCGGTACAAGGCGGCGTCGCCCCACGCCAACCTGGCGGCGACCGCCGCGCTGGAACACTTCACGGCCACGCTGGCCGAGCACGTATTGACCACCGAGGACACCCGCGAGCGGTTCGGCCACGACGCGGTGCGGGAGCTCTTCGAGTGGCACGCGCTGGAGGAGTCCGAGCACAAGGCGGTGGCCTTCGACGTCTACCGGGCGGTCGGTGGTTCCGAACGCATGCGGATCTGGACGATGAAGTTCATCCGGGTCTCGTTCGTCATCTTCATGTCCCTCGGCGTGATCGCCTCGCTGGCCGGCGACCGGAAGACGTACCGCCCGGGCGTGCTGTGGGCCAGCTGGAAGCGCCTGAAGTCCTCGCCGATGATGAGCCGCGAGACCTGGGACATCCTCAAGGAGTACGACCGCAAGGGGTTCCACCCCGACGATCGGGACACCGACGAGCTGGTGGCCACCTGGCGCGACACCCTCTTCGGTGCCGAGGGCTCGCTCAACTCGAAGCTTCCCAACGCCGCCTGAACCGCTCCGGCCGGGATCGCCTGGCCGCTCAGTCGAGGCGGAGGGTGGCGTCGTCCACCCGGACCCGACGGCCGACGCCCTCGGTGGCCATCAACTCGGCCATCGAGTCGGGATCGTCGGTGAACGCCCAGGCCCTCGCGCGGCGGTCAGGCGCACGGCGGCGTGGGCCCGCTCGGGACGGTTCTCCCGATCGTGCATCACCGTGTAGGCCTCGATGGTCGCCGCCCCCGACGGCTCCAAGTCGACGGGCACCGCCTCCTCGGCGGCATCGACCTTGGCCTGCGGTGCCTCCCAACGGAACCCCCGCTCCGGCGGTGCGGTGCCCAACACGCAGAAGCTGTGCTTGTGCACGATGCCGCCGTTGGCGGTGACCAGTGCCCGACCGCCGCTGCGATCGCCGCCCCGTTCGCGCAGTGCGTCGACCGTGGCGGCCAGCGCATGGGACACCGGGTTGTTCCAGGGTCCTCCGGCGAAGCACAGTCCGCCCCACGTGGTGAGCGTCCGGTCGGTGTCGATGCCCAGCTCGGCGGCGGCCAGCTGCACCGCCGACGGGAAGCAGGAGTACAGGTCGAGGAGATCGAGCTCGTCGGGGGCGACGCCCGCCAGCTCCAACGCCCGCCCACCGGCCAGGCGCATGGCGGGGGAGGTGGTGAACGACCCCCGTTCGGATGCCAGGCGGTCGGTTGCGTCGGTTCCGGCGTGGAGAAACACCCATCGGTCGGCGGGAACGCCGGCGGCCAGCGCGGCCTCGGCCGAGGCGACGACGATCGAGGCACCCATGTCCACCCGGGCGTTCGACACCAGGTGCTTGGTGTAGGGCCAGCCCACCCAACGGTTGGCGGGGGTCGGCGTGATCAGCTCGTCGACCGAGTAGGCGGTGCGGTCCCAGGCGTGAGGGTTCTCGGCCGCCACCGCGGCGTAGCCGGCCCACAGCGCGCCGATGTGGGCCTGATGTGCCTCCACGCTGCGGCCGGATGCCGCCCGCAGCGCGGTCTCGAACAGCGGGTACATCTGGGTGGGCAGAAACAGCCCGTGCGCCGCCTCGGCGGGATGGGCCATCTCCATCTCGGTGGGCCCGACCACCTGGTCCGGTTCCACGTCGTCGCCCTGGGTTCCCCAGTCGGGTTGGATGCCGCTGGAGCGGTGACCCGCCCGAGCCCGGCCGGCCTCGCCCCCGGTGATGGCGGCCAGATCCAGCCGGCCCGCAGCGATCTCCCGGGCCGCCGCACCCAGCAGGTAGTTGGGTGAGTGTCCGCCCATGGCACAGGTGGCGGTGATGGCCCGATCGGCGCCGATGGCCGTGACCACCTCCCTGGCCGCGTCGTGGTAGCGCCAGGTCAGCGCCGGCACCGCGGCGACCCAGCCGAGCGAGCGGCCGAGCGCGTCGGGCGAGGCGGCGCCGGTGTCGTCCAGCGCCAGTCGCAGCGACTCGGTCATCAGCCCGCTGGGCGACAGCTCGTCGGCACCCTGGTCGGTTCGTTGAAGGTGCTGGCCGACACCGATGATCACCGGTGACCGGGGGTCGACAACGGCGGGAAGGGAGGCTGAGGGCATGGGCGTAGCGTGTCGCAGCCCCGGCGGGTGTGACAACTGGGCCGAGACCGGGCAGGCGGTGGACCCGGCGCCGGGAACGCCCGGTCGGTTCCCGGGACGGCCCACCGGGCGTTCCGCTCGCCCGCACGGTTGCCGTGGCCGTACGATGGCAACATGCGCATCGCCGTCGGCGCCGATCACGCCGGGTACGACCTGAAGGAGGGGCTCGCCGAGTTTCTTCGCGGGTTGGGTCACGAGGTGACCGACGTCGGCACCTACTCCGAGGAACGTTGCGACTATCCCGACTTCGGCGCCGCGATCGGCCGGGTGATCGCCGACGGCGACGCCGACCTCGGGGTTGGCGTGTGTGGGTCGGGCATCGGCATCTCGATGGCCGCCAACAAGATCCGGGGCGTTCGGGCAGCGGCGGTTCACGACGTCACCTCCGCACGCCAGGCCCGGGAACACAACGACGCCAACGTGTTCTGCGTCGGCAGCCGGTTCGTCGGCCATCAGGTGGCCGTCGAGTCCCTCGAGGCCTTTCTGTCCGCCGAGTTTCAAGGCGGTCGCCACGCCCCGCGCGTCGCCAAGCTCGACGCGCTGCTGGACTGACGCTCCGCCGTCGCGGGCCCGGCTCCGCACCCCTCTCGACCAAGTACTTCTCCAAGACCAACCAGCAACCAGGAGCATGACAACGTGGGATGGCCCCAGAGCCCCGATACCGAAATCGACGAACTGCTGGCCGCCGAGCTGGACCGTCAGCAGCGGGGGCTTCAGCTGATCGCCTCGGAGAACTTCGCCTCCCCGGCGGTCATGGCGGCCACCGGAACGGTGCTGACCAACAAGTACTCCGAGGGCTATCCCCACAAGCGCTACTACGGCGGCAACGCCGTGGTGGATGACATCGAGGACATCGCCCGCAACCGGGCGTGCGCGCTCTTCGGCGCCGACCACGCCAACGTGCAACCCCATTCGGGCGCCAACGCCAACGTCGGCGTCTATCTGGCGCTGCTCGAGCAGGGCGACACCGTGCTGGGCATGAGCCTCGACCACGGCGGTCACCTCACCCACGGCAGCCCGGTCAACCTGTCCGGCCGGTTCTACAACTTCGTCGGGTACGGGCTGACCGAGTCCGACGAGCGCATCGACTACGACGCGGTGCGGGCGCTCGCCCAGGAGCACCAGCCGAAGATGATCGTGGCGGGCGCCACCGCCTATCCCCGGCAGATCGATCCCGCCATCTTCCGGGAGATCGCCGACGAGGTGGGCGCGCTGTTCATGTTCGATGCCGCCCACATCGCCGGCCTGATCGCCGGTGGGGCCCATCCCAACCCGGTGCCGCACGCCGACATCGTCACCTTCACCACCCACAAGACGCTGCGGGGGCCCCGCGGCGGCACCATCCTGTGCCGCGAGGAGCACGCCAAGGCGATCGACAAGGCGATCTTCCCCGGTCTTCAGGGCGGCCCGCTCGAGCACGTGATCGCCGCCAAGGCGGTTGCCTTCCGTGAGGCGGCCGACCCGAGCTTCGCCGACTACGCCGCCGGGATCGTCGCCAACGCCCAGGCGCTGGCGGAGGCGCTGGCCCATCAGGGGTTCCGCCTGGTGTCGGGGGGCAGCGACAACCACCTGCTGCTGGTCGACCTGCGGCCCTTCGACGCCGAGCTCACCGGCAAGGTGGCGCAGGCCTCCCTCGACGCGGCGGGCATCACCCTCAACAAGAACACGGTGCCCGACGATCCCCGCTCACCGTTCGTCACCAGCGGCGTGCGCATCGGCACCCCGGCGGTGACCACGCAGGGCATGACCCCGGCCGAGATGCCCGAGATCGCCGAGCTGATCGCCACCGTGTTGCGGGCTCCCGACGATGCGAGCGTCCACGCCGACGTGGCCGAGCGCACCGCCAAGCTGTGCGGCCGGTTCCCGGTCTACCCGGATGGCACCGTGTGATCGGGCTCCTCGATCGGCTCGGTGTTCCCGGGTGAGGCCGCCCGAGTTCGCCGGCGTGAGCTGACGTGCTCGCGTACGTCGTCATCCTGGCGGTCGCCTTCGGGGTGACCGCCGCCACCGTGCCGCTGGTGCGTCGCTTCTGCCTGCGGGTCGGGTTGGTGTACGAACCCAACGAGCGCACGGTGCACACGGCGCCGATGCCGGCGTTGGGTGGCCTGGCGATGTTTGTTGGCTTTGCGGTGGCCCTGGGCGCGGCGACGCTGCTGGGGCGGTTCAAACCGATGATGTCGGGCACCGAGATGGCCGGCGCCGCGCTGTGTTGCGCCGTCGCCTTCGCCACCGGCCTGGTCGACGACGTCCGCCACCTGTCCGCCCCGGCCAAGGTGGCCGGGCTGGTGCTCTCCGGGTCGGTCCTGTCGCTCTCCGGGCTGAGCCTGCTGTTCTTTCGGGTGCCTTTTTTCGACTTGCTGGTGCTGTCGCCGGATCTGTCGGCCTTGTTGACGGTGGCCTGGGTGGTCGGCATGGCCAACGCGATCAACCTGATCGACGGGCTGGACGGCCTGGCGGCGGGCATCACCGCCATCGCCGCCGCGGCCTTCCTGGCCTACTCGCTGGCGCTGTCCCGAAACGGCGTGCTCGACCCCGGCAACCTGGGCCCGCTGATCGCCGTCATCGTGCTGGGTGTGTGCCTGGGGTTCCTGCCCTACAACGTGCACCCGGCCAAGATCATCATGGGCGACGGCGGGGCGTTGTTCCTCGGTGCTGCCATGGCCACGGCCACCATTGCGGTGGGGGGCAACTCCGACGACCCGTTCTCCGGCCAGGCCTGGTTCTTCTTTGCCCCCCTGCTGGTGCCGTTGTTCATCCTGGGCGTGCCCATCCTCGACACGTTGTTCTCGATCATCCGGCGGACCGTGGGCCGCAGCGGCGTGTCGGTGGCCGACCGCAAGCACCTTCACCATCGCCTGGTCGACCTCGGCCACGGGCACCGGCGGGCCGTCTTCATTCTGTGGGGCTGGACGGCGCTGCTGTCCGGGTTCGTGCTGATCCCCGTGTTTACCGGCCGCGGCGACGGCATCGTGCCCATCGGCATCGCCGCGCTGCTCCTGGCGCTCTTCACCGTGCTCGGGCCGTCCGCCGCCGTCCGATGGGCCGGCCGCAAGGCCGCGGCCGAGGCAACCACCGAGACCCCGGTGATCGTCGACGGGCCGGCACGCGAGCAGCCGGTCGAGCAGCCCTCCGGCGCAGCGGCCCGCCGGTAACGCCCGGGTTGGCGGTCAGGCGGCCGTCAGCAGTCAGGCATCAAACCAGAACTCGATCTCGGCGCTGTCCGACTCGAACGTGGCTGCGTGCTCGGTGTTGGCGGGCACGTGGTACCACTCGCCCGGCCCGTACGAAGTCTGCGTGTCGCCGATCGTCAGGTCGAGGCGTCCCTTGGTGATGACGCCGACGTTGTTGGTGTCGTGGCGGTGCGGCTCGATCGACGTGCCGGCCGGATAGGTGGCGAAGAGCACCTCGCAGCCCGCGGCGGCCAGCCGGTAGGCGTCGAACGGCCCGTCGAATTCGGGCAGTGCCTCAACCTCGGGCGGGAAGTGGGTGATGCGGCTGGGCATGGGTCAGTGGTCTCCGTCGGTTGGGGTCGGCTTGGTGAGTAGAGCCCGGATCGTGTCCATCGCCGCCAGGAGCTCTGTGGTCTCGGCTGCGTCGAGGTGGGCGAGGAGGCCCAGCATCCGCTCGTCGGACCGGCGCTCGACGTTGCGCAGCAGCATTCGACCGGACACGGTCATGGTGACCACCCGCTGACGGCGGTCCTGTTGCGAGATCGTTCGGCGAATCAACGAGCGGTCCTCGAGCGTGCCCAACACCCGGCTGGTGTACGCCAGGTCCAGCCGCAGCTTGTCGGCGATGTCGTTCACGCTGCACGGCTCCATCGCCGACACGCTGAACAGCACCCTCGCCTGAGCGAGCGTGATGTCGAGGCCCTCGTGGTCCTCGTCCAGCGACCCGATCGCCTCGGTGTAGAAGCGGTTGAAGGCCCGCACGTTCGCAGCGAGGTCCGAGTCGTCCATGAGACACTCTAGCGGCCTTCGGTCCAGTATTGCGGAGAGGAGAAGGAAATCGTCGACAAATGACCTTCGTGGGGGTTGACACTCGAACACGTGTTCTGTATCCTGGTGGTTGTCAGCGCAGTCCGGACCGGTCCCTGTTGTTGGGGTCGGAGGGGGTCGGATTGCTTGAGGGTCTCCGGCGGGAGGTGAATGATCGTGGGAACGGGCACTGGTTGTGTGTGTGGCGGGCTGTTGGCGGGTGGGCCGGTGGCCGGGATGGATGTGGCGGCGTTGGACGCCGAGATCGCGGTGTTGGCCAGGGTGGATGCGATGGTGGTGGCGCGTCGTTCGTTGGTGGTTGCTGAGTTGTTGCGGCAGCGTTCCGATGCCGGTGAGCGTCTGCGGGGTTCGGGTGGGATGTCGTCGCGTGAGGCGAAGCGGGCGTCGAGGACCGCTGAGGGTTTGGAGAAGCTCCCGAGGGCCCGCGAGGCACTCGGGCGGGGTGAGATCAGTCCGGGTCAGGCCGAGCAGTTGGCGTCGCGTGCGAACGACCCGGATCGTGCCAAGGACGTCCGGGCACATGAGGAGGAGTTGGTCGAACGGGCACGGCATCAGTCGACCGACGAGTTCGGTCGGGGGTTGCGTCGTCGGGATCTGGAGGCCTCTCCCGATGATGGCAACACGCGTGCTCAGAAGCAGCGGCAGTGTCGTGAGGGGTCGATGTGGGTCGATACCGAGACCGGGATGCATTGTTTGTTCGCGAGGTTTGATCCGGTGACGGGTGCGAGGGTGTCGACCAGGTTGCAGGCGATGGTTGATGCGATCTGGCAGGCCGAGAACGGTCCTCGGGTGCGAACGAAACGGCGGGTGGCGCAACGCCGCGCCGATGCCCTCGAAGCGCTCATCTGCCAAACCCCCAACACCACCAGCACCGGCACCAACACGGGTAGCGGGGCACCGACGGATGGCACGGCACCGACGGACTCATCGCAGCAGCAGGGGTTCGGTTTCGGTGATCCCGCCGCATGTGCACCGGATCCCGCTTCAGGTTCTTCCACGGCACCGGAACCGACTCCCGATCCGGCACACGCTCACGCACCGGGTGCGTCGCCGGAGACCGACCCTGCGGCTCCGACCGACGGCACCGCACCGGTGCCGGTTCCACCCCCGCCGGCGAACACCCAGATGATGGTGATCGCCAACTTCGACGTGCTCCGCGGGCAGATCACCGGCGGCACCCTCGCCGACGGCACCCCGATGCCGGTCGACACCATCACCCGCCTTGGCTGCGACGCCGAACTGCTCCCAGCGTTCTTTAACACCACCGGCCAACCCCTCTGGCTCGGCCGCACCCAACGCCTCGCCACACCCGCCCAACGGGCGGCGGTCACCGCACGCGACCACGGCTGCATCGTCTGTCACACCGCACCGGAGTACTGCCAGGTCCACCACGTCGACTGGTGGTCCAACCACGGAAACACCGATCTCGACAATCTCTGTCTGTTGTGCAGCAACCACCACCACGCCGTCCACGAACGCGGCCTCACCATCACCCGCACCCCCGACGGCATGAAGGTCCAACCCCCCGGCCGAACCCGAAACGTTCAGCCGGTGCCCGACCCACCGGCCGGGCCGGGCGACCCCGAGGCGACAGGACCACCGGCAGGACCACCGCGCGTGCGGCGGCAACCTCGGCCGGGCGACAGGCCCGGCGCGGCCGCCTGAACCCGCACCTGTGGGCCCCTCAGTCGCGCCGGCGGGCGGCGCCTCAACCGCAAACTCGACCGGTACCCTCGTCGAGTGACCTCGACCCCGCCACCGGGCCCTTGGCCGCCCCAGGATGACTGGGCCGAACGAGCACGTCGGCAGCGGGCCCTGGCCGATCGGCTGGCCGCCCAGCAACGACTGGACGAGGCCCGGCAACAGGCGGCGTGGCAGCCCGAGATCCCGTCCAAGCGCACCCGGCGACGTCGGCGACGTCGCCGTTCCGGCAATCGGTTCATCGCCGTGCTGGCGGTCGTCGCGCTGGTCGGCGCCGGCCTCACCGCCGAACAGTGGACCACTGCGGGATCGGAGGGGCTCGCCCTGGTGGGGGCGGGCACCGTCTTCGGTGAGCGGACCACCCAGTCCAACCGGCCCTCCCCCCGTGAGGACGTCGGTTCGACACCGCTGGGCTCCCCCGCACCGGGCGGATCCTCCGGAAGCCACGCCTTCGTGGCAATGCGCCCCGACGCCGACGCACCGGTCGCCTACGACCCCTGCCGGACGATCCGGTACGTGATCAACAGCGCCCACGCCCCGCCCGGCGCCGAGGCCATGGTCACCGAATCGTTGGCAGCGGTCACGGCGGCCACCGGCCTGGTCTTCGAGCCGGTCGGAGCCACCGACGAAGCGCCGAGCGTCGAACGGGATGCCTTCCAGCCCGACCGGTACGGCGACACCTGGGCGCCGGTGGTCATCGGCTGGACCACACCCGAAGAGGAACCCGCGCTGGCCGGCGCGGTCGCCGGACAGGGCGGCAGCGCCTGGCTGCAGATCGACAACGTGGAGGTTGACGGCCGACGGGTGAGCAGCACCGCCGCCTTCGTCACCGGCGTCATTGCCCTCGACGGCCCCCAGATCGGCCGCATCGCCAACGAACGCCCCGACGGATACGCAGCGGCCCGGGCCGTGGTCATGCACGAGGTCGGACACCTGGTCGGGTTGCAGCACGTCGCCGACCCCACGCAGCTGATGAATCCGGAGAATTCTGTCGGCATCACCGAGTTTCAGGCGGGCGACCTGGAGGGGCTGCGCGCGCTGGGCAACGGCCCGTGCATTCCCGAGCTGTAGGCCTCGGTCCACCGAATCGCACCAAAAAGAACTGAAGGGCCGGCGGGGGGGCCGGCCCTTCAGTGAGAACCGCGGTACGGGGGGACGTAACCGTCGGTTGAGACTGTCGAGGGCTGAGGGGGGGGTGTGCCCTCGACGTCTTGGTAAGCACAAGATAAACCGCAGCAAGCGATCCCGCAAGCAGTTAGAAGCGATACCTTACATCGCTAATTGTGATAGCCCGGGTACACTGCCCGCATGGACCTCAAAGCGCTGCGGGCGCTCAGCGCCGTCGGTGCTCATCACAGCTTCTCGGCGGCGGCCCGGTCGCTCTCCACCGTGCAGTCCAACGTGTCGGCCCACGTCGCCCGCCTCGAGCGGGAGCTGGGAGTGGAGCTGGTCGACCGGTCCACCAATCAGCTCACGCCCGAGGGCCGGCTGGTGACCACGCGGGCGTTTCGCATCGAGGGCGAGCTGGAGGCGTTGTCGTCGGATCTGGCGGCGATGCGCGACGAGGTCACCGGCCCGGTTCGCCTCGGGGTCATCGGCACCACCGCCCGATGGCTGGTGCCGCTGCTGCTCGACCACCTGGCGGCCGCCCGGCCCGGCATCGCCCTCACGCTGCTCGACGGCACCACGTCGGTGCTGCTCCCCCGCGTGATCGAGGGGGATCTCGACCTTGCGGTGGTCTCCCAGGCGGGCAACGACCCCGCCATCATCATGGATCCGCTCTTCGACGAGGACCTCGTGCTGGTCGTCGGCTCGGACCACCCCCTGTCGGGACGCTCCCAGGTGTCCGTGGCGGACCTCGACGGCTGGGAGGTGATGCTCGACGTGCCCGGCAGCCGCTATCGGGATCTGCTCGACGCCCGCTGCGCAGCGGCCGGCGTGACGCTGAAGCCGAAAGCCGAGATCGAAGGGCTTCGGTTGATCGCCTCGCTGGCCTTCTCCGGGTTCGGGGCGGCCATCCTCCCCGCCTCGGCCGCCCCGTTCGGCGGCGGCGACCGGTGGGTGGCCCTCCCCGTAAGCGACATCGAGGGGCGAACCGTGGGCCTGGCCAGACGCCGCCACGGCATGCCGTCGGCCGCAACCCGCGCGGTCACCCAGGCGGTCTCCCACGTCGTCCAGACCTCGGCGTCGTCCCAGAGCGGGATTCGGGCGAGACCGGCCGCCGACGCCGGCTCCTGAGCGGGTGGGGCCCCGCGTCGGTCGCTACCATGGCGACGTGACCGACTCCATCACCATCACCGACAACCGCAACGGCGAATCCGTCGAGATCCCCGTCGAACGAGGCGGGGTCGCCTCCAAGCCGTGGAACAAACTGATGCCCGGGGTGTGGTTCAACGATCCGTCGTTCGGCACCACCGCCTCGGCCGACTCGTCGGTCACCGAACTCGACGGCGTCAACGGCATCCTTCGCTACCGGGGCTACCCGATCGAGCAGCTGGCCGAACGGTCCTCCTACCTCGAGGTGGCCTACCTGCTGGTCAACGGCGAACTCCCGACCGCCGAGGAGTTCGAGACCTGGCGCTACGAGATCACCCACCACACGTTCATCCACGAGAACGTGCGCAAGAAGTTCTTCGAGGGTTTCCACCACGACGCCCACCCGATGGGCATCCTGGTGGCCACGATCGCCGTTGTCCACCTTCTATCCTGGAGTCAAGGACATCTTCGACCCCGACGTCCGCCGGGCAGATCGTGCGGCTGATCACAAGATGCCCACCGTCGCCGCCGGTGCCTACCGCTTCAGCCGGGGCATGCCCTTCGTCTACTTCGACAACTCCCTGACTTCTCGGCCAACTTCCTGTCGATGATGTCTTCAGCGACCGCCGAGCCCCGCTACGACGCTAACCCGGTGTTGGCCAAGGCGCTCGACGTCCTCTTCCATCCTGCACGCCGACCACGAGCAGAACTGCCTGACCACGGCCGCACCGTCGGGTCCGCCCACGCTGACCCCTACGTCGCCACCGCAGCGGCTGCCTGGCCCTGTACGGCCCCGTCACGGCGGCGCCAACGAGGCCGTCCTCCGCATGCTGGAGCGCATCGGCTCGATCGACAACGTGCCCGAGTTCATCAACCGGGTGAAGTCGGGCGAGGAGCGCCTGATGGGCTTCGGTCACCGGGTCTACAAGAACTTCGACCCCGGGCCACCATCATCAAGCGCACCGGGTACGAGGTGTTCGACGTCACCGGCAAGAGCCCGCTGCTGGACATCGCGCTGAAGCTGGAGGAGGTGGCGCTGGCCGACAGCTACTTCGTCGACCGCAAGCTCTACCCCAACGTCGACTTCTACTCCGGCCTGATCTACCAGGCGATGGACTTCCTGACGGACATGTTCACCGTGCTGTTCGCCATTCCCCGCGGGCTGCTGGGCTCTCGCACTACAGCGAGCTGCTCGAGCAGGATCAGCGCATCATCCGCGTCCCGCCAGATCTACATCGGCGCTGACGAGCGCGACTACGCCTCCTTCGATCCGGCTAGCCCGGGGCTCCTTCGCCTGCGAGGGCGCCCAACGCCAGGGGTGGCCGGCGGCGAATCCCACCTGCCGCTCCTCCGGAGCCTGTGTGGTGCCCGCGCTCAGGTGATCGGAGACGGTGAGCACGGTGCGCCGCCACGCCCTCGGTTGCCGCCACCCCGAACAACCCTGCCGCCTCCATCTCCACCGCCAGGTGGCCGCTGGAGCGCAGCAGGTCGAGCCTGTCCGCGGCTGGTTGCACAGGTCTGAGGTGAACACCCGTCCCACGCACCGCAGGGGTGTCCTCCGCCGACCGCCCGTCACCCGGGCGGAGTCGTGACCAGCCTGGCCGTCAGCGCAAAGTCGGGCGTGGCCGCAGTCGTAGCCGCCACCAGTCAGGCGGTTGACCCCCGGAGTCGGTGGAGTGCCCGTGGGACACGATGATGACGTCGCGCAGGCCCACCGAATCGTCGAGCGCTCCGCACGACCCGATGCGCACCAGACGCTGAACTGTAGTGCCGGGCCAGCTCGGTGGCGTAGATCGACATCGACGGGATCCCATGCCGGTGCCCATGACCGACACGGCGGCGCCCTCCAGGTCCCGGTGTAGCCGAGGATGCCGCAACGCAGGTGACTCGACGGCGTCGGCGAGCAGCTTCCGTGGCGATCCAGCGGGCCCGTAGCGGATCGCCGGGAAGCAGGATCGAGGGGGCGAAGGCGCCCGACGGTGCCGAGATGTGGGGGGTGGTCATGATCCGCCTCCCACGCTGATGAGCACCTTGCCCACGTTGGCGTTGGCCTCCATGTGCTCGTGCGCCGCAGCGATGTCGTCGAGTGCGAAGGTGGTGTCGATCACCGGCCGGAGCGCACCGCTGTCGAACAACGGCAGCAGCTCGGTCGCCACCCGTTGGGTGAGGGCGGCCTTCTCCTCGGAGGGCCGGGACCGCAGCACGGTGCCGATCAGCGCCACCCGCTTCATCATCAGCGCCCCCAGGTTGATCTCGCCGGTTCCGCCGCCCATCGTGCCCACCTGAACGATTCGGGCCCCGGTGGCGGCCACCTTCAGGTTGTCGGCCAGGGTGCCGGCGCCCACCACGTCGAGCACGGTGTGCACGCCGGTGCGGCCGACCGCCTCCTTGGTGCGGCCCACCACGTCCAGGTAGTCGATGACCACGTCGGCCCCGAGCCGTGCACAGGCATCCACCTTGTTGGTCGATGCGGTGACGATCACCCGGGCCCTGATCGCCTTGGCGATCTGGATGGCGGTTGTGCCGACGCCGGAGGCACCGGCGTGGACAAAGGCCCATCGGGGCTGATCGTCAGGCCGCCCTGCACCACCAGGGCGTCGGGAAGGCGGTCAGGAACGCCTCGGGGATGGCCGCAGCCTCGTCGAGCTCGACCGCATCGGGCACCGCCATCGTCTGCCGTTCGTCGACGGCGATCGCCTCCGCATAGGCGCCCCCGCCGACGATCCCCATCACCCGGTCGCCGACACTCCAGCGGCTCACTCCGCCTGCCGACCTCCGCGACAGTGCCCGAGTACTCCGCCGGGGATCTCGTGGTCCATCGAGGGCCGGGGTACAGCCCCGGCGTTGCAGCAGGTCGGCCCGGTTGAGGGCGGTGGCGGCGATGCGCACCACGACCTCGGTGGGGCCGGGCCGAGGGTCGGGCACCTCCCGGATCGAGAGCACCTCGGGGTCACCATGGGATGTCAGCACGACGGCACGCATGGCGGCGATGCTACGGGAGGTACCGACGCTCGCCCGAGCCTCGGGTCCACCGGTGTCGTCCGGGGTGGACCGGCGCCAAAAAGAGACTGGAGCCCCCGAAGGGGCTCCAGTTTGGCGCAACGGGTGGCGGGATCCCGATGACGCCGGTTGGGCCAGGCGGCGGGAGCCTGGCCGGAAGGGAAATGTAACGAAGACGGCCCGACCTGTCCACCTCCCAGCGGTGTCGGCTTCGCGCGCTTTGTGGTCGAACTCGTCCAACGGATGACCACTCTGCGTGAATCTCACGGCGTTCTCATGCCTTTCAGCGCGGATCCGGCTCATCTCAGGCCAGTGGGCCATCCGGCATGGGTAAGCTTCCCCACTGCGGGGTGAGAGATCTCAGTCACTCCGTGTGGCTCCGGTCACTCTCCGCGTCGCATCCAGACCGCTGTGACTTTGGTCACTTTCGGAGATTTCCAAGGGTCATGCGTACCCTGGCGACCATGAGCCAGCCGATGCGCCACGAGGAAGCCGATGCGGGTGGCCGCCGCGTCGAGTATCGGGGGATCGACTGGAGCCGACCTGAGCACCTGGCCTGGTTGGTCGCCGACCTCCGCCTCCTGGCGGAATCCAGCCCCGCCAGCGATCTCGCCTGGTGGGTCGAGGCCCCCCTGGAGACGCTGGAGGTCGCCGACCGGGTGGCCGGAGATGCGGGTTTCGCCCGGACTCGAACCCTGGTGCAGTTGCGCCGGCCGCTCCCGATGGACGCTCCGCCGGAGCTCCCCGGGCTGCGAACGTTCGACCCCGAGCGCGACGTCGACGCCTGGCTGGCACTGAACAACGCGGCGTTCTCCTGGCACCCCGACCAGGGCCATCAGAACCGCAACGGGTTGGCGATCGGGCTGGCGGCACCCTGGGTGGACCTCAACGGGTTCTTCGTCGTCGACGCAGCCGACGGCGACGGCCTCGACGGGTTCTGCTGGACGAGGTTTCACCCGGCGACGCAGGGGGACACGCCGGAGCCCCCGCTCGGCGAGGTGTACGTGATCGCCACCGCGGAGCGGGCCCGCGGCCGCGGCCTGGGGCGGGCACTGGTCGAGGTCGGCATGGATCACCAGTACCGGGTGCGGGGCGCCCGGCAGGCGATGTTGTGGACCGAGGCCGACAACGACGGCGCCCTCGCCCTCTACGACCGGCTGGGGTACGTCGTCCACCACGGCAACGCCCGATATGCGCCGCGGAGCCGGACATGACCGGGCGTGCGGCCGCCCAACCCGGGCCGTACGACCTGGATCGCCAGGGCCTGGCCGAGTGGATGGCCGACGGCCCCAACCGCTCCCCGGCGCCGTCCTATCGGGTGGACCAGCTGTGGGAGGGCCTCTACGCCAACGGCGGCCCACCCGAGGACTGGACCAACGTGCCCAAGGCGCTTCGGCGACGATTCGCCGACGAGTTGCCGCCGGCGCTCGTCGAGGTGCGGCGCAGCACCGGCGACGGTGGCGACACCACCAAGTGGCTGTGGCGGCTGCACGACGGCGCCACGATCGAGACCGTGTTGATGGTCTACGGCGATCGGGCCACGGTGTGCGTCTCCAGCCAGGCCGGATGCGCGATGGCGTGCGGGTTCTGTGCCACCGGCCAGGACGGGTTCACCAGGCACCTCACCGTCGGCGAGATCGTCGAGCAGGTGATCGTGGCCCGGCGGGCCTCGCCGCGGCGGCTGTCCAACGTCGTCTTCATGGGCATGGGCGAGCCGTTGGCGAACTACGGCCCGACGGTGGAATCGCTGCGCCGCCTCCGCGACGACCTCGGGCTCTCCGCTCGGCACCTCACCGTGTCCACCGTCGGCATGGTGCCCGCCATCGGTCGCCTGGCGGCCGAGGGGCTACCGGTCAGCCTGGCGATCTCGGTTCACGCCGCCACCGACGACCTCCGCGACGAGTTGGTGCCGATCAACCGCCGCCACGACCTGACCTCGCTGGTCGACGCCGCCGTCGACTGGCGGGAACGCACCGGGCGCCGGGTCAGCTTCGAATGGGCCCTGATCGACGGCGTCAACGACACCCCCGAGCAGCTCGATGCGTTGATCTCGCTGGCCCGGCGGGCACGGGCCCACGTCAACTTCATCCCGCTGAACCCCACCCCCGGCTGGCCGACGACGGGCACCTCCCGAGCGGGAGTGCGCTCCGCCCGCGATCGGTTGGACCGGGCCGGCATCACGGTGACCGTGCGTGACACCCGAGGCGACGACATCGACGCCGCCTGCGGCCAACTGGCCTCACGCACCCGCGACGAGGGAGCGGTCGAGGTGGCCTCACCCCGCCGGCGGGGCTGACCCTCCCGGCACCGGCCGCACGAGCATCGTCCGTCCTCCGGTCGTGCGGACGGCCCCGTCGAGACGTTCGCCCGGCTCAACCTCGGCGCCGGCCCACAGCACGCTGCGGGTGACCCCGGCCGGTGCGGTCCGAGCGGGCTCCGTCGTGCGGTCGCCCGAGTACTCCGACAGCGTCGCCCCACCGCTGAGGGCCAGGTTGGCGGCCAGATACCGGCGGGGCGTGCCACAGTCGATCACCGGACCCTCGAGCCGAACGGTCTGGAGTGCGCCGGCGCCGTGGGCGTCCTTCCAGACGTGCCCGTACAGCCCGGACGGGGTGGCCGCCAGGTGTGCGATCGTGCTCCACGGCGTGATCGAGGCCACCACCGGCACCCCCGGCCGAAACCCGCCCTCGCCACCATGCGCCACCAGCGGACGTTCGCCGTCCCACCGGGCGACCACCTCGCTCAGGTCGACGCCGATCAGCGAGTCGGCGTTGATCGCCAGCACCGACCGTCCGTCGAGGTGATCGGCCAACGCCGCCAGCGCCCCGGCGGTTCCCAACGCCTCGGGACCCTCCAGCGAGGCGACCAGTTGGGCCTCGCCAACGGTTCGCCCCGACGCAACCGCCGCATCGCCGGGAAGGCGGGGGAGCTCGCCGGCCGTCGCCGGGCCGACCGTGCCGCACGACTGCAGCTCGCCGCGTTCGGGGTGGTCTCGCGCCGACCCGTCGAAGCCCCGCCAGAAGGCGGCGCCGGCGGTGGGCGCCGCTGACGTGGCGCCGGCGGCCAGGTGGAGCCATCCGAGCATCATCGCCCGGTGGTGGTGCACGTTGACGACCACCTCGTCGGTCACCCCCACCAACCGGTCGATGGCGAAGGACAACAGCGGCCGGCCACCCACCGGACACAACACCTTGGGGCGCTCCGTCGTCAGCGGCCTCAACCGGCTTCCCGCACCGGCCGCCAGGCACACGCCGACCAGGAGGGCCGCCGCCTGGCACACTCTTCGCCATGGAAGCACGTCGCTGGACCAACCGCTCACTCCCCCAGACTCTGCAGATCGCCAACATTCTGCTCTACATCGACGCGTTCTTTCTGGTCATCGGCATCGTCTTCGGTCCAAAGGGTTTCGGCGCGGTGGCCGGCGCCCTGCTGGCGCTGTCGGTCGCCGGCTACCTGATCGGCGGCCTGGGCCTGGCCAACGAGGAGAAGCGGGGCTACATCGTGGCGATCCTCGCATCGTTCAGCCCATTCATCCTTCGGGCTTTCGATGCATTCGCCGCGTCCGAATTCGCCCTGATCTACATCCTTGGCCTGCGTTCACCGCTCAACCTGCTCTTCGAAGCAGCGCTGATCGCACTGCTGTTGCACACCCAGTCGCAGAGCTACGTCAGCACCTGGTTCAAATAGCCCAACGCCCTCCGTCGGATGCCCCGGCGCCGGCGACGCGTGGCAGACTCTCGCAATGGCTACCGAAGTACACGGCATTGCAGGACTCCAGGAACTCGTCGGGCAGCATCTCGGCTACTCCGACTACATCGAGATCACCCAGGAGCAGGTGAACACGTTCGCCGACGCCACCGGCGATCATCAGTGGATCCACGTCGACCCGGAGCGTGCCGCCAAGGAAAGCCCGTTCGGCGGACCGATCGCCCACGGCTACCTCACCCTGTCCCTCGGCCCCACGCTGATGCCCAGCATCCTGGTCGTGTCCGGCATCAAGATGGGCGTCAACTACGGCGCCGGCAAGGTGCGGTTTCCCTCCCCGGTGCCCGTCGGCTCCAAGCTGCGCCTCGGCGCCAAGTTGGACTCGATCGAGGAGCTGCCCAACAACGGCGCCCAGGTGACGATGACCTTCACCTTCGAGGTGGAGGACGCGCCCAAGCCCAGTTGCGTCGCCGAGATCATCTTCCGCTACTACGAGTGATGCGTTTCGGTCGGACGGCGCCCGTTCGGCGGGGGCTCGCCCTGGCGGCGATCGCCGCCGCCACGGCCGCGTGCTCCCCCGGCATCGGCGGTGACGCGGCCGAACCCGCCACGCCCACCAGCCGGCCGGGCACCACCGCCCCCGATACGGCCACCCCGACCTCGACGGCGGACGCCGGTTCCTCGACCACCGCACCAGCCGCCGCCGACGACGACCCCTTGGGCGGCTTTCAGCCCGACCCGCTCGCCTGGGCGGAGTGCGGCGACCTCGACTGTGCCACGTTGCAGGTGCCGCTCGACTGGGAGGACGTCGACGGCGACACCCTCGAGTTGGCGGTCGCCCGACGGCCGGCCTCCGGCGAATCGACCGGCTCGGTCCTGGTCAACCCCGGCGGCCCCGGCGCCTCGGGCATCGACACGTTGGACTGGGTCTTCGCCGACGGGCCCTTCGACGCGCTCACCGACCGATTCGACGTCGTCGGGTGGGACCCACGGGGAACCAACGACAGCCAGGCGGTCATGTGTGACGACTCGGTCGACGAGTTTCGGGCACTGGACCCGTCACCGGACGACGAGGCCGAGTTGGCCGAGCTGAACGACACCGCCGAGCAGATCGCCGACGACTGTGAGCGGGTGGCGGCCAACCTGCTGGCCCACATCTCCACCGATTCCACGGTGAAGGACATGGAGGCGATACGGCGGGCGCTGGGCGACGAGCAATTGAGCTTCTACGGCTTCAGCTACGGCACGGCGTTGGGATCGTTCTACGCCGACGAGTTTCCCGATCGGGTGCGGGCGATCGTCCTCGACGGCGTCATCGACCCCGACGCCGACCTCGAGGAGTTCCTCACCGCCCAGACCCAGGGGTTCGAGGACTCGCTCGACGACATGTTCGACTCCTGCGGGTCGTCGTGCCCGGACGGCGGCGCCGATGCGCTGTACGACAAGTTGGCAGCCGAGGTCGAGCGCGAACCGATCGGGGCCGGTAGCCGAACCCTCGGCCCGGCCGAACTCGCCACCGCCGCCATCTCGGCCACCTACTCCCCAGGCGGGGGTCCCGGGCTGGCCAGGGCGCTGAGCGAGGCCGACGACGGCAACACGGCGGCGCTGCTGACGCTCGCCCGGCAGTACTACGACGGGGCCGACTTCACCCCGTATCTCGCCATCGAATGTGTCGACCAGGCGCACCCGGAGAACGAGACCGAATGGGCCGAGTTCGTCGAGCGGCTCGAGGAGATCTCCCCCGCCTCGGCGCCTCGATCGGCTACGAGCTCCTGCCGTGCGCGACCTGGCCGGTCGAGCCCGTCGACCCGCGTCCGTTCCCGACGGCTACCGGTTCCAAGCCGATCCTCGTCGTCGGCAACACCGGTGACGCGGCCACGCCGTTTCTGCAGGCCGAGAAGATGGCCGCCCGCCTCGACAACGCGGTGCTGCTCACCCACGAGGGCACGGGCCACACCAGCTACGGCAACGCCTGCGTCGACGAGATCACCGCCGCCTATCTCGTCGACCTCACGCTTCCCGACAACGACACGATCTGTCGGGGCTGAGCCCGGCCCCGGGGCCGCTCGGACCGCCCCACCCGGCCGGTGGGCGCTCATCTAGGCTCGCTCGTTCTGTCGACGCTCAGGGGAGAACGCATGTCGAAGCCCAACCTGCAGGCCAACATCGCCGAGGTGTTCGAGTCGCTGGCGGACGCCATGCCCGAGCGCGAGTGCATCGTGTTCCGGGACCGGCGACTCACCTACGGGGAGGTGCGCGACCGGAGCCATCGGCTGGCCAACGTGCTCGTTGACGCAGGCCTGGGTGTGCACACCGACCGGGCCGACCTGGCCAACCACGAGATCGGCCAGGACACGCTGGCGCTGTACCTCCACAACGGCAACGAGTACCTCGAGGGCATGATCGGCGGGTACATGGCCCGCACCGCCCCGTTCAACGTCAACTACCGCTACGTCGCCGAGGAGCTGCTGTACCTCCTCAACGACAGCGCCGCGTCGGCGATCATCTACCACTCGGCCTTCGCCCCCGTCCTCGCCGAGGTGCTGCCGCAACTGCCCAGCCTCAAGGTGCTGCTGCAGGTGGACGACGACTCGGGCAACGGCCTGCTCGACGGGGCCCGCTGGTACTCCGAGGCCCTGGCGGAGGCCTCGCCCGAGCTCGACCCGGCCCTGCGGGATTCGTGGTCGCCCGACGACCTCTACCTGCTCTACACCGGCGGCACCACCGGCATGCCCAAGGGCGTCATGTGGCGTCAGGCCGACATCTACGCGGCGTCGCTCGGCGGCCGGCCGTTCGGCTCGTCCGACGAATGGGAGTCGGTGGAGGCATTGGTGGCGGCGGCCGACGCCGCCGGACCGACCAAGACCGTGCCGGCGCCGCCGTTCATGCACGGCGCCGCCCACTGGGCGGCGTTCAACTGCTTCTCCAACGGTGGCACCCTGGTGATCACCGACGTGGTCGAACGCTTCGATGCGCCGTCGGTGGTCGACCTGGTCGCTCGGGAACAGGCCAACGTGCTGTTGCTGGTCGGCGACGCCTTCGCCCGCCCGCTGCTCGATGCGGTCGATGCCGCCGACGCCGACCTGTCGTCGCTGTTCGTGCTGACGTCGGGCGGCGCCATCCTGTCGGCGCCCATCAAGGAACGTCTCCTCGAGCGGCTTCCCAACATCATGTTGATCGACGGGCTCGGCTCTCGGAGACCGGCACCCAGGCCGCCAGGTTCCAGCGCCGGCGGCGATATCTCCACCGGACGGTTCACGCCCCACCCCGGCATGGTGGTCCTCGACGAACAGCTCACCCGGGTGCTGGAACCCGGGGACTCCGAGATGGGCTGGCTCGGTCAACGCAACCGGGTGCCCCTCGGCTACCTCGGCGACGAGGCGAAGACCGCCCGCACCTTCCCGGAGCTGGACGGGATCCGCTATGCGGTGCCGGGCGACCGATGCCGAATCCTGGCCGACGGCACGCTCGAGCTCTACGGCCGCGACTCGGTCACGATCAACTCCGGCGGCGAGAAGGTGTTCGCCGAGGAGGTCGAACAGGCGATCTCCGCCCACCCCGCCGTCGCCGACGTCGTCGTGTGCGGACGCCCGTCGGAGCGGTGGGGCAACGAGGTCGTGGCGGTCGTCAAGTTCGCCGACGGCGCCTCGGCCACCGACGAGGAGCTGCTGACCGAGGCGGCCCGCCACGTGGCCCGCTACAAGCTGCCCAAGGCCATCGTGCGCCGTGACGAGATCCAGCGCTCCCCGCCGGCAAGGCCGACTACCGCTGGGCCAAAGCGCAGGCGACCGAGGACTGAGCACAGGCGACCGAGGACTGAGCGCAGGCGACCGAGGACCGGGCGCAGGCTTCGGCATCGGCAACACCAACCCGTAGCCTCGGCCCCATGGCATCCCAGCGCGCAGCCACCCCCGACCAGGACCGCTCCCGGCTGATCCCCCGCAGCGGCGAGCCGCTGCCCACCGGCGACGCCAAGGTGGAGGCGGTCAGGGCGCTGTTCGACACGATCGCCCCCAACTACGACAAGGTGAACCGGATCATGACCGGGCGCCTCGACGTCCGCTGGCGTCGCACCACCGTCGACGCGCTCGGCCTGGCGCCGACGTCGCTGATCGCCGACCTGGCCGCCGGCACGGGCGACCTGGTCTACGAGCTGGAACGCCACGGCATGGCGGCGGTGGGGGTCGACCTGTCGATGGGCATGCTGGCCGCCGCCCCCACACCGTTCCCCCGGGTACAGGGCGATGCGTTGTCGCTCCCCTTCCCGGACGGCTCCCTCGACGGCGTCACGTGCGGCTTCGCGCTTCGCAACTTCCAGGCGCTGCCGCCGTTCTTCGACGAGCTGGCCAGGGTGCTGCGTCCCGGCGGCCGCATCGGGTTGCTCGAGGTCGGCCAGCCGTCCAACTCGCTGCTGAAGCTGGGCTACGAGCAGTACTTCGGCAAGGTCGTGCCCCGCATCGGGGCCATGTTCTCCGACGCCGACGCGTACGCCTACCTGCCCCGGTCGGTGGAGTACCTGCCGCCGCCCCCGGAAACCCTGGAGCTGATCGCCGACGCCGGGTTCGTGCGGGGCCACCATCGTCAGCTGACCGGCGGCATCGCCCAGCTGTTCACCGCCACCCGGCATCGTGGCTGAGGCGCACAACGGCCTGAGCGCCCGCACCGAACGCACCGGCACCAGCGACGACCCGCTCGACCACCTGGGTCCGGGCTCGCCGGCGTTTCGTTCGCCCAACCGCGTGCTGGTCGCCGCGGGAACCGCCGCGCGCCTCGAGCTCGGCGAGCCGGACGGCTGGGCCGACGACGTCTCGGTGATCACCGAGGCGCTCGGAGCGATCCACCGGGACGGACCCGACGGCGACCCGGCGTCGGGCCCGGTTGCCTTCTGTGCGTTCCCGTTCGATCGCCGCCGCACAGCCTCGGTGGTGATACCGGAGATCGTTCGCGGTCGGGACGCGCACGGCTCGTCGTGGGTGACCACGATCGGCCCCGTCGGCCGCCCCACCCCCGCAGCCGCTCCCACCCCCGCTCCCACCCCCGCTCCCGCCGCCATCGACCGACCAGCCGGCGAGGCGCCACCCGAGTTGCGGATCCGGGCCTCGATCGACGACGCCTCCTGGATGCACAAGGTGACGGCGATGACCACCCGCATCGCCCAGGGCGACCTGGACAAGGCGGTGCTGTTCCGCGAACTGCATCTGAGTTCCGATGCGCCGCTCGACCCGATCGCGCTCTACCGGCGCCTGCTGCCCACCGCACCAGCCGGGTACGTCTTCCACCTCGACGGGTTCGTCGGCGCCAGCCCCGAGCTGCTGGTGAGCCGAATCGACGACACCGTGCGGGCCCAACCGATGGCCGGCACCCTGCCCCGCACCGGTGACCCGCAGACCGACCTGCGCAACGCCGGGGAGCTGCTGCGCTCCGACAAGCTGCGCCACGAACACGCGGTGACGATCGAGCGGGCCCACGATGCGCTGTTGGGGTGGTGCAGCTACCTGGACGCCCAACCCGAACCCCAGGCGGTCGAGGCCGGCGCGGTGCTGCACCTGGCGACGCTGGTCGAGGGGCGCCTCAGCCACCCGGTGCCCTCGGTGCTCGACCTGGTGGCGGCGCTCCATCCCACCCCGGCGGTCGGCGGGCGGCCGCTCGAACCGGCGCTCGCGCTGATCGACGAGGTCGAGGGGCTCGACCGCGACCGGGTTGGCGGTGCGGTCGGCTGGGTCGACGCCGACGGCAACGGCGAGTTTGCGGTGGCGATCCGCTCGGCGCTGATCGACGGCAACGACGCCCGCCTCCTCGCCGGCGTCGGCATCGTCGCCGACAGCGACCCGGCCGCCGAGCTGGAGGAGACCCGGGCCAAGTTCGCCGCCGTGCTCCCCCACCTCATCCGCCCGTAGCCACGCCCAACCCGCCCAACGGTCTGGGCCCGATCCAACGGGCTGCCAACGCTCAAGTTCCGGCGTCAGGTTCCGAGGGATGGACGATGAACGGCACCTCACGTCTCGGTCAGGATCCTCCAGTGGAGGACGGCCGGGCGTCGCTCTTCGATCGAGGTGTACCGCTCGATGAGGCGACGCGCCGAAAGCTGGGGAAGCTCCCGGTGGCCGTCAAGGTGCTCATCGTTCTCTCCGGCCTGCTCCTGGTCTGGCTCGTTGTCCATCCGTTCGTGTCATGGGACTCGTCCGAAGCCACCTCGGTGGAATCACTGCCAGTCGAAGTCCCTCGGCGTATCACCGGCACCGACCTCATTTTCGCCGTGAACTATCAAGTGGATGGGAGGAGTTATCAGCACGATTGGCCGGTGCCGGCAAACCGGATCACGGAGATGGTCGACCTCCTGGAGGAACAGCGGGTTCCCCTGATGGTCAACCGATCGAATCCTGCACGCGCTGCCGTCGACCTCCCAGCGCCATTCGGTGAAGCCGTCGATGAGGTCACCGATGAGTTCACACCCAAGGCCATCGTGGCCGGAAGCGCGTCGGTGTTGGTGTTGCTCGCACTCCTCTGGAAGTTGGCACACGCCAATCAACGACACCTTGCCGCCGAAGGGGCCGTCATGTTCACAGCTCACGTGTACGAAATCGACGTTCCGATCAGCAAGCCGCGGGTCGCCGGGTGGCTCGTCGCCAACATCGCACTGTTTGCCGTCGCCGGCGTACAGGCGGCGCCGGTTCAACAGCGTCAGTTATTGGAGGTCCACGCCGGTTCATCCGTTGCCCAGTACGTGTACGAGGGTTCGAGGCTCGAACCCGGACCGTTCACCGCGGTCGCCCACCCGGCGTTCCCCGAGATCGCACTGGTCACCAACAAGGTGTACGTGCTGCGTCCCGCCGGCACCAGCCGTCGCTCCTGACTCGCCGCCCGGGTCGGAATTCGAACGCCGCACGAGACCGGCACGATCATCCCTGGTGGGGCGAGGGGTGGCGCCGGCTACACGGCGAAGACCAGCTCGCACAGCTCGATCACCGCGCCGCCAAAGGTCGAGTGCACGGGTCGTCGGCCGGGTCCCACGGACCGTTGCGGGTGGTGAACGTGGTGGGGCCGGTCTTGACCACCCGTTCGGCCGACGGGGCTCCTCGGCAGGATGGCCAACACGTCGTGGTGCTCGTCCTCGCCCGGCGCCGGAGGGACGAACACCCCGGCGGCGGCGGCCTCGTCCTCACACTGCCCCACCATCGAGCGAACGGCGTCGATCGCATCGGCGAACGACCCGTGGATCTCCGCGCCCGGACGCCCGGTCTCGGTCGACATCACGTAGAAGCGTCCGGCGTTCGGGTCGTACTGCATCGCCAGCTCGCGGGTGGGCAACAGCACGGCCACCAGCAGCTCGTAGCGGCTCCTCCCCGGGGTGCCGTCGGCGTCCTCCCTGGTGGGGCTCCTCGCCCCGTTCGCCCTCGGCATCCACGTTCAGTCCTTGGTGGCGACGGCGTTGGGCGTGACGTTCATCTTCGGCTCGTAATCCGCCGTCTCGATGTCGCGCCGCTCACCGGTGTGCGCTGCCCGCAGGTCGGCGCGGCAGTCCCCGCACGGGCCGTAGAACTCGTCGGTCACCTCGTTCTCGCACCTGGGACAGGTGAACGCCTCGCTCACGACTCACCCCCTCGGCCGTCGGGGCGCTCGGACGGGGGCCGGTCGGTGATCGTGCCGTCGGGGTCGCGGCGTTGGTGCCCGACCACCTCGTCCTCGCCGTCCCACACCCCACGAATCGACTGGAGCACGTCGGACACCTCGGAGAACCCGCCGAAGTGGCCCTTGCCGGGCATCAGGATCAGCCGGGAGTTGGGCACCGACTTGGCCAGCCGCCGACCGTGCACCAGCGGAACGATGTGGTCGGCGTCGCCGTGCCAGATCAGCACCTGGCCCTCGATGTTGGCGGGATCGAAGCCCCATGGCCGACCGAAGAGCGTCAGATCGTGAAACGGCGCCCGCAGCGGGCCCGACTGCGTGATGTCGTGCAGAAACATCGCCATGACGTCGGGTCGCAGCATCACCTCGAGATCGGCGCGTCCGTTGACCTTGGCGTAAGCGGTGTACACCGACTGGCTGTACGGAGCGGCGCCCTCCAGCCCGAAGCGCATCAGCGTGCCCATCGCCCGCCGCAACGGGGTGAGCAGGGCCTGGCCCACCGTGGTCAGCTGGGCGTAGCTGAACACGGCCCCGCGCCCGACGCTGGGCGCCAGGCCGCCGAGCACCGCCGAGGCGACCACCCGTTCGGGCAGCTCGTGGGCCACCGCCAGCGTGTAGGGCCCGCCCCCCGACAGGCCGGCCACCGCAAAGCGGTCCAGGTCCAGCCGGTCGGCCGCCGCGTCGACGTCGGCGGCGAATCCCTTCAGCGAGCGGTATCCGTGGTTGGTCGAGTTGCCGGTGCCCGGACGCTCGATCGTGATCACGCGCAGCCCGGTCGAGCGGCCGGTCAGGTTGACCCCGACCGGCACCTGGTAGCGGCCGCCGGGGGTACCGTGGAACCACAGCACCGGGTCGCCCTTCGGATCGCCATAGGAGGCCCACCCCAACCGGCGTCCGTCGGGCAGCTCGACCGTGCCCTCGTCGTGGTGCGGATCGGGATGCGGATCGAGTGTGGCTTCCGGCACTGCTGCTCCCCCTCGCCCCGACCTCGGGGCGCCGTTCGCTGACCGATCCCATCGTAGGAGCGACCGGGCCGATCTCCACAACGGATCTCCACCACGGATCGGCGCCGGACGGCGTTCGCGACCGGGTCGCCGGGATCAGGTGCCGGTCTCCGGGGTGACGTCCAGCGCGCCCTCGGCCTCGTCGGCCAGCCGCCCCAGCAGGCGCCGGTGCCGGGCCAGGGTGTCGGAGCGGTTCGACTCCACCCGGTACATCGGGGTGCGACCCCGCGCCGCCGTCCCGGAGAGGGCGCTCCGAACGGCGCCGGCGAGGTCGGCGGGGTCGACGTCGGCCACCTCCAGCCCGAACCCGGCCGCCACCGTCACCAGGTCGAGCCCGCTGGGGGTGCCCCACCAGCGCTCGAAGTCGCCTTCACCCAGCAGCTCGTGCTGGGAGAGAAACGAGAAGATGCCGCCGCCACCGTTGTCGACGACGACGACCACCAGGTTCGGCGTGGCGACGGCAGACACCAGCGATCCGACGTCGTGGAGGAGGGCCAGGTCGCCCACGACCACCACCGTCGGGGTCCCGGTGCGGGCGATGCCGACCGCCGTGGCGATCACGCCGTCGATGCCGTTGGCCCCGCGGTTGGCGTGCACGGCGACCCCGGCGGGCACCGGCGGACCGAACCATTCGAGGTCGCGCACCGGCATCGACGACGACACCACCAGATGGGCGCCCGCCGGCAACCCGTCCAGCGCGGCGGCGAGCGCCGCCGCTTCGACGACCTCGGGACGGGCATCGGCCAACGTCCTGCCCACGGTCGCGCTCACCTGCGACCAGCGATCGGCCCAGCCCTTCGGCGCCGGATCGAGTCGGCCCTCCCCGCCCGCATCGCCCAGCGCCTCGATCGTCCGAAGGGGCATCGCCTGGATCGGCGTGGTGACCACCCGATCGGGGTCCGGGAACCACCCGGCCGGGTCGATCGCCACCTGGTCGGGCACGGTGGCGAGCCACTCGTTGGTCACCTTCGACGACACGAGCGCACCCAGGCGGATCACCACGTCGGGGCGCAGCGCCTCGGCGACGGGCTGCGAGCGGAGCATCGGGTCGAAGTTGGGCACGACGGCCGGGTGGTCCAGGCGGAGCCCCGACTGCGGGTCGGCCAGCACCGGCCACCCCAGCGCCTCGGCCGAGTCCAGCAGCGACCGGGCGGCCTCCGGCGACGCAACCGGGGCCATCGAACGCTCGCCGGCGACGATCGCCACGCGCCGCCCACTGGTCCGAGCGATCAGCCCGTCGAGCTGGTCGGTGCCCGGTGGTCCCGGCTCCGCCCCGGTGCTGCCGACCCCGGAGGATTCCGGGAGCCGACCGACCGTGCCCACCAACGGTTCCCGAAACGCCAGGTTGAGGTGTACCGGGCCCGGTTGCGTCCCGGTTGCGCCATCGAACGCCTCGTCGGCGAGCGCCCGCCAGTTCCCGCCCTCCGATGCCCGGGGCGGGCCCGGCTCGAGGAAGGCCCGCACCGACGTGCCGAACAGCCGATGCTGGTCGATCGTCTGGGGAGCTCCGGTGCCCTGCAACTCGGGCGGGCGGTCCGCCGTGCAGATCAACAGCGGCAGCGCCGCCAGGTGGGCCTCGACCACCGCCGGGTGGTACTCCACCGCGGCGGTACCCGACGTGCACACCAGCAGGGCGGGTGCGCCGGTCGCCCGGGCCACCCCGACCGCCTGAAAGGCGGCGCTGCGCTCGTCGAGCACCAGGTGGGCCTCGAGCGGATCGGCCTCGCCGGGGGCCTGATGGTCGAGCACCCACTGGAGACCGATCACCAGCGGGGTGCTGCGCGACCCCGGGCTGACGATCACGTGGCGCAGGCCCCGGCTCCGCCACTGGTCGATCAGCGTCGCGGCGAACGTCACCGCCACATCCGGGTCGTGCTGCGAGCGCACCTCATCGACCGACACGCGGGCAGACTACGCGCCACCGGACGGAACCGGACGCCCGGCCGCCGGTGCGTAGGATCCAGGCCGTGGTCGGGCAGGCGGAGGACGGCACCCACGACGCCGCCGGGCGTGATCACGACCCCGACGGGCCCGCGCCGATCCGCTACGAACCTCATCGGTCGGGTGGCGACGCCAACCAGAGCGCCGGGCTGCACGATGCGCCCGGTGGCGTGTTCCCCCGCCAGACCGGGCCGGCGCGCCGCGACCTCCTCGTGGCGACCGCGCAGTTTGTCGCGGTCGCAGCCGTCGTGGTCGTTCTTGTGGCGTTGTCGGAGAAGGACCGCGAGCTGTTCGAACGGCTGCTCGGCCTCGTCCTGGTCGTCGGGCTGGGCGTCACCACCACCTCGGTGCTTCGGGGGCCGGACCGCAACTGGGGCCTCGGGCTGGCCGGCGCCGTCGGGGCACTGGCCGGCGTGGGCCTGATGATCAGCCCCAACCGGTGGCTGGAGGGGATCACGCTGCTGGCCGGCGGCGGCCTGGCCGTCGCCGGAATGCTCACCGCCGTGCGGAGCCGGCTCAGCGTGACCCACCGCCGTGACGAGCTGGCCCAATCGGGTCTGCTCCTGGTGGCGGGCGGTGCGCTGGTCGTGCTGCCGGAGACGATGCTCAGGCTGGTGCTCGTCGTGCTGGCCGGGCTGGTGATCGCCCACATCGTCGTGGCGACGGGTGCCCGACTGGGTCTGACCACGCTGGAGGAGGACCACGGGCAGGGCGCGCTGCTTCGCTGGCTGGCCGTTCGGGGCGCCTCCGCCAAGCGGCGCCAGAGCGTGTACGACCACACCTTCTTCGAGGGCGGGGAGGCGACGGCCCGCACCGGCCGCTACGTGCTCATGATGTTCCTCGCCTCGGTCATCTCCGCGGTCGGCGTGTTGACCGACTCGACCGCGGTCGTCGTCGGGGCCATGCTGATCGCGCCCCTGATCGGACCGATGATGGGCATGGGGCTCTCGCTGGCGATGGGGTGGCCCACCCGGCTCAGCCGGTCGGCCCTCCACGTGGCCTCCGGGGTGGGGATCGCGCTGGGCACCGCCTGGGTGTCGGCTGCGATCCTGGCGGTGAACGTCGACGTGGTGGCCAACACCCAGGTCGCCTCGCGTGCCAGCCCGACGATCACCGACCTGCTCGTGGCGGTGGCGGCCGGAGCGGCGGGCGCCTTCGCCCTGTCCCGCAGCGACGTCTCCTCGGCGCTGCCCGGCGTCGCGGTTGCGATCGCCCTCGTGCCGCCGCTGTCGGTCGTCGGGGTCGCCGCCCAGGCCGGCGAGTGGGCGGAGGCCCGGGGCGCCCTGCTCCTGTTCCTCACCAACATGATCGCCATCGTGTTCGTCGGAGGCACCACGTTTGTCGTCACGGGGATCGCACCCCTGCGCCGTGTGGCTGAGAGCCAGCACCGGGTCCGAACCTGGGGCGGCGCCCTGGCCATCCTGGGTGTCATCGTCGTCGGCGGCCTCATCCTCAACGGCGAGCAGGTGGCCCGCGACTCCCTGGCGGTCGGCCAGGCCCGTGCGGAGGTCACCGACTGGTTGGGGGCCGACTCGGAGTTCGCCATTGTCTCCGTCGAGGTCGACCAGCGGGACGTCACCGTCAACCTCGTCGGCCCGGGCGATCCCCCACCGGCGGCCCAACTGGCCCAACGGCTGGCGGCCGGGCTGGATCGACCGGTTCGCCTCGATCTGCAATGGGTGCCTCGCAACCGGGCGATCGTCAGCAGCGACTGAGCCCGGGACGGCGCGAGGATGTGGCCCATGGCCGCCCCCCAACCGCACCTGGTGTTGCTGCACGGGTTCACCCAGACCAGCGGGTGCTGGGGCCCGTTCGCCGACCGGCTCTCCGAATCGGGCCCGACCGACCGGCTCGACCTGCCCGGCCACGGGGCCGGGGGTGCGCCCCTCGACGGTTGGGCCACGGCCTCCCGCCTCGCCGAGGATGCTGCCGGACCGGGCGTCACCCCCGATCACCCGGGCGACTGGCTGGGCTACTCGCTGGGCGGGCGGATGCTGTTGCACCTCCTGCTCACCCACCCCGGGCGGGTCGGGCGGGCCGTGCTGATCGGGGCCACCGCCGGCATCGAGGATCCGGGCGACCGCCAGGCCAGGCGCCGCGACGACGAGGCGCTGGCCGACCGCATCGAGCGCGACGGCGTCGACGCCTTCCTCGAGCGCTGGATGGCCATGCCGATGTGGGCCGACCTGCCGGCCTGGGCGCACTTCGGCGACCAACGACGCACCAACACCCCCGGCGGGCTGGCCGGGTCGCTGCGGCTGGCGGGCACCGGTGCCCAGGACAACCTGTGGCCGCGCCTGGGCGAGATCGAGACCCCCGTCCTCGTGCTGGCCGGGGAGCGCGACGAGAAGTTCACCGCGATCGGCCGCCGCTTGGCGGGCGACCTGCCCAGGGGCGAGTTCCGCTCCTTGGCCGGCGCCGGACACGCCGCCCATCTCGAGCAACCCGATCGCACCGCCGAGCTGGTCGAAACGTGGCTGGGGCGCCGGCCCTGACTCCACCCCCGGCGGGTCCGGCACCGAGGATCCCCGCCACTGCATCCAGCGACGCACGTTGGCGGGGATGCTCGACCGACCAGGCGGATCGTGGTGCAGACTCGGGACATGAGCCGCGACCTCACCGTCCAGCCGATCCCCCCGCATCACGCCTCCGACGGACGGTCGCCGTTCGAGGGGCGGCCGCTGGACGGCCTCACCGTGCTGGCGCTGGAACAGATGGCGGCGCTGCCGTTCGCCACCCAGCTGATGTCACGGCTCGGCGCTCGGGTGATCAAGGTGGAGCACCCGGTCGACGGCGAGTCGGGTCGGCAGTCGGCCCCGGCGATCACCGACCCGCAGGGCCGCGACGTCGGGGCGACGTTCCTGCGTTCCAACCTCGGCAAGGACTCGGTCGGCATCGACCTCAAGTCACAATCCGGGCGGGAGCTGGTGCTCCAACTGGCCCGCCACGCCGACGTGATCGCCGAGAACTTCAAGCCCGGCACGCTGGAGCGCCTCGGCCTGGGCCCTCGGTGCTGGCCGAGGTCAATCCGCGGGCGGTGCTCGTGTCGGTGTCCGGCTTCGGCAGCGATCCCGCCAGCCCGTACCGGTCGCGGCCGGCCTACGCCTCGATCGTCGAGGGCATGTCGGGTGTCTACGAGTTCAAGCGCCACGGCGACGAGCCGCTGCACGTCAATCCGGTTGGAGCGCTGGGCGATATCTCCGCCGGGCTGTTTGCGGTCATCGGCGTGTTGGCGGCGCTCGTCAGCGGGAGGTGACCGGCGAGGGTCAACACGTCGATGTCGCCATGTTGGACTCGGTCATGGCGATGACCGACGTCGTCACCAACTTCGCCTCCCTCGGCCAGCCGGCCGAGCCCGACCCGGCGCCGTACGTACTCAGCTCGTTTCGCACGGCCGACGGCTCGCTGGTGATCCAGCTGGTGCGCGAGCACCAGTTCGTGAAGCTAGCCGAGCTGATCGGGCGCCCGGAGTGGATCGGCGACCCCCGCTTCGCCGAGCGGACCGGCTGGGGAGCACCTCGACGAGGTGATCCGCCCGGCCCTCGAGTCCTGGGCCGCCGGCCTCACCCGTGAGCAGGCGGCGGTGGCGCTGGCCGAGGCCGGGGTGGTGGCCGGATCGGCGCTGACCCCCACCGAGGTGCTGGCCGATCCCCACGTGGCGGCCCGCAACATGCTGGTGGCGATGGAACGGCCCGACGGCGTCGAACCACCGGTGCTGACCCCCGGCAACCCGGTGAAGCTGTCGCGTGTGCCCGAAACCCCCGAGCGACGGGTGCCCTGGGTGGGCGAGGACACCGGGCGCGTGCTGGCGGATCTGCTGGGCCTCACCGACGACCGGCTGCGTGCGCTGGCCGACGAGGGCGTGATCGCCCCGTGCCCCGCCGAGGACAAGCCCGGGCAACGTGCACCCGGGCCGTCGTCTCCGTAGAATCTGACGGACCGTCAGATTTGGGAGCGTTATGGATTTCGAGTTCTCCGAAGAGCAGCAGACCTTCGCCAAGGACGTCGAGGCGTTTCTGGACGCCAACGACGACCCCGAGGTCTTCGACGTCACCCGAGAGAACATGGCCCAGATCGTCGACACGCCCGAACGGCGGGCGTTCATGGGCAAGCTGGCCGAGCAGAACTGGCTGGGCATCACCTGGCCCACCGAGTACGGCGGCACCGAGGGCGACGGGGTCTACGAGTACCTGCTCAACGAGCAGCTGGTCGGGCGCGGCGGCCCGCAGATCGGCAAGGGCATCGGCATCATCGGCAAGACGCTGATCGCCCACGGCTCCGACAAGCTGAAGGCCGAGTTTCTCCCGCAGATCCTCAACGCCGAGATCGAGTTCGCCGTCGGCTACTCCGAGCCCGACGCCGGTTCCGACGCCGCCGCCATGAAGTTGAAGGCCGAGCCCGTCACGGTCGACGGGGTCGACGGCTGGATGCTGAACGGCCAGAAGACCTGGACGACGTCGGCCCACTTCGCCGACTGGTACTGGGTGGGTGCCCGCACCGACCCGGACGCACCCAAGTGGAACGGCATCACCCTGTTCCTGGTGCCGATGGATCACGAGAACATCACGATCACCGGTATCTGGACGATGGGCGACGAGCGCACCAACGAGGTGTTCTTCGACGACGTCTTCGTGCCCGGCGACTACGCGGTCGGCGAGATCAACAAGGGCTTCCAGTACATCTCCCAGGCGCTCGACCTGGAGCGCTTCACCATGTTCACCTACGCGCCGATCCAGCAGCGCCTCGAGGTGCTCACCGAGTACGTGCAGGAGGCCACACGCGACGGCGAGCCGCTGGTGGACGACGAGGTCACCCGGGCCAAGATGGCGCATCTGCACACCGAGGCGGCCGTCGCCAGGGCGCTGGGCCTGAAGTTCGTCGCCGAAGCGGTGAAGGTGGAGAAGGCCCACCGGTCCGGGGCCACCGAGTTTCAGCCGCCCACCGTGCAGGCGTCGGAGTACAAGCTGTTCACCACCGAGTACTCCAAGCGGCTCGCGGACGCCTCGATGGACCTGGGCGCACCGGGCACGCAGCTGCGGGTCAACACCGAGGAGGCTCCGATGAAGGGCCGGGCGGAGTCGACCTACCGCTACACGGTGATCGACACGATCGGCGGCGGCGCCTCCGAGGTGCAGCGCAACATCATCGCCCGCCGCGGCCTCGGCCTGCCCCGCAACTTCTAGGCCGCAGTGACCACCGACCTGCTGGCGGGCGTCAGCGTCCTCGACTTCGGCACCGTGGGGCCCGCTGCGCGCGCCTCGGCCATCCTGGCCGACTACGGCGCGCAGATCACCAAGGTGGGTTCGGTGCCCCGGTCGGGTGCGGTCACGATCACGCCACCGGCGTTTGCCTACTCCGGCGGGCGGGGCACCCGACGGGTCCAGCTCGACCTCAAGGCCGACCGGGGGCGGGCGGCCGCCCAGGCGCTGGCCGGCACCTCCGACGTGGTCATCGAGAGCTTTCGGCCCGGCGTGGCCGACCGGCTGGGCATCGGCTGGGACGAGCTGTCGGCGGCGAACCCGGGGCTGATCTACTGCTCGACCTCCGGCTACGGCCAGAGCGGGCCGGCCTCACAACGGGCCGGGCACGACCTGAACTACCTGGCCGTCGGCGGCTTTCTCGACTGCTCCGGCCGGCGCGATGACGGCGGCCCGGCGCTTCCCGGCGCCACCGTGGCCGACATCGCCGCCGGGGGCATGCAGGCCGCAATGGCGATCATGGCGGCGATCATCGGCCGGGCGTCCTCCGGCACGGGCCGATACCTCGACGTGTCGATCGCCGACGGCGTCGTCGCAATGATGTCGCTGTACGTCGACGAGTACCTGGTGACCGGCGCCGAGCCCGGCCCCGGCCACAACGTGCTCACCGGGCGCTACGCCTGGTACGGCATCTACCGGTGCGCCGACGGCGGCTGGATCAGCGTGGGCGCCATCGAGCCGCGCTTCTACGCCAACCTGCTGCGGGAGCTGGGCCTCGACATCGACCGGTTCGGTGACGCCCAGTACGACGACGAGGCCCAGCCCAACCTGCGGGCCGCGATGACCGAGGCGTTCGCCGCCCGCAGCCGCGGCGACTGGGCCTCACAGCTGGGCGACGCCGACTGTTGCGTCGCCCCGGTGCTGACCATCCCCGAGATGACCGAGGACCCGCACGTCGAGGCCCGCGGCCTGGTCGGCCGGGCCGAGCACCCCATCGACGGGCAACTGGCCCAACTCGATCGCATCTGGGCCGGCACGGTGCGACGCGAGGCCCCCGAGTCGCTGCCCGACGCCGCCACGACCGACACGGTGCAGCTGCTCGGTGCCGCCGGTTGGGCCGCCGACGACATCGACGCCGCCATCGCCGAAGGAGCCGCCGCATGAGCGACCCACACACAACCCCGGAAGGCGGCGACACGACCGACGACGGGGTTCCGCCCGAGGTGTCGGCCCTGATCGGCGAGCGTCAGTATCCGGTCACCGCCAACTTCCCGGTGGAGCGGGCCTACGGCTACAACACGCTGGCCGCCACCGCCAACGGCAACCCGATCTATTGGGACAACGACGTGGCCGACGCCCTGACCGACGGTCCGATCGCCCCGCCGACCACGCTGTCGCTGTGGATCCGGCCCCACTACTGGGAACCGGGCGCCGAGGGCGAGCAGCTGGCGCTTCAGGTGCACTTCGACCTCAAGGAGGCCTTCGGCCTGCCCGAGGCGGTCATGACCGACAACACACTCACCTTCTACGACCCGGTCCGCCCCGGCGACGTGATCAGCCACGCCCAGGTGCTCAAGTCGGTCAGCGGACCGAAGACGACCAAGCTGGGCTCGGGGCGCTTCTGGGTAATCGACCTGGAGTACCACAACCAGCACGGCGACCTGGTGGGCATCGAGAGCTACACGGGCTTCGGCTACCGGCGTCCCGGCGGGAGCGAGTCATGAGCATCACCACCCCCCACCGGCCGCGGCTCCTGCACGGCGACGTGTCGACCTGCGACAAACTGCCCGAACTGGCCGTCGAGGTGACCGCCACCACCGTGGTGCTCGGTGCCATCGCCAGCCGCGACTGGCGCCCGATGCACCACGACTTCAAGTTCGCCACCGAGCGCAACGGCGTGGCCGACATCTTCCTGAACACGCCCAACCAGGCGGCCTGGTTCGAGCGCTACCTGACCGACTGGGCCGGACCCCACGCCCGACTGGGCTCGATGACCTTTCGCATGCGCACCTCGGTGTTCCCCGACGACACGATGGTGTTCACCGGTACGGTCACCGGCGTCTCCACCGACGACGCCGGGTGCGGCTGGGTCGACGTCGACGTCACCCTGTCGGTCGGCGAGCGCGTCGCCTCGACCTGCTCGGCCCGCCTGGCCCTCCCCGTCGACGCCGGCGACAACCCGTGGGCCCGCCGGGGCGACGCCTGGCAACCGGCGCCCGAGCGCTGACCCCCGTTCTCACCAACCCCCGCTTTTCTTCGAACCACCCAGGAGCACCACACCATGCCGTTGGACCTTGACCTCAGCTCAGAACAGGACATGCTGGCCGAGATGGTCGCCGGGGTGGCCGAGCGATACTGCCCCCTCACGACCGTACGCGAACTCGAGGACGACCCGACGGGCTACTCGACCGACCTGTGGGCGCAGCTGGGTGAGCTCGGCCTGATCGGGCTGCTGCTGCCCGAGGAGCACGGCGGATCGGGCATGTCGATGGTGGACGCCGTGGTCGTGTACCGCGAGCTTGGCCGCGCGCTGGTGCCCTCCCCGCACCTGGTCAGCTCGGTGCTGGCCGGCGGGCTGATCGCCCGGGGCGGCACCGACGAGCAGCGATCAGCCTGGCTGCCCTCGCTCGCCTCCGGCGAGTCGGTGTGGACGGTCGCCGTCCACGAGCCCGGCGGCGGCTTCACCGAGGGCGGCATCACCGCCCGGGCGACCGCCACCGACGACGGATTCTCGCTCAGCGGCACCAAGCGCCACGTGTGTTTCGCCTCGGCGGCCCAGCACCTCCTCGTCGCCGCCCGGGGGGCCGACGACCGGGTGGACCTGTTCGTCGTCGACGCCGGCGCGGACCGCCTGACCCTCACCCAGCAGATGACGATCGCCTCCGACACCCAGTATCAGGTGGACCTCGACAACACCCCGGCGGTGCGCCTCGGTGATGCCGGGACCGGCTGGGCCAACTGGAATCGGACCCTGACCCAGGCCGTGATCCTGCTGGCCGCCCAGGCGGTCGGAGGCGCCGACCGCTTCCTGGAGATCACCGCGGAGTACTCCAAGGAGCGCAAGCAGTTCGGCAAGGCGCTGGCCGAGTTCCAGGCCCTCAGCCACGACATGGCCAACTGCCGCACCGCGGTCGACGGCGCCGAGATGCTCACCTACGAGGCGGCCTGGAGCCACGACACCGGCCGGGACATCGCCAAGCCCGCCCCGATGGCCAAGCTGTTCGCCTGCAAGACCTTCCGTGACGTCACCGCGATCGGCCAGCAGATCTTCGGCGGCATCGGCTTCACCCTCGAGTCCGACATCCAGCTGTACTTCCGGCGGGCCAAGGCGCTGCAGATCAGCTGGTGGGACGACCGCCACCTCGAGCGCCTGATCGCCGCACAGGTCCTCGACGGCTGAGGCGCCCCCGGCCGGGTGCGCCCGGCGACGGCGATTGCACAGGATCTTCACAAGTCGCGCGGGACTTCTTGACGTTCGCTCCGTAACGTCGCCTCCGTGACCCGCACCATCCTCATCGTCGAAGACGAAGCCTCGATCGCCGCCGCGGTGAGCGCCCGGCTTCGCAGCGAGGGGTTCGTCGTCCATATCGCCGCCGACGGCCCCAGCGCCGTCTCGATGCACGGCAGCCTGGACCCCGACCTGGTCGTGCTCGACCTGATGCTCCCCGGCTTCGGCGGCCTGGAGGTGTGCCGACGGATCCAACGGGACCGCCACGTCCCGGTGATCATGCTGACGGCGCTCGACGACGAGGCCGACAAGCTGGTCGGCCTCAACCTCGGGGCCGACGACTACCTGACCAAGCCCTTCAGCCCGCGGGAGCTGGTGGCCCGCGTGCACGCCATCCTGCGCCGGGTCGACGCCGGCGGCGGCCAGGCGGGCCAGGTGATCACCAACGGTGGACTCCGGATCGACGGACCGACGCGCACGGTGCGCTGGCGCGACGACGAGGTGCGCCTGACCGCCACCGAGTTCGACCTGCTCGCCTGCCTCGCCGGCAGGGAGGGAGCGGTGCTCAGCCGCGAGCAGCTGCTGTCGGAGGTGTGGGGCCACCGCGACGGTTTCGGCACCCGCACCGTCGACTCCCACGTCCGATCGATCCGCAGGAAGCTCGACGACGAGGTGGTCCGTACCGTGCACGGGGTGGGCTACGCCCTGGGGTCGACCTCGTGAGGCCGCTCGACCGCGTGCGGTCGATCAAGGTGAAGCTGTCGCTGGTGATCGTGGCGGCCGTCGCCATCACCGCGGTCGTCAGCGTCGTGGGCTTTCGCACCGGCATCCCGGTGCTGGCGAGGCCGCTGATCGCCGCCACGATCGCCCTCGTGCTCGTCTACCCGTTTGCCCGGGGCCTCACGTCGCCGTTGCGGGAGATGGCGGCCGCCGCCCGGGCGATGGCCGACGGCGACTATCAGCATCCGCTGACGAGCACGTCGGCCGACGAGGTCGGCGAGCTGGCGCGGGCCTTCGACGCCATGCGGGCCAGCTGGCGCAGGTCGACCGGGAGCGTCGCGACCTGGTGGCCAACGTGTCCCACGAGCTGCGCACCCCCTTGGCCGGCATGCAGGCCCGGTTCGAGAACATCGCCGACGGCGTCGAGCTGGCCGATCCGGCCAACGTCGAGGCGACGCTCGCCGAGATCGGGCGGCTGAGCCGACTGGTCGATCAGCTGCTCGACCTCAGCCGCATCGAGTCGGGGGCGAACCCGCTGGACGTCACCGACGTCGACCTGGCGCTGCTGCTCGACGAGGTGGCCGACGACTTCCGGTTTCACCACGCCGACGTCGAGGTCCACGTGGCGGCCGGGCACGACGTCGTCCTCCCCGCAGACGAATCCAAGCTGCGCCAGGTGCTCCTCAACCTGCTGACCAACGCGGCCCGCCACTCGCCGGAAGGCGAACCGATCACCCTGGCGGCCCGACGGGTGGAGGGGCGGGTGGAGCTGACGGTCACCGACCGGGGCCCGGGGATCCCGGTGGACGAGCGGCGTCGGGTGTTTCAGCGCTTCTACCGCTCCGGTGCCGGCCGGGCCTCCGACACCGGCGGTGCCGGACTGGGCCTGGCGATCACCGCCGGGCTCGTCGAACTGCACGGCGGCACGATCGCCGTCGGCGACGGGCACTCGGACCCGGGCCCGGGCGCTGGCCGCGACGGCCCGACGGGTTGTCGCATGACCGTGACGCTCCCCGTCCCCCGCTGACGCCCACCGCGCCCACTCGATCATCGATCCGCCAACACGAGGAGACCCCTGTGCCCACAACCACCTGGCCGCCGCCCTACGTGCCGCCCACCGACCCCAGGCCGCAACACCAGACTCCATCCACGACCGGCCCGCCGAACCCGCCGACCGACCGGAGGACGGCCTGGGCCACGGTCGGGGCTTTGCTGGTCGCCGGAGTGCTCGTCGACCTGGCGGTGCAGTCCCGCGCCTCCGGCCTGGCCGCCTTCGGTGCGGCGGCGGCCACGGCCCTGGCGATCGCCGCGTTCGGCCCCGCCACCACGCGGCTGTCCCGGGTGGTGCTCGCCGCCGCCCTGCTCCCCGCCGCCTTCCTCCCGGTGCGGGCAAGCCTCTGGCTCCACCTGCCCAACGTGATCGCCTGCCTCGGGCTGCTCGCCGTCGGCGCCGGACTCGCCCGGCGGGCGGGCCTGCGGCGGCTGAGCTTCGTGCGGCTGCTGCGCAACCTGCTGTTGGCCATCGCCGGGGTCATGTTGGCCCCGGCCCGGCTGATCGGCCTGGGCCGGGCCCTTCGCTCGACGTCGGGCCCGGCGACCAACCGCCCGGCACTGTGGCGCGGCCTCGCCCTGGCCGCCCTACCGACGATCGGCCTCGCCCTGCTCCTGGCCTCGGCGGACGCCATGTTCGCCTCGATGTTTCACGTGACGATCGACCCGGTGCCGCTGATCGGCCACGTCGTCGTCGTGATCGTGGCCGCGATCGGCGTGTTGGGGCTGATCGTCCACGCCGGCACCGGCGACCCCGCCGACGACCTGGGAGGCGGGCCGCGCCTGGGCAGCACCGAGGCAAATGTGGTGCTGGCCGGGCTGGCATCGGTCACTGCGCTGTTTGCGCTGTCGCGGGTGCTCACCGCCCTTCGAGGCGCCGAGCACGTCGCCGAGCAGACCGGGCTGAGCTACGCCGACTACGCCCGAAGCGGGTTCTTCCAGCTGCTGTGGGCCGCCGCGTTGGTCGTGCTGGTACTGCTCGGACTGCGCTCGGTCACCGAGTGCCGCTCGACGAGCGCCCGCCGCACGTTTGCGGCGCTCAACGTGGTGGTGGTGGCCCTGATGCTCGTCGTCGTGCAGACCGCCATCGGGCGCCTGGCGCTCTACGAGGCGGCCTTCGGTTCGACGATGCTGCGCACCTACTGCACGGTCGTTGCCTGGTGGCTCGGCGCGGTCTTTGTGCTGATCGCCGTCGCGGCGGTGGCCGGTCGGGCGGCCGCGTGGGTGCCGGTGGCCGTCATCACCTCCGCGCTGCTCGTGGTGGTCGGCCTGAACGTCGTCAACCCCGAGCGGGTGGTCGTCGAGCGCAATGCGGCCCACGAGCGGGCCCTCGACGCCGACTACGTCCTCTCGCTGTCTGCGGACTCGGTGCCGGCGCTCGTCGAGTCGCTCCCTCGGCTCGATTCCACCGAGCGGGCCGAGGTGCTCAACCGCCTGTGTGCCACCGAGCCGGCCGAGCCGGCTCCCTGGAATCTCGCCGACCGCCGCGCCAGGCAGGCGATCGACCCAGCCTGCCGGTAAGGCGAGCCGCTCAGCGGACCCGCTCGAACAGGTAGGCAAACGGCGACCGCGTGTAGGCCACCCCCCGGCCGGACTGGTGGAGCGACTCCCGGGTCACCTCCACCTCGCGTTTCGGAACCAGATACGTCTCCAGGTCGGTGGCGGTCACCCGGTACCGGCCGCCGCCCGCGATCACCACGCCGGCCAACCGGTAGCGGGGGTCGATCGAGGCCATCGCCGCGTCGCCGTGGCTCGAGTTGACCAGCAGGTGCCCGCCGATCCGGAGGTACTGCGTGCAGTGCTCGGAGATGAACCCGGCGTACAGCGAGACGATCAGATCGAATGAGCCTTCGTGCAGGTCGAGGGGTTGCTGATAGTCGCCATGAATCCTCCGAATGGTGGCCGCCGGGCCGTCCCGGTGCTCGGCGACCAGTTCGGCGACCCCGGCGGCGTCGCGGAAGAACCGATCGGCGCGGCGGTCGACGTCGACGAACGTCACCGACGGCCACACGAACGCCGGACTCACATCGACGTACGAGCCCGGATACAGCACCGTGGTGGCCTCGATCGCCCGGGCAACCGCCTCGAACAACGGGAGCCGGTCGCCCACCGACCGATGCTGTTTGTCCCACAGTTGCCGGGTTCGGTCGAGCATGCGGGCGATGCTAGGACGGGCGCTCGCTACACCGGGCCGACGGCCAGACCGGCGGCCAACAGCACTCCGAAGATCAGCTGCACCTGGCCCGTCTTGGCCAACACCGGGATCAGCGCCGGGCCCTCGGCCCCCCGGAACACGTTCATGGCGGCGACGTTGGCCAACGGAAGCGCCAGAAACGCCGCGGCGCCGCCCAGGCGCCCGGACGGACCGGCGATGAACGGCAGCAACACAAACGGGCCGACCAGGCACGCCGCATACAGCAGCCGGGTGCGCCGGGCGCCCAGCCGGACCGCCAGGGTGCGTTTGCCGACCACCGTGTCACCCGGGATGTCGCGCAGGTTGTTCACCACCAACAGCGCCGTGGCCAACAGCCCCATCGCCGCCCCGCACAGCAGCGCCAACAGCGTGATCTGCTCGGACTGCACGTAGGCCGAGAACACGGTGGCCACGAGGCCGAAGAACACAAACACGAACACCTCACCCAACCCGGCGTACCCGTACGGATTGGGTCCCCCGGTGTAGAACCAGCCCGCCGCCACCGAGGCGACGCCCACCAGCGCCAGGCGCCAGTCCACCCAGATCAGCAGCGGAAGGCCCGCCAGCAGGGTGATGCCGAAGGCGATCAACATCGCCCGCTTCACCTCGTCGGGCGTGGCCAACCCGTCGCCCACCAGCCGGGGCGGGCCCACGCGGGTGCCCGGGTCGTCGGTGCCGCGCGTGCCATCGGAGTAGTCGTTGGCATAGTTGGTGGCCACCTGGACTGCCAGCGCCACCACGAGCGCACACGCGAAGCGCCAGGCGATCAGCTGGAATCGGTTCTCGGCGCTCACCGAGGTCCACACGCCGACCGCCGTACCCACCAGCACCGGAGCGATCGCCGCCGGAAGGGTGCGTGGCCGTGCCCCCACCACCCAACGGTTGGGCGTGCGGTTCGAGCTCCCGGCGTTCGTCGTCACGACCGGGCACCCTACCGGCGCTCAACCACGGCGACCGTGCTGGGCCGTCGGGCCGAGCGGCCTACGATGCCTGCCGTGACCCGGCGGCTGGTAGCGCTCCAGATGGACGGCGGCCCCGACTACGTGCGGGCCGTACAACGGATCTGGGACGACGGCGATGCGGTGGCCCCGCTACCTCCGAGCGCTCCCCCCGCCCACCTCGACGTGCTGCTCGACACGCTGCGGCCGGAGCTGCTGATCGGCCCCGACGGCGACGCCCGAGCGGTCGCCGGCGGACGGGGCGTCGAGGACGACGACGCGCTGGTGATCGCCACCTCCGGCACCTCCGGCCGGCCCAAGGGCGTCGTGCACACCCATCGGGCCCTGGAATACATGGCCTACGCCACCTCGACCGCCCTCGGGGTCTCCGGCGACGTGCGGTGGTTGGCCGTGCTCCCGCTCAACCACATCGGCGGTTTCTCCATCCTGCCCCGGGCGATGCACACCGGCGCCGGGTTAGAGGTGCACGACGGTTTCGACGCCGATCGGGTGCTCGACGCCGCGCGGCGGGGCGCCACCCACACGTCCCTGGTGGCCACCGCGCTCCGCCGGGTCGACGTGTCCGGCTTTCAGCGGGTGCTGCTGGGCGGCTCGGCCATACCCGCCGACCGACCCGACAACTGCGTGGCCACCTACGGCATGACCGAGACCGCCGGCGGGGTGGTCTACGACGGGCTTGCCCTCAACGGCGTCGCCGTGCGCATCGAGGCGCCGGGCAGCGACGGCCTGGGTCGCATCCTGGTGTCGTCGCCGACCCTGATGCGGTGCTACCGCGACGACACCTCGCCCTTCGACGCCGAGGGGTACCTGCCCACCGGCGACCTGGGCCTGATCGAACCGGGCACCGGACGCATCCGGGTGATGGGCCGATCGGACGAGGTGATCGTCACCGGCGGCCACAAGGTGTGGCCCGGCCCGGTCGAGGAGCTGCTTCAGACCCACCCGCGGGTGGGCGACGTCGCCGTCCGCGGCAGGAGCGACCCCGAATGGGGCCACGCCGTCGAGGCCCTGGTGGTGCCCGGCGAGGCGTCCGACCCGCCCTCGCTGGCCGAGCTCCGCGAGCTGGTGAAGGAACGGCTGCCCGCCTACTGCGCGCCGCAGCGCCTGAGCCTGGTGACGTCGCTGCCCCGAACCGACCTGGGCAAGCTCCGTCGCTCGCAGCTGGACTGATCCTTGCGGACGTCAGTCCAGGTCGGGTCGGCGAACCGAGGCCAACCGGGCTGACCACCCCCGGCGTCAGTCCTGGTCGGGTCGGCGAACCGAGGCCAACCGGTCCACGTGCACCGGGAAGCCGGGCAGCTGGATCTGCACCTGGTGTCCGCCGTCGGCGGCCAGCTTGAGCACGTGGTCCTCGACCTCCTCCCAGGACTCCATCCTCGGTTGACCGATGTCGGCGTTGTAGGGCTGACCGAAGCAGATCACCTCGTTGCCCGCCGCACGCAGCGCCTTCACGTTGTGGGGCGCATCGTCGATGTAGCAGTCACAGGCCACATCGGGCTTGGCGCCGAGGAAGCAGATGTCGCGGTATGGGATCTGCACCCGGTCCAGCCAGGCGACCGTGTCGGCCACGACGGTGGCGTGGCTCCAGTTGACGTACAGCCGGTGGGTCACGATGCGGATCCAGACACCGGCGTCCGACAGCCGCCACAGCGATTCGACGGCACCGGCGATCGGCTCCATCTTGGCCAGCATGCGGTGCTTGACCGCTGCGGTGCGCATCATCTCTCCGAGGGTCTCGGGCGCCAGCCCCCATTCGTCGAACCCCCACGACCGGTTGGTCGGCAGCGAGTCCAGCGACACGCCCAGCTCCTCGGCCACGACGTGCTTGAACGCCTCGGTGAAATCGCCGCACACGCCGTCGAGGTCGACCCCGAGCACAAACGGATTCACGTTCGGGTACCGCCCATCGATCGGTCGACGGGTGGCCACCATGCGGGTTCGTTCACCCTTCGAGCGTAGCGATGTCGGCCGCCCCGCCCACTTCCACGCCCGGCCAGCGCCGCCGACCACCCGCAGCGATCGCGCCCACGACCCAACCGGGCGATCGCTGCGGACCAGAGCACCGATCGCCCACCTCGCCCATGGAAACGATCGTGGCGGAGTGCTGCAACCGGCCAACCGGAGTGCGCCGTTAGGGTTCGGCGATGGACGACACGCCGCCGGCCCCGTCGGGGACGACTCCGGCACGCCCGGCAAAACCCGACGAACCACCAACCGCCTGGGTCGCGGCATGGCGGTGATCCTGTTGATCGGCAGCGTCATCGCCCGGGTTCACGATCGTCCTCGGCGTGATGTCGTTGCCATCCTCGACGCGACGATGTGCCGACCGCAGGTGGACCGCGCGATCCAGCGCGAGTTCCGCGACGGCTGTGCGCTGGTGCCCGGCGACGAGGTGACCGACCTGCTCGGCTCCGCGCCCGAGGCGCCCAAGCAGCTGCCCGTGCTCGGCGGCGGATGCATCTGGAAGGGCGCCGACGGCACCGTGCTGGAGATCCAGCTGCACCCCCGCGACCCCGAGGACCTGCCCGACGGCGACGTGCGGACGGTGGAGGGCGCCACGATCGCCGACCTCGGCGTCCTGCCGGTGTCGGTCGCGGGCGATCCCGACGCCGAGGGACGGTCGATCTGGGTGCGCACCGACGAGGTCACCGCGCGGGTGGAGCTGTCCCGGACCGATGCGGAGGCCGATCCGCTGCTGGCCGAGCTGGGCGATGCGCTGGCCCGGCGGCTGCCCCTCGCCGAGGCCGGACCTCCGCCGACCGCGACCCCGACCACCCTCGGGGTCCCGTAGCGGTCGCTCCTCAGCCGGACCGCAGCGCCACCTCCGGGCCGCTTGGCCCGGCCGCCAACCGCATCCCGCCGACTCCGTCGAGCACGACGGCGGTGCCCGCTCCCCCGGCGGTGCGCACCCGCTCCACCTCCTCGGCCCGTTCGCTGGTGGCGACCGAGTGCACCGCCCCGCCTCGCCCCTCGGCCCGAACGAGGGCGACGACCCGGTCGCCGCCCTCGAAGGTGGGCACGACGGTCGCACCGACGACGACCGCCGGTCCCGCCAGCTCGGCGCTCACCTCCACCGTGCCGGTTCGACGGGTCGCCTCGGCGGTCACGTCCAACGCAACAAACGGCACCGCTGCGGCGCCGGAGCGCAGCGTCATCGCGCCCGGCTTGGTCAGCATGCCGCTGATCGACGTCACCAGGCCTCGGGCGGCCGTCTCGGCGAGGCCGGGTGAACGAAGGCGCTCGACGACCGCCACGGTCGAGGCCAGCGCGGCGTTGTTCAGGGGTCCGCCCGCGAAGGTCATGCCGCCGGTTGCGGTGAGCGACTCGGCGACGATCGGCAGACCCAGCGCCCGGGCCTGCACCTGCACCGCCGACGGAAAACAGGCGTACAGATCGACGACGTCGGCGCCCAGCCCGCCGTCGACCGGCACGTCGAGGTGGGCCGCCAGCGCGGCGATCACCGCCTCGAAGGCGGGCCAACGATCGGGTTCGGCCCGCTGCGGCAGCGGCACGATCAGGTTGGACTCCGCCGTGGCCTCCACGGGGACGCACCGCCGGGGGTCCAGCCCCAGCCGGTCGGCCAACCCCTTGGAGGCGATGACCAGGGCCGAGGCGGCGTCCACGTTCCACTGCGAACACAACGACCGGGTGTAGGGCTCGGCCACCATGCGGTTGCCGCCGGCGGTGCCCGTGATCTCCTCGCCCGACGGCGCCGCACGGTTCCACGCGTTGGGGTTGGCGGCGGCCACCTCGGCGAACCCGGCCCACAGGTCGCCGAGGCGGTGACCCCAGCGCCGCCCGGTCGATGCCGTCGCAGGTGCGCCAGTGCGTCCTCGACGATGGCGTACTGGGCGGCCGGGGTGGCCAGGTGGCGCTCCAACTCGACGTCGCTCATCAGCGGCGCCCCGGCCGGGTGGAGCACCTCGTCGGGTTCGGCGCCGTCGGGTCCCGCGGTGTGGGTGGGCTCGCCGCCCCGCTTGGAGATCGCCCGATCCGGGCCCGGGCCTCGCCGCCCACCACCAGGCGCGGCCTCGGTCTCGCCCCGCTGGAGGCACCGCACGCCTCGGCGATCAGGCGCTGCTGGAGGATGCCGATGTCGGCACGCACCGTGTGTACCGGCGAACCGGCGCCCAGCGCCAACCGGTCGGCCAGGACCGCCCCGGCGTCGCTGCACCGCCAGGTGCCCTCGGCCACCCCACCCAGCGCGTGATCGGCGAGCGCCACGGCAGAGCCCGCGAGGTCCGTGGCGTCGAGCGAGCCACTCGAGCGGCGTCGGTCATCCAGCCGACGGCATCGAGTGCCTCGGGGTCGTCAGGCCGCCCCACCAGGGTTGCGGCACCGACGACCGTCGGCTCGGGTCGTCGGGCGGAACGTTGCTCGGTCACGGCCCGCCAGCGTAGGCCCGCAGCGGTCGACCGACCCTGGAGCAGACCACCTACGCTGGGACCCGCCGCCGACGGTCAGGAAGTCACATGCCCCCATCCCCGACGACGATCGAGCGATCGCACCGCACCCTCGTCGAGGAGGTCGCCCGGTCGGTGCGCGACCACGCCGGGCGCGGCACAACACCCCACATCACCAAGGCCGGGCAGCATCACGTGGTGCCGCTGCCGGGCGACTCCCGGTTCCGGGGGCCGGCGATCGACACGTCGGCGCTGTGCAACCTGGTGGCGATCGACCCCGACGAGCGCACGTTCACCGCCGAACCCGGCCTTACCTTCAACGACCTCGTCAACGCCACGCTGGAGTACGGCCTGATCCCCAAGGTGGTGCCCGAGCTCAAGGGCATCACCGTGGGCGGCGCGGTCGCCGGGTCCTCCCTCGAGTCGATGTCCTATCGCTACGGGGGCCTGCACGACTCGTGCCGCGGCTACGAGGTGGTCACCGGCACCGGCGAGGTCCTGCGCCTGTCCCACGACCACCGGCAGGACCTGTTCGACCTGATCCACGGGTCCTACGGGACGCTGGGCATCATCACCGAGGTGACCGGCGAACTCATTGCCCGCCACCCGCACCGTGCGCCTCGACTATCACCGGCACGACCACCTGGCGTCGTTCACCGAGGAGCTGCTCGCCGTCTCCGCCGCCGACGAGGGCCCGCCGGAGTTCGTCGACGCCATCGTGCACTCACCCACCAACCTGGTGCTGGTGTTGGGCACCTTCGTCGACGATCCCCCGCCGCCCGCCGAACGCTGGCTGACGCCGTTCTATCGACGCAGCGCCACGGGCCACTCCGAGCTGTTGAGGACCGAGGACTACCTGTTTCGTTACGACGCCGACTGCCACTGGCTCGCCCGCACCGTTCCGCCGCTGGAGTGGTCGCCGGTCCGGCGGCTGGTCGGGCGCCGGCTGTTGGGCGCCGACAACCTGATCGCCGCGTTCGGGCGAACGGCGAAGCTGATGTCGATCGGCAAGCGCCGCAGCGACCTGGTCTGCGACATCTTCGTGCCCCAGCGCAACTTCGAGGCCTTCTTCGAGTGGCACCGCACCAACATCGATCACTGGCCGCTCTGGGTGGTCCCCTACCGCACGCCCGAGCCCTACCCGTGGATGGCCACTGCCCACGGCGAGGCGATGAGCGACGACCTCTACATCGACTGCGCCATCTACGGCGCGCCCAACAACGACCGGGATCGGGACCTGTCGGCGCTGCTGGAGGAGGCCGTGTTCGACCTCGACGGCATCAAGACCCTGATCGGCCGCAACCACTACACCGAGGAACGGTTCTGGCAGATCTACAACCGGGACACCCACCTGGCGGCCAAGGCCGAACTCGACCCGAACGGCCTGTTCCCCGACCTGTTCACCAAGTTCGGGCGGGTCGGCTAGCCGCACCGGCGAATCCGCCGGCCGACCGGGCGGTCGTTACCTTGGGTTGATGGCCAACCGTCTCGCCGACTCGACCAGCCCCTACCTGCGCCAGCACGCCGACAACCCGGTCGACTGGTACCCGTGGGGCGACGATGCTTTCGCCGCAGCGGGAGAACGAGACCTGCCGCTGCTGATCTCGGTGGGCTACTCGTCGTGCCACTGGTGCCACGTGATGGCCCACGAGAGCTTCGAGGACCCCGAGGTAGCGGCGAAGCTGAACGAGCACTTCGTCAGCGTCAAGGTGGACCGCGAGCAGCGGCCCGACGTCGATGCGGTGTACATGCAGGCCACGCAGGCGATGACCGGGCGGGGCGGATGGCCGATGACCGTGCTGGCCACCCCCGACGGACGTCCGTTCTTCTGCGGCACCTACTTCCCTCCTGAGCCCCGCCAGGGCATGCCGGGCTTCACCCAGCTGATCGAGGCACTGGCCGACGCCTGGGCCAACCGACGCGACGAGCTGGAGGAGCAGGCCGACCGGCTCGTCGAGGCGATCGGCCGCGCGGCGCCGCTCCGCTCCGACGCCCCCGCACCGCAGTTGGGTGTGGTCGACGAGGCCGTGCTGTCGCTGGCCCACACCGCCGACGCCCAGTGGGGCGGGTTCGGGTCGTCGCCCAAGTTTCCGCAGAGCTCGGCGATCGACCTGTTGTTGCGCCACGCCCGCCGCACCGGCTCGGACACCTCGCTGTCGATCGCCCGCAGCGCGCTCGACCACATGGCCACCGGCGGCATCTGGGATCACCTCGGCGGCGGCTTCGCCCGCTATTCCACCGACCGGCGGTGGTTGGTGCCCCACTTCGAGAAGATGGCCTACGACAACGCCCTGCTGATCCGCCCCTACCTGCACGCCTGGCAGCTGACGGCCGAGGACCGCTACCGCACGATCGTCGAGGAGACGATCGACTACCTGTTGGACGAGCTGCGCCTGCCCGCCGGCGGGTTCGCCTCGGCCCAGGACGCCGACAGCGCCGACCCCGACCACCCCGACGGGCCGGGTGTGGAGGGGCGGTTCGCCACCTGGACCCCGGCGGAGCTGATCGAGGCGCTCGGCGAGGAGGGCGGCCCCAAGGTCGCCGCCTACTGGGGCATCACCGAGGACGGAAACTTCGAGGGCCGCTCGATCCCCAACCGGATCGGGCGGATCGATCAGCCGCAGCGGGACCCGGCGCTCGACGAGGTGCGTCGAAGGTTGCTCCGGATCCGCCGCAACCGTCCCCAGCCGGGGCTGGACGACAAGGTGCTCGTCGAGTGGAACGCGCTGCTCATCGCCTCCCTGGCCGAGGCGGCGGCGGCGATGGACCGGCCGGACTGGGGCGAGGCCGCCGGCGACGCCGCCGAGTTTCTCCTCGCCCATCTGCGGCGCGACGGCGTGTGGCACCGCTCCTGGTCGCCCCAGACCGCCGAGGCGTCACACCGCGCCGTGGCCAACGACCTGGCCGCGCTCGTCGACGCGCTGGTCCGCCTGGGCGAGCTGACCGGCGAGCGACGCTGGGAGGACGAGGCCCGGGCCGTGGCCGACGAGCTGTTGTCCAACCACCTCGACGAGTCCTCCGGCACCCTCTGGACCACGCCCCACGACGGTGAGACGCTGGTGGCCCGGCCCCGCGACCTGATCGACGGGGCCACGCCGTCGGCCAACTCGGTGGCGGCGGGGGCGCTGTTGCGCCTGGCGGCCATCACCGGGGCCACCCACTACGCCGATGCCGGCCGGGCGATCATCGCCGCCGTCGCACCGCTGGCGAACGGCCAGGGCATCAGCTTCGCCCACCTGCTGGCCGCCGCCGAGGACGACGCGATCGGACTAACCGAGGTGGTCGTCACCGGCGATCGAGGCGACCTGGTGGCCGAGGTGCGGCAACACTGGCTGCCCGGCGCCGTGCTCGTGTGGGGCAAACGCGGCGACGGACCGCTGTGGGACGGGCGCGACGAGGAGGGCGCCGCCGGCCGGGCCTATGTGTGCCGCGGATCGGTGTGCTCGCAGCCGGTCACCACCGCCGACGAGCTGCGCCATCGGTTGATCGGGCACTGACCATCCGGGGCCGGTCGGCCGAACCCTCAGGCCGGGCGAACCCCGACGACGAGCCCGCGCCGGGCGGCGCCGAAGTCGAACCCGTCGGGGTCGAAGGTGACGGTCAGCCCGGCCGCCTCGATCGCCTCGACGTACACCGAGGTGGGCGCCATCAGCATGCGGTGGTGCTCGCCGAAGCGCCGGATGCCGTCGGCCTCCCCCACCAGGTACTCGAAGTGGATGGTTGCCCGGTCGCCGTCGACGCCCGAGTGCGCCATGCGCATCACCGTCGTGTCGGCCCCCGTGTCGGGGTCCCGTCGGGTCACCGTGTCGTGGCCGACGTGGCCCACCAGCCAGTCCTCGGCGGCGATCCACGG
>JAWKIE010000021.1:0-82776 GCA_041394485.1 Microthrixaceae bacterium
CATCGCCCAGCCGAGGAACGGCCCGACCAGCGCCGGGCTGTGGGCCATGACGGCGATCGTCTCGGCGGTCTCGCCGCTGGGCGCTTTGGCCAGGTCCAGCAGTTCGTTGGTGGCCGGATCCAGCGTCGACCGCGGCGGCGGCGCCACCCTCGGTGCATCGGGATCGGTGTCGTTGCCGGCGGCGGTCATTGTGAGGCATAGTACCGGATGTGTCTTACAGCCGATGGAACCGGCACGAGGACGAGGGGCGAGCAGTCGACGACCTGCTGGATGCAGCGGGTCGAGTCTTTGCCGACCTCGGCGTGGCGAAGGCCACGATGATCGACGTCGCCCGCGCCGCGGGATGTTCACGCGCCACCCTCTATCGCTACTTCCCCAACCAGGACGCGCTGCACCTCGGATTCGTCGCCCGGGCCACCCGGCGGATCGCCGCACAGATCACCACCGACCTGGAGTTGGGATCGTCGCTGGCCGACCGGATCGTCGCCGGCATCGCCGCGGTACGCAACGACCCCCTGCTGTCTGTCTGGTTCGAACCCGAGAACATGGCGGTGCCGATCGCCGTCAGCCAGAGCTCGGAGCTGGTGGCGATGCTGCCGCTCGGCCTGATCGACGGGTTCGACCCGACGCCCGAGGAGCGGGTGGAGATCGAGCGGCGCGGTGCCTGGCTGCTGCGCTGCATCGTGTCGCTGCTCGCCATGCCCGGCCGGGACGCCGACGACGAGCGGGCGATGATCGAGTCGTTCGTCGTGCCCGTCCTCACTCACCACATCGAACCATCAAGGAGCCTCACATGACCGCGAGCTGCGACAAGGTTGGGGTCGAGTTCTTCGACACCGCGCCCACGATCCATCGAAAGAGCGTCGAGATCATGGCGTCGCCCGATGACGTGTTCGAGGCGTTCCTCGACGCCGACGCCTGGGTGAAGTGGGCCCTGCCGATCAAGCGCGTCGACTGGACCTCCGGGTTTCCGATCGAGGTCGGCTCGACCCGTGACGTCCACATGATGGGCGGTCTGGTCGGACACGAGGAGTTCATCGCCTACGACCATCCCAAGCGGATGGCGTTCCGGTTCAACGAGGCTTCCAAGGACGGCATCAAGGCGTTCGCCGAGGACTATCAGGTCACCGACCTGGGCGCAGGCCGCTGCCGGGTGGAGTGGACGATGGCCATGGACACCGGGCGCAAGCCGGGCGGCATCGGCGAGAAGATCAGCGGTCCCATCATGAGCTTCATGTTGGGACGGATGCTGAAGAAGTTCGGCCGACTGGTCGAATCCAGGGCGTCCGCGGCGGTGGGATCGTGAGCGGCCGGGCGGGGACCAACACCAGCACAACGAAGGACGAGGCGGACATGAGCACCAACAACACCGATCACAGCGACGTCGACCTCAGCGACATCGACCTCACCGATGCGTCGGTGTGGGAGCAGGCCGCACCCCACGAGTGGCTGGATCGGCTGCGTACCCACGATCCGGTCCATTGGCATCCGGAGTCCGACGGTCCCGGCTTCTGGGCGCTGACCCGCCACGACGACGTCCGCCGGGTCTCGACCTCGCCCGGCGAGTTCTCCAGCTACGTCGGCGGTCCGCTGCGGCTGACACCCGACGACGGCAGCCTCGACCAGGTGCGCATGGTGATCATCGGCATGGATCCGCCCGACCATCGGGTGTTTCGCAGCATCGTGTCCAAGGCGTTCACGCCGAAGATGATCGCAGGGCTCGACGAGTCGCTGCGGGCCGAGACCGCCCGGGTGGTCGGCGAGCTGCGCGACCGCAACGAGTGCGAGTTCGTCGCCGACGTCGCCGCCCGAATCCCCATGTGGTCCATCAGCGAGCTGATGGGCGTACCGGACGCCGACCGGCATCGCCTCTACGAGCTCAGCCACGCACTGATCGACGATCAGGACCCCGAGGTGGCGCCCACGCCCGAGACGTCCCTGAACGCGTCGGCCGAGATCTTCGGCTACGCCACCGAGATGGCCGAGCGCGAGCGTGCCAACCCGTCCGACTCGCTCACCAGCAAGCTGCTGGAGGCCGAGGTCGAGGGCCGGAAGCTGACCGACACCGAGTTCACGCTGTTCTTCATCTTCCTGATCGTCGCCGGCAACGAGACCACGCGGACCGCCACCTCGCACGGTCTGCTGACGCTGCTCGATCATCCCGACCAGCTGGCCCGCCTGGTCGCCAACCCCGACCTGATGCCGGGCGCCGTCGAGGAGATCCTGCGCTGGGAGCCGCCCATCCACCACTTCCGCCGCACCGCCACCGCCGACCTGGAGCTGGGCGGCAAGCAGATCGCCAAGGGCGACAAGGTGCTGATGTGGTACGCCGGGTGCAACCGGGATCCGTCGGTGTTCGACGACCCGCACACGTTCGACATGGAGCGCACCCCCAATCCCCAGCTGTCGTTCGGGATCGGCGAGCACTTCTGCCTCGGCGCCAACCTGGCCCGGCTGTCGCTGCGGGTGCTGTTCACCGAACTGCTGGCGAACATCGAGAACATCCACCTGACGGCGCCGCCGCGCCGTCTGCACTCGAACCTGATCAACGGCATCAAGGAGATGCAGCTGGGCTACGACGTCCGCTAGGTCGCCGTACCGCCCCGGATACCTCGGCGCGCCGGACCCTCGGCGCCACGGGGAGAACGCGTTCTCACTACCGCCCGTGGCGGCCGCCCCTGCGGGTCCCAAGCGTCGCGTCCTCATGCAACAGCTCGACGATTCACGGTGCAATCGGCCGTGTTTCAGAAAGAACGCGTTCTCGCGGGCGGCGGAGGTGAATTGCGGCTACCGTCTCCGGAGATCACACCACAGGGGGTGCAGTGTGTTTATACGGTTCAATCATCTCGGTAGTCGGCGTCCGCACCGAGCGGGCGTCGCAGTGGCGGTGCTCGCCGCGACCTCGTTGGTCGCAGGGGCCTGCACGAGAGCGGACGAGGCGGTGGAAACCGGCGCGTCGGAGACCACCGCGGCCGACGGCTCCGGTGGCGGGGAGACGGCTGCGGCCGGCGACTTCGGCGACCTGAAGGGCGTGTGCGGCCCGGGCGACGCCTCCGGTGCCACCACGCAAGGCGTCACCGACGACGCCATCCAGGTGGGCACGATCTCCGACTCCGGGTTCGCCGGACGACCGGGCCTCAACCAGGAGCTCTTCGACGCCAGCCACGTGTTCGTCGACTGGTGCAACGCCGCCGGCGGCATCAACGGCCGCGAGCTCAAGGTGGTCGAGCGCGACGCCAAGCTGACCGAGTACAAGCAGCGCATCACCGAGGCCTGCGCAGAGGACTTCATGTTGGTCGGCGGCGGCGGCGTCTTCGACGACACCGGCCAGGCCGAGCGCATCGGGTGCATGCTCCCCGAGATCCCGGCCTTCCAGGTGTCGCCCCAGAGCCGGGCCTCCGAGCTGATCGTCAACCCGATCCCGGCCGGGCTCGACGAGGTGCAGGCGGGCACGCTCCGCTACCTCGGCGAGTCGTTCCCCGACTCCACCGAGCACGTCGGCTTCCTCACCGGCACGATCCCGTCGACGGTGTTCATCGACGCCCAGCTGCAGGACGCGGCCGAGGAGCTTGGCTGGACCAAGGTGTACGAGGCCCAGTACAACCCCTCGGGCGAGGCCAGCTGGACCCCGTTCGCCCAGGCGCTCAAGAGCGACGGCGTGAAGGGCCTGGTGTATTCGGGCGAGCCCGAGAACCTGGCGGCGCTGCAGCAGGCGCTGGCCGACATCGACTACCAGCTCGACTGGACGCTCGGCGGCAGCAACGCGGTGGACCAGGGCTTCATCGACGTGGGCGGCGAGGCGGTGAACGGCGTGTACCTTCCGTCGCTGATCGTGCCGGCGTTCATGGCCGATGAGAACCCGGCCACGCAGCAGTACCTCGACCTGTTCGAGGAGTACCTGCCCGACGGCAAGTCGATGGCCGGTCTCGGCTACAACTCCTTCTCGGCGTGGCTGCTCTTCGCCACCGCCGTGGGCGAGTGCGGCTCGGACGTCACGAGGACGTGTGTCTTCGAGGCGGCGCAGAACATCACCGAGTGGACCGGCGGCGGGCTGCACGGTGAGACCAACCCGGGCGAGAACAAGCAGTCCCGGTGCAACATCGTGGTGGCCGCCACGCCCGACGGTTTCGTGGAGCCCGACGACTTCGAGCCCACCGACGACCTGTTCAACTGCAGCGAGGAGAACGTGATCGCCCTCGACGGCGACTACGGCACCGGCGTCACCCTCGAATCGCAGGGCAAGACGATGGCGGACCTCGAATAGCCCACCGACCCATCGTCGGAGTCGGACTTCGGGGGGAGCGACACACGTGGACAAGTTTCTGACCTTCACCGTGGTCGGTATGACCGTGTCGGCGGTCTATGCGGTGATCGCCAGTGGCCTCGTGTTGACGTATGCCACCACCGGCATCTTCAACTTCGCCCAGGGCGCCATCGGCATGATCGTGGCGTTCGCCTACTGGCAGCTGCGCTTCGACTGGGGATGGCCCACCCCGATCGCCCTGATCGTGGCGCTGTTCGTGCTGGCGCCCGGGCTGGGCCTGGCGATCGAGCGGGTGATCATGCGCGGCCTGCGGGGCGCGGGGAGGCCACCAGGCTGGTGGTGTCGATCAGCCTGCTCGTCGGGCTGATCGGTCTGGCCAACCTGGTGTGGGAGCCCGGTGTCAGCCGCCCGATGGCCACCTTCTACCAGGGTGGCGACCCGGTCGACCTCGGGGTCACCACGATCACCTACCACCAGGCGATCACCATCGGCGTGGCCGTTGTCGTCGCCATCGGGCTGCGCTGGCTGATGTATCGAACCCGCATGGGGGTCTCGATGCGGGCGGTGGTCGACGACGACTCGCTGGCGTTGCTTAACGGGGCGCAGCCCAACCGCATCGCCGGGCTCAGCTGGGCGATCGGCGGCTTCCTGGCCGGCATCGGCGGCATCCTGATCGCACCCACCCTCTCGCTCGAGGCGGGCCTGCTGTCGCTGCTGATCATCAACGCCTACGCGGCGGCGATCTTCGGTCGGCTCCGGTCGTTGCCGCTGACGTTCGTCGGCGCACTCGCCATCGGCCTCACCGAGGGCTACCTGGCCGGCTACCTGCCGGGCGACAACGCCTACCTGGCGGCGTTCCGGCGGCGGCCGTCATCATCCTGTTCCTGGCGCTCCTGTTCGTGCCCAACCCCCGGCTGCGTTCCCGAGGGCCGAGCAAGGAGTTCTACGCCGCCCACCGGCCGGGGCATGGCCATGTTGGCCATCATGGTCGTCATCGCCGGCATCGTCATGGCCACGACGCTCGACACGGTCAGCCTGATCACCTACGGCCCGATCTTCTCGCTGGGCATCGTCGGGCTGTCGCTGGTGCCGCTCGTCGGATTCGCCGGCCAGATCTCGTTGGCGCAGCTGTCGTTCGCCGGTGTGGGTGCGCTGGCGGTGGCCCATCACGGCGACGGGGGTTCGCCGCTGGGCCTGCTGCTGGCGGTGGTCTTCGCCGCCCTGGTCGGCATGGTGGTCGCCCTGCCGGTGATGCGGCTTTCCGGCATCTACCTGGCGCTGGCGACCGCCGCCTTTGCGGTGGCGCTCGACCGCTGGTTGTTCAACCTCCCCGACTTCGACATCGGCCCCGTGCACATCAGCCTGTTCCAGGTGGGCTCGCTGTCGATCGAGCCGCTCAGCGTGTTCGGCTACGCCTTCGACTCGCCGGAGTCGCTGATGGTGCTCTCCGCCGTGGCGTTTGCCAGCGTGGCGCTGCTGGTGGCCGGCCTTCGCTGGAGCCGCTTCGGCCGTCAGCTGGTGGCCATGCGCGACAGCGAGGCCGCGTGCGCCACGTTCGGGCTCAACCTGCTGTGGCCCCGGGTCGGCGTGTTTGCGCTGTCGGCGGGCATCGCCGGGCTGGGCGGCGCCCTGTACGGCATGCAGCTGGGGTCGGTGGCGCCGGCCCGCTTCGACCTGCTCACCGGTCTGCCGATCTTCATCCTGGTCGTCGTCGGCGGCGCCGGTCTGGTGGGCGGTGCGCTGTTCGCCGGCGTGCTCATCTACGGCGTGTTGCCCACCGCGGCAGGGCTGGGCACGACGATCGCCAAGATCAACGCCATGTTCTCCGGCCTCGCGGGCGTCGGTCTGGGCCGTAACCCCAGCGGCGTCGTGCCGGTCATCTCCGAGGGGATGCAGACGCTGCGCGACGACACGGTGGCGCTTGCCGCGATGGGTGGTGCCATGGTGTTCGCCTACGGGTTGCGGTTGGCGGACGTCATTGCCAACTGGCCGTTCGTGCTGCTGCTCGGGGTGGCCTTCGTCGGCGGCAACGTGTTCGCCAACCTGCGCGCCCGGTCCTCCGACGCCGAGGCCACCGACGAGCCCAGCGTCGACGACCTCGAGTGGGTGGGCCTGACCCGGCCGTGGACGCCCGCCCACGTGGCCCGCATGGAGCAGGTGCTCGACCTCGAGTCGATCACCCCGAAGGAGCGGGTGGCCCATGGCGATTCTTGAGGCCCGCGAGGTGTCGGTGCGTTTCGGCGGGCACCTGGCGCTCGACCTGGCGTCGATCGAGGCGCCCGGCGGCGAGATCACCGGGTTGATCGGCCCCAACGGGGCGGGCAAGACCACGATGTTCAACGCCATCACCGGCATGGTGCCCAGCACCACCGGGCGGATCGTGATCGACGGCAAGGACGTCACCTCGATGGGCCTGCACCGCAGGGCGCGGTGCGGGCTGGCCCGCACCTTCCAGCAGCTCGAGCTGTTCACGATGCTGACCGTGCGGGAGAACATCCGCGTGGCGGCCGACATCCGCAAGCGCTGGGCCCGGGACAAGGGCGACACGGGCGCGCTGACCAACGACATCATCGAACGGGTGGGGTTGTCCGCCGTGGCCGACGAACGGGTGACGTCGCTGCCCACCGGGCAGGGTCGCCTGGTCGAGCTGGGCCGGGCGCTGGCATGTCGGCCCCGGGTGCTGTTGCTGGACGAGCCGGCCTCGGGCCAGGACGACACCGAAACCGAACGCTTCGGCCGGCTGCTGGGCGAGGTGGCCGCCGAGGGCACCGCCGTGCTGCTGGTCGAGCACGACATGGCCCTGGTGATGGACGTGTGCCACACGGTGCACGTGCTGGACCTGGGCCACATCCTGGCGGTGGGAACCCCCGCCGAGGTGCAGCAGAACCCGATGGTGCTCGACGCCTACCTGGGCGCCGACAGTGCGAGCGACGCATGAGCGCCGAGGCCTCGATCCAGCCCGACGAGGCGCAGTCCGGCCCGCAGCCGCTGGTGGAGTTCCGAAACGTGCACGCCGGCTACGAGGGCATCGAGGTGCTGCATGGCGTCGACCTGCGGGTGAACCCCGGCCAGGTGGTGGCGATCCTCGGCCCGAACGGTGCGGGCAAGTCGACCACGCTCAAGCTGCTCGCCGGGCTGATTCAGCCCACCTCCGGCGACATCATGGTGGCCGGGCGGCGGGTCAACGGTGCCCGGCCCGACGAACTGGCCCGCCTTGGCCTGTGCCTCATCCCCGAGGGTCGGGGCATCTTCCGCAACCTCACCGTCCGCGAGAACCTGTGGATGATGACCCACCGGGGCGTGGGCCGAAGTCAGATCGAGGAGCGCTCGCTCGCCGCCTTCCCGCAGCTCAAGGACATGCTCGACCGGGTCAGCGGCACCCTCTCGGGCGGCCAGCAGCAGATGCTGGCCATGGCCAGGGGCCTGGCCACCGACCCTGCGTTGCTCGTGCTCGACGAGTTGTCGATGGGCCTGGCACCGCTGGTGGTGGACGGGCTCTACAGCACGGTCAGAGAGGTGGCCGACCAGGGCACGTCGATCCTGCTGGTCGAACAGTTCGCCCGCATCGTCATGGACGTCGCCGACTCGGCGTCATTGATGGTGCAGGGGCACATCACCGAAAGCGGCCATCCCCGCGACATCGAAGCCAAGCTGTCCCAGGCCTACCTGGGCGGATAGGAGGATCATGCCCGACAACTCGCAACGAATCGAGGAGTTCACCAAGGAGGTGGCGCAGATGAACCTGCCGGACAACCGGAGTTCCCGCGACCGGCTGTTTCTGATCGCCGGCGCCTCGCTCATGGGCCTCGGCATCGTGGTGACCGTTCTGGCCTATTTCATCGGCCACGGCACCACCAACCCGCTGCAGCAGCGCGACGCCATCGTCATCGCGCTGATCGGCCTCACCCTGGCCGTGGTGGGCGCCGCTCTGTTCGTCCGCTACTCGCTGGCGCAGTTCCTCCGGTTCTGGCTGGCCCGCAGCTCCTGGGAACAGACCACGCAGACCGATCGGCTGATCGACGCCCTCAGAACGGACCGGTGATCGGGCGTGGCATTCAACCTGGCCGACCTGGCCGAACACACCGCCGACGCCGTCCCCGACCGCACCGCCCTGATCTGCGGCGACCGGTCGGTCACCTTCGCCGAGCTGGACGCACGGGCCAACCGGCTGGCCCACCACCTGGCCGACCAGGGCATCGGCGAGCGCGACCACGTGGCGATCTACTCGCTGAACAGCATCGAGTACGTCGAGGCGATGCTGGCCGCCTACAAGCTGCGCGCCGTCCCGATCAACGTCAACTACCGCTACGAGGACGACGAGCTGGCGTACCTGTTCGGCAACGCCGATGTGGTCGCCGTCGTCTACCAGGCCTCCTATGCCGATCGCATCGCCGCCGTGTCCGAGCGGATCTCCACGCTGAAGCACCTGATCGAGATCGACGACGACGCCCGGTCAACCGAGGGTGCGGCGTCGCCCGCCGTCGCCGGCGCCATCCGCTACGAGGACGCCGTGGCCGACGGATCCCCCGAGCGCGACTTCGGCCCCCGCGACGACGGGGACCTCTACATCCTCTACACCGGCGGCACCACCGGCATGCCCAAGGGCGTGATGTGGCGCCACGAGGACGTGTGGCGTGCGCTCGGTGGCGGCATCGACTTCATGACCAAGGAGCGCATCACCGACGAGTTCCAGCTGTCGCGGGAGGCTGCCGAGGCCGAGCCCAGCGTCGGGCTGGTGCTGGCGCCGCTCATGCACGGCGCCGCCCAGTGGGGCACGTTGGTCGGGCTGTTCAAGGGCGTCACCAACGTGTTGTTGCCCCGCTTCGACCCGCACCTCGTGTGGGTGCGGTCGAGCAGTACAAGATCGCCATCGTCACGATCACCGGTGACGCGATGGCGGTTCCGCTGATCGACGCGATGACCGAACGCGACTACGACCTGTCGTCGCTCATGGCCATCAGCTCCACCGCTGCCGTGTTCTCGCCGGTGGTCAAGGCCAGGCTCTTCGAGCTGATGCCCGACCTGTTCATCACCGAGGCGATCGGATCGTCCGAGGGTGGCTTCAACGGCCTGCGGGTGCTCGACCGCAACGCCGACCTCAGCACGCCGGGCGACGACGGCGGCCTGATCAACGTGGCGCCCGGCCTCGACACCGTGGTGATCGACGACGACAACCAGCCGGTGGAACCCGGCCGGATCGGTCGCCTGGCCCGGGCGGGCAACGTGCCCGTGGGCTACTACAAGGACCCTGAGAAGACGGCGGCCACGTTCATCGAGGTCAACGGTCGTCGGCATTCGGTGCCCGGCGATCAGGCCCGCCTCGAACTCGACGGCACGATCACCCTGCTGGGCCGGGGTTCGCAGTGCATCAACTCGGGCGGGGAGAAGATCCACCCCGAAGAGGTCGAGTCGACGCTGAAGGCCCATCCGTCCGTGTTCGACGCGCTGGTCGTCGGCATCGACGACGAGCGCTGGGGCCAACGGGTGGCGGCGTTGGTGCAGCCGCGGGAGGGCGAGACGCCCACCCTCGACGAGCTCGCCGACTTCACCCGGACCAAGCTGGCCAAGTACAAGGCGCCGCGCGAGCTGCACCTGGTCGACGCCATGCCCCGTCAGCCCAGCGGAAACCCGACTACAAGCGAGCCCTCGCCATGATCACGGCCGAGGGGACCACCTGACGCCCACGACGAACCTGGCCCGTAGGGTCCGAACCATGACGCGATCGGTTCACCTGTCGACGCTCAACACCGCCGGCCTGGTTCGATGGACCCCCGACGGAGCGCTGGAACCCCGCCCGGGCCTCGACGTCCTCGGGTCGTCGGTTCCCGTCGACATCGCCGCGCTGCAGGAGGTCGAGTTTCCGAGAGGCGCCGAGGGCTCGGTCACCCGCCATCCCGACGGCTGGGTCGTCGTCGGATCGCCACAGTCCGACTCGCCTCACACGGCGGGTTGGCGCATGGGCACCGCAACTGCGGTGCGGGGCGAGGTGCTCGACCTGCGCGAGGTCCCGCTGCCCAACCCGAACTGGACCGCCACAGTCGGCGGCGCCCGCATCAGGTCGCACGACCGGGCGTTGCTGGCCGTGCAGGCGAGGGTGCGCGGGATCACCCTGTGGGTCGTCAACCTCCACCACGTGCCGTTTCGCCGGTTCGGAACGATCGCCACCGACCCCGAGGCGTCCGCCATCTGGAGCGAGCTGCGTCACCTCGTCAGTTCGTTGCCCGGCCCCGTCCTGGTGGCCGGAGATTTCAACTGCACGTTGGCTCAACGCCAGACCATGCTGGAGGACGTGTGGGCATCATTCGCCTCGTCCCTGAACGGCAGGCCGACCCGGCCGACGGGCGGTGACGACGACGACATACTGGTCCCGAAGGACTTCGGTGCCGTCGACGTGACCATCCGTCCGTGCGGATCCGACCACTTCGTCTGCGACGCGATCGTCGAACTGCCCGAAGGAGCGCCGTAGCGAGCTCGCCGCCGACGGCGAGTCCGGCGCCCAATTGCAGCCGGTCGGGGTCCAGTCGGAGGGTCCGGTACGCGGGTGATCCGGGCGTGGCGGGAGTAACCTGAGCTTCATGCCGATCGACTCGGTTCTCCGTGAGGCGTTGACACTGCCCGCCCAGGAGCGCTCCGAAGTGGCGGCCGAGCTGCTCGCCAGCCTTGATGGTCCGACAGACACCGATGCAAAGTCGGTGGCGGCCACTTGGGCGAAGGAACTGGAATCCCGGGCCCGCCTGGCCTACTCAGGCGAGGACTCTGGTGAGCCGTGGACGACAGTTCGGGAGCGGATCCGCAACAAGCTCTCGCAGTGAATCTGAGTGTCCGCCCGCGCGCGGCTCCTGCGCAACCGGCATTGTCGGGTGGTTACGGCTGGTCGTAGGGGTCGATGAGCACGTGGCACGCTCGTGCCAACTCCTCGGTCACCCGTTCGAACGAGGACCGGCCGTTGGCCCACGACACCAGGTTGGAATACCAGACGTGACCCAGCACGGCGACGATGTCACGACGGACCTCGGGGTCGAGGTGAGCCAGGATGCCGTCGCCCATGGATGCAATCGACCGGCGCACCTCGCTGCGGCCTCCCACCGGCCCGGCGTCCGCCGACGACTGCGCCCGGATGAGCGCCACCGACAGCTTGGGTTGGCGGGCCATTGCGGCGCACGCCCGGTCGAGCACGTCGATCATCTGCTCGGCCGCGGTGTCGCCCTTCGGCGGTCGCTGCGCCACCCGGTTGCGAAGTCGGCCGGTCCATTCGACCATCGCGGCGGACAGCAGGTGATCCTTGGAGGAGAAGTTGCGATAGATCGTGGCCAGGGCGACGTTGGCGGTCACGGCGACGTCGCGCATCTGTACTGCGTCGTAGCCGCCCTCGGCGCCCAGCTCGAAGGCGGCGTCGATCAGGCGCTGGCGGCGCTCGAGCTGCTCCGGCGTGAATTCGGGTTCGGTCCCTGCCTGCCCTTCGGCAACCGATGGATCGTCGGCGACAACCGGGTTCGCGTTTGGCTGGTTGGAACTCGGCACGTTCCCACCATAGAACGTGTTCTACGTGCCTGCCCGGCTGTGAAGTCCGGGAACCGTGGCGCGGTCCGAATCACGAAACCGCTGCGACGCTGATGCCGCAACCCCGGCGGTGGAGGAACACCGCCATTTGGGCCCGATTCACGTCGGTGAACGGCGAGTAGGTGCCGGGTGCCGTGCCGTCGGAGATGCCGACCGATGCCAGCCAGGTCACGGCCGCTTCGTAGTAGCTGCCGGACTGCACGTCCGTGAACCCGTGCGGTCCGGCGGCCTCCAGCTCGCCGGTGGCCCGATGGAGGAACACCGCCATCTGAGCTCGGCTGACCGCTGCTTCGGGTGAGTAGACGCCGGGGCTGGTGCCGGTGGTGATCCCGGCCTCCACCAACCAGCTGACCGCATCCTCGTAATACGACCCGCTGACGACGTCCCCGAAGCTGTGTGGCGTGGCGGCGGCGGGCTCGCCTGCGGCTCTCCAGAGGAACACGGCCATCTGCGCTCTGGACACGGTCGAGGTGGGTGAATAGATGCCGGGGGAGGTACCCGTGGTGATGGCCTTGCCCACCAGCCAGGCCACGGCCTCGGTGTAGTAAACGCCGCTGGGGACATCGGAGAATCCGGGGTCGGGCGGTTCCTGGCACAGGCCGGCGATCACGTCGACCCGGTTCGGTGAATCGACGGTGGTGCCGTCGCCCAACTGGCCTTCTACGTTCTGGCCCCAACAGGTGACGCCTTCGGTCCGTCGGGACGCACAACCGGCGCCCAGTCCTGTCGCGACGTCGGTCGCATCGGTCAATCCCGACACGGCGACGGGCGTCACGGAGAGACGAGGGTGCCGTCGCCCAGACGGCCACGAGCGTTTGAACCCCAACAGCGCCTCTCCGGTGGTGAAGCTTGGCGCATGAGAATCCGCTCCGGCCGCGACGGTCTTCACGCCCGTGAGCCCGCTGACCAGCACCGGTAGCGAGGAGTCGGTCGTGGTGCCATCGCCCAGCTGGCCGTTGGAGTTCGCCCCCCAGCAGCGCACCTTGGCCGCGCCGGTGACGGCACAAGCGTGGCTCGCCCCCGCGCTGACGCCGGCGGTGTTGGCGGCTCCGACGACCGCCACCGGAACCGATGAATCGGTGGTGGTGCCGTCGCCGGAGTTGGCCACTGCGTTGGATCCCCAGCAGCTGACCTCACCGTTGTTGCGAAGCGCGCAGGCGGCGTCGATGCCGACGGCGGTGGAAGCTGCGTCGCTCAAGCCGACCACGGTGACCGGCACGGATGAATGCGTGGACGTTCCATCGCAACTGTCCGTTGGAGTTGGATCCCCAACACCGGACCGTGCCGTCACTCATCGTGGCGCAACTGAAGTAGCCGCCGACCGAGACCGACGCGGCGTCGCTGATACCGACGACCTTCACCGGGACCAGTGAGCTCGCCCCGTCACCGTTTCCGAGCCTCCCCAGGGAGTTGCTGCCCCAGCAGCGCACCATCACCGGGTAGAGAACGGCACAGGAGTGAAACGTGCCCACGTCGACATCGGTGGCGTTTGGGATCCCAACCACGCCGACCGGGATCGTGGAGTCGATCGTGGTCCCGTCACCAAGCTGCCCATGTGTTGTCACTAACAGCCCTGGCGCGGTTGGATTCCAACAGCGCACAGGCGTGGTTGTTGGCCACCGCCACTTCGTCCACGAACTCGAGGAGTGGAGTGGTTGCCTGCGCTCCTGCCGGCCTTACTGGCAACAGGACCGAACCCAGCGCCAGCATCAGACCGGCGAGCGACAGGATCGGCGACCGTGTGATTCGCAGCGGCCCGATGAGGTTGAGTTTCATGGTGATCCTCTGCGCAATGGTCGACGATCCCAGGACGCTGTGGAAACCGGTTGGTTACGTGCCGCGCCCACCGTTTCTCGGTCCATGGTCATCGACCTCGTGGTGCGGAATTGAGTCGAAACGTCGAGCAGCTCGGACCGAGGAGCCGTAGGGTCGGAAGTGCGGTCAGAGCACCAGGTTCATGCGCTTGGGGAGAAAAATGAACAGCAGGTCCAGCGTCGAACAGACCGGCGCGCCGAACGGTCACCGTTGCGTGAACTTGCGGCGGCATCCGGCTCGGACAGCTCGACGTCAAGGCCGCCCGCCTCCGGAGAAGGTGCTGCGCCAAGCGCGATGCGCACCGTCAGGGCCGCCCAGCTGGTCATGCGTCCCGGAGGGAGGCGCTGGGCGCCGTCGGCCCGGATTGCACCGAGTGCTCGGTGGATACCGGCCCATGCGCCGACCACGTGCGTGAGGCCGAGCGATTGCCCGGCCCGTCGGCGACGCCCTTGCCGCCTGGCGATCGAGCTGGGGTGTACATCGTGTTCGGCATCGACGAGGCCGACCCCGACAGCGGGACGGCTCTACAGCTCGGCGGTGTTGGTGGAGCCCGGAGGGGGTACGAGGGTTGCTTCCGTAAGCTGCACCTGGGGCACCCGCTGGAGACGAAGCGGTTTCAGCCCGGGCGACGAAGCTTCCCGTGTTTGAGACCGCGCTCGGTCCGATCAGCATCCTGATCTGTTACGACTTCTGGTCCAACCCGGAACTGCACCCGGCTGCTGGCGCTCAAGGGCGTTCGCATCCTGATCAACCCCACCAAGAGCGCCGGTGGACCGGGTAAGGGCGACATTGCGCAACACGACCGTGGTCGGAGCTCAGGAGAACCTGCTTTATGCGATCAGCGCCAACTGGACCGGTCCGACCGGCGACGGCGATGCGGCGTACAGCACGATGCCGGCCCGGCGTTTCCAGGTTCAACCACGTGTTCGCGTCGGCCGGAACCGACGAGCAGGTCCTGGTGGCCACGCTGAACTTCGAGCAGCTCCGGGCGTTGGTACGACCTCTTCCCCTGGAGCGACTGGCGCTGCGACCCCGAGCGTCAGCTGCCCGTCAGCCGACTGATCGCCGACGAGTTCACCGCCCTCGCCGACAGCGCTGCTCCTCGCTGAGTAGGTGAGCGAATCGACGATGACGAAGGACGGAAGCGCGCCAGCCAACCGCCGGCAATGAATCAATTACGTTTCGGTCAGACTGAGGCTATGCAGAGAATCACGACGTGGCGCCACGAGCGTCGGCGAGCACTAAGCGAGCAGGAACGTCGGGACAGGAATTCGCCTCGGAGCGCTTGCGGGCGTTCGTTCGGGCGAATGCTGTGTAGCTCGTGCTCATGGTGGTCGTGTCATTCGCCTTCGGCGCATTGGTCTTTCTCATGCCCGACCGGTTCGATTCGTTCAAGGGGGTTCGCCTTCGGGCATGGTGCGGCGTCATGGCGACGACCATCTACCATGGTGTGTGATCGCCAGCGGCGCATAATCGATGATGGGCGAGCACGGAGGAAATATGGACCGATCAAGAGCTCGTCACCGCTCAAAAACGAGGATGGCGTTTGGTGAACCACCTCACCCTCAAGCAGGGCGACATCGATCACGTCGCCATCGGCCCGAGCAGGTTGGTGGTCATCGAGTCGAAAATGGACCAGCTCGCCGATCGCGCTCGACAGGACGGACGACTGGGTTGGCAACTGGGCGAATCAGGCACGGCGCAGCACGGACGACGTGAAGCGGTTCATCGGATGGGGCGCAAGAGCGACGCCGATCAGTCCTCCTCGTCATCTGGGGCCCTCAGGTCAAGCCTCGGGATGAAGAATCCCACCGCGAGCAGGATGGCGTCACGGTCGTTGCTGGCAGACAGCTTCGGCGAGCTCTCGACGCAAACACGGAGCAGCGAATCGATCAGGTTGAAATCGAAGAGCGTGTCTACCGGAAGATCGCGACCCGCGCCGAGCGGGGATCGAACGGATCTCAAGCGAAACGGACCGAGACCCCGTAGCGCCACTGAAGGTCCTTTCTGAATTGCCGGTGCTTGCGATTGTAACTGGCTGTCCGCCTACTTGGCGGTTGCGACGTTCCGACTTCCTGCGTGGGCATGGGCTCTGTGAAATTGTTGTTGTTTTGACATTGTGGCCTTTCGCCACGTGAACGGTCCCGCCGGAGTGGGAGCTACCCATGGCTATTGGGATTCGGCGGCGGTTGCCTCATGTTGTTCGCGTTCTTGGTGAAGAGCGACCTCCGGTTGACGGAAGGCACCGACCCGACCTGGTGAGCTACCGGTCGATGCCGAAGCGTTCGAGTCCGAACGCCTCGATAGCGTACCACGCAGAAGGCGTAGGTGTCGTCGGCGTCCATTCCGGCATTGCTGCACAGCCGGTGGGCGACCTCGCGCGAGTGGGGGAAGGTGCCCAAGCCAGCGTGGGGATAGTCGGTCTCAAGCAGGATCGACCCCATGCCGACCGACTCCCGCGAGTTCAGGCCGTGCTGATCGTCGAAGATGCAGCCGTACACCCGTCCCGGCACGTACGAACTGGGCGCATTGGGAAGTTCGATGCCGCCGACGCCGTCCTCCCAGACGATGTCGGTGCGCTCGAGCAGATAGGGCATCAGCCCGATCTGGCTCTCGGCGTAGACCACCTTGAGCCCGCCGAATCGTTCGAGGTGCCCGACGGCGGCCAGTCGCACAGCGGGCCCAACGCGTTCACCGGGTAAGCAGCGCCATGCTGACCGCCGGCGGTGCGTCGGGTGAGGTGCCGGGCATCTGCGACGACGACCCGATGTCCGGCTGACCTGTGGACGTCTCGTCAACAGGCCTGCCACAGCGGGTCAGTCGCCCGGGAGTGCATCGTGGAGAACCCGAGGCAGAATGGGTTCTCGGAGAAGGCGATGGCCGAAGCAGCCCTTGGCGGCGCAGCGCCGCACCTCCTCGGCGGCCAGTTCCGCGTCCACAGCGGCACCAGCGCAAGCGAATCAGGCGTCCGGCCCCGGCGCCGCCGGACCAGTCGTCGATCATCCAGTCGTTGTAGATACGGATGCAGGCGAAGCGCGAGGTCCTTGTCCTCCGCTCGGCGAACCCCTGACCGCAGAACCGGGGAACGTGTTGGGGAAGTTGACTGCGGCCTCGACGTGGTTTGCGTCCATGTCGGCCAGCCGGGCGCCCTGCTCGTAGGCGCCGGGCCGGAAGTCCTCATAGATCGCCGGAACGTTGATGACGCCTCCTCCTGGGGAACCGGCCGGGGCGTGCAGCCTGCCGGTGGGCATCTCGAAGGTCCTCACACCCACACGTCGCACCACCAGCCGTCGGCAACGCCGCGCTCGAATCCGTACTGCCCACCTTGAACGACAGCTCCACCCGATGCGTTCTACCCTCAGGCCATTCGCGCAGCGGGCCGGCAATTCCTGTTGCCACAGGTCGCGCGGCTCGAGGATGTGGTCGTCTACCGAGATGATCAGCGGCATCTCCTCCAGTGCCGGGGTAGGGCTGTCGGTCTGGGCGGTGGCACGTGCGGTGGCGGTCATGTGGGCCCCTCTGCGGTGGGTCGATGGTGGTGGCGTCTCAGGTGGCGGGGGGTGGGATCCGGCTCGGGTGATTCGTGGGTCGACGATGTGCCTGGCCGCGCAGGTCCGGGTTGGCCGGGCGGAGCAGGTCGGCACGACCGGTTCGAACATGTGGCGCGGCAGCACGCACTCGGCGCAGTCGGCGTCGATGACGCTGGGCAACGGGCGCGTCGGCGCCGCGCAGCTCGATCAGGCTGGGGCGATGCCGTCGGCGGCCATTGCCTGGCGGGCCGGTTCGAGGTTCAGGTCGCCGCTCATGCGCCCGTGGTGAACAGCGAGATCAGCTGATCGGTGGCGGCGTCGGCCCACTGGTGGAGCGTCGCCTCGTCGGTGCCGCCGATCGGGTGGGGCGGCATCACCAGGCGGCGGGTGTCGGCCAGCCCGAAGTTGGCCGACAGCGTGGCAGCGATCGGCTCGAACATCGTGCGGTGGTCATCACAACCGCCAGGATGCCTGCGTTCCAGCTCGATCGCATCCTGCACCGAGTAGGCGGTGCACGAGCCGCAGTCGGCTGCGCCGGTGATGACAGGTCGGCCTCGTCGGTGAGGCGCTCGAGGATGTCACGGGCCATCGGCTCGGCGGCGTTTAGCGGACTGGCCCATGCGGGCCTTCTTGGTGACGAGCGAGACCGTGGCGCCGGTGCTTGACGCCAGCGTGTTGGCGGCACGCACCATGGCCACCCCGGCGTTGGGTTTGCCGTTGTCGAGCACGGCGATGCGGGCGCCGACCCGGCGACACCGGCAGCGAGGCGCTCAGCATTGGACATCTCGGGCCCAGGGGCCGAGTCGGGCAGGTAGATCATGGTCATCACGCTCAGCCCTCCACGGGGATGGTCACGCGCTGCCCGGGTCATGCCCCACGAGGGCACCACCAGTGAGTGCTTGCCAGGGCCACCGGCCACCAGCACACGAATGTTGTCAGCTTCGGCGGTCATCGGCTTGGCGCGTGGTCGTCGTCGACCAGCTTCATCCGGGCGCCAGGAGCCAGTTCCTCGAAGTGGCGGCCCGGAACTCACCGGCTGGCAGGCAGGGCGTGGTCGAACAGGTACGACTGCACGTCGCGCCGGGTGAGCGCCCGCTGGGCCAGGCTGGTACGTGTTCAGGGCCGAGGATGACGAGATCTGCGCCCTGGCTGATCGGCGCGTTGTTGCACCCCAGCGACGTCATCGCCGAGGCGATCTTGCCCAGGATCGGCCCGCGAGGTCGCCGTCGGCCTCGGCGTCGTGGACGTTGTGCGGGCCCTCGCCGCGGTGCACGGTGACCACGCTGGGGGCGTCGACGCCCCGGCTGTGGGCGTAGCAGCCTCCAGGGCGACTCGTCCAGGTTCTCGGCGGCGCAGAAGGTGTACTTGGCCGGTTGGCCATGGGTGGCGGCGTCGCCCGGCCAGGGGTGGCACCGGCGAGCGATACGCATCTGGTACCGCCCGGCCCGGTGGCGTTGGCCCGGTTGCCGGGCCCGGCAGACCCGGCGGTGCGGGCGATGTCGCCGTGCGATCACCATCAGCGCCACCAATACAGGTGGTGGCGTTGACGCCCCGGATGTTGATGGCAGGATGGGCCAGCCGCAGCGCCGAGAGCACGACAGGAAACACGGCCCGGCTCGCACCCGGCCAACACCGCGTTGATGGCCACCACCCAGCCGGGTGACGATCCAGCCCACAGGTTTGCAGGGTGAACAGCACCTCGTCGGCGTCGCCGTCGGCGTGGTCAACATGGCCTCGAGCGCGTTCGGGCGTCGGCTCGACGACGGGCAGCCGTCGCCCAGGCCCCGCTCGCTCAGCACGTCGACGAGCTCGCCGTCGAGCTCGATCAGTTCGGGTTCGTAGGTGGTCAACGTGGGGCCTCCAGTTCGTTGACAAACATGGTGAGCAACAGCTCGAAGCTGGCGTCAGGGGGCTGGCGGGCCAGGTGAGCAGGCCGCTGTGGCAACGTGACCAGGCCGTGCACGCTGGACCAGATCACCCCGGTAGTGGTGGGCGAGGTCGTCGCCCTCCAGACCGAACGAGGCGAGCACCGCCATCAGCAGCGACCGTGCGTTGGTTGGCCTCGGTCAGCTCGGCCGAGTCGCCGGGCGGGCGCAGCGTGGCGGCGTACAGGCCCGGGTGGGCGTCGGCGAAGTCGGCCAGCGCCCGCACCACCGACCGCCTGGCGCGTCGGCGCCGGTCTTGGCCATGGCGGCGTCGCGCAGCGTCGACGGCATCGCCTGGCCTGGTCAGGCCCTCCCGCAGGCCCTCGATGCAGGCGACGTGGGCGTACAGCGACTGGCTGCGCATGCCCAGCTCGGCGGCCAGCATCATGCTCCAGCGTGGTGTCCAGCCCGTGCTCGTCGGCGAGGGCGGCGGCGTCGAGCACGGCCGCCTGGTCGACACACGGGTCGGGGTGGGGGGTTCGGGCGGTCACGGCTGGTAGCGGTTCCACACGATGGTGTCCTCCACCGGGGCCCGCCGTGACGGCTTGAAGTCGCCGCCGGTGGTGTGGGCGACGGGCAGCAGCGCCGTCTGGTCCCAGGTGGACGGGATGCCGAGGATCTCGGCCATCGCCGCCTGGTCCTCCTGGTGGGCGGTGGTCAGCACCGAGCCCAGGCCACGGCTGCGCAGCGCCAGCAGGAAGCTCCAGACCGCCGGGTAGATCGAGGCGTACATGCCCGGCTCCATCGTGGGAGTCGCGGTCCGGGGCCGATCAGCCGCCCGTAGCGTGCGCTGCCCGCCTCGAGGGTCGTAGCAGGGGATCACCAGCACCGGCACCTGGGCCATGTGCTCGGCGAGGTAGATGATCGAGCGGGAGATGCGGGCCCCCGGCCTCGTCGCCGTTGGCCTCCTTGACCACCAGCATCTTGGACACCAGCGGCACGGTGCACTTGCGGTGTGCTCGCCGACGGCGGCCCGCTGCTCGGGTCGTCGACGATCACCAGTGCCACTCTTGCGCGTTGGGCGCGTTGGGGGAGTAGGAGGCCAGGCGGATGCAGTCGACCACCGTCTCGCGGTCGACGCTTCGCTCCAGGTCGAGGCGTCGGCGCACTGCCTTCGTCGTGGTCAGCAGGCGGTCGATCTGTTCCAGGTCGAACGGTGGGTCGGCGGGCATCGGTCTCCTCGGGCGGATCGTTCAGGTGATGGGCGTGCAGGTGATGGCGTTCAAGTGATGGTCGTGCGGGTGTTGGGCGTGTGCGAGCTGCGGTTCAAGTGATGGCGGGCTACCACCACAGGCGGCGGGTGTTTCCCCGGGAACCCGGCGCGGTGCTCGGCACGTCGAGGTTGCGGGCGGCGTGCCGGGCCAGCTCGACCAGCTGTGGGTAGGTCTTCGACTGGTGTTGGGGGTGGTCCGAGCCCCAGCACAGGCGGGTGGGGCCGTAGGCCTTGGCGACGTGTCGACGAAGCGGGCCGGGTCGCCCTCGCCGTCCAGGTTGTGCGACGACACCTTGAGGTGCAGCGACGGCACCTCGGCCAGCGCCGCCAGGTTGTCCGTCGGGCCCGCCGAACCCGAGGCGCAGTGGTCGATGGCGACGACCACCTCAGGCGTTCGCTCCATCCAGGAGTGCGCAGGGCGGCAGGCCGTCGCCCCGAAGATCGTGGGAACCAACGTGCAGCCGACCTCGGCGGCGAGGCTCCACACCAACTGCCCCGTGCCGTTGGTAGGCCACTCCCGCGTTGGCGGCGCCGACCCCGAAGAGGCGGACACCGCCCAGGTGGTCGTGTTGGGCGAGCGTCCGGAAGTCGGCCTCGATGTCGCCGCCGGACAGATCGATGGCGCCGACAAGGCCAACGCCGGATCGTCCGCCGTCACCGATGCCGCATGGTGCAGTCGTAGCCGTACACGCCGAGCGGCGCACGACGACCGCACCCTCCACGCAGGACGCTTCAGGGTTCTGGTGGAGCCGCTCGACCCCGGATTCGTTGCGCCACCAGTCGCTGCGGTACCAGTGGGTTGGCGGGAAGGCGTCCTCGTCGGAGGAGGACGCCACGTGGACGTGGGCGTCGACCAGCCGGTCAGTAGCCACGGCGGCCTCCACCTGGTTGGTCAGCGCTTCGCCGCCGACGAAGCGCCGCAGGTTCTCCCGGAACGTGCGGTGCAGGTTGGGGAAGAGCGCCGAGGGCGCCGTCGAGCAGTGGCCGGAGATCCGCAGGTTGGGCGCCTCCCACAGCGGGTGGTCGGGGGGCAGCGGCTCCACCTGGGCCACACGTCGATGGCCGCCGATCCGACCTGCCCGGATTCGAGGCGTCGATCAGGGCGGCCTCGTCGACCAGCACGATGTCTGCACGGCCGACGTTGGCGAAGAACGCCCCCGGTCGCATCGCTGCAGGCGTCGGCGTTCACCATCGCCTCGGTCGGGGTCTCGGGCACCGCGGCGATCACCGCATCGCAGCGGCCGAGCATCTCGTGCAGGTCGTCCGGGCCGAAGCACTCGTCCACCGGCGGCTCCGGTTGGGCGTCGGGCGTGCAGCAGGCCACCAGCACCCGCATGCCGAACGCCGCGGCGCGGCGACCGCGCGCAGGTTTGATCGCCCCGTACCCGAGGAGCCCCAGGGTCTGACCGCTCAGCTGGGTGCCGTAGATCGCCTTCCACTCGTGGTCGGCCTGCGCCGCAGCGAGGTCGACGAAGTGCTTGCAGGCCTCGATCAGTCGGCCGAACACGAACTCGGCGATGGCGACGCCGTTGGAGCCGCCGTTGGAGGTCAGCGTCACCCCGGCGGCGCCAGCCCGGCGGCCTGCAACTGGGCGGTGCCCGATCCCGACCGCCTGCACCCAGGCGAGGTCGGGGGCGATCGTGGTGATGTTGGGCGGCACGTCGATGGCCAGGGCCACGTGCATGCGGGCCATCAGCTCCCGGTCCTCGGGCTCGATCGGTTGGGCCTCCATCGGCGCCGCCCCGTCCGCCTGGGGTGCGCCCCGGGCGGTTCGCACCTCGTGGGGCTCCTCGTAGGTGGGGAACACCACCTCCGATGCGGGGGTCGATCGCCTCGAGTGCCGCCACCTCCTCGGCGAAGCCGTCCTCAGGCCACCACCAGGACGGATACGCCAGTGCCGACCACGATCGGACTAGGGCTCCCCATGGAGCGCAGCCTAGGGGAAGCCCATCCAGTCCAGCAACTGATACCATCAGGTATGACGGAGCCCATCCGCACGGATCGACCGGCAGCGCCGGAGATCCACCCGACACACCAAGGAGCCCACATGTCCGACGCACCGCTCACCGAGGCCCCCGGCGGGCCTACCGCCACTTCGACTTCGACCAGATCGGCTGGTCGAAGGGCAGGCCGCCAAGGCCACCCCGGCGGCGTGGTCGAGCAGGCCAAGCGGCTGGGGCGAAGCGCAAGCGCATCGTCAAGGAGTAGGGGGCGGCTTCCACATGAACTACAGCTCGCTGCCCGCCGACTACCACATCGCCCGGCATCATGGACGCGAGCTGATCATGGTGGTCGACGGCGGCGCCGGTGCACGGCAGCGAGGACCCGGCAGCGAGGACATCGTGATGGAGGAGGGCGACTCGATCGTGGTCGAGGCAGGCTTCTACTACTCGATCACCGTGGGCTCCGAGGGCATGAGCACCGTGACGATCCGCACCGGTGCCTCGGAGACCAAGCTGGAGTAGCGCCACCCGCTTGCGGGGAGGTCACCCACCCTCGAGGTGGGTGACATCTGGTCGCAGACATGTCACCAGCTCGGTGTGCGCAGGGGCCGGTCGTCGAGGCGGAGCGCCAGCACGATCCAGGCGATCGCACCGGCGAACCGGCCAGGAACACCATCAACCTGGCGTGGGCGAACCCGGAGGCGTTCATCGCCCGACCGGCCAGCCCGGCGTTCGAGCACCGCCGAAGATCAGGACCGCCGATGGTCGAGCCGAGCGATCGGCGCAGCAACACGGTGGAGGTGGCCGTGCCCAGGTCCTGGGCGGCGCAGCGTTCAGACCGCCAGCAGCGACGGTTGCATCACGAACCCGACGCCCAGCCCGAGCACCAGCGCCCAGGCGCCAACCACCGGCGGGGAGTGCCCAGCCAAGCGGTGGCCAACAGTCCGATGCCGGCCGACATCATCGCCGACCCCAAGAATCAGCCAGAACCTCGAGCGTCCCGACCGTTCGACCGCCCGACCCGCCACCAGGGTGCCGGCGGCGGCGCCGGGCATCCCAGCGGCATCAGCGTGAACCCGGCGGCGGTGGGGCTGAGGCCGCTCACCTCCTGCACAACAGCGGGATGAAGAAGATGCCGCACCAGATCAGCACGCCGCTGGCAGAAGTTGACGCCGTGCCCACCCGCATCCAGTCCGTCGTCGAGCAGCCGGAGGGGCAGCACCGGCTCGGGCGCCACCAGCTGCGCGCCGCACCAGAAATGGCGAACTGCCGGCACAGCCAGCGCCAGGGCGATGATCTGCGGGGACGACCAGGCCAGCGTGTCGCCGCCCAACGTCGCCACCAGCATCAACGCTCAGCGAGACGACCATCAGGACGATCCCGGCCAGTCGATGGCGTGATCGACCCGCCGCCAGGTGCTGGGGAACGGGTGGCCACGATCGCCGCCGAGATCAGCCCGACAGGCAGGTTGATGAAACGCCCACCGCCAGCTCAGATGGTCGACCGAACAGTCCGCCGACCAACGGTCCGGCCACGCTGGACACGGCGAAGCCCACGCCACAGTAGCCCATCCAGCGGCCAGTTGCCGGGCGGGGATCACATCCGGCGAGCACAGCCATCGACAGCGTGCCCAATCCGCCGGCGCCGAGTCCCTGCAGGAACCGGGCGAGCAGCAGCTGGTTGAGGTTCTGCGCGGCGCCGCACATCAGCGACGCCACCAGGAACACGCCGATCGCCTGCACCAGGACGGCCTTGCGACCGTAGAGATCGCCGAGCTTGCCGTAGATCGGCATCGACGCCGCGGCGGCCAGCGCGTAGGCGGTGACCACCCATGTGATTCGGGAGAACCCGCCGAGATCGTCGGCGATCGTAGGCAGCGCCGTGGCCACGATCGTGCCGTCGAGCGCCCCCATCGTTTGGGCGAGTTGGACGCCGACGAAGATCGCCAGTACCCCGGCCGGGCGGGGTGCCGCGCCCGAGCCCGACGCCCCGGCGTTCACCCTCCGGTGAGGCGGCCGCGGAGGGGCGCGCCGCACTCGACCGGCGTCGTGATCTGGTCGGTCGTCGTCGTGGTGGGGTACATCAACCCTCCGTGGAGCGGGCGGCAACCGCGGTGCCGTCACTTCGGTGCGAGCCCCGGGCGCGCCCAAGTAGAACACGTTCTCGCAGTGCTCGCCACCAACCCGTGTGACGGCACCGACGCCAACGCCGATGGGCAGGTGTCCCGAGCCGAGGCGGAGTACTCCGTCAACGAGCCTGCCGGGACCGAGGCCGCCCACGAATCGGCGCAGCTCGAGCGAGGCTGATCCCAAACCAGGGGGTGTTAGACAAGCCCTCTGCGCCTGAAGTCCCTCGCCGCGGGCGTGGCGATCGTGGTCCTCGCCGGTTCGTGCGTGGGCAACCAGGGTGACCCCGACGGCCGCAGCGGCGGCCCCCAGACCACGGCCAAGCCCCTGACGCTGCAGCATCCCGTCACCGGCGTCGTTTCGCAATGGGCCGAGCCACCTCGGAGGACCCCGAGCGTGTTCAGCGTCGACGGCCCGCTCCTCGGAAACGGCGATCTGGGAGTGACGATGGGCGCCGCCGAACACGGCGTGTCGCTCTTCCTCTCGAAGAACGACTTCTGGCGCTTCGCCAACTCCTTTCCCGCGGGTACGCCCAAGGTCTTCGGCACGCTCGACATCAGCGCCGACTCGGTCGACGGCTCGCAGTGGTCGGTCGACATGGAGTACCTCCATCCCCGCCTGACGGGCGAAGTGGGCGGAGACGAGGGCCTGAGTATCGAGGCGTGGGTGGCGGCCACGGAGAACGTGCTCGTGGTCCGCCTCGAGAGCGAGACGGCCCGCACGGTGTCGGTGGCGATGCAGCCGGCGTCGAGCGACGAATCCGACACCGACGTCGGCGAGGACGACGGCGTGTCCTGGGCCGAGCGCCGGTTCGAACGCGACGTGAGCCGGCCCACGGCGGCGGCCACCGCCCTGCGTGTTTCCGGCGGCGACCCCAACTCGGTGGTGCTCGAACCGGGGCAACCCGCCGAGCTGGTGCTGTCGATGACGAGCCGCTTCGACACCGAGGACCACCGCGCCGAGGCGATCCGGCTCAGCCGCGAAGCGGATGTCGACCAGCTCTGGTCGGAGCATTCGGCGTGGTGGGAGGACTATTGGAACCGCTCGGTGGTCGAAACCAACCTCGACGACCTCGACCGCTTCTACTGGATGTCCACCTACGTGGCGGGCGCGACCAGCCGCAATCCCGACTTTCCCCCAGGCATCTTCGGCACCTGGGTCACCACCGACGCTCCGATGTGGTCCGGCGACTATCACCTCAACTACAACTACAGCGCCCCCTACTATCACCTCTACTCGTCGAATCGGATCGAGCAGGCCGAGCCCTACGATCAGCCACTTCTCGACTTCATGGAGCGGGCCGGCGACTACGCCGAGGACGAGCTGGGCATCCCCGGCCTCTACTACCCGGTGGGAATCGGCCCCAAGGGATACGAGTCGTCGTACGGCGATCCCTACGACAGCGGGATCCATCCCGGGCCGGGCGTTCCTCGGCCAGAAGAGCGACGGCGCGTATGCGGCGGTCAACGTGGCCACGCGATGGCGGACCACCTACGACCTCGACTACGCCTCGAAGGTGTACCCGTTCATCAAGGGCCTGGCGGACTTCTGGGAGGCCTACGTCACCTGGGACGAGGCCGGCGATCGCTACGTCATCGAGGACGACGCCGTCCATGAGCTGACGGCGGGCGACTTCAACCCGATCGTCTCGCTCGCCCTGGTGCGCAACACGATCGACGTCGCCCTCGAGATGAGCACGGCGCTGGGCGTGGACGAGGACCGCCACGAGCAGTGGAACCACCTCCTGGACCACCTCAGCGAGTTCCCGACCATGTCCCGGAACGGAACGACGGTCTTTCGCCTGGCCGAGCGGGGAACGGACTGGGTCGACACCAACACGGTCGCGACCCAGCACATCTATCCCGGCGAGGCGATCGGTCCGGACAGTCCCGACGAGCTGCTCGAGATCGCCAGGAACACGATCGAGCAGAAGGCGGCGTGGGACGACGGCAACGGGACCAACAGCTTCTTCCCCGCAGCGGTCCGGGTGGGCTACGACGCCGACACCATCCTCGAGTTCCTCTCCGAGTACGTCGACGGGGGCTGGCCCAACGGCTTTCGGGCCGACAACCCCCACGGCATCGAGAACACCAGCACCGTCCCCAACACGGTCAACGAGATGCTGCTGTCCAGCCACGGGCACGTCCTGCGCCTGTTTCCCGTGTGGCCCGACGAGCAGCCGGCACGGTTTGAACATCTGCGTTCGTGGGGTGCCTTCCTGGTCTCCTCCAGCCGATCGGCCGAGGGCGTGGAGTTCGTTCGGATCGAGTCCGAGCAGGGCCGGCCGGTCACGATGGTCAATCCCTGGCCGGGCGAGACCGTCGTGCTCCACCGCGACGACGGAGCTGAGGAGTCGCTCTCCGAGCGCGGTTTGAGTTCCCGACCGACAACGGGGAGGCCCTGTTGCTCGGGCCGGAGGGCGTGTCGCTCACGGAGCTCCAGCAGCGGGTCGCCGAGCGCGAATTCGAGTCCGACTAGCGGCGCCGAGCGGCACCCTCAGCCAAGTCCGGCCTTGTCCAGCATCGAGATGAGTGAGGGACGCCGCCGATTGCGTTCCCTCAGTTCGTTGAGGCGCAGCTCCAGTTCGTCGATCCTCCCGGCGGCGGTCGCCGCCCGACGGGCCGCCTTGAGATGCCGGACCGCGTCGCGGTAGGCGCGCTTGTTCGCTCGAAGGAGTACCTCGTCGGCGAGCCGCAGGTAGACCGTCATCGAGTCGCCGGGAGCGGTCGGCTCGCGGGCCTCGGCCAGGCGAAGCCATTGTGAGGTTGCGACCTCGTGGTCGCCGGTCGCTGCGACCGCCCAGGCCTGGTCGGCCTCGCCATCCGCCAGCAGGGCGTCGACGTAGCCGGCCGGGTCGCGTTCAGCGAGCACCTCCCTGGCGCCCGACCTCGTCCTCCCACGTGCCGATGGTGCCGGCTGCATCCTTCAGCCTGGCGTAGGTCGAGGACGACGGCATCCGTTGGTGGTGATGCCGACGGAACTCGACCACGTCGTCCGGTGCGTTGGCGTCGGCGAGCAGGTCGGCGGCCAGGTCGTAGAGCTTCGACACCTGCCACCCGGAGGTCTCGGCGATTCCCCGGCGAACCCAACCGAGCGCCTCGTCCGGCTCACCGAGTTCGACGAATGCCTCGGCCACTCGCTGAAACTGGTGCGGCGACGACAGGTCACCGCCGAGCAACGCGACGAGCCGGTCGACATCACGGTCCAGAACCGCCAGGCGCTCAGCCGCATATTTGGCCGCATAGCTGGGGAATCCCCCGTAGAGGCCGCCCAGCGGGGCCGCCGGGTCCCCAGCCGAGCCCCCATCGGACGCCTTGGCGACCGCACGCCGGTAGGCGGCCAGGCCCTCGTCCCCAAGTGCATCGGCGTACTCGACCGGGTCGACGACAAAGAAGTCCTGGTCCTTGAACGTGAACTTGACCATCCATCTCGCCAGGTTCTTCCGATCGGCGACGCCCGACTCACAGGCCTGACGATGCAGGTCGAGCACCCGACGGCACAGGTCGCCGATCATTCCGTTGGAGTCGTCGGCCCGCATGATCACCTTGACCAGGTGGCCGGCCGCTCGTTGGAGCAAGGCGATCAGCTGCGGCGACGGGTGGTCGGCAACCTCCTCCGCAAGGAGGTCCACGACCGGGTCGGCATCCCGGGCCCAGGCGGACGAAGCCCAATAGTCGAGGTGACGCCGCGTCCGCAGCCCGTCGTCGATCGCGGTCGTGAGGGCGTCGAGCCGCTCGGTCGTCCCGGCGGCCGCCAGGCGAACCGAGCGCATCACGTCCTCATGGGCCTCGGCCGAGCGGACGAGCAGCCGCCTGACGGTCTGGTCGTCGAGTCCTTCGACCACCTCGTCGACATCGATCGCCTCGTCGTCGGCAGCATCTCGGCCCGGCATCGCCCTGACGGTAGCGGCAATCACCGCCCGACGATCGTTGGCCACGGGGGCGTGGTGTCGTGTCTGGGTCCCCAGATCGTCGTCAGGCCGTTGCTTGGCGGGGTCTCGCTAGATTCAGGGTGTCGCCGACCAAGGACATCCAGCGATGAGCGATCGTTTCCGAGTCTCGCTGGGGGTGGGGGCACTGGGCGCATCGGCGCTGGCGCTTGTCCTGGCGCCGACGGTGCTTGCGGAGTCCTACTCCTGGGTCGAGCACACCACCAGCGAGTCCGGCGGGCAGGGTGTCAGCGGCGCGTGGATGGCGCGTCTCGGGTTTGTCCTCTTCGGGCTGGCCGTGTTGTGGATCTCCCACCTTCGCGGCGGGCGCTGGGGGCAACCGGCCACGGCCCTGCACGTCGTCTTCGGTGTGTGCATGGTGGGTGTTGCGGCGTTCTCGTTGCGCTCGTGGGAGCCGAACCCCGTCTTCGACCGCACCGAGGACGCGTTGCATTCGGTCGCCGCCACGGTGATGGGGTTCGCGTTCGCCTTCGGGGTGACGGCGGTGGCGTTCGTGCGCGCCGCCGACGGGCGGCGCTGGAGGGTCCTCGACGTGGTCGCGGTCGCCGCGTCGGTGGTGCTTCCCGTCTGGATGGGCCTGGACGGGTCGATCGACGGTGTGCTGCAACGCCTCATGTTTGCCGTCGCGTACCTCTGGTACGGCCGGGAGGCCCTCGAGTTTCAGTCGCCGGTGCGGTAGTCGCCGAAGGGCTTGTCGCGCTCGGCGAGGGCCTTGGTCAGGCCCTGCTCGCGGGACTTCTCGATGAACTCGGTGAACGTCGCCGCCTTCGTGCCCAGCGAGCACAGCTCGGTGCCCTGGCGGATGGCGGTGCGCATGCCCATCGTGTCCATGCCCCGGTGCACGGCGCTTGTTGAGCGACACGATGTCGGTGGGGATCTTGGCGATGCGTCCGGCGACGGCCAGCACCTCGTCGTCGAGGTCGGCCTCGTCGAAGGCCCGGTTGGCCCAGCCGAGCCGAACCGCCTCGTCGCCGGAGATCGAGTCGCCGGTGACCATCATCTCCATGGCGGCCCGCATGCCCATCATCCAGGCGTGGAAGTGCATGTCGGGCACCCCGAAGCGCACCGCCGGGTAGCCCATCTTGGCGTCGTGGGCGACGTAGACCAGGTCGCAGCCGGTGGCCAGCTCGCTGCCGCCGGCCAGGCAGTAGCCGTGCACCTGGGCGATCACCGGCTTGGCCAAATCCCAGATGCTCATCCACGTCTCGGTGACGTGGCGGGGCCACTGGCCCTCGCCCTCGGCGGTGAAGTGCGGCATGTCCACGCCCTCGTTGCCGCCGCCGAGTTCGTAGCCGGCCGAGAAGCAGGTGCCCGCGCCGCGCACGATCATCACGCGCACGTCCGGGTCCTGGTCGGCCTCACGCAGGGCGTGCATCAGCTCGGCCCGCAGCTGGTGGCTGAGCGCGTTGCGCTTCTCGGGCCGGTTGAGGGTGAGGCGCCGCACGTGCTCGGCGGGCTCGTCGACGACGAGCACCTCGGGCGCCGAGCCGAGGGCGGGCACGTTCCCGTTGGAGGTGGCGCTCGGCGCCACCGTGCCGTAGGTCGACGTCACGTCCGGCTCGGTACCGGGCTGCGGGTCGCTCACTTGATGGCTCGCGCGTCCATGTCGCCGGAGAGCCGCTCGAGGGTCTTGTCCGGCACGTCCTCGATGGGCTCGGCCACCTCCTCGACCGTCGGGCCGATGCGGGCGGCCAGCGGGGCGAGCGCGTCGAGGTCGAAGTCGTACATCTTGGCGGCGTTGCCGGCCAGGATCTGGCGCATCTCCGCCTCGGGTGCGCTGCTGAAGCGGGCCCGCAGGTTCTCGCGGGTGTACGGGTAGGTGCCCTCGTCGTGGGGGTAGTCGCTGCCCCACATGAACTTGTCGAGCCCGATGATGTGGCGGGCCTCGGCGTCGGCCTGCTTGGGCTGGCTGACGCCCATCCACACGTTCTGGTGGAAGTACTCGGTGGCGTCCTTGGGCAATACGTGGTCGTCGCCGTAGCGGATCTCGCCGGTGGCGCCGGTCTCGCGGATGCCGCGGATGACGCTGTCGAGCCGCTCGAGCAGCGGCGGCACCCAGGCGCAACCGGCCTCGGTGAACACCACCTTGAGGCGGGGGAACCGCTCGAACACGCCGGAGAGGATCAGCTGCACGAGGGGACGTTCGGTGTAGAAGGGCACCTCGTTGATGTAGAGCAGCATCGACACGGGATACCTGCCGTAATCTGGGTTGCCGGTGCCCGAGTGCACGTTGATCGGTACCTCGAGGTCCTGGAGCACCTCCCACAGCGGGTCGTAGCACCGGTCGTAGAGCGGCTTCACCCACTTGACGTCGGGGGCGATGTTGGGCAGCAGGATGCCGCCGCGCAGGCCGTGCTCCTTGATCCAGCGGACGTCGGCGATGGCGTCGTCGACGTCGTTGAGGAAGATCTGGCCCACGCCGGCGCGGCGCTCGGGAAACTCGCCGCACCAGTCGACCAGCCAGCGGTTGTGCGCCTGCACGCCGGCGTGGCGGTGGCGGTACTCCTCGTCGGTGGGCGGCTTGGCGAACAGCACGAAGCTGGGGAAGAACGGCGGCACGGTGTTGGGGAAGACCACCTCGCCGGCGATGCCGTCGGCCTCCTGCTGGGAGTTGCGCATCTCGTTGTCCCAGTTGCGCAGCTTCCGCTTGTCGCCCAGGTCCTTGTACGGGTTCTTGTATTCGCCCCGCCACGCGTCGAAGTCGGGCACGAACTCCGGGTCGAGGTACTCGCGGTAGGTCTGGTGGTTGGCGCCGGCGTGGCAGTCGGCCGAGATGATCGTGTACGGCGCCGCCGTGCTGGCTTCACGATCGGGGGTCTCACTGGGTGCGGGCTCGGTCATGGTCATGGGCATCAACCTTCCGTGGGAAACAGGTGCGACGACGCGGTCGACTCGCAAGCGGCGAGACCCCCCGGGGCGCCTCCCAAGTAGAACACGTTCTCGCGGGGTCCGCCACCCGTTCCTGGCGTGGCAGCGGTCCACTCCGCCGGGTGCGACCGGCAGCGCGCCCGGTCGCCGGCGTTCAGCGACCGGCGCCCCGGCCGTCGGCGCAGGCGATCGCCGCAGTGCCCAGCCGCATCAGGCGCAGGTCGCCCACCGGCGTACCTGCTCCCCGGTTGCACACCATCGCGACCGCCAGGTCCCGGCTGGGGTCGGCCCAGGCGCCCGAGCCGCCGAAGCCGAAGTGGCCGAAGCCCTCGGGGAATCCGCCGCGGCTGGTCATCACGCGGTGGTAGCCCAGCCGCCACTGCATGGGCACCACCAACACCAGGTCGCGCCGGGTGTTCTGCACCTCACCGATCCGCTCGACCAGCTCGGGCGACCACAGGCGCACCTCGCCCAGGGCGCCGCCCCCGGCGAGGGTGGCGTACAGGGTGGCCAGCGAGCGTGCCGTGAAGAACCCGTTCATGGCGGGGACCGAGGCGTCCATGAGCTCGGGCCCGGCCAGGACGTCCTCCATGCCCCGGGGCAGCAGGGCGTTGATCATCCGGCGGGGGTTCACCGGCGAGCGCACCATGCTGAGCGACTTGGCCAGCTGCGTGCCGATCGCCTTCTCCACCCGGTGGGCGGGCCCGGGAAGCAGCGACCGGATGCCGTTCATCGGTTCGAGGGCGGCCACCCGGTGCCGCTCCTCGGGCGGGCAGCCCACGAACAGCCCGTCGAGGCCGAGCGGAGCGGCCAGGTCGTCGGCCACCACCTCCGCCAAGGGACGGCCGGTCACCCGGCGGACGATCTCCCCCACCAACCAGCCGTAGGTGATGGCGTGATAGCCGGTCTTCGTGCCGGGCGGATAGGCCGGTTCCTGCCGGGCGAGGGCGTCCACCATGTGGTCCCAGTCGAGCATCTCGCCGGCGTCGTCGATGATGCTGCGCAGCCGGTGCAGGCCGGCGGAGTGGCTGAGCACGTGCCGCACGGTCAGGTGTTCCTTGCCGTTCTGGGCGAACTCCGGCCAGTAGGTGGCCACGGGTTCGTCGTAGTCCACCAGCCCCGCCTCCACCTGCAGGTGGAGGGCCGCCGAGGCGACGCCCTTGGTGGTGCTGAAACACATCGCCAGGGTGTCGGCGCTCCAGGGATCGCCGTCGTCGGTTCGCAACCCTCCCCACAGGTCCACCACCAGCTCGCCCCGGTGGTAGACGGCCACGGAGGCCCCGCCCGTGGTGTGTTGCAGTTGCTTGCTGAAGGTCTCGGCGACGCCGGTGAAGTCGGCAATGGAATGTCCGTGCACGCCGGCTACCGTGCCACACGGCGTCGAAGTGTCAGCAATGCCGGCGCGTGGATGCCGACCCGCCGCCGTTGCGGGCGGTGCATCAAGCGCAAGGTTTGATCCGGACTCTGCGAATGTGGGGGGGAAGCCAACCTGTGAGGAAGGGGCTGAGTCCCGGTAGGCTCAAGATTGGACGGGAGCATCACAGTGGCCGACACCGCAACAAGCGAGGACGCGAATCCTCGGATGGATCCGACAACCATTGCCGAGATTGTGCGCGACCTGAAGCCGATGGGCGACCTGAGTCGCTTCCAAATCGAAGACCTGACCCCCGACGATGAGGCCGAGTTCTTCAGAATCCTCGCGGAAGCCTGACACGGTGCAGAGTGCAGCCGTGATCGACACGATGGTCGCGAGCGCCTGGCTAGGCACCCGACCATCAGATCGTAAGGCTCGATGGGAGCCCGTCCTGCAAGCAGTCGCCTGGGTGCTGCCGTTCGCAGTCGTGGCCGAGATGCGCTTTGGTGCCGAGGTGGCCGGTTGGGGGCCTCGGAGGCGTCAAGTCCTTGCTCAGATGATCGACCAGGCAGGCGTTGTCCCACCGCTGGCCGCCGTGACGGACTCCTACGTCGAACTGCGCACGTGGTGTGTGCGGGCCGGTCATGGCCTTGGGGCGAAGGAGCATGAAGCCGACCGCTGGGTGGGTGCAGTCGCGTTGGCAGGTGACCTACCGCTCGCAACCGACGATTCGATCTTCGAGGATGTTCCGGGCTTAGAGCCAATACCGTCCAGTTAGGGTTACATGGGTGTAGTTTGGGTGGATGCCACGTGCTGGACAGTTGAAGCCCGAGTCGGATCGTCGTTTGTCGGACCTGGTGTCGGTTGGTGTGTTGACGCGGGCGTTCCCGCCTGACGTCGTTGATGAGGTGATCGCCGAGGCGGGCGCGAAGGAGCAGCGTCACAGGTCGTTGCCGGCGTGGGTGATGGCCTACTACTCGATGGGTATGGCGTTGTACGCGGACGGTTCCTATGTGGATGTGTTGTCGTTGCTGACCGATGGCCTGTCGTGGTCGTCGGGTTGGGAGAAGGCGTGGAAGTTGCCGACGAAGTCGGCGATCTCCCAGGCCCGTATCCGGTTGGGGTCGGCACCGGTCGAGGCGATGTTCCGTCAGGTCACCCAACCAATCGCAACGGTTGACACACCAGGTTCGTTTCTGGCCGGACGGCGGTTGGTCGCTGTTGATGGGACCACGTTCGATCTGGCTGACAGTCCGGACAACGACTTGTTCTTTGGTCGGCCTGGGGTGGCCAAGGGCGAGCGTGCGGCGTTCCCTCAGGCCCGGGTTGTTGCGATGGCCGAGTGCGGAACCCATGTGATGTTCGACGCTGAGATCGGCGTGTATTCGGCTGGTGAACGTGAGCTGGCTGGCCCGTTGATCGACCGGCTCGAGCCGGGCATGTTGATGCTCGCCGACCGCGGTTTCTACAGCTTCCCCTTGTGGGAACAGGCCGCAGCGACCGGCGCTGATCTGTTGTGGCGGATCTCGAAGCAGGTCAAGCCCTACCCGATTGAGGAACTCTCCGACGGCTCCTGGCTTGTGGAGATCCGCCCGCCGAACACCCCCGGCCTCAAAGACCGCGAGGCGTTCCGGGTTCGGTTGATCGACTACACCGTCAACAACGGCACCGGCCAGGAATCCGGTGAGTTCAGGCTGTTCACCACGGTCTTGGACCCCGACGACATCACAGCCGAGGAACTCGCAGCCGCCTATACGCAGCGGTGGGAAATCGAGTCGGCGTTCGACGAGTTGAAAACCCATCAGCGCGGACCGAGGGTGGTCCTCAGGTCGAAGTCACCCGACATGGTCCACCAAGAAATCTGGGGGCACCTGTGCTGCCACTACGCGATCAGAACGCTCATGTGTGAAGTGAGGTTCCCCCTGTTGGCCGGTCACGTGGTTTACGCGGCCAGGGTGGCCTGGGGTTGACGGTAGTTGTTCTCCCACTGGGCGGGTGGGAGGTAGCCGAGGCTGGAGTGCAGTCGGCGGTGGTTGTAGCGGTTGATCCAGGCGAAGATCGCCCGACGTGCCTCGGCCCGGGTGCGGAACTGGTGGCGGTGCACGACCTCGCGTTTGAGTGATGACCAGAACGATTCCGCAACAGCGTTGTCCCAGCACACCCCGGTGCGGCCGACCGACTGGACCATGCCGAGCTCGGCGATCAGGTCCCGGTAGTCACCGGACATGTATTGGGCTCCGCGGTCGCCGTGGAAGACGACGCCGGCGGTGTGGCCTCCTCGTTCCCCGGCTGCCATCTTGAGCGCGTCGGCGACCAACTCGGTGCGCATGTGTCCGGCCATCGAGTAGCCCAACAGCCGTCGAGACCCGAGGTCGAGCACCGAAGCGACATAGAGCCAGCCCTCACATGTCGGGACGTAGGTGATATCGCCGCACCAGACCACGTCGGGCGCCGATGGGGCGAACCGGCGTCCGACCAGGTCGGGCATGGGCGGGTTGTCCTCGGCGGGGATCGTGGTGCGCACCTTGGCCGGCTTGTGAACCCCGACAATCCCATGGGCCCTCATCAGCCGCTCGACCCGCTTGTGGTTCACACAGAACCCGCGTGAGGTCAGCTCCGGTGTCATCCGGGGTTGACCATAGGTTCCGTCGACCTCGGCATGGATGTTGCGGATCTCGGCGACCAGGGCCGCTTCGGCCACCTCGGCGGTGGTCGGGCCGGCGGCCCGGCGGCGTCGCCAATCGTTGAACGCTGAGGTGGACACCCCAGCGGCCTCACATGCCATCGCGGTCGGGAATCGTTCGGCCTTCCGAGCAGCGACCCACTCATAGCGGGTCACTGTCCCGACTCCTTCACCCAGAAGGCCGTCGCTCGTTTGAGTAGATCTCGTTCCATCCGCAACCGGGCGTTCTCCCGGCGCAGCACCACGAGTTCTTCGCGTTCGGTCGTGGTCACGCCCGCACGCTCACCCCGATCAACTCGGGCCTGACGGACCCAGTTCCCCAACGTGCCCTCACCGACTCCCAGACGTTCGGCGACATCGACGATCTTGTTGCCATCGTCGAGCACCATCGCCACAGCATCACGCTTGAACTCGTCGGTGAAGCTACGCCGCGTTCGGGTCGGCTTCTCCTCCATCACTGACATGGTTACCTCCTAATCGAGGTGACCGGTCAACGGGGGGACCCTCATCTGCGCCTAGGGCGGGGCTGTTACGCAGGCTGTTGGTGCCGAGAAGTCGTTCGGCGATTCGTCGGGGGACGGTCGTATTCTGTGTGTAGGCGAGCCCGGTTCTGCACTTCCGTCTGGCCAGACGTCAGGACCTTGGGTTGACGCCGGCCAGTGGTCTAGCCATACTTATAGCCATGATGGCTCAGGAACATCTCGCCTTGGCGGACGTCAAGAACCGGCTTTCGGAGGTAGTGGAGGGGCTCGAGCGGGAGCATGGCCGGGTGGTTGTGACGAAGCACGGCAGGCCTGCGGTCGTGATGTTGAGCGTCGAAGACTTGGCGTCCCTCGAAGAGACTCTTGAGATCCTGAGCGACCGCCAACTGATGGACGAGATCAGCGAGGGTCGAGCTGAGCTTGCGGCAGGTAAGGGTGAGGTTCTCACCCGCGACGAGGTTCTTGCGCGGGTCAGGGCTGAATGAGCGAGGAGCGGTTCTGAAGTCGTGTGGTCGCCTCGGGCCAGGCGATCACTCAACCGGCTCCCGGAGAAGGTCGTAGTTGCGTGCGTGGAGTTCGTCCACGGCGGCCTCTCGGAGAATCCGTATCGGGTCGGGAAGCCCCTCCGGCTCGACTTGGAGGGTTCCAATAGTGCCCGCCGCGGCGACTTCCGGGTCATCTATGAGATCGATGAACAGGAACGCCAGGTCAGAGTCGCAACGGTCCAGCATCGGAGCGACGTCTACCGACCCCAGGAGGCCCGAATCACGAAATTCCGGGTCGGCCGCTGCGTGCGCCGGGTCAGCCCCGGCCTCGGCGATGGGTAGGGCGGTCCGACGGAGCCGAGGGCACTGCGCCGGGCGACGCGACAACGGGGCGCCCATCGAGCCGGGTTTCTTGCGGGAGCCGTTGCGGGCTCTCGTGAGTTGGGCCCTCTGAATGGTCCAGATCGGGGGTCACACACTTCGCTCAGCCCGAAGAGTGCGGCAGGTGCCGAATAACCGGCGAGGTGTCCGGTTTGGGTGTTCGATTTCACCGATTCTGGTGTACGGGTACCTTGCAGGGCTCCGTCATACGGCCTACCCTTGCCGTATGACAATGATCAGCTTCAGAGTTGACGACAACGAAGCAGACGCAGCGCAGCGATGGGCCGACGAACTGCGTATCGACAAATCCGAACTGCTCCGCGAGGCACTTCACCGTCACCTCAGCCGGCTCGCCTCCGAATACGACGCAGAGAAATGGTTGAAGACTCCACTCTCAGCCGACGAGTCGGCAATCGGCCAAGTCGCCGATTGGGGACCCGCCGAAGACTTCTCGGACTGGGCCGATGCAACACGGTGAGATCTGGTTCGCAGCAACGCCCGGCGGGGACCGCCCCGTGCTGGTACTTACCCGAGATCCAGTAGCTGACCGCATCGGCTCAGTCGTGGTGGCGGCCATCACGCGAACCGTCCGCGGCCTGGTCTCTGAACTCGACCTGACCACCGACGACGGCGTCCCAACCGATTGCGTCGTCAACTTCGACAACATTCACACCATTCCGCGGTCCGCATTCCGACGACCGATCACCCGGCTCAAGCCACCACGGCTGAGGCAGGCATGCCAAACGTTGCGCGACGCCACCGGATGTTGACCCAGCCGATGGGCACCCGACAATCCCGGTCCGGGTCACCCGGGAACCGGCGTGGCCCGTGGGAGTGCGCCAACACTGGGCACTTGACCGTCAATGGATGTTGACGGCCAAGGTTGAGTTCCCTTCCCTCCTCAGATGGCTGGGCGAGGAGTTCGATGATGTTCGGTCGGTTGGCTGCGAGCCGTTGGTAGTCGGCGAAGGTGAGCAGTACGTAGGCAGGTTTGCCCCGGTCGGTGATGTAGACCGGTCCGCTGTTGACTGCGGGTTTCCGTTGCCGGTGTTCGGGTTGAACTCTCGGCTGGTGAGCTGCTTGGTCGTCATGGTGTTGGCAAAAGCCCGGGTGGTTCTGACAGCTCAACGTTCGCAGGTATCGAAGCTCGCCACCCCGCGCTGTCAGACCTGTCCCTGGAATCGGGTGAGCGCTTCGACCGCCGACGCAAAGATGCGGTGAGCATGTTCGGGATGGAGGTCCCCGCGTCGCACACCCAACAGTTCCGAAGCGATCCCGGGGTCGCCTCACCGCGTTCCATAGCGAAGCGATAGCGACGGTTAGGGCTGGATAGATCGACCATGCACTCCCGGTACGGGCGGATGAGCCCCTGGACGGGTGACGGCCCGACATCGCTCAAGATCGATCAGGCGACACGGCGCATCAACGAAGCAGCCAAGGCCCCCGCCACGACACCTACTCGAGCGAAACCCGCCGATGCGGTTCGATCAGCCCGCTCCTACCCGGAGACTCCTGCGTGAGGCAACGAACCCCGGACCCGGAGGTTTCGAGTGAGTCAATGCGGAGATAGTTGCCGTGACTCGGGCCGCTGCTAGCTTCTCTGCGCTGCCGGAGCTGGTTCGGCCTTGACAAAAGAGAAAACACGTCAGTGCAGTTCCTGCGAGTCCCGTTTCGGTCAAGCCGGACCGGGTGTCATGGCTGCGCCGTACCGGCCTGGCTGTCTCGTTGGCCGGTCTCGGCTTGGTCGCCACGTCGCACCTGACCGTTGGTGCGCAAGAAGCCGACTCGTCAACGCCGACCACGGCCGTCACGGTCGAGTCGGTGGATACCACGGCCAACGTGGTGAGCCCCCCTCGGGCGTTGACCACCGGCGAGGTCGACGATGACTCCATCTATATCGTCGAGGAATACCGCATCGACGGCGACAAGCTCGTCCCCAACGGCAACACCGCCATCCCGGCGCTCCACCAGAAGGTGTGGGGCCGGTACGCCGCGCTGTTTCCTGCGGCAACCCGCCCCGAGATCGACCTGTTCGTCGGCATCGACTCCGAGAAGTCCGGGGGCACCGACGGCGCCCTGCAGGTGAGCGCCCTGAATCCCGACAAGCGTTACCTCGCGTTGGACGTCAGCGGCGCAATCGAGTTCAAGGAACTCACCCGAACGATGATCCACGAGACCGCACACCTCTTGCAGTTCCGCCCGTCGGCGTTGCAGCCCGGCACCCGGGGGAAGGCCTGTGATGTGTACGACGGTGGCGAGGAGTGCCCCAAGGAGGGGTCCTACCTCCGCTTGTGGGACAAGGCGTTCTACCCGGGCGTCACCGACGGCGAGGACTATGACGAGTCCGAGGCCGCCAAGGAGAAGCGCTACAGCCCCGACAAGTACGTGACCAACAACTACTCGGCCAAAAACCCGGCCGAGGACATGGCGGAGACGTTCGCCGAGTGGATCCTGCTCGACGCACCAACCGGCCCCAGCTTCGTGAACGTCGACCCCCACTACAAGTTCCCGGTAACCGGCAACAGGGTGGTCGACCAGAAGCTTCGCTTCTTCGACCAGTTCCCCGAACTGGTCGCCGTGCGGGCCAACATCCGGGAGCAGCTCGGCCTGGCCCCACTCGACACCGCTGTCGGTCCCATCGACACCGGTGCTGGTGGCCTCGCCGAAGACGGCAACGGTGGCATGCTCGGTGGCGGCCTGGCCGTACTCGCCGGTGCCGGCATGAGCGCCTTTGCGATCCGCAACCGCCGCCGCACGGACTGATCAGACATGAGCTCGATCGGCACGCCTGATTCCGCGCCTGCACGGCGCGGGGTCAGGGTGCCGTGGCAGCTGCAAGCGTTCACGGCGATCGTCCTCTTCGGCCTGGGGATTTGGCAGGTCGGTGGCCCCACCGCATCGGGCGCCACACCCCAAAACGCTTCGAGCGACGCAGCCGACGTCGTCCCCTCGGTCCCGCTCGAAACCCACGAGGGTACCGGCGGCATCAAGCCCGCCCTCCTCGAAATTCCCGCCATCGACGTCAGCGCACCAACCCCGGGGTTGAACCTCAGCGGCTCAAGGCCAGAGGTTCCCCACGATTTCGACCAAGCCGGATGGTACGAGCAGACCCGCCTGCCCGGCGATATCGGCCCGGCGGTCTTTGCGGGCCACATCGACTCGTTCACCGGCCCGGCGGTCTTTGCACGGCTCGGCGAACTCCAGCGCTATGACGAGATCACCGTCACCGACGCCGACGGCAACATCCGTCGTTTCGAGGTGACCCGGTCCGGTCAGTACCCCAAGGGCGATCTGCCCGACGATGTCTTCGAGTCGGGCGACGCCGTCCCCGAGCTTCGCCTGATCACGTGCGGCGGCACGTTCGACAAGTCGTCGGGGCACTACCTCGACAACTTCGTCATCTTCGCTCGCGAATCCGACTGAACCGACCGACGTAGTCGACCCCAGCGGTATCGAATCACCCTTGGTCTGGGTGCCTGGAGCCTCCGACACAGCCAGAGAGGTCCACGGGATGTGGCTGTATTCGACCACTTTGTGTCCTTGTTGCCAACACCAGGGGTCGCCAAGATGTCGGTGCCCGGTCGCCCAACAAGAGGACCACCCATGCTCGTTTTGAAGCCAAGCTGCGAATGCTGCGACATCGACCTGCCGCCTGAGTCGCCGAAGGCCCGGATCTGTACCTTCGAATGCACCTTCTGCGCTACCTGCGCCGACGAAATGCACGGGGTCTGCAAGAACTGCGGTGGCAACCTGGTAGTCCGGCCGCGTCGGCCAACCGAACATCTCAAGGACCACCCTGCATCTACCCAAAGGGTCTTCAACCCGCACAACTGCCCTGTCCACAACCCTGCACTCGCCTCCGGTGAGCCCTGATCAAGGATTGAGTTCGGCGGGCTGCCGGTCGAAGTCGCGATCGCCGCGCTCACCCTGGCCGAGCTCGCTGCTGGCCTACATGCGACTGGCGGGACGGACTCGTGGAAGTCATCGCGATCTGGTTGCTCGATCACGCGAGCCCACTTCGGACGCTCAGGTGCTCGCTAGGGTGCGTCGATGGTGAGCGTTTGCCGAGGGGGTGGGCCTGTGCATTTCTTCCGGTTTCGAGCACTCTCCCTCGTGGCTTTGATCGTGGCCCTCGGTGGACTCGTCGTCAGCGCGTGGATCGGATCCGTGGTTCCCGGCGTCATCTGGTTGATCGCCGTCGGGGCCGTCCATGTCTGGTTCTCCACTCGAGACTGGCCCACCTTTCGTGTCGAAGACGGAAAGCTCAGCGGTTCCGGCAGCGGAGAGACGTGGTCGATGGAACTGGCGAGCATCGATCACGTGGGCTGGGAGCGATACGACGCGTTTGGAAGCAGGTACCTCAGGATGGTGATCCACGGCCGTGGATCCGAGGCTTGGCCCACCTGTCAGCTGACCGTCGCCCCAATGTCGACCTTGATTCCGATTCGCCGCTTGCTGCCGTGGCGTCGTGTTCAATCATTCCTGTTGGGATTCGGGGTTCCGATGGAGGATCCTCTCGATGCCGTGAATCTGTGCAAGTACTAGCCCGAAGGATTCAGACCCCGGACTGACCGGCCGATTGCACGTCGACCCGAATCGCTTCCAGACCACAACGCCGCCGTAGTCGTGGCGGCGACGGCACCTACGCATTCGAGGAACGATTGGTCGCGCCTTGACTGCCGGTGGCTCTTGTTGCAGGGCTTGTTGTCGTGGCGTCTGCCCGTTGTCAGTCGCTGGATGCCCGCCCGACCTGCTCGAGGCGGCCGCCCCCGATGTTGAACGTGCTGGTCTCGTTCAGCTGGTCTGGTGCGTGGGTGACGACGACCGTGGCGATGCCCATCGACGTGGCGTTCTTGGCAAGCAGGTCCATGATGGCGACGCCGCGTTCGGCATCGAGGGAAGCAGTGGGTTCATCGGCCACCAGCACCGACGGTGCACCCATGAGGGCGCGGGCGATGCCCACCCGTTGGCGTTCGCCGCCGGAAAGTTCGGCGGGCCGGGCGTCGGCCCGATCGGTCAGGCCAACCAGGTCCAAGAGTTCGTCGGCGCGGTCTTTGGCGGTGTCGTTGAGGTTTCCGGCGATGTGGGCGACCAGGCGCACCTGTTCACGCGCGGTCAGAGAGGGGAACAGGCTGGCGGATTGATAGACGATGCCGACGTGGTCCCGGCGAAGCCGCGTGCGCTCCTGGTCGGAGGCCTCGGTGGCGTCGACACTGGCGACGGTGACGCGCCCGGAGTCGGGGCGCAGCAGGAGGGCGGCGACGGCCAACAGTGTGGACTTGCCCGATCCCGAGGCGCCGGTGATCGCCACGATTTCGCCGGGTTCGACACTGAGGGACACGCGGTCACAGATCGTCCGGGTGTGGGGTCCGTCGGGCACGGTGACGGTGACCGAGTCGAGGTACAGGCTCATCGCAGAGTTCCTTGGCGGATCGAGGGTGGGTTGAGTCGTCGGTGCGAGCGTCCGATCACGGTTGACTCCGCAGCGCCACGATCGGGTCGACCGAGGTGATCCGGCGCACGGCGATCAGGCAACCGACCATGCCGAAGAGGATCAGCAGGCCGATCGACGTGAGAATCGGCCGGGGCGCCAACCGGAAAGGCGCGCTGCCACCAACCAGCGACCCGATGCAAACAGCGAGCAGCGAGCCGAGCACAGCGGTCGACACGAGCACGATCGCCATCTGCCCCAGCGCATCGCGCAGCACGTAGGACCGTGATGCGCCAAGCGCCTTGAGCAGGGCGATCTGGGAGGCCCGCTGAACGGTCCACACCATAAAGAACGCCCCGACGACCAGCGCGGAGATCACCAGGAGAAAGTTCTGGATCAGGCTCATCGTCGACGTTTCGCCGGTGTAGCCGGGGGATCCCGCGTAGGCGGCCTCCTTGGTTTCGGCCTCGGTGCCCGATGCCCGCTCCGCCGGTGCGAAGCTGGTGGCGTCGTCGCCCTTCAAGGCGATCGCCGAGAACCGGCCCTTGGCGTTGTCGCCGTAGAGCAGCCCCTGCCAGGTGGTCAGCGAGGTGAACGCAATCGGGACGTGCCCGTAGGACCCCGAGTAGGTGAACCCGAGCACCGGCAGTTGCTCATCGATGCCGACGACGGTGAGCGTGTCGCCCACCTTGATGCCGTCGTTCTCGAAGTCGTCGCTCAGCACGATCCCGGGTGGTCCGGTGAGGGCCTCGCTGGCCTCGCCCGGCGGAGCGAGGAAGCTGTCCTCGGGTATGCCGAACACCGCCATGTCGATCGTCGAGCCGTTGTCCCGCTTCGCGTTGAAGAACGAGACGCCGAGCGCGGAGGCCTCCACGCCGTCGAGCTTCTTGTAGGGCGCCAGATCATCGTCGGTCAGGGTCGAGCGGCTGAAGGTGCTGCCCGCCCCCGACTGGAACGCCAAGTGGGTGAGGGGCAGTGCCCGCAACCCGGAAATGCCGTCGTCGACCAGCCCGTTGGCCAGGCCGGACAACAGCGTGGCCATCAGCGCGACCAGGCCGATGACGAGGCCGACCAGGGCAAAGCGACCCCGGGCAAACTTCAGATCTCGTAAGGCGAGAAACACGATCCTCCAAAGGGTCGAAACGCGAGCGTCGGCGACGAGGTGTTGGGCCGCGTCGCGTGTCGCGACGTCGGAGGCAGATCGCCACCGTCTGTGCCCAGTGTGGCCGGCGACCAGGATGCGAACATCGTTCCGACGGCCTGTTGTGGAAGCAACGAAGGAGGGAGCCCGAGGTCAACCTTTCGATGGATGCCGGCTCCCTGGTGGGCACGTAGCCTGCGGTCGGATGCACGAGGACCCATCGAATCCATCAGCGGGACCGTGGCCGATAATCGCCCTCCGCTACGGACTGGATCTGCTGGTCGTGGCGCTGTTGGTCGTTGCGGCCGGGCGTGCGGTGGTCGATGAGGCGGGAAACGCCGCTGCTGTCGTTGTCGCGAGCGCCGTCGAGGGCGGCCTCTACCTGGTGGGCTCGGCACTTGCTCGGCGCCGCGCATCGACCGAGAACGGAGTGCCGTGGTTGGCGGCGCTGTGCCTGGCGTGGCTCGTGCTCTTGGCGCTCACGCCCGACGCCACCTGGGTGGCGTTCCCACTGTTCTTGTTGCAGCTGTACCTGCTGCCGCAACGATGGGCGCTCGCGGCGGTGGCACTGACCACCCTGGTGGCGATCGGCGGCTTCGTCGCCCACCAGGACACGCTCACCCTCCCGGCGGTGGTCGGGCCGATGTTCGGCGCGGCGATCACGGTGGTCGGTGCCCTCGGCTATCGGTCGTTGTATCGCGAGAGTGAGCGGCGGCGGGAGCTCATCGACGAGCTCCACGCTGCACGCGGCGAGCTGGCCGAGGCGGGTCATGCCGCCGGTGTGGCCGCCGAACGCGAGCGGTTGGCGAGGGAGATTCACGACACCCTCGCCCAAGGCTTGGCGAGCATCCAGCTGCTGCTGCGGGCGGGGCAACGGGAGCTGCCGCAACGGGACGACACCGCAAGAGCGGCCGCGCACATCGAACAGGCGCGTCTCGCCGCGCACGACAACCTTGCCGAGGCCCGGCGGTTTGTCCGTGCGCTCAGTCCGCCGGGGCTCGACGAAGGGTCGCTCGAGGTTGCGCTCGATCGCCTGTGCAGCGCGACGGCCGCACAAAGCGATGTCGAGGTGGAGTTTCACCTCAGCGGCGATCCGGTCGAGCTGGCTCAACCGTACGAGCGCGCTGCTTCGCGTCGCGCAGTCGGCGCTGGCGAACACCGTGCAACACGCCGACGCCCGACGCGCAACGGTGACGCTGAGCTACATGGACACCGGTCTGGCACTCGACATCGTCGACGATGGGCGGGGTTTCGACCCAACAGCCGCGTTGCCCAACGACGCCCACTTCGGGTTGTCGACGATGAGGGCCCGGGTGTTGGCGCTGGGCGGAAGCCTCAGCGTCGAGTCTGCGGACGGGACGGGAACCGCCCTGGCCGTCAGCTTCGACCACCCGCCGACCGTGCAGGAGGTTGGCACATGACCGAACGGATCCGGTTGCTGCTCGCCGACGACCACAACGTCGTGCGCCGGACTGCATGCGGTGCTGGCAACCGAGCCGGACCTTCTGGTGGTCGAGGAATGTGCCACCGCCGAGGAAGCGGTCAGGATCGCCGCCACCGTCGACGTTGACGTCGTGCTGATGGACCTCCAGTTCGGGGCCGGGATGGACGGCGCGACCGCCACCGCAGCCATCACCGCGACCGCCGACGCGCCGAGGGTACTGATCCTCACTACCTACGACGCCGACGTCGACGTCCTCGCAGCGATCGAGGCCGGCGCCAGCGGTTACCTGCTCAAGGATGCGGCGCCGGACGACCTCACGCACGCCATCAGGGCGGCAGCGAACGGGCAGCCGGCCCTGGCCCCATCGGTGGCCAACCGCCTGATGGACCGAACACGCAACCGGGGCAGCGCCCTCAGCCAACGGGAGATCGAAGTGCTCCAACTCGTCGCCGACGGGCTCTCAAACGACAAGATCAGCAAGCGCCTGTATCTCAGCCAGGCCACGATCAAGTCCCACCTGGTGCACATCTACACCAAGCTGAACGTCGACTCCCGCACCGCCGCCGTCGCAACGGCACAACGGAAGGGCATGCTCCGCCGAGAGCGGTAACCAACGCCGACCGCGACGGCGCCGTGGTTTGTAGACCGCGGGACCTCCGAACCAACCCGGGGCACCTGCGGTTCGCCCAGGTCGCCCGATCACGCAGGGGAAACGACCTGCGGGGTTCGGGCCTCGACCCGCCCGATGCGGCGGCGGAGCCGGTCGACGAGGTGCTCGGCGAGCGCGCGGTTGCTCGTTGTGCCGGCCAGGTTGGTTCGCTGGTGCGGGTCGGCGTCGTTGTCGTAGAGGTGCGTGAGCCGGTAGGTGTCCGCCGATGGGCGAAGATGGCCAGCCAGCGGGTTCCTGGTGGTCGCTCGCACGCCGATCGTGTGTGTGCGGGTGCGCAGGGCCCGTCCGATGTGGGACTCGCTGATCTGGATCAACACCTCGTCCCGGTCGTTGCCGCTGTCGTCCTGGAGCGGGCGACCGTCGAGGTCGGGATCGATGCCACCCGCCGCGGCGACGAGCGTGGGGACCAGGTCGAGGTTGGTGCGCAGCGCCGACCGTCGTCGGCCGCCGCGGAATCCGGGGCCGCTCAGCACCAGCGGTATCCGAATGGATGCGTCGTGGCAGCTGCGCTTGTACTCCAGGTTGCGGGTTCGGAAGTGGCTGCCGTGGTCGCTGGTGTACACGACCAGCGTGCCATCGAGGCGACCCTGGACTCGGAGCGCGTCGGTCAGCCGTCCGAGGTTGGCGTCGATGCTGGCACAGCACGCCAGGTACTCGGCGTAGTTCCACCTCCAATCTCCTCGCCAACCGGCCAGATCGCCGGGTACGTCGAAGTGTCGGAAGCGGTCGGCCCAGCCAACGGGTCCGATCGTCCGCATCCGATTGTTTTGATGGTGGGGCTCGAGGAACGACACGAACAAGAGGAACGGCCTCGTGGTGTCGAAGCGGGCGAGCCGGTCCAGCGCGACGTCGGTGACCGCGTCCACCCGGTAGCCCTCCAACCGGATCTCGCGACCGTCCTCGTCGAACATCCGCCCGCCGTACGCGCCGGAGGTGAGTTCGAGCGCGTCGGCCGCCGCCCACGCGTCGTATCCGCCGCGACGCTCCAACGGCACCGCCCCGGTCTCGTGGCGTTGGGCGGTTCGCCCGTCGGGGAGGAGGGGCCCCCGATCGGATGCGAGGTGCCACTTTCCGACGTATCCGGTTTGGTATCCGAGGTCATGCAGTCGACTCGCCAGCGTGGGTTCGCCCGGAGGCAGGGCCAGACCATTGCGCCAACACCCGATCGCGGTCGGCATACGGCCGGTCTGAAAGGCTGCCCGCGATGGGCCGCACACCGGCTGAACCGTGAACGCCTCATCGAAGACCACGCCGTCGGCGGCCAATCCGTCGAGCGCGGGCGTCACCGGCAATCGTTGGCCGTACACGCCACACGAATCAGGACGCTGCTGATCCGACATCACCACGAGAACGTTGGGCCGACCCACGTCAACAACGTAGGCGGCCGCTCGACAGGTCGGGTTCGGGGTTCCGAGACCGGTGGTACCGTCCGACGATGGAGGTTCGCCAACATGGCCGAGCATGACGCACCACATGCCTTTGCACCGGCACGGCTGGGGCCGCTGACGCTCCGAAACCGAATCATCAAGGCGGCCACCTTCGAAGGGGTGATGCCCAACGGTGCGGTCACCGACGAGCTGATCGACTTCCACCGCAGGGTGGCCGCAGGAGGGGCGGCGATGTCCACGGTCGCCTACTGCGCGATCAGTCCCGGCGGCCGGGTGCAACGCAACACGGTGGTGTTGAACGAGCGGGCGGTTCCCGACCTCCGACGTCTCACCGAGGCGGTTCACAACGAGGGCGCCTTGGCCTCGGCGCAGTTGGGCCACGCCGGGTTGGTGGCCAACACCCGGTCCAATCGGACCAAGACGCTGGCGCCGTCGACGCGACTGAGCGGCCCGGCGATGGGCCTGGTGAGGGCCGCCACACGGGCCGAGTTGGACGAGGTGGTCGACCAGTTCGGAGCTGCGGCCCGCGTGGCCGTCGACAGCGGGTTCGACGCCATCGAGATCCACCTGGGCCACAACTACCTCCTCAGCTCGTTCATGAGCGCCAACCTCAACCGCCGTTCCGACGAGTACGGCGGCTCCCTCGAGAACCGGTTGCGCCTGCCCCGCAGGGCCATCGCCGCCGTCCGCGACGCGGTTGGCCCGAAGGTCGCCGTGACCGCGAAGTTCAACATGGCCGACGGCGTCCCCAAGGGGCTCTGGCTGGACGAGAGCATTCCGTTCGCAACGATGCTCGAGCGGGACGGCAACCTCGACGCCCTCCAGCTCACCGGCGGCAGCTCGCTGCTCAACGGCATGTACTTCTTTCGTGGCGACGTGCCGATGAAGGAGTTCATCGAGACCCAGCCGGCGGTGGTCGGCCTTGGCCTCCGGGTCATGGGAAACAGGATCTTCCCGGAGCTGCCTTTCGAGGAGGGGTTCTTCCTGCCCTTCGCCCGCCAGTTCCGCGCCGCACTCTCGATGCCGCTCATCCTGCTGGGCGGCATCAACGAGCGGGACACGATCGACGGGGCGTTGGCGGAGGGATTCGAGTTCGTGGCCATGGCACGGGCGCTGCTGCGCCAGCCCGATCTGCCCAACCTGATGCGGCACGACGAGCAACCGGCCGGCCTCTGCGTGCACTGCAACAAGTGCATGCCGACGATCTTCACCGGCACCCGCTGTGTGCTCGTCACTCCCGAGGTTCATTCGTGAAGCGCCTCGCCGACCGGGTGGCCGTGGTCACCGGTGCCGGCAGCGGAATCGGCCGGGCCACCAGCGAGGCCCTGGCCCGGGCCGGGTGCCATCTGGCGCTGGTTGACGTCTCCGAGGCCGCCGTGCAGGAGACAGCGGAGGCGATCCGCCGCCTCGGCCGGGAGGCGTCGACCCACACGATCGACGTGCGCGACGCCGAGGCGGTCGGCGCGCTCCCCGCCGCGGTGGCCGCGGCTCACGGCGGCTGCCACATCCTGGTGAACAACGCCGGCGTCACCTCCGCCGGGCCGTTCGAGGCCGAGTCGCTCGAGGACCTGCACTGGATCGTCGACATCAACGTGTGGGGGGTCGTGCACGGCTGCCACGCGTTTCTGCCGGTGTTGCGCGAGGCCGACGAGGCGCACATCGTGAACCTGTCGAGCATGGTTGGGCTCCTCGGCCTGCCCCAGAACGCGGCGTATGCGCTGACGAAGGGCGCGGTCCGTTCCTTCAGCGAGAGCCTGCGGAACGAACTGGCCGGCGCAAACGTTGGGGTCACCACCGTGTACCCCGGAGCGATCAACACCAACATCACCCGGGCGGCGCGCGGTGCCCAAAGCACCCGCCTGGCCGAACTCGGCAGGTCGCGGTTTGCGCCGATCGTCATGCGACCCCCGTCGTCGGTGGCCGACGCGATCGTGAAGGCGATCGAGCGGAACCGCGGCCGGGTGGTGGTCGGCCCGGACGCTCACCTCGTTTCGGCGTGGTCGCGGGTGGCCCCAGGCCGGGCCCGCACGATCGCCCGTCTCACCGACCGCCTCTGACATGCGCCCGACCCGCGAACGGGAACGGGCGTGTCTCGCGCGTTGCAATGAAGGTGTCGTCCTGCCGACCGGTCCGTTGGCGAGCGGCTCCGGTAGGGTCGGGCCGGTACACGACGCGGTAGCGGATCCTTGGGGGCGGAAATGGCTGCAATGGAGACGCTGAGTCAGGCGATCGACCGGTTGCAGGCAGCCGGGTATCACACCAATTTCCGGGCCAGCCGAGGGAAGCTCGCTTGCGACGAATGCGGTCAGGTTGTCGATCCAAGCGAGGTGAGCGTGATCGAGATCGTCCGCTTCGACGGGGCGAACGATCCCGGCGACGGGGCGATTCTCTACGCCTTGGACGCCGGCGCCGGGCATCGTGGCCTGTATGCGGCCGCCTACGGGGCAGACGTGTCCGCCGATGACATGGCCGTCATCAGGAGTCTTCCGGATCACAACTCGCCTTCGACTGCCTGAGACGACCCCTGCCGGTCGCCAAGCCCGATCCGGGATGACCCTGCATAGTGCATATTGACGCCCGGGCCCGAGGCGACTCGGCGGGCAGGCCTGACGTTCAGGCGTCGGTTCCGACCGAGGTGAGTTGCCCGTCGACGGGGCATGGGTGTCGGCAGAGGTGGCGTTCTCGATCCTCGCCCGGTGTACCCGGAGGTTCGAGTGCGGGTTCGGTCACGAGGTCGTCGCTGCGGAGCAGTACCGATGCCAGCAACCCTCCGGCGGCCACCAAACCCGCCGACATCAGCATGGCTCGAGAGAACCCCGGGTCGAGGAGGACGGGGTCGGACAACGCGGTCCCGGTCAGGCCGACGAATCCCGGAATGGCGGCGACGGCGAGCAGGCCGCCGGTGCGTGCGACGGCGTTGTTGGTCCCCGATGCGGCGCCGGCGCGAACGCTCGGAACCGAGCCCATGGCGGTCGAGGTGACCGGGGCGACCACCCCGGCGAGCCCGACCCCGAACACCGTCACCGCCGGCAACACGTCCGTGAGGAACGAGGCGTCGGGGCCGACGCGGGTCATCAGCACCATCCCGACGGCGACGACGAGCGGTCCGATCGTCAACGGCCAACGGGGCCCGATTCGCTGTGCCAGCTCTCCCGCTCGGGCCGACAACAAGAGCATGATGGCGGTGACCGGCAACAACGCAGTGCCGGCCTTCAGCGGGGTCCAGCCGGCGGTCACCTGGAGTTGAACCGACAACAGGAAGAACAGCACCCCCATGCCGCCGTAGATCAGGAACGTCAACAGGTTCGTGATGGCGAAGGTTCGCGATCCGAACAGATCAAGCGGGAGGAGCGGATGGGACATCCGCCGCTGCGCGCGCCACAGCAACGCGCCGCCCCCAACCCCGACGGCCGCCGCTGCGACGTCGAAGCTAGTGAGCGCCCCCTCGGGCCCCTCGATGAGCGCGTAAGACAACGAGCCCAGCACCACGGCGGAGAGCGCCGCACCGTGCAGATCCAAGGGTGTCGCGCGGGCGTCGGGGTCGCTGGTCTCGGGAACCCAGCGTGACAACGCGACGACCGCAACTGCAAGCGGAACGTTGATAATGAACACCCAGCGCCACGAGATCTCCACCAGAAGTCCGCCCAGCAGCGGGCCGATCGCTCCTGCGATACCGGTGATTCCCGACCACATGCCCACGCCGCGACCGCGGTCGGTCTTGCGTAGTGTGGATTCGATGATGGCGAGGCTTCCCGGCGTCAACAAGGCGCCGCCGATGCCTTGGAGGAGTCGGAAGCCGATGAGCGCCTGGGTGTTCCAGGCCAGCGCGCACAGCAACGACGCGATCGCGAACCAGGTCACCCCGATCCGGTATACCCGAAGCCGCCCGAACCGGTCGCCAAAGGACCCGCCGATCAACATGAATGCGGCGAGGGTCAGGGTGTAGCCGTTGACGATCCACTTCTGCCCGGACGAGCTTGCCCCGAGGTCTTGGGCCAAGGTCGGCAGTGCGACGTTGACCACCGTGGCGGTCAACGAGGCAACAGCGGAGCCGAGCACGACGGTGGCCATGACCGTGCGGCCCGCAGCCGATGCCAGTTCGATCCCGTCATCGGCGTTGTTCACCACCCCAAGGTAGGCGGCCCGGCTCGTTGCGGTGGGCCACTCGATCAGGCGCATTCATGCGGGCGACGCGGCGGCGCCGTCGACGTCGGCGTGTCAGGAGTCCGGGCGCCCGCACCCCGCCGCTCCACTACCGAGGACGTAACCGGGTAGACCGCACTCCGCAGAGGCAGTCCGTCAACCGGGAAGCACCAATCATGACCAGCTCAGCCAGATCGGTTGTCGACCGATTGTTCGCCGCATTCGGCAGTGGGGACGTCGACGCACTCGTAGCGACCGTCTCGGAGGACACCCGATGGATCTATCACGGCACTCAGTTCATCCCTGCAGGGGTGTTCGAGCAGCGGGACGGGATCAGGACCTTCTTCGAGAACGTCCTCGATCGGACCGAGATCATCTCGTTTGAGCCCACGCAGTTCGTCGTCGATGGAAACGTCGTGGTCGTGCTGGGTAACGAGCACCAACGGGTCAAGCGGTCAGGTCGGGAGCTCAAGCAAAAGTGGGTTCAGGTGTACACGGTCGAGAACGGTCTCATCGTGAGCATGGAGGAGTTCGCCACCTCGGAGGAGGTGGCCGAGTAGGAGGCAAGGACTGCGGATGGTGGAGTCGCTGATCCGGCGACGGGGGGTCTCAGTCGTTGTGTCGGAGCGCGATGGCGGCGTTGTCGCCGTCGAGACGGAACCCGATCGTTTCGGTCAGGTACAACTCGACGTTGTCGGCGTCGTGCGCCAGGTAGCCAAGCGCGAGGTCTTCCGATGCCTCGAGATGGTGATCTCCGCCCTGCATCGAGATCACGATCGCCCCACTCACCGACGGGGCCCAGACGATCGGTCCGCCGGTGATCTTCTTGAGGTGGTCGAACACGACGATGCCGCCACCGGTCGTCTCGATCACGCCCTGGTAGCAACGCGGGCCTAGCGCAAGGCCGAACGGGCCGCCGACGCCGCCCCGCCGCAGGTTTGCAACCGCCGTCGCCACAGCTGTCGGGTAGTCGGTGAAGTCGGAGGGAATCTCGATCGAGTCGTGAATCGATCCTTCCGCCAGCCCCTTGGTGACCGTGTCCACACCGTTGAACACCAGGTCGTCCTCCGCGGCGGCAATGCCGCGGGCGGCCTCGTGGAGCGGGTCGAGGTCCACGTCCGCAGCGCCCCGCTCAAGCGATTCGATCTCCGATCGGGCGAGGGTGAAGGCCCGACGCAGTTCGTACATCGGGACGGTGACGACCCGCTCGATTCGAACGTCGCCGTCGGTGATGCGCTCTCGTCGGCCGGTACTCAGCGCTTGGGATCCGGTCGGGCCGTGAAACTCCACCAGTTTGCGGGCGGCGAGAAAGTTGGAGAGCTGAGCGACTGCTTCGGCGTCCAACTCGGCCCAAGCGGCTTCGGAGATCGGTGCGAGTCGTCGATGCAGGTGGTTCATAGTGTGCTGCTTCCTTTGAGGCTGCCAATACCAAGTCCCGCCCCGGCCTCGCTCACCTCGGCCGAACCGGATGTCGGGTCGATCGTCCCGTGCGGGTGCTCGGGTGGCCCGTAGATCGCATAGACCTTGAGCGGTTCATCTCCGATGTTGGAGACGTTGTGCCACACCCCCGCCGGCACCAGTATCGCCCAGTCGTCCTCGACGACGCGATCGAACGGCAGATCGTCCTCGGTGTCACCCATCTGAACCCGCGCCGTGCCCGCCTCGACGCGCAGAAACTGGTCACCGTCCGGGTGAACCTCCAACCCGATGTCGCGTCCCGGTTCGATGGTCATCAGCGTCATCTGCAGGTTCGAACCGGTCCAGCGGGTGGTGCGGTAGTTCTCGTTGGCCAGTGTGTCGGACTCGATATTCGTCACGAACGGGTTCGGGCCCTCGTCGGTCATGGTGGATTCGCTCAACGGTGTGCTGTCCTTCGCTCACATGGATGGTGTCGATCAACGGTCGCGCTGGGTGCGGTTACACCCCTCGTGCATCGATGGCCGCCTGGTCGTAGGGCTCGATCATGATGCACTCACCAGGACACTCCTCTGCGGCCTCGATGGCGTCATCGATCAGCGCATCGGGAATGCGGGCCATACCTTGGACATGTCCGGTCCATGACCATCGTCGGTGCACCGTCGAAGACGATCGTCTTGCCGAAGTGGGCCGCGTCTTCTCTGACGACCCACAGACCGTCGTCGCGCGGTTCGAAGACGTCCGGACAGATCTCTGAGCAGATGCCGTCGCCAGTGCACAGGTCCTGATCAATCCAAACCATCAACGCGGTCGCCATTGTTGTCCCCGTCTCAACATCGCTGTCGATTGTGGTCACGCCTGCAGACCTGCTGTCCGCTGTGACCATCGGACCTTAGCCGAGGCTGGACAAACCTCTGAGGGGCAGGACTACGAAGTCGGCAGCGGCACGTACGGGTCGTGGTCATTGGGCACTCGCGGGAATCGTTGGTTGGCCCATTCGTCCTTTGCATGCTCGATCCGATCGGGGTCGCTGTGCACGAAGTTCCACCAGATTGTGCAGCCCCCACGGGCTCCCCACCCAGAACGATTGCGGTGCCCGTGCCGACCAGGCTGGTTTGTGTTCGGCGACAGGACGGCAATCTGCCCCGCCTTGACGGGTTCCTCATTGATCCGCAGGTCGCCCTTCAGTGCGATGACGGCCAGTTCCGGGAGGTCCACTTCGACCGGTACCGCACCGCCGGGATCGAGGGTGAGCTCGGCCAGAACGAGCGGCGAAGAACCGGTCACCGGCGATTCGAGGCCCCATCCGGAGCCGGCGGCCACGCGGACCGACGACTTGCCGATCGCTTCGGTCGGTACCGCCGTTGCGGCGGTGTGCTGGAACGACGGTTCCAGCTCCTCGCCCTCCGATGGCAGTGCGACCCAGGTCTGTAGGCCGAACATGGTGCTGGGGGAGGAGAGGTCGTCGGGATGTGAGCGCTCGGTATGGGTGACCCCGGACCCGGCGGTCATCCAGTTGACTGCTCCGGGCTCTATCGTCTGCACCGCACCGGTTGAGTCGCGGTGAACCAGGCGTCCGTCGAAGAGGTAGGTCATCGTCGACAGGCCGATGTGGGGATGGGCGTCGACGTTGATGCCCAGTCCGGCATCCAGCGTTTCGGGGCCGATGACGTCCGCGTAGATGAATGGTCCAACCATGCGGCGGGTTCGGTACGGGAGCAGCCGACGTACCCAACCCGTGCCCACCGGTCGCTCCCGCGGGTCGATGCGGTGTTCGATGGCCGTACTCATGATGACCGGCTGCCCGAGCGTTGAAGATGATCAGGTCGGCTCATGTCCGAGACCGATGTCGTCGCGACGAGGCGGGCCTGGTGGCTCAGATCGGCCGGAGTGTCAGTGCGCATCACCGAATCTTCGCATCAGCGGCGTCTCGGCGACAGCGCACTGAGGTCGACGCGCTCAGGCGTCGAGCCCTTCGAGCAACTTCGCCAGCAGCTTGTCGAGTTGGTCTCGTTCGGCTTCGCTCAGGACGCGCAGCGCATCCTCGTCGACCTCGGCGAGCGAGCGGGCAAGTGTCTCGGCCTGGAGCCGGCCTTGTTCGGTGAGGGCGACCGGTGAGGTGCGACGACTGCTCGGGTCGGGAACCCGCTCGATCAGGTCGGCCGCCTCAAGCCGATCGATCCGGTGGGTCATGCCAACGGGGCTCGGCAAGGTTGCTCGGACGATCGCCGACGGTTTCGTCTTCTTCGGTGGCCCGATGCGTTGGCCCACGTGTCCCCGGAGGTCACGACCCACGTACCGGTGGTCGGCCGACTCGACGGCGTCGACGAGCTGGTGTCCTTCTTGGCGGAGACCACCGCCAAGACCGAGAACGGTGAACACTTCGAGCTGCTCGACACCCTCGTCGGCGGGCGGTTCGCTGCGCTGTACTTCCGCATCCGGGCCGAACGTGAGGGGAAGACGCCGCTCGACAATCTGACGCTCCATCTCGCGCGCCTCGACGGCGACCAGATCGTCGATATCTGGTTCCACAATTTCGATGGCCCGGCGGTTGCCGAGTTCTGGGCTTGAGCCACACCCTCGAATGCTCCGAGGCGGGAGGTTTCGTTGGCCGAAGCCGCTTGACCGTCGGCGTCTGGCTGGCCGAGCGCAGCTACGGTCTCGTGGGTTCGATCGGACGGCGAAGTCGGAGCCGAGGATGGCAAAACCGTAGTTGCGAGCCCGGAGAGGTCGGCCGCCGATCGCCGTGTCGTGCTGGTAACGGGGTGCCGCAGGCGACATCGGCCGCGGCCGCGCCGAGGCTCGCCCAGGACGGCTGGCGCCTCGCGCTCAGCGATCATCCCGCCGCAGCGACTGCCCTGAACGAGACCGGTCGCCGGCTGGCGGACTCCGGCGTCGACGCCTGGACCCGCACCTGCGAGGTGACCGCCACCGATGACGTCGCAGCGACGGTCACGGCCTGCTGCGACGAGTTCGGGGTGCCGGCAGGGCTGTTCAACAACGCCGGATACCAGGGGCGGATCGTTGCGGTCCCCGACTATCCGATCGACGACGCACGCAAGGTCCTGGAGGTGAACGTCATCGGCGTGTTGCAGGTGATGCAGTACGTGGCCAACGCGATGATCGCGGCCGACCTGGGCGGCGTCATCGTGAATTCGGCGTCGATGGCCGGTGTCGGCGGCGCACCCAACATGGCCGCCTACTCCGCGTCGAAAGCGGCGGTGATCGCGCTGACCAGGTCGGCGGCCAAGGATCTCGCCCCGCACAACATCCGGGTGAACGCGATCTCACCGGCGTTCATCGGGCCGGGCAGGATGTGGGACAACCAGGTGGCGCGGCAGGCCGAAGCTGGAAGTCAGTACTACCCCGACGACCCTGACGAGGTTGCCGCACAGATGATCGGGACGGTGCCGCTGCGTCGGTACGGCTCGACCGCGGAGGTGGCGTCGGTGGTGTCGTTCCTGATGTCGTCCGACTCGTCGTACCTGACCGCCCAAAACCTGGAGATCAACGGCGGTTCCGTCTGACGATGGCCCCACCTCCTCGGTCGCAGGCTTTGGGGTCGCTCCTCGGTCCGGCCCAGCATCACCCACGGACGTGTGTGCTCAGCCGGTGACTTCGGTGGCGACCAACTCGGTGCGGTCGGTGTCTTCGGAGGGCTCGACTGCGGTCAGCAGTATCCAACGCTCTGGGCCGGTGCGGATCAGCGCGGGGCGCTCCCGGCGAACGACGTCGACCGTGGCGCCGTCGTCGTGGCGAAGCTCGAGTGAGTAGAGCGGGTCGGCCACCTCGAGGTCGGTCAGGCTCGGTCCGTGGGCCGCCCCTCCGATGCGCTCGGGCTCGGTGAACTTCTGGTTGAAGAGGAGGTGGAAGCCGTCGTCCGATTCCCAGAGCGTCGGGTCCTCGGCGGGCACGTCCACGATCGGCCCGTCGCCGACCGGCCGATACTCGCCGTCCCAGCGGTCGGCCTCGGCGGCGTAGAGGAACTCGTAGTTGCCGTCCACCGCCAGCGGTCGTAGGCCCGGTACACGAGCGACACCGACCCGTCGTCGATCACCGGCGCCGGGTTGGTCGGGCACAACTGGTTCCAGGACGCATCCATGACGACCCGGCGCTCGGTCCAGGGCCCCTCGAGTTCGTCGGCGTGCTGCACGTTCACCACGCAGCGGTGGGGGAACAACCCCTGGGGCGTCTCCTGCGTGGCACCGTTCTCGCACTCGTGAACCTGCTCCTCGGCGGGAACCGGCTCGCCGATCGTGTAGAGCACCTGACCCCCTTCGGGGTCGGCGACCACCTTGGGATTGTGGGCGAAGGCCTCGACGATCGGCCGGCGTCGACCTCGTAGGGCCCTCGGGCTCGTCGGCGGTGGCGTGGACGACCTCGCTGTTGTGCAGCCACGACTCCAGGCCGCATCCGTTGGTCATTCGTGAGGCGAACAGGTGGTAGCGGCCATCGGGACTCGGCCGCCGACCCGTCCCAGTATGAAACGTCGTCGGCACCGAGGGCGGGCTCTGCGAGGGTGGTCCTCCTCTGCTGGCGCCGCAGCGTCCGGGGCGGGTGTGGTCGTCGGTTGGGCTCCGAGGTCTCGTCGGCGCACCCCGTCACGACCACCAGCATGGCGGCGAGCGCGAAGGCTCTGCAGGAGGGCGCGAACACGTGAGGCGTCGCGGGCCGGATGTCGTCGCTGGCGTCGGAGTTGGCACCCGTCCATTGAAGCACCCTGGCCGAGGTGGGGCCTGCACGGGTTCGGATGATGCCACTATCGATTGCCCTCCCACCACGCCGCCAGCACCCGCATGGCGCGGAAGGTGGACCATCGGCTCGGGCCTCGTTGCTCGAGGGCGAACCAGTAGCGGCCTGGGTATCGCCGATACATCGGCCACGCTACTCGATCGCCGTGCCCGCCGGACCTGCTCGACCGCGTCCTCGAGCCGGGCGTCGCGTTCCGCCCCGACGGCGCGGAAGTGTTCCAATCCCCGAACGATGTCGAAGTGCCACTGGGGCGGGAAGGGGAATCGGCACAACGCCCGGTCCACGACCTCGCCGGTGCGATGGGACCGGTAGAGGCGATGGTCGAGGAAGAACCGTCGGCCCGCCGCCGTCGCCGCCGACACCGGGATCGATCCGCCCCAGCGCTCGTAGGTGGAGAGCGCCTCCAACGCCGAGATCGAGGTGTGGAACGATCCGTGCCTGGAGCCACTCCGGATCGATTCGCAGTTCCACCCTCCGTCGTCGAGTTGTTGGCCCACCAACCATTCCACCGTCGAGTCGAGGCGTTGGTGGTCGTAGCCGAATGCTGCGGCCAACAGCACCAACATGGCGGTGATGCACGTCTCGGGTTCCCGGATCGACTTGGCAAGGTTGAGCCCGTCGCCGTACCAGCGAGCGCCCTCCCACAACGATCGGACGCCTGCCAGCGCGCGAGCGTCGCCCCGCTCGAGACCAAGTCGTTCCAGCAGCAACAGGGTGTAGGTGGTGGAGGTCCACTTCGGGCTGTACAACGCACCGGCCCAGCGCCCATCCGGGTCCTGTGAGGCGAGGAGGCGCGCACCCCATCCGTTCGTGGACACCCGTGCCCGCTCGGCTGCCACTCGATCCTCCGGCAGACCGAGCAGGTCGCCCATCACCTGCCATCGCAGCGATGGATCACCCTCCAACAGCCACTCGACGATTGCGTCCCGGTGAGACATGACGCACCTCCTCACCGGTCAGCATGGGGCAATCGACCGGCCGAGTTCAGAGTCGAACGTCCCGGCCCCCGGCGCTCATCGTTGAGCGGGATTGGGGGGGGCACGCCGGATCGTCAGCGATCGGCGAGCAGCTGCCGGATGTCGCCTTCGGAGGGCACCCGCCCGGAGGTCGCCACCTCGTCGTCGATCACGAGCGCAGGGGTGGCCATCACCCCCCAGGCGGCGATCTCGGCGGGGTCGGTGATCTTGTCGAACTCCGCTTCGACACCGGCATCGGCCACAGCCGCCCGTGCCGCGACCTCGAGCTGTTCGCATTTCGAGCATCCGGTGCCCAGGATTTTGATGTTCATCGTTGTGCTCCTTCGTATGGGAATTGGTGGTTCACAGGACGGCATTGAAGAGGTAGCCGGTGGCGACGATGCCGGTGGCCACCACGGCGACGAACGTGGCGATCAGTTTGGGCTGAAGCACCCGGCGCAGCAGGATCGTCTCGGGCAGCGAGAGGGCGACGACGCTCATCATGAACGCCAGCACGGTGCCCATCGGCATGCCCTTGTCGTGCAGCGCCTCCACCAGCGGCATGACCCCGGCGGCGTTGGAGTACAGCGGGACGCCGAGCCCGACCGCAACCGGCACGGCCGGCCGGCCGACGGCGTTCTCGGCGAACCAGGCCTCGGAACCCAACCGTGGATGGCCGCGCCGACCCCGATGCCGACCAGGAGGAAGGGCCAGATCTTGGCGAGGATCGAGGTCACCTCCTCGCGCCCCATGGCCAGTCGGTCGTCCCAGGTGAGCCCTTGGGACGGGTCGATCACCTTGCCGTGCAGCTTGGTCTCGAAGACGAACGGTTCCACCCAACGCTCGAGGCCCAGGCGGCCGATCGTCCAGCCGGCCAGCGTGGCGATCACCAGCCCGGTGCCGATGTACAGCGCGGTCACCTTCCAACCGAACAGGCCGTAGAGCATCACGATGGCGACCTCGTTCACCATGGGCGACGCGATCAGAAAGCTCATCGTGACGCCGAGCGGCACCCCGGCCGCCACAAAGCCGATGAAGGCCGGAACCGCCGAGCACGAACAGAACGGCGTGACCACCCCGAGCCCCGCGGCCGCGGCGTTGCCGACACCCTCGCGGCGCCCGCCGAGCAGGGCCCGGGTGCGCTCGACCGACATGAAGCTGCGAAGGACGGTGACGACGAAGATGATGCCGGTCAGCAACAGGGTGATCTTGGTGACGTCGTAGAAGAAGAAGTGCACCGACTCACCCGTACGGCTGTCCGGATCGAGCCCGACGACGTCGAAGATCATCCAATCCCAGAACGGGAGGGTGAGGCTGTAGAGCACCCACCACAGGACCGCAGCGGCGGCGACCGGCCACCAGCGACGCATCACCGAGGGCGACGAGGGGGCCTGCTGGGACTCGACGGACGTGCTCATGGGGACTCCGACCCTTCGCTGGTGCCTCTCATCGTCATTCGACGATACACGATAGGTGTAGGGCGGGCAACGCTTCACCGGATATCGTCGATGGTCGATGGATCTCTCCGAGGCGGTGACCGACAACGAGCTGGCGGCGATGGCCAAGGCGTTGGGACACCCGGCGCGGGTCCAGATCCTCCGGGTGTTGGCCGCACGGGACACCTGCGTGACCAGCGAGGTCGTCGACGAACTGCCGCTGGCCCAGTCGACGGTCTCCGAGCACCTCCGCATCCTGCGCAACGCCGGGCTGGTTCAGGGCGAGATCGACGGCCCTCGAACCCGCTACTGCGTCAACCCGACGGGGCTGGCAACCCTCAAGGCCGCGGTCGACTCGCTCTGAGCTGGTGGTCCGAGGCCGGTCCGAACCGAGCGGGGGTCGCCGGTCAGCCGAGCCGGTCCCTGATCTGGACGTAGACCTCCGGGCCCACCAGGGCGGTGAGCTCGTTGGCGAGCGAATGGACCACCGTGGTGTCGGCCACGAAGGGCTCGGGCTCCTCGGTGCAGACCCAGGAGACGGTCACCTCGTCGTCGTCCCAATCGCTGCGCGCCCACCTGCGAAGGACTCGCGAACCGTCGGGGTTGGTTTCCGCCCGAAGCGGCAGCTGCCAGCACACCGACGGCTTCCAGTCGGTGGGTGACTCGCCGGCGTCGAGGGCCGCGAGGTGCAGCGCGCACCCCTCCCCACCTTCAAACCCCGGCCGGTTGTGGAAGATGCAGGCGCCGTCGACGACCCTCGTCAGCGTGCGAGCCTCGTCGGCGTAGATGCCGCCCTCGTCGGCCTCGGCGTGGAACTGGAACCGCTCCGGCTGAAGGAACATCGCCAGGGCGCCGGTGTTCATCGACTCCTCCTCGTCGAGCAGCCGGGTGCCGTGCGAGCAACACCCCTGATTCAGGTGTTCGGCGTCGTCCGGCAGGATCCCCTTGCAACCGTTGCCCCAGATGCAGGTCCAACGTGAGGTCAGGAACGAGGCGTCGACCGCCCAGACCGTGCCGTCGACGGGATCGTCGAATCGTTCGAACCGCTGCTCGCCCAAGCTTCGAGACTAGACCCGGGCCCGGGTTTCCAGCCGCCGTCGAGTTCGGCGGTGTCCGGCCGGCGGGACCTAAGCTGCGCCATGCATATGGTTGCGGTGGCGCCGCTTCCGCCCCTCGACGAGCACTCGCTGCTGGTCCTGTGGTGCCAGATCCTGGTCGTGCTGTTCTCCGCCCGTGCCGGCGGGTACCTGGCCAGGCGGGTCGGCGTGCCGAGGGTGATCGGCGAACTCCTGTCGGGGGTGGTGCTGGGGCCATCGTTGCTGGGAAAGTTGTGGCCGACGGGGTTCTCGTGGCTATTCCCGGCCAGCGAACGTCAGGCCGGGCTGCTGTTGGGCCTGGCCTGGGTGGGGATCGTCTTCCTGCTGGGCATGACCGGCGCCGAGGTGGACCTGTCGACGATCAGGCGGCAGGGGCGGGCGGCGATCCTGGTGACCGTCGGGAGCCTGGGCCTCCCGTTGGCGGCCGGCGCGATGGTCGGCTCGATGCTGCCGCGGTTCTTCGTCGGCGCCGGCGTCGAGCGGTCGGTGTTCGTGATGTTCTTTGCGGTCGCCTTTGCGATCTCGTCGCTGCCGGTTGCGGCCCGGATCCTCATCGACCTGGGCCTGATCGACCGACCGTTCGCCCAGGTGGCCCTCGCGGTGGCGACGGTCAACGACATCGTCGGGTGGCTGCTGCTGGGGGTGGTGGTCGGCATCGCCGAGTCGGGCGCCTTCGAGTTGGCGCCGCTGGCAACGGCGATCGTTGCGGTGACCGTCACCGGGGCGGTGGTGATTCGGCTCGGTCCGGGACTGCTCGATCGGATGTCGCATGCGGTCGAGGCGCGGGCGGGCGGTCCGGCCGCCGAGATCAGCCTGGTGACGCTGACGCTGGTGGCGGTCGGGACGGTGACGCAGGCGGTGGGAATCGAGGTGGTGATCGGTGCCTTCATCGCCGGCATCGCCATCGGCGGGAGCCGGTTGGCCCACAGCGCCGGCTTTCGATCGATCGAATGGATGACCAACGGCGTCTTTGCGCCGCTCTTCTTCGCGGTCGCCGGGGTCAGGGTGGACCTGACCCAACTGGCCGACCCGGAGGTCGCCGCGTGGGCGATCGTGGTCACCGTGGTGGCGACCGTCGCCAAGCTGCTCGGATCCTTCGCAGGGGGTCGACTGGGTGGGGTGGGGCGTCGGGACTCGATGGGACTCGGCGCCTCGCTCAACGCCCGAGGCGCCCTGGAAATCGTGGTGGCCACCGTGGGGCTCTCCCTCGGGGTGATCGACGGACGGGCCTACACCGTCATCGTCGTGATGGCGCTGGTGACCACGGCCCTCACCGGGCCGGTGCTCAAGCGGCTGTACCCACACGGCGACGAGGGGCCTCGCGCGGAGGGTCAGGTGAGCGAGGCGAGCCGACCGAGTTGATCAGGACGTGCGCACCCGGCTGCGGCGGCTCTGGAACCGACCCGGCTGGCAGCCCAACACCGCCGCCTCGGCACGGACCGACCCCGCCCGGCGTTGACGTTGAGCGCACGTCGCGACGTGATCGCTACCGGGTGCCGTCGACGGGTCGACGACGAAGCGGCAGCTCGTCGACCGCCTCCGTTTCGGGCATCGGCCCGGCCTTGGCGCTCAGCCGGGCCGAAAGCCGGCCGGCCCACGGGAGGGCCGTCACCCCGTGGACGTACACGCTGACGAGCACGGTCCAGACGGCGACGGTGAAGATCGTGCGCCCCGCGGACGTCTCCAGATCCTCGACCACCAGAAGCGCAAACAGGATCGACGCCAGTCCCCGGGGGCCGAACCAGCCCAGAAAGAACCGGGTCTCGAGCAGCGTGCCCGACCCGACCAAGGCGATCACGGCCGGAACGACGCGGATCACGGTCAACGACAACGCCGCGTAGGCGGCGAGCTGCCAGGTGAGATCGCCGAGCACCGGCCCGGCCAGCACCGCACCGAAGATCACGAAGGTGATCGCCGAGAGCAGCTCCCCCTCGTCCTCGCTGAAGTCTTGAACCCCCTCGCAATGTGCTCGGGCCACGTGTCCGAAGGCCAGGCCGGCCGTGAACGCCGCAACGAAACCGTTGCCCCCGACCACGCCGGCCAGCCCGTAGGCGGCGACGGCAATCGAGATGGCCGCCAGCTGCCGGTAGACGCCCTCGACCTCGTGTGCCGCCGCCCTTCGGTCGAGCAGCCATCCACCCACGGCGCCGCAGCCAACCCCGCCGAGCAGGCCGAACCCCACCTGTTGAACCGCCAGTCCCACCCAGTCGCCGGCACCGCCGGCGCTCTCGGCGATCGCCACCGTCAACAGCACGGTCACCACCGGTACCGCGATGCCGTCGTTGAGGCCGCTCTCGACGTTGAGGGTCTGGCGAACCCGCGCCGGCAGCCGTTGATCGCTGACCACGGCCTGGCCGAGCGCCGCGTCGGTTGGCGCCAGCACGGCGGCGAGGAGGGCCGCCTCGACCAGGTTGAGGCCCGGCACGATCAGGAGCGCGGCCCAGGCGCCGCCGGCGATCGTCAACGGCATGCCGATCCCCAGCAGGCGTCCCGGGAGGGCGGCCTGACGGCGCAGCACCCGCAGGTTGATGCGGATGGCGTCGGTGAACAGCACCAGCACCAGCGTCGCCTCCACCAGGATGGTGGTGGTCTCGTTCTCGATCGAGACGTCGAACCAGCCGAGTCCGCCGGCGCCCACGACGAGGCCGACGGTGGTGAAGAACATCGGAGCGGTCACCGGCGAACGTGCGAGGCGTCGGGACACCAGCGCGTAGGCGAGCACCGCCAGGGCGATGATCAGGAGTTCGATCACGCCGGCCACCTCCGACGCAGGGTGAACACCTGGCGGAGGCACGTCATGCGGTGACCTTCACCGATGGCGGCCACCGCGTCAACCGACGCCGATGCGGTCGCCGTTGGTCGTTGGTCGTTGGTCGTTGGTCGTTGGTCGTTGGTCGTTGGGCACCCGGCGACGGCCCGGGTGGTCGTGCCCGGCGGTCAGCCTCGTGTTGGCTCGGGCAGGCCGGATCGCAAGGCGGCGTCGAGCCGATCGCCCGTTTCGACATGGAACGGAAGCCCGTTGGACTTCGCCCGGTACATCGCCTCGTCCGCTCGTCGGAGCATCTCGTCGGGATCGGGCGCCGGGTCCGGCGCTGCGAACTCGTACTCGACCATGCCGGCGTTGGCCTCGGGAACCCCGGGCCCATCGAGGACGCGCCGGAGCAGCATCGTGGCGGTCGGCGCGTCAACGCCGGGCAGCAGGACGACGAACTCGTCGCCACCGACCCGGGCGACCACGTCAGCGCGACGCAGGTCTCCCGCCAGGGCCCGTGCCAAGGCCCGGATCAGGTCGTCGCCCGCCTCGTGACCCAGTTGGTCGTTGACCCGCTTCAGGTTTCTAAGGTCGAGGTAGGCGACCGTCAGCGGTCGGCCCGTGCGTTGGGCGGCGGCGATCTCGCGGTCGAGCGAGGTCACGAGGGCCCGGCGGTTACGCAGTCCCGTCAGCGGGTCGGTTCCGGCCAGGCGGTCCAGTTCGTCGACCACCGACCGAGACGCGGCGGCGACTGTGGCAAGCAGGAGAAAGAAGAGCACGCGAAGGGCGGAGTTGAGGGCATTGGTGGGCGGCGGGAGGAACGCGTCGGGATGCCAGGTGGCGACGGCCCACGACCAGAGCGCGGCCAGAACCGCCAACGAGCACCCGAACCGAAGCGAGATGCTGAATGCGGCAAACAGCGTGACCACCGCGTAGCCGAGGCCGAGGTTGAGGTTGGGGCCGGTGAGCCAGTCGGCCAGGCCGATCGCGGCCAGCCCAAGGATCGACCCACCGACGAGTTCACGCACGGTCCGGCCTCGGATCACCTCGATGGCGACGAGCAGGCGTCGTGTTGCGCGAGGGGCCACGGGCTGGTCCACCTCGCTCCATCGGCAGCTCTGCGTCGTATCTGAGTCCTTCGGGGTGAAAGGTCGCCAGCCGGTCAGCTTCCGCCGGTGGAGGATTGCGACCGGCCACCGGACTGCTGGTCGGACGCCACCGAGACCGGAGCGGTGACCTCGGTGGGAGAGGTGGTGTCGACGGTGGTGTCGACGGTGGACTCGACGCTGTCGTCCCCGATGACGGTGCCAAGCGCTCCGGAGAGGTCGTCGCCGACCGTCACCTCGGTGGCCGTCGCGGTTGCCGCCTCGGCGCTCTGTGTCTCCACCGTGACCGATGCCTGCTGACCGGCGGCCGAGGCCCAGAGGTAGCCGGTGAGCCCGAGCATGCCGCCGGTGGCAACGGCCCCGACGGTGCGGCGGGCCCGCCTGGCCACATGTGGCCGTCGGCGCCTCCCCGAGGGCCGTTGGGCGGTCCGACCCACTGAGGCTGGTCGGACCACGGCCGATGGGGTGGGCTGGTTCGTGGATCGGTGGCCGAGGGGCTGGGACTCGTTCATGATGCTCCTGCTTGTTCGTGGATGGGTGAAGGTTGATCGAGGTGGGCCGTGTCCCAGTCGAACGGGGTGCTCGGCGCGGTTTCGGGTCGTGTCGGTGCCGGAACGAAGTAGCCACCAGCCGGTGCGTAGGGAATCGGCCGGGCGTTGGCGCGGGAGGGCGCCACGCTGCGCCCTCCCGCACTCGTCACCCGGACCGCAGCGGCACCGGGGGCCGGGGCGGTGGCGGGGGTCGGTGCCACGTCGGTGGCCGGTGGCGAGACGAGGCGGCGGCCGGGGACCGCGTTCGGACGGGGCGGTGCGGGTTGGACCGACTGGTAGATGCGCAGTGCGGTCAACCCGGTGATCACCGCAACCGAGGCGGCCATGGCGAAGACCAGCGCCGGGCTGGTCGAGTCGGTACCGGCGGTCAGACCGTGCACGGTGGCCAGGCCGAACAGCGGGAAACTGGCGAAGTGGGTGAGTCGCCAGAGCCGCTTGGGCAGTCGCTTTCGGGCCAGCGACGTGATCTCGACCGCCACCAGAAGGTAGGCGGCGATGATGCCCCAACCGACGGCGATCGGACTGGTGTCGCCGGTGAAGGGACCAGCACGTTGACCAGGCCGAAGTGCACGTAGGAGTCGGCCACGATGGCGGCCACGTGGACGATGGTGAAGATCACCCCGAGTCCGCCGAGGTAGCGATGGAGGTCCAGCATCCAGTTGGGTCTCGGACCGTGCCGTTTCGTGACCTTGGTGGAGAGCGCCAGGCCCCAGATGGTGGCGGCGGCAAGGATGGCCCATCCGATGATGCCGCCGGCTCGGGCGGTGAACCACCACAACTGTGAGTTCATGTCCGGCTCCAGTCGTTGCTGGTGTTGGGTTCGGGAAGCGCCGCGGGCAGCTGGCCCGAGACGAAGTTGGTGAAGTTGGCGCTGGTCGAGACCAGCCCGCGTCGGTCGACGACCATGGCGACGTCGATGCGATCGTCGATCAGGTCGAAGCACCGGCCGGTGCCTCGCAGCAGCCCGGCCTTGGCGAGCACCTCGGCCCGCCAGGCGGCTCCGCTGACCACGACGGACAGCTCCACGTCCCCGTCGTAGGGCGACCTGGTGGTCGGGTCGATCAGGTGGTGCGCGGTGGTGCCACGGCGGGTGCGCCAGCGGCGCTTGAGGGTCGTGGACGTGGCCACTCCACCCCGATGGAGCACCAGAGTGCCGAGGGGTGCGTGCAGGTGGGGATGGTCGATGTCGATGCGCCAGCCCGGCCCGTCGGGAGACCGCCCCTCGACCCGAAGGTCGCCGCCGAGGTTGACCAGGGCCCCGTCGGCGCCGGCGGCGATCAAGTCGGCCACCACCAGGTCGGCCGCCAGGCCCTTGCCGATGCCACCCAGGTCGATGCCGCAGCCGTCCGGGATCCGTGCCATGACGTCGCCGTCGCTCGCCACGGGCATCGGCGTGGGGGTCGTCGTCGGCGGGTGGCCGGCCGGCCGCCTTTCCGTAACGGTGGGGGCCCGCAGCTCGATCTCGTCGCAGCCGATGAGGCACCGCTCGGGGGCGAACTCCGCCGCTGGGCGCAAACCGGACGGCGGCTCGTGGTCGGTGTCGCCCAGCAGCTCGAAGGACCGGTCGTAGCCGGCGGCCTTGACGGCGCCGAGCACCGTCGGGTCGAAACCCCCACCGGTGAGCGCCCAGGCCGCTCGTGCGTGCTCGATGACCGTGGCCAAGTCCCGACCGACCCGCACCCACTCGCCGGGGTGGGCGTTGAGCGAGTTGAGGTCGCTGTCGGGAAGGAACCGGCTCCAGGAGGCCTCCAGCTCGTCGATTCGTCGCCTGGCGTCGTCGACCAGTTCCGGTCGGCCGCCGACGACGATCACCTGCGCATCGCTGCCCATCGCACGAAACCGAACCTCGGCGACCTCGGAGGAGGGTCCGGCTTCGGCGGCGTCGGCCGCAACGTCGGGTGGTGAGGTGGAGAGTGTCGATGTCATGGTGACCTCGCTTGAAGGAACACCCACATCGTGACGGGCCACCCTGAGGGGACCCGACTACATCACCCGAGAGTTTCCTGAGAGTTCGACGGCCGCCCGAGGGGCAGGCGGACCGTCACGGTCGTGCCGTCACCGGGTGCGGACTCCAGGGTCGCGGTGCCGCCGTGTGCCCGCGCCATCGACTCGACGATCGACAGGCCCAGGCCGCTGCCGCCGCTGTGGCGGGACCTCGACGGGTCCGCCCGGTAGAAGCGTTCGAACGCCCGCTCCACGGTGGTGTCGTCCATGCCGGGCCCGTCGTCGTGCACGGCCAGCACCGCCTGGTCGCCCTCCCGAGAGGTGGAGATCCTGACGGGCGTCCCGGGCGGTGTGTGCACCAACGCGTTCGTCATCAGGTTGGCGACCACCTGACGCAACCGGGCCTGGTCGCCCCGCACCACCAGCGGGTCGTCGGCCCGGGCGGTGATCGGTCGGTCGGGGTCGACCGCCGCGGCGTCGGCGGCGGCGTCCCGGGCCAGGGCCGAGAGGTCGAGATCTCCCAGCTCCAGCGGGCGGTCCTGGTCGGCCCGGGCGAGCGTCAGCAGATCGTCCACCATCGTGCCCATGCGGATCGCCTCGGCCTCGGTGCGGGCCATGGCATCGTCGAGGGAGTCGGGGGAGTTGAGCGCGCCGACCCGGTACAGCTCGGCGTAGCCGCGGATCGTGGCCACCGGAGTGCGCAGCTCGTGCGAGGCGTCCGCGACGAAGTCGCGCAGGCGTTCCTGGGCCCGTTCCTGCTCCTCGAAGGACGACTCGATCCGGCCCATCATCACGTTGAGCGCCGCCCCCAGCTCGCCCGCCTCGGTGCTCGGATCGGCGTCGGGTACTCGGTGCGACAGGTCGCCGGCCGCGATCGTGGAGGCCGCCTGCGTCATCGACTTCACGGGCCGGATGCCCAGCCGGATCACCCACCAGGCCAACGCCGCAAGTGCGGCCAGGATCACCAGCACACCGATCGCCTCCACCCTGATCAGGTCGTCCACCGCCGCGTCGACCGTGTCGAGCGGCATGGCCAGCGTGGTCACCACGTCGGTGCGGTCGTCGCGGTAGCTGAGGACCCGGTACCTGGTCGAGTCGCCGGCGCCGACGGTGTAGGGGGTCCGCCGGTCCGCGGCCGCCTCCGCGACCTGGGCGTCGAGCACCGGGGGCGATCCGTCGCCGCCCCCCAGCGTCGGGGTGAGCAGGGTGGACACCCGACCGTCGCTGACTTGACCGACGTACAGGCTGCTCAACGACTTGGGGCCCGGTTCCTCGTGGCCGCCGTCCTCGGTGTCGGCGTCCGACCCCCGACTCTTGCCGATGTCGTCGGAGTCGCGGATCGGCGTGATCGCCTGGGCCAACTGCTGGTCCACCTGCTTCAACAGGTTGTCCTCGGTGATCTGGGTGATCGCCACCGTCACGATGGCCAGCACCACGGCGATGACGGCGATCCCGGCCAGCAGGCGCGACCGAAGGGGCATGGCTCAGTCGTCCCGCAAGGTGTAGCCGACACCGCGGACGGTGTGGATCAGTTTGGGTCGGGGCGCCCCGGCGGGGCCACTGTCCAACTTCTTGCGCAGGTAGCCGATGTAGGTCTCGACGATGCCGCCGTCCCCGCCAAAGTCGTACTGCCACACGTGGTCGAGGATCTGGGCCTTCGAGAGCACCTTTCCCTGGTTCGCCAGGAGGAACCGCAGCAGGTTGAACTCCGTCGGCGACAGCGCAACGTCCTCCCCGGCGCGGGTCACCCGGTGGGCGTCGTCGTCGAGCACCAGGTCGGCGCACTCGAGCACCGAGTCGTCCTGTGCGAGCCCGGAGCGGCGCAGCAGCGCCTGCACGCGGGCCACCAGCTCGTCCAGGCTGAACGGCTTGACCAGGTAGTCGTCGCCGCCGAGGGTCAGCCCGCGCACCTTGTCGGCGGTGGTGTCCTTGGCGGTGAGGAACAGCACGGGCACCTTGTTGCCGTCGGCACGGATGCGTCGGCACACCTCGAAGCCGTCCAGGTCGGGCATCATCACGTCCAACACCACGAGGCCGGGCCGCAGGGTCTTCACCACGTCCAACGCCTCCCGCCCGCTGTCCAAGGCGGTCACCTCGAAGCCGTTGTGGCTCAGCGCGGCGTCGAGCATCGAGCGCAGGTTGTCGTCGTCGTCCACCAGGAGCAGTTGTTCTGACGCCATCGACCGATCATGACACCCGAACCTGAGAGAACGCTGTGAGTCCACCCAGAGGTTCGTGGGTGCGCCGCCGAGTGGTCGTTCGCCCCGGTCAGGTCGGCTCCCCGGGGTGGCCGAGAGGCACGGTGTGCCGGTGGATCTCGCGGGTGAGCGCCCGGATCTCCTTGACGATCTGATCCGACTCCAGGTTGGTTTCGTAGTCCAGCGGAGCGCTCGAACGCTCGGCTACACCGTGAAGGTGGCGTAGTAGCCGTCGACCATGTGAGGCGTGGGAACGCCGGGGTCGGGCATGAAATCGACCGCCAGGTACTCACCCGGGTCGAGGTCGAGGTAGAGGTACCCGTCGAACCCGGGCGAGATGGCGCCCATGCCGCCGACGGCCTCCAACTCGACAGAAGGCTCCTGGTTGTCGGCCAGCTCCCGCACCAGCGTGTCGGTCTCGTCGTCGTCCAGGGGGCGATCGAGTTCCATCAGCGACAGCTCATGGAGCGCCGAATCGGTGTTTCTCACGCGGTACCAGCCCTCGTCCAACCGCTCCGGGAACAGATACCCGTCCTCGGACAGCTCGATCGTTCCGAGCGCCTCGTCACCGCCGGGAACGGAGGCAGTGGTCGGGGCGGCCCCGTCGGCCTCCTCCACCGTGAGGGCCGTCGACATGCCCGAGAGGGCGTGGGCCTTCCCATCGGGGTCCGGCACGTAACACATGGCCATCACGGTGCCGCTCTCCAGGTTGACCAGGGCGGTGGTGTCGTGGCCCGCCCCGATGTAGCTGACCCCGCCGATCATGTCGACAAACTCGATGGCGCCGGCGCCGGAGGAGTCGTCGGCACCCGCCTCGGCCAACTCGGCCAGATCGACGCCGTCCTTGATGCGGGCGAACATCACCTGGTGGGCCTCGATGCCGACGTTGTTGAAGTTCAACAGGGTCCACCCGGACTTGAGGGGCGCGGACGGGTCCGGGCTGATCGAGAACGTGTATTCGTTGCCGTCGATGTCGAGCTGCTGGACCGGCTCGGGCAACGGCGAGCGGGTACCGAGTTCCCGGGACCGCTCGGACTCCTGCGCATTCGGGCCGTCCGATGCGCTGGTCTCCTGCTGATCGCTACACCCGGCCAACAAGACGAGCGGCACCCCGAACGCCCATGCAAGAACCGAGCGACGCCACTTCGAATGCCTGGTGTTCATAGTGGGTTGGAGGCTATCCGTCCGAGGATGCGGCGGATCAGGGGCTGCGGCTTCGGCGTCGGGTACGTTCCCCGCATGACGCCCGACGAGCTCGCAGCCCTCGCCCACCTGCGTCGGGCGCGCGACTTCATCGACCGGGAGTTCGCCCGGCCCCTCAACGTCCCTGCGATGGCCGACGCCGCGCTGATGTCCACCGCCCACTTCTCCCGAAAGTTCCGAGCGGCCTACGGCGAGACGCCCTACTCCTACCTGATGACCCGCCGCATCGAGCGGGCGAAGGCGTTGCTGCGCGAAGGCGCCCAGGTCACCGATGCCTGCATGGCCGTCGGGTGTACCTCGTTGGGCTCGTTCAGCTCCCGATTCACCGAGATCGTCGGCGAGACCCCGTCGGAGTACCGCAGCCGCGACCACCGGGGCCTGGAGGGGGTTCCGCCGTGCGTCAGCATCCACGCCACCCGACCCCGTCGAACCACGGCGACCGCCTGAGCGGGAGCGCGGATCGAGCAGGATCGAAGAAGCGATCCTCGCCCGGGCCCCCGTACCCTTTTGTCATGACGGTTTCGGTCTCGAAGATGTTCATCCCGGTCCACGACCCCGACGAGGCGCTCGCGTTCTACCGCGATGCGCTGGGGTTGGAGGTCCGCCTCGACGTCGAGAACGACGGCTTTCGGTGGGTCACCGTCGGCGCCCCCGGCCAGGACGTCGACGTCGTGCTGTTCCAACCGCACGGCGGGCGCTCGCAGACGGAGGGCGACGCGCTGCTGTCGCTGGTCACCCAGGGCTCCCTCCAGGCGGCGATCTTCAACGCCGACGACCTCGACGCCACCTTCGAGCGGGTCGAGGCCTCGGGCGCCGAGGTGCTCGAGGAGCCGACGGAGCAGTTCTGGGGCGTCAAGGACTGTGCCGTGCGGGACCCATCGGGCAACCTGGTGCGCATCGCCCAGGCCTGAGCCATCGAAGCGAACAACCATGAAGGGAACATCAGCATGAAGACGATGACGTGTCGGCAGCTCGGCGGGGCGTGCGACCTCGAACTGCGGGGCGAGACCGCCGACGAGGTGATCAAGGCCCAGGATCAGCACCTGAAGGACGCCGTCGCCCAGGGCGACGCCACCCACGAACCCGCCCGGAAAGCGATGAAGGGGCGGTGGCGGAACCCGATCAAGGGGATGGGTTGGTACAAGGACACCAAGGCGGCCTTCGCAGCGCTCCCCGAGGAGTGACCGGGGTGCGCCGACCCGATCGTTATCGTGGCCCGATGGAGCCACGATGAGCGCCGCCGAGACGACCGACGCCCAAACGACGGATCGGCACGTCGCCGACAGCCACGACCTGATCCGGGTCCGGGGCGCGCGGGTGAACAACCTCAAGGACGTCAGCGTCGACATCCCGAAACGCCGCCTGACCGTGTTCACCGGCGTGTCGGGCTCGGGCAAGAGCTCGCTGGTGTTCGGCACGATCGCCGCCGAGTCGCAGCGCATGATCAACGAGACCTACAGCGCGTTCGTGCAGGGGTTCATGCCGACGCTGGCCCGCCCCGACGTCGACGTGTTGGAGGGGCTGACCACGGCGATCATCGTCGACCAGGAACCGATGGGGGCCAACCCCCGCTCCACGGTGGGCACGGTCACCGATGCCAACGCCATGCTGCGGATCGTGTTCAGCCGGCTGGGCGACCCGCACATCGGCTCGGCCAAGGCGTACTCGTTCAACGTGCCGTCGGTGTCGGGCTCGGGAGCCGTCAAGCTGAAGCGCGGCGGTACCACCACGACCGAGAAGCGCTCGTTCAGCATCACCGGCGGCATGTGCCCGCGGTGTGAGGGCATGGGCAACGTAACCGACTTCGACCTGACCCAGCTCTACGACGACTCCAAGTCGTTGTCCGACGGTGCGCTCACGGTGCCCGGCTACAGCATGGACGGCTGGTACGGCCGCATCTTCGCCGGCTCCGGTTACTTCGACATGGACAAACCCATCGGGAGGTTCACCAAGAAGGAGCTGGACAACCTGCTCCACCGCGAGCCCACCAAGATCAAGGTCGACGGCATCAACCTCACCTACGAGGGGCTGATTCCAAAGATCCAGAAGTCGATGTTGTCCAAGGACGTCGACGCGATGCAGCCCCACATCCGGAGGTTCGTCGAACGCGTCGTCACCTTCACCACCTGCCCGGAGTGCGACGGCACCCGTCTGAGCGAGGGGGCCCGGTCGTCGAAGATCGACGGCGTCAACATCGCCGACGCGTGCGCCATGCAGATCAGCGACCTCGCCGACTGGGTCGGGCGGCTGTCCGAGCCGTCGATCGCGCCGCTGCTGGCCACCCTCGGCGACACGCTCGACTCGTTCGTCGAGATCGGGCTGGGCTACCTCAGCCTCGACCGGTCGTCGGGCACGCTGTCGGGCGGCGAGGCCCAGCGCACCAAGATGATCCGCCACCTGGGCTCGTCGCTCACCGACGTCACCTACGTCTTCGACGAGCCGACGATCGGCCTGCACCCCCACGACATCGAGCGCATGAACCAACTGTTGCTGCGGCTGCGCGACAAGGGCAACACGGTGCTGGTGGTCGAGCACAAGCCGGAGGCCATCGCCATCGCCGAACACGTGGTGGACCTGGGGCCGGGCGCCGGCACCGACGGGGGAGAGGTGGTGTTCGAGGGAACCGTCGAGGCGCTGCGCTCCAGCGGAACGCTCACCGGGCGGCATCTGGACGACCGGGCCTCGCTGAAACCGTCGGTGCGTTCGGCGTCCGGTTCGTTGGAGGTGCGCAACGCGGCCGCCCACAACCTCCGGGATGTCGACGTCGACCTCCCGCTTGGGGTCCTGGTGGTGGTCACCGGCGTCGCCGGCTCGGGCAAGAGTTCGCTGATCGGCGGGTCGGTCGCCGGGCGGGACGGCGTGGTCGAGGTGGACCAGGGGGCGATCAAGGGATCCCGGCGAAGCAACCCGGCCACCTACACCAAGCTGCTCGATCCGATCCGCAAGGCGTTCGCCAAGGCCAACGACGTCAAGCCGGGCATGTTCAGCCCCAACTCCGACGGGGCCTGCCCCACCTGCAACGGCGCCGGGGTGATCTACACCGACCTGGCCATGATGGCCGGGGTGGCCAGCATGTGTGAGGACTGCGAGGGTCGGCGCTTCCAGGCCGAGGTGCTCGAGTACACCTTCGGCGGTCGGAACATCGCCGACGTGCTGGCCATGTCGGTTGCGGAGGCCGAGGCGTTCTTTGCCGAGGGCGAGGCGAAGACGCCGGCGGCGCACAAGATCCTCGTTCGGCTGACCGATGTGGGGTTGGGCTACCTCAAGCTGGGTCAGCCGCTTCCCACGCTGTCCGGCGGTGAGCGGCAGCGGCTCAAGCTGGCCACGCACATGGGGGCGAAAGGCGGGATCTACGTGCTGGACGAGCCGACGACCGGTCTGCATCTGGCCGACGTCGAGCACCTGCTGGGACTGCTCGACCGGCTGGTCGACGCCGGCAAGTCGGTGATCGTCATCGAGCATCACCAGGCGGTGATGGCCCACGCCGACTGGATCATCGACCTGGGCCCCGGTGCGGGGCACGACGGCGGTGAGGTCGTCTTCGAGGGCACCCCCGCCGACCTGGTCGAGGCCCGCTCCACCCTCACCGGCGAGCACCTCGCCGCCTACGTCGCGGGCTGAGTGCACCGCCGGCCCTCGGCCACCGGGCCCGGTGAGGATTCTGCAGGCTCCACCTGCAGGATCCTCAACAGGGTCACCCCGGGTTGGCGCCGAAGTCGGTGGCCACGAGGTGGTCCACCCAGGCACGGGTGGCCGCGTCGAGGTCGTAGCCCGGCAGTTCCATGCGAGCGGCGACCCGGTTGGTGGATTCCATGGGGTAGCGGTCCGCTGAGATGAACGAGAGCTGCTCGCCGGTCACCCCCGTCAGCCGGGACGGCAGGCGTCGCAGAATCGCCGGGTTGATCCGCAGGCGCGGTGCCCGAACCCCCAGGTGCGAGGCCACCTGTGCGATCAGCTCGGTGAACGGCGGAGTGCGTTCGTCCAGCAGGGGATAGGAGCCTCCGACCGACGAGTCGTCCTCGACGATCTGCGCAAGGAAGGCGGCGACCCAGTCGACCGGAATCAACGGGAGCCAGGTGCCGCGGGTGGCCGGCAGCACCGGCAGCGAGCCGTTGCGCAGGTCGCCGATGGTCTCGGCGAGCCCGGTGGTCTGGCTGGTCTCGCCGGTGTCGCTGTGGCCGATCACGAGGGCGGGGTGCACGCGGGTGAGGGGGACACCGAGGCGCTCGGCCCTGGAGCGAACCGCCACGTCGGCCTCCATCTTGGAGGTCTCGTAGGCGCCGTGGGCGGCGAGCGCGGTCGTCCACGCCGCCGGCGAGCCGTCGTCGACGACCCTGCGCCACGTGTCGCTCTCGCTGCGGTATCCGGTGACGAGCACGAACCTCCGCAGGTGGGTGAGCGAGGCGGCCCACTCGACGAGCTCCAGCGAGGGCGCCACGTTGGCCGCCCGAGCCTCGTCGATGCCGAGGCCAAACCCGAAGCGGGCGGCCAGGTGATAGACGTCCCGCACCGACGACAGTCGGGGATCGTCCAGGCCCAGATCCCCGGTCAGGTCGCTGTCGACGTGGACGATCAACTCCGAGTTGCCGCCGCGGGCATCGACCCAGGTCCCAAGTTCGGCCTGCCGGTCACCGGCATGGCGCACGAGCGCCGCAACGGAGCGCCCCCGAGCGGTCAGCGCGGCCAGCAGCCACGATCCGATGAAGCCGGTGCCTCCGGTGACCAGCACCTCCGGGCGCTGGGCGGCGTCGGGTCGATCGGAGACTGATGGGCCTTGGAGTGCCACGTAGACCAGTCTACCGAATAAGAGGCGCGCCGGACAGGCCCTGCGCCAGGGAATCTGCACGGATGCCGGGCATCCGTGGTGCCGGTGGGCGTTCCGTGGTGGGGTCGGGTCAGCGGGGCGGCGTCAGGAGCCGGTCGAGATGTCCAACCACCCGGTCGAGCGGACCCCGGTCTCGCTCCGCCCGGCTGACCACCAGGGCGCCCTCGATCAGCACCAGCGCGAGCTCGGCCAGCTCGTCGGCCGCGGTGGGGGCAAGGCCGTCGTCCCTCAGCCGTCCAGCGATGAGCCGCGTCCAGCTGGCGTAGACGCCGCCGCACGCCTCACGAACCGCGGGGTCGGCGCAGTCGAGCGTGACCGGCGCGATCGGGCAGCCGACCTGAAAGTTCGACTCCTCCAGCCTGGCGGCGAACGCATCGACGATGAGTCGGGCCGCCTCGGCCGTCGAGTCGCAGCCCTCGAGCACCTGCTCGATCTCCTCGGCGCGCTCCCGGCCGACGTGGGTGACCGCCGCCGCCACCAGCTCGGCCTTGCCCCCCGGGAAGTGGTGGTACAGCGAGCCTTTCGGAGCGCCGGACCGGGCGATGATCTCGTTGAGCCCGGTTCCCGCGTAGCCGTGCAGCTCCAGCAGCTCCCCGGCCGCATCCAGCAGCTTGGCGCGCGTGGCCGCGCCCTTGGCGAACCGTCCGTCCTGGATGGGTTCCGCGCCGGCGTTCATTGGACCAGTCTAGAGATTTGAGGGAGAACTTCTCGCGGCGCTGGGCCGATCCCGGTCTGCCCGCTGAGGATTGAGCACGTCCAACATGCGGAATGCTCAACAGGCCTGGAGCCGGGCCGAGGCCAGGCCCGGTTGCTAGGTGGCCGAGACCGGCGCCGCCTCGGTCAGCGTCAGCTGGAATCCGACGTCGCTGGAGCTCCGGTCCTTCTGGTGCACCTCGACGGCGATCGTGTTGTCGCCCGCATGCAGCAGCCCGGCGTTGGCAACCCGGTACCGGTGTACCTCGGTCTCGGCGTCGCCCCAGATGCTGTTGACCGCCCGGGTCTGATTGTTGACCGGCCCGTCGGGCATGTTGTTGCGCAGCACCTCGACGCCGTTGATGTAGACGACCGCACCGTCGTCGACCACCAGGTCGAGGTCCAGCGCGTCGACGTTGGGGTTGGTCACCGTGAACCGCCGCCGGAAGTAGTCGGCGAAGTGGTTGGGGCCGGGTTGCCCGATCGTGGTCGCCTCGTTGCCGTCGCCGACGCCCAACTTGGCCGGGCCGTAGGCCCAGCTCGAGTCGTTGAAGCCCTCGTCCTCGAACCCGGCCGGCCGGACCCCGTCGTCGCGGAACTTCCAGGTGGCACCGGCGGGGATGAGCGTTCCGGCCGCAGCCGGATCGGCGAAGACGCCGCCACCGCCGACGGGACCCTGGTCGCCGATGCGCTGCATCCACCCGTAGTTGCGGTACGGGCTGATCGCCGGCACCGACAACACGTGCTTGCCGTACTCCGACACCATGGCCAGGCGGTTCGAGGCGGGCTGGAAGGCCACACCCTCAACCTGCATGCTGGTCTGCTGCAATTGCCCGCCCGGCCCGGGGTCGGGACGTTCCTGGGCCAGCGTTCCGTCCGCCTCGAACGCCGCGGCGTCGCGGTAGTAGTAGTGCCACTTGGGTCCTGCTCCACCAGCAGGTCGCTCCGATGTACTTGGCGTCCCGGCTGGACGCGCCCATGCGTGGGCTCGCCCGAGTACACGACCACCCGCTTCGGCGCGGTGCTCAGCGCCAGCTCCGTGTTGTCGTCGGAGACCGCGGCGTCGGTCACCGGCTCCAGGTTGGTGCCCAACGTGCCCACGGGACGGAGCTGGTTGACCGAGGAGCCCGACAGGTAGCCGGGAAACCGGAACACCTGTTGGGGCGCATGCTTGGTCACCAGGAAGATGTAGCCGTCGAGCCAGAACATGGCCTCGGCGTCGTAGGTGGTGCCGTCGGGGTAGGCGAAGTAGGCGGTCTTGGTGACCGTGGCCACGTCGTCGACGTCCGGGTTGGGTTCGGGAACCCGGAAGAGGCGGACATCGGGATCGGGGGAGTTGTTGCGGTCGTGCAGACGTCCGGCGGCGTCCTCGGGGGAGGCGTCGGGGGCGTCGTTCCGATAGAAGTCGCCGGTGTCGCCGATCCACAGGTTGCCCGAGTCGTCGGCGACGATGCTCTCCCAGTCGATGTTCTCGGCGCCGGTCACCGGGATCTCCTTGGTGACGTAGCCGTCGACGTTGCCAAGGCGGCCGTCGTCGTCGAGGCGCAGGGCGTACAGCGCGGCGCGGTCCTCGGTGCCGCCGGCGTCACGAACGCCCCAGTAGATGCCCGGATACTGACGGGAGGCGACCAGCCCCGACATCTCGTCGCCGCCGTCGGGCCCGGCGAAGTACGACCCGGCCCGGTTGGGAATGTAGGAGTACTCGGCCTGGCGGCTCGCCGTGTCGAAATAGCGCCAGCGCGACCAGTCGCCCGACACGCCGGCCGTGTCCTTGGCCCGCACCCGCCAGCGGAACTGCATGCCCGGGTCGTCCGGGAACACGCCGTTGCCGGTGCACCCCGGCAGGTTCTGGCAGTCGGTAACGGGCATCTCCGCCACCCCCGAGGCGGGAGCCGGGCCGGCGGCGATCCATCGGCTGATCGTGTCGGAGGCCTCGAACGGGTCGTGGGCCGTCTTGATCTCATACTCGTACGCGCTCACCGGGGCTCCGGAGGACCCGGGCAGGGCGGAGTCGTCGGACCGGAGGATGATGCCGGATCGTCCCAGTTGGCCTTTGGGGCTCAGCGGATAGGGGAAGACCGGTTTGTTGGTCGGGGCGGAGGCCTGCACCCCGGTCCAGTTGGAGAAGGCCGACATGTTGGTGCCGTCGCCGTCGAACCACTGGCGCGCCCGCAGCCGATACTGGTAGCCGGCCTGAAACGAGCCCGGCGTGATGCTGAAGGTGACCGTGGCGCCCGAGGTGACGACGATCTGGCTGAAGTAGGGCTGAAGGTTGGAGGGGTGCGACCAATCCGGGCTGCCGGCCGGGGAACGCTCCGCCACCAACTCCACCTTGCGGGCGCCCGCCCCGCCGACGGCGACCGACACCGAGTAGGAGGCGTTCACGTTGAGGACGTCGCCCTGGCCCAGCGCCGGCGACCACGTCAACTGGTCGCCCGGGGTCGGCGGCGCGCCACCCTGGGCGCGGCGTTGGGTGCGAGCTGGATGACCACCACCGCAACGAGGAGCGCAACGCTCGAAATCAGGACCGGTACCCGGCGCGAGAACATGGAATCCGCCTCCAGAGGAGCTGTTGAAACGACACCCCGGCCTCACTGCCTGCCGCCGGGATCGTGCGAGTCGATAACCTAGTCGCACTGCGTAGTGGTCGCACCTCTTCGGTCACGTTGGGGGGTCGTGAGGTCCGGCGGTGCCGTGCGGCCGACGGATTCGTGGGAGGTTCGGGGGCGAGGATCGGGCCCGGCCACCGCTGTTGTCGGGAGGGAGGGGTCGGGTTGTCCGTCGCCGTCGCCACGCCTCGGCGCCCGCCCGGGTAGGTACGGTCGGGGTTTCGTTGAGTACACTCGTCAACCGTCTTCAAACCGGTGGCAGGGAGTCTTGTCCCGCGCCGCCCAGCAGGGTCCCGACTTGAGCAGACAGCACCCAACCCCCTTGTTTCGCCGGAGGGTGAACCGATGGCAATGAACCGTGAACAAAAGCGCGCCATGCAGCGTGCCGGCCAGGTGGACGACGAGGGCACCCCCGTCGCCCGCGACCGGCGTCAACCGGCCCAGACCGCCCGCAAGGAGGAACGGACCTCGCCCGGTCAGTTCTTCAAGGAGGTCCGCAGCGAGCTGCGGAAGGTGGCGTGGCCCACCCGCGAGGAACTCACCCGCTACTCCATTATCGTGCTGGTTGCGATCGTCGCCCTCACCATCTTCGTGACCGCCCTCGACTGGGTGTTCCTCAGGTTCGTCCAGGACTTTCTGTTCGACAGCGGCGTCGATTCCTCTCCGGCTGCGGGCGTGATCGCCGCCGGGACCTCGCTCCTCGGCGGCTAGCCGACCACGCCTCATCACCGCTCCGGCGCCGTCCGTTCGAGACTGCCGACGACGTCACCACCGATTCCCAGCCAGGACCACACATGACCAACATCGAACCCAGTACCGACCCCGAGGAAGGCACCGACGAGGTTGCCGCCGTCGACGTCGAGACCGACGGCGTCGGGGCGGAAGCCGCTGACGTGCCGGCGGACGGCGAGGGCGCGCCCGAGGCGCAGGCCGACGACGCCGATGAAGGCGGGGCCACCGACAGCGCCGATGCCGCCGTTGCCGCCGAAGCCGGCCCGGAGGTGCTCGATGAGGACGCGCTGCTCGAGTCGGGTGCGGCAGCGGCCGAGCCCGAGGAGATCAGCCCGTTCAAGAAGCCGGGCAAGTGGTACGTGCTGCACACCCAGTCCGGCTACGAGAACAAGGTGAAGCAGAACCTCGAGGCCCGTGCCCACTCCATGAACATGGAGGAGCGGATCTACGAGGTGGTCATCCCCATGGAGGACGTCACCGAGATTCGGCAGGGCAAGAAGGTGGTGGTGCCCAAGAAGATGTTCCCCGGCTATCTGCTGGTCCGCACCCGCCTCAACGACGACGCCTGGTACGTCGTGCGCAACACCCCCGGCGTCACCGGCTTCGTCGGCGCCGGCAACAAGCCCTCGCCGCTGCCCCGCAAGGAGGTGGAGAAGTTCCTGACCGTGAAGAAGGAGGGCGACGAGGACGCCCCGAAGCGCACCCGTCCCCGCATGGAGTATGAGATCAACGAGACCGTGCGGGTCAAGCAGGGGCCCTTCGCCGACTTCTCCGGCGAGATCGTCGAGATCAACGCCGATCAGCTGAAGCTGAAGGTGCTCGTCAACATCTTCGGACGAGAGACCCCGGTGGAGTTGGAGTTCTCGCAAGTGGCCAAGCTGTAACGCTCACCTTGCCGTGTGGGCTGTCCGCAGCACACACTGGTTGTTTGCGCCTGCGCCGCTCGGGCTCGCCCCGTCGGCAACCACCCCCCCCAAATCCAGTCGGATCCCATCCAGGTCGAGTCCGTTAGATCAGTCGACCAAGTCCCACACGAGAGAGCACACCATGGCAAAGAAGAAGGTCTCGGCCGTCGTCAAGATTCAGATCCCGGCGGGCCAGGCATCGCCTGCCCCACCGGTCGGCACCGCCCTGGGCCCCCACGGCATCGCCATCATGGACTTCACGAAGGCCTACAACGCCCAGACCGAAAGCCAGCGCGGCACGATCGTGCCCGTCGAGATCACCATCTACGAGGATCGATCGTTCACGTTCATCCTCAAGACGCCGCCCGCGGCGGTGCTGATCCGTGCGGCCGCCGGCCTCGAGAAGGGCAGCCAGTTGCCCGGTCGGGGCGCCGTGGGCGAGGTCACCGAGGACCAGCTGGCGGAGATCGCCAACATCAAGATGCCCGACCTGAACACCGACGACCTCGAGCAGGCCAAGCTGCAGGTGGCCGGAACCGCCCGCTCGATGGGCATCCGGGTGCGCTGGAACGACGGGGACGAGGAGTACGCCCCACTGGTGGACGCCGAGGAGATGGCGGCCATGGTCGATGCCAACGAGGCGCTGCACGCCGCGGAGGAGGCTCCCGCCGGTGAGATGGCCGAAGCCGCCGCCGAGGCGTTGGCTGCCGACGACGAGGACGACTCGGGCGACGACGACTGATTCTGCGGCGTCCCGGCGCCGCACCCAACTCGACCCGCGGGGAGCACCTCGCCCCGGGGACGAAACCAACACCACACATCCACACCACGAGAGGGAGCCATCATGGCGAAAGGCAAGAAGTACCGCGACGCCGCACGGCGTTATGACCCCGAACTGCACCACGGCCCGCGCGAGGCGCTCGAGCTGGTGAAGTCGCTGGCCTCGAAGAACTTCGACGAGAGCGTCGACCTGGTGTGTCGCCTCGGCGTCGACCCGCGCAAGGCCGATCAGATGGTGCGCGGCACCGTCTCGTTGCCCTCGGGCACCGGCAAGGACGTGCGCGTCGCCGTGTTCGCCGAAGGCGAACAGGCCGAGGCCGCCCGTGAGGCCGGAGCCGACTTCGTCGGCGGCGACGACCTGGCCGAACAGATCCAGGGCGGCATGATGGACTTCGACCTCACCATCGCCTCTCCCGACATGATGCCGACGGTCGGCAAGCTCGGCCGCGTGCTCGGCCCCCGTGGCCTGATGCCGAACCCGAAGACCGGCACGGTGACCCCCGACGTCGCCAAGGCCGTCGCCGAGTTCAAGGGCGGCAAGGTGGAGTACCGCACCGACCGCCACGGCAACGTCGCCGTCCCGATCGGCAAGGTCAGCTTCGAGGCCGAGCGCTGGAGGCCAACCTCGCCGCCGTCATGGGCGAGATCGTCCGGGCCAAGCCGAACTCGTCCAAGGGCAAGTACCTCAAGAAGGTCTCGCTGTCCTCGACGATGGGCCCCGGGGTCCGCGTCGACGCCGGCGCCTACGACACCAAGTAGGGCCGCACCTTGGGCACCCGCTAGGGTGACCGGTTCGAGATCACATCGCCTCAGACCTTCGGTGGACCAGGCGGCTTCGGCCGGGTGGTCCTCAATCAGCCCTTGGGCTTGCCGAATTAGGCGGACTCCTCAGATCTGGTGGTGCCGAACGGCATCGCCTCCTCTTGTTCGGGTGTCCGCTCTGCGGACACCCGTTTCGCGTCATCGGCGTGGTTCGGGTGGCGATCTCCACAGCAACCACGACCAACACGGGGCTCGACCCCACCGACATGAAGAGAGGAGGTGTGAGTGCATGACAGATGACCCCACAGAACTTGCAGCCGAGGCCGACGCCAAGGAACCCAGGGCCGACAAAGTGGCCGTGGTGACCGAGGTGAAGGCACGGATGAGCGAGGCCGAAGCGGTGATCCTCACCGAGTACCGCGGGCTGACCGTCAAGGAACTGCAGAGCCTTCGGGCGACGCTGACCCAGGCCGGCGCCGTGTACAAGGTGTACAAGAACACCCTGGTGCGTCGGGCAGCCGACGAACTCGACTGGGACCTGGCCGAACTGTTGATCGGTCCGACCGCCATGGCCTTCGTGGCCAGCGACGTCGGCTCGGCCGCCAAGGCGCTCACCGAATTCGCCAAGACCCAGCCGCTGCTGGTGCTCAAGGGCGGGGTGATGGGCGGCGACGTCCTGGACGCCGCCGGTGTGAAGGGCCTTGCCGACCTGCCATCCGGGCCGGAGATCTACGCCAAGCTGGCCGGCGGCATTGCCGGTACGGCTCGAGGGTTGGCTTCCGGCATTCACGGAACCCACCGTTCACTGGCCTACGTGCTGCAGGCGGCGATCGACGGCGGAGCATTCGCCGACGACGGTGCCGCAGCGGACACGACGCCGGAGGACACGGCCGCCGACGAGCCGGCCGCAGCGGATGAGGCACCCGCCGAGTCCACCCCCGAGGCGGACACCGCCTCCGAGTCGCCCGAGGCCTCCGCCGACGGCGACGACACCGAAACGACCACCGAAGAATCCCCCGCCGACGCGGCGGAAAGCACTGAGGAGAGCTGAACATGAGCAAAGTTGACGACATCTTGGAAGAGATCTCGAACCTGTCACTGGTCGAGGCCTACGAACTGGTCAAGGCCATCGAGGACAAGTTCGAGGTGACCGCCGCGGCACCCGCCGCCGCCGTGGCCGCCGCCCCCGCCGCCGGTGGTGGCGAGGCCGCCGAGGAGAAGGACGACTTCGACGTCGTGCTCACGGGCGCCGGCGACAAGAAGA
>JAWKIE010000022.1:0-79273 GCA_041394485.1 Microthrixaceae bacterium
CCTTCATCCGCGCCGACAGCGTCGACCTGTGCGTGTCGATCTACGCGATGTCCCAGGAGCAGGACCCCAGCAGGGTGTTTCGCCAGGTGCATCGCGTGCTGCGCCCCGGCGGCGCCTTCATCGTCTCCCTGCCCCACCCGGTGGCGCACCTGACCGAGCCCGACGACTACGAACGACCGGTGCTGTCCACCCCCTACCCGTCGGCCGACTCGATCCGCTGGCGGGTCGCCGGGGTGCAGGGCGAGGTGCTGTTGCACCCGATCGCCGAGGTGTTCACCATGTTGGGCCGGGCCAACTTCCGAATCGACACGCTGGCCGAGCCGTTCCCCGTGCCCGGCTCGGCCAACTCCCAGCACTGTCACCCGGCCCGCCGCTGGCTGCCGGAGACCGTGATCTTCCGCGGCCGCAAGGACGATCACTAGGCACCACCGGCTCCTCCGGGTGCCGCGATCGCGAACCGGGGAGTGCTCGGGTTCGTCAAAGCGTGCGCTCGACTCCCCGCTTCGGCGAGGGGCTCACGAACCGTGCTCGGCCCACCACGCTCGCAGCTCGGCCTCGGCGCGCTCGCGGTCCAGCGGGCCCTCTTCCAGCCGAAGCTCGAGCAGGTGGGCCAACGCCTTGCCCACCTGGGGACCCGGCTCGATGCCGAGGATCTCGATCACCGCCCGCCCGTCGAGGTCGGGGCGCATCGCCGCCAACTCCTCCTCGGCGGCCAGCTTGGCGATCCGCTCCTCCAGCGAGTCCATCCGCCGGCTGAGCTGATCGGCCTTGCGCTGGTTCCGCGTGGTGCAATCCGAGCGCGTCAGATCGATCAGCCGGTCGAGCAGCGGACCGGCGTCCCGCACGAATCGCCGCACCGCCGAGTCGGTCCAGCCCATCTGGTAGGTGTGAAAGCGCAGGTGCAGATAGACGAGGCGGCTGACGTCGGCCACCAGCTCGTTGGAGTACTTCAGCTCGCGCATGCGCCGCTTGGTCATGCGGGCCCCGACCACCTCGTGGTGATGAAAGCTGACCTTGCCCGAGTTGAACGACCGGGTGTCCGGCTTGCCGATGTCGTGGAACAGGGCGGCCAGCCGCACGACCAGCTCGGGCCGGGTCTTGGACACCACCGCGATCGAGTGGGCCAACACGTCCTTGTGTCGATGGATCGGATCCTGCTCCACCCGCATCGCCGGAAGCTCGGGCAGAAAGTGCGCCGCCAGCCCGGTGTCGTGCAGGAACCACAGCCCCGGCGACGGGTCCTCGACGACCACCAGCTTGTTCAGCTCGTCGCGGATCCGCTCGGGCGAGACGATCGAGAGGCGTTCGGCCATCTCCTCGACCGCGGTCACGATGTCGTCGGTGGGCACCAGCCCGTGGGAGGCGATGAAGCGGGCGGCGCGCATCATGCGCAGCGGATCCTCCCCGAAGGAGATCAGCGGCCCCGACGGGGTGGCCAGCCGGTGCGCCGCCAGGTCGGCGGCACCGTCGAAAGGGTCGATGAGCTCGGGGGCGGAGCCGGTGACCTCCAACGCCATCGCATTGACCGTGAAGTCGCGCCGGGCCAGGTCGTCGGTTACGTCCTGGGAGAACGTCACCTCGGGCTTGCGGCTCTCGGGGTGATACACCTCGGCCCGGTGGGTGGTGATCTCGACGGTGACGTCGTCGACCTTGGCACCGATCGTGCCGAAGCGCTCGCCCTGGGTCCACAGGGCGTCGACCCACCCGTCGAGCACCGCCTTGATCTCCTCCGGGGAGGCGTCGGTGGTGAAGTCGAGGTCCTCGGGCAACCGACCGCTGCCCAGCAGCAGGTCGCGCACCGACCCGCCCACCAGGTACAGGCGGTGGTGCCGATCGGCGAAGCGGTCGGCCAGCGGAGCGAGTTGGTCCAGCAGCGACGCCAGTCGTGGGGGAATCACCCGGGGCACGCTACAAGCGACCCCCGACCGGCCCCAGTTGATATGGCCGACGGCGCGGTCGGACGGCGACCGCCCGCGGCCGCCTACGCCGGGAGGTCGGCTCGGGAGCGCAGCTCCGCCAACCGCGTCAGCACCTCGGCACCCGGGCCCCCGCTCGAGAAGCCCTCGACGGGATGGAGCCCGGCGTCGGTCAGCGTGGACAGCGTGCTGCGCAGCGAGTCCCGCAGCGCATCGAGGTCGTAGCCGCCTTCGAGGAACAGCAGGCGACGGCCGGGCGTGGACCACCCGAGCAGCTCCCGGGTGATCGCCCCGAAGTCGGCGTCGGTCAGCCCCAGCCCGCACAGCGGGTCGCGTCGGTGTCCGTCGTACCCGGCGGAGATCAGCACCCAGGTGGGCCCGAAGGCCTCGATGGCGGCCCCGACCGGCCCGGTCAGCGACGCCAGGTAGTGCTCGGCGGTGGCCCCGGTCGGCAGCGGGATGTTGACCGTCGACCCCAGCCCGGCGCCCCGGCCCATCTCGTCCAGTCGGCCGGTGCCCGGATACTGCGGCCACTCGTGCCAGCTGACCACCATCACGTCGTCGCGTTCGTAGAAGATGTCCTGGGTGCCGTTGCCGTGATGGGCGTCGAAGTCGGCGATCAACACCCGCTCGCCCCGCGCCGCCAGGGCGGCCGCGCTGACCGCCACGTTGTTGAACAGGCAGAACCCCATGGCGGTGGACGCGGTGGCGTGATGCCCGGGCGGCCGAACCACGCAGAACGCTGCGTCGAGGTCCCCGTCGCCTCCCGGCGGGGCGGCGTCGCGGTCGGCCTCCAGCTCCTCGATCGCCCGCAGGCCCGAGCCGGCGCCGGCCAGGGCGGCGGGCAGCGACGCCGCCACCACCGGGGTGTCCGCGTCGAGGGCACCGCCGCCCGAGCTGCACACCACCCGGATCCTGCCGATGTGCTCCTCGGTGTGAACCGACCTCAGTTCGGCGTCGGTGGCCTCCCGCGGCTCGACGACCCGCAGGGCACCCTCGAACTCGGGATCGCCCAGCGCGGCGGCGGTCGCGGTCAGCCGCGCGGCTCGTTCCGGATGCCACCTGCCGGTGTCGTGAAGCGCAAACCGATCGCTGGTGACGACCAGGACACCCATGGGGTCCCCTTTCTCTGGGTGGCTGGGTGTAGTGAACCACGGCGCAGCGCTGCGGTCGACATCATCGGCACTATCGTGAAGGCGGCGAACGCTGCGACGGCGCAGCCCAAGCCCACGTCGCCACGTCCGGTTCCGAGGTTCACCACGTCCACCATGGCCCGCTCCTCATCACTCGCCTGGCGCGGGGAACGCTTCCGGGTCACCCCCTGGCGCGGGGAGGGCGCCATCGCGCACCTGTCGGTGGACGCCCGTGGCGCGCACCCCAGTTTCGAGGGGGTGGGCAGATGCATCGCCGAGGCGACCCAGCGCGGCTTCGACCGGCTCCAGACCGCCGCCCTCCATCACGACGACCTCTTTCCGTTCGTCCAGCACGGATTCGAACCGGTGGAGGAGCTGATCGTGCTCGCCCACGATCTCGTCGAGTTGCCCGCCGCGCCCGCCTACCGTGTGCGGTCGTTCCGGCTGCGCTCCCGCACCGAGGTGCTCGAGGTCGACCAGCGTTCCTTCGAGGAGTTCTGGAGGTTGGACTCCGGGGGACTCGACGAGGCGTTCGGTGCCACCCCGAAGGCACGCGGCCGGCTGATCCGTGACGGCAGCTCGGTGATGGCCTACAGCATCGCCGGGCTGTCGGGCTACGAGGCGTTCATCCAACGCCTGGCCGTCGATCCCGACCACCAGGGGGTGGGGCTGGGTCGTGCGCTCACCGTCGACGCGCTCGCCTGGGCCAAGGCCCGCTCGGCCCGGGTGGCCTTCGTCAACACCCAGGCGACCAACACCGCCGCGCTGGGCCTGTACGAACGCCTGGGTTTCGAGCGGCGTCGGGTGCCCCTGACCGTGCTGGGGTTGGATCTCGACCGCAGCGAAGCCTCGGCGTGAGCGTGCGACGATCGGTTCCCCGGGCCATCGGCGCGGCGGCGATCGTCTGCCTGTCGTTGCTCACCTCCGTCGGTGGTGCCGGGTCGGCCCCACCGGCGTCGGCGCAGGAGGGGTCGGAGCCGGACCCCGGCGCACTGCGCATCGCCGACACCACCCCGTTCGTTCCCGCCGACGGGGTGTTCTCCTTCACGGTCGACGCCTCGGACCTGCGCCCCACCGACGAGCTGGCCTGGACGGTGCACAGCCTGGTGCCCGAGGAGCCCGAGTCGATCGTCACCGCCCTCACCGACCAGCCCGGTCCGCCGCCGCGGGCCGAGGAGCGGCTGACGATCGGCGAACTCGAGCTGCTGGCGGCGGCCGAGTCGCCCTCCGAGTCCGACGCCGAGGGCACCTCGGTGAACATCCCGGTCCGCTCGCAGTCCACCGGAAGCGACCGGGTGTACCTCCCCGATGCCGGCATCTACCCGGTGAGCGTGCGCCTGGTGCGCCAGGACGAGACGATCGGGGCAACCGTGCTGCCGCTGATCCGGCTGGCGGAGAACCCGACGGGGGAGGGCCGCTTCGTGCACCTGACCACCACGGTCGTCGGCGACCCGGCGCTGCAACTCGACGGAACCGTCGGCCCGTCGGAGGACGACCTTGAGGCGCTCGGCGCCCTGGCCGACCAGCTGAGCGCCCTCCCCGACCCGGATGAACGTCGGCCGGTGTTGTCGGTCTCGATGCCCGCCGAGCTGATCGACTCCCTGGCCCGCTCCGCCGATCCCGACGACGCGGACCTCGTCGACCGCCTGGCCGGCGTGGCCGACCGAGCCACCTGGCTGTCCACCCCGTACGTGCCGCTCGATCTCGGGGCGTGGGCGGCCGCCGACGTGGCCCGCAACCCGGCGCTGTCGCTGAGCTACGACACCGCCGCCCGCCGCAGCGCCGACCTGCTCGGTGTCGAGGTGAACACCGCCCTGATACCGCCGGATCCCACCCTGGCCGCACCCGCCGTCGGTTTCCTCGCCGACCGGGGTGCCGTTTCGGCGCTGGTCGATCCCGCCGCCGGCACCCTCGACGACCTGCCGACCACCCCGTTCACCCTGGTGGGCACGTGGGCCGCGCCCGAGACCCGGCCCGAACGGGTGTCGGAACGCCCCGGCGACGACCTCACCCCGACGACGCAACGGACGCTGCCGGCACTGGCGGTGCAGGAGTTCAACCCCGCGATCGTCGGCGATCCGACGGCGGTGGAGGCCGACGACGTGGCCCGGGAGTTGGCGCTGCTCAGCATCGGGGAGGACGGCGGGGTCGCGACGCTGCGCCTGCCCGGCCCGATGTCCGGCGACGCCCTCGGCAGCCTGCTGAGCGCCCTCGATGCCGCCGAGGGCGTGCTGACCCCGATCGACGCTGAGGCCCTGACGTTCGGGCTGTCCCAAACCGAGGCGACCGCCGGCGAGGTCACGCCGGCCGGCGCCACCAGCCTGCAACTGGGGTCGCTGGAGCTGGCCACCTACCGGGCCCAGCAGTCGATCAACGCCGCCGCGGGCCTGGACGCCGACGACCCGAGGCTGGTCCTCGCCCAGCGCCAGGCGTTGGTGGCACCGCACCGGGCGTTGACCGCCGAGGACGCCGAGGCCTACGCCCTGTCGGCCCGCGGGGCCGCACAGTCGATGCTCGACTCGATCTCACTCGGCGACATCTCGGCGATCACCCTGGCGGCTCGACAAAGCAACGTGCCGTTCCGGTTTCAGAACGACCTCGACGGCGAGGTGACCGTGCTGTTGCGGGTGCGATCCGACCGGCTTCGCCTGACCGACGCCGACGACCAGGGCCGTCTCACCCTGACCGTTCCGCCCGGCCGGAGCACCTCGGAGGTGTCGGTGGAGGTGGTGACCTCAGGAGTGTTCACCGTCACCGCCGACGTCCTCACCCCGACCGGCGGCGAGATCATCGAACGCCAGGAGTTCCAGGTTCGCTCCCGAGCGTTCTCCGGGGTGGGGGTGGCCCTGTCGGTGGCCTCCCTGATCGTGCTGGGCCTCTGGTGGGCCCGCACGGCCCACGCCAAGCGGCGGGCCGACCGGGAGCACCCCACCGGCCGATGACCGTCCTGGCATGACCCGGCGGGGCTCCGAGGGCCAGTAGCCTCAACCACCATGCCCGGGAACGCGACCGACTCGCCGTCCCCGTCGGCCGACTACGCGCCAGGTGCCATGCTCGGCAACCGCTACCGCTTGGAACGGAAGGTCGGAACCGGCGGGATGGCGCAGGTGTGGGAGGCCTCCGACCTCGTCCTCGATCGACGCGTCGCGGTGAAGATCCTGCACCCGCACCTGGCGACCGACAACTCGGTCATGCGGTTCCGGCGGGAGGCGATCGCCGCCGCCCGCCTGGCCCACCCCAACGTCGTCTCGATCTTCGACACGATCTCGGAGGACTCCGTCGAGGCGATCGTCATGGAGTTGGTCGACGGCACCACGCTGCGCCGCCACCTCGACCGGCACCAGCGCCTGAGCCCCGACGACGCGCTGCACATCGGCACGTCGGTGTGCGATGCGCTGGCGGCGGCCCACGCCTCGGGGCTGGTGCACCGCGACATCAAGCCGGCCAACATCCTGTTGTGTCGGGACGGCCGGGTGAAGATCGCCGACTTCGGCATCGCCAAGGCCGCCGCCGGCGACGGGCTGACCCGCGAGGGCACGCTGGTGGGTACCGCCGCCTACCTGTCGCCCGAGCAGGTTGAGGGGCTCGAGGTGGACGGGCGCGCCGACCTGTACGCGCTGGGGCTGGTGCTCTACGAGGCGCTGACCGGGTCGCTGCCCTTCAGCGGCGACACCGACGCCGCGGTGGCCCTCGCCCGACTGCGGGTGACCCCGCCCAACGCCCACCGGGTGCGCAGCGCCATCCCGAGGGCCTCCGCCGGGGTGATCGCCAGGTCGCTGGCCCGCGATCCCGAGGATCGCTACCAGGACGCCGCCTCGATGCGTCGGGCACTGCTCGAGGCGGGCACCGGCGAGCTCGGCGCGATGGACACCCCGCCGGTGGCCGAGCCGGGCGGCGACGACCCCACTCCCACCAACGAGACCTCGAACTTCTCCACCGAGCGGCGCTGGCTCGTGCCGGCGCTGGTGATCGCGTTGGTGGGCACCGCCTTGATGGTGGCCGCCGCCCTGCTCGGCGGCGGCGGGGGCGAGGGCAACCAGCCGCCGACCAGCGACCCCGACCAGGTGACCGTCGAGGCGATCGACATCATCGGCGCCCAGGACGTCGATCCCGACGGGGACGATCGCGAGCACCCCGAGGAGCGGGCCAACGCCACCGACGGCGACCCGGCGACCTCGTGGTCGACCGAGCGCTACGGGGCGGCGGATCTGGGTTCCAACAAGTCGGGCGTGGGCATCGCCTGGGTGGTCGAGCCGTCCTCGATCGACCGGCTGGACGTCAACTCCCCCACCCGGGGCTGGTCGGCCGACGTCTACGTGCTCGACGATCAGAGCGAACTGGTCGACTTCGACCCCGAGGCGGCGCAGCTGGTTGCCTCCCTCGGACCGGTGACCGAGCAGACCACCCAGGTCGACCTCCGGGGAACCCAGGGCGAGGCCGTGCTGGTTTGGATCACCAACCTCGGTGACGCCGACCCCGCCGAGGATCTGCCGTACTCGGTGCAGATCTCCGAGGTGTCGCTCTTCGCCCGTCGGTCGTGATCCCGCCGGGGGGCGCCGGTCGCTCCGATGCCGACCTCGTCGCCGCCGCCCAGGGAGGTGACCGCTTGGCCATGGAGTCCCTGCTTCGACGCCACCACGATCGGCTCTACGCCGTGTGCGCCGGGGTGGTCGGGCCCAGCGACGCCGACGATGCCGCCCAGGCGGCGATGATCTCGATCGTCGGAGGGCTCGCCCGCTTCGACGGCAGGTCGGCGTTCACCACCTGGAGCCACCGGATCGCCGTCAACGCGGCCCTGGACGAGCTGCGCCGGCGGAAGCGGCGCCCGGTGCCCCACGACCCCCGCGACGGGGCGGGTGACGACGGTCATCGAAGAAACCGGGAACTCGAACGGGCGGGACGGACGTCCAAGGAGCCGATGCCGGACACGACCTCCACCCCATCCAGCGATTCCGCCGCCCGGGACCCCGCCCAGGCGGTGGTCGACCGCCACCTGGTGGAGGACGCGCTCGCCGGGTTGCCGGAGGACTTCCGCGTGCCCCTGGTGCTGGCGGAGTACGGCGGCCTGGAGTACGCCGAGATCGCGGAGACGCTCGACCTGCCGGTCGGCACCGTCCGCAGCCGAATCGCCCGCGCCCGCACGCGGCTGGCCAACCACCGATCGGAGCCACGGTGACCGACGACCAACCGCAGTCAGGCCTCCTGGGCGCCGCCCCCACGCCCACCGACGAGGGTCGGGAACGCTCGATCGAGGCCGCCATGGCCCGCTACGACGAGCTGCTCGTCGACGGCCGACTCACCTCCGAGGCCGACCAGGGGTCCGTCGGCGCTCCCCCATCGACCGACCAGCCCGAGGTCCCGGCGCCGGTCGACGAACTCGCGCGCCGACGACGGCGACGGGCGTTGTCGATGAACCCGCAGCGACTGCTCGCCGCAGCGGCCCTGCTCATGGTGCTGGGGGTGGGCGGCCTGCTGGCCGTGCAGTCGATGGGATCGAACGGCGAGTCCACCGCGTCGGCCGATCAGGCCGAGGCGCTGCCCGAGGCCGACGCCACGGCCCAGGGGGCCGCCGCCGATGCCGAGGTGCCCGATGCCGGGGCGCCCGATGCCGGGGCGCCCGATGCCGGGAATGCGGAACGCTCCTTCGACGAGGGGACTTCGACCAAGGTGGCCGATGCCGAGGAGTTGGCGGACGAACCTGGGGCGGTGGCGTCGCCGCCGGCCGCATCGGCGGACCCGGAGGCCCCCTCGGGAGGCCTCGAGGAGTCCGGATCCCCCGGTGCCCAGGAGGCGGATCTCGACCCGGCCGGCGGGCGACCCGAATGGCTGTGTCGGCTGCTGGAGGTCCTCGGGCTGGAGCTCTGCACTCCCCGGTAGGCATGGAGGCCCCGACTCCTCATAGTCTGGGTCCATGGCCAAGCCTTCTGCCACGACGAACAAGCCCTCGGCGACCTCAACGGCCGCGGGCCTATCCTCCGGCGGCTCCGATTCGGAGGAGGCCCACTGGTCGGATCAGGTCGCCGATCTGATCGTCGATGCGGTCGATCGCGTTCGCGACCGCACGGTGACCCCGGCCCAGTCGATCGCCAAGTACGTCGTCTACGGGGCGGTCATCGCCGTGTTGGCGCTGCCGCTGTTGGTGGTGACACTGGTGGCCCTCGTTCGGGTCATGGACGCCTTCATTCCCAGTGGTGTGTGGGTTCCCTATCTCATCCTCGGCGTCGCCTTTGTCGTCGTGGGCATCCTTCTCTGGTCGAAACGGACTAAATGAGCACAATTCATCGTAAGGTACTGATCATCGGTTCCGGCCCCGCGGGCCTGACCGCCGGCATCTACACGTCCCGGGCCCAACTTGAGCCGCTGTTGGTCGAGGGCGAGCCGTCCTCCACCTCCGACCAGCCCGGCGGTCAGCTGATGCTGACGACCGAGGTCGAGAACTTTCCCGGGTTTCCCGACCAGATCCAGGGACCCGACCTCATGGTCAACATGCGGGCCCAGGCGGAACGCTTCGGCACCGAGATCATCACGGCGAAGGTCAGCAAGGTCGACTTCTCCGGCATCCCCCACCGTCTCTGGGTGGGAGATCCCGACGCACCCGAACCGACCTACACCGCCGATGCGGTGATCGTGGCCACCGGCGCCCAGGCGCTCATGCTGGGGATCGACGCCGAATGGCGTCTGATGGGCCGGGGCGTGTCCACCTGCGCCACCTGCGACGGCTTCTTCTTCCGTGGGCGCGACATCGCGGTGGTCGGCGGCGGCGACTCGGCCATGGAGGAGGCGCTGTTCTTGGCCCGGATGGCCGAATCGGTCACGGTCATCCACCGCCGGGACGAATTGCGGGCCTCCAAGATCATGGCGGAGCGGGCCCTCAACCACCCCAAGATCTCCTTCATGTGGAACACCGTCGTCGAGGATCTCGTCGGCGAGGACGCCCTCGAGGCGCTCGAGGTTCGCGATGTCGTCACCGACACCACCTCCACCGTGCCGATGGCCGGCCTCTTCGTCGCCATTGGCCACCGGCCCAACACCGACCTCTTCCTCGGGCAGCTCGCGGCCGACGAGGCCGGTTACCTCATCACCGCACCCGACGGCTCGCAGACCTCGGCCGAGGGCGTGTTCGCCTGCGGCGACGTCCAGGATGAGACCTACCGTCAGGCGATCACCGCGGCCGGGAGCGGCTGCATGGCCGCGATCGACGCCGAGCGTTGGCTGGAGAGCCGCGGCGAATAAGCAACGGCGCCCGGGAATGCCCGGCGCACCCACCCGGTTGTACGAAACCCCATCCCGAACGGAGACACCATGGCCGCAGGAATCACCGACCTCACCGACGCGAACTTCTCGGAGGAGGTCGCCGCAAGCGATCTTCCCGTGCTCGTCGACTTCTGGGCCGAATGGTGCGGGCCGTGCAAGACGATCGCCCCGGTGCTCGAGGAGATCGCCCACGAGCATGCCGACAAGATCCGTATCGCCAAGGTGGACGTGGACTCCGAGCAGGCCTTGGCCATGCGCTTCGGCATTCAGGGCATCCCGACCATGATCGTGTTCAACAACGGCGAGCCCGATCTGCGGATCACCGGCGCCATGGCCAAGCCCCAGCTCGAAGGCAAGCTGCAGAGCTACCTCGGCTGACCGGCACTCCCCGGCGCACCCGGGTGGACGGCCCGGCGGACGATCCACAGGTCGGCCCGGCTGTCCTCACCCACCCCACAACGTTATCCACACCTGTGGACGTGGTTGAGGAGCGGTCCTCAGCCTTGGCCGCCGTCGTCGCCGATCACCAGCCGGTAGAGACGCTCCAGGTCGTCGAGGTCGGCGAAGTCCACCACGATCCGGCCGCGCTTTGAGGACAACTCCACGGTGACCGACGTGTCCAGGCGGTCCGACAACAGCTCCTCCAGCTCGAGGACGCCCGCCGGCCGCTGATCCAGCGCCTCGGAGGTGCCGGCACCGCCGCGATCATCGTGGCGGCGGCACCGGTGGTGGCCGATGGCCGCTTGCGCCCACTCGGCACCTTGTCGGCCAGCTCCTGTCGTGACCTGACGAGCTGTTCCACCGCCCGCACCGACAGCTCCTCGTCGACCGCCCGCTTGGCCACCGCGGTGCGCGATGGGTCGTCGGGCAGGCCAGCACGGCGCGGCCGCGCGGCGCTGAGCAGCCCGTCGCGGACCAGGCGTTGGAGCTCGGTGGGCAGCTGCAACAGCCGCAACAGGTTGGTGACCGCGGGACGGCTGCGCCCCAACCGGGTGGCGGCGTCGGCGTGGGACAGCCCGAACTCCTCCATCAACTGCTGGATGCCCACCGCCTCCTCCAACGGGTTGAGGTCCTCCCGGTGCAGGTTCTCGACCAGTGCCTCTTCGAGCGCCGCCTGGTCGTCGCCGTGACGGATCAGCACCGGCACGGTGGACAGTCCCGCCAGTCGGGCCGCCCGCCACCGGCGCTCACCGGCGATCAGGTGGAACGAGCCCTGCTCGGCGGGACGCACCAGCAGCGGTTGTAGCACGCCGAGGGCCGCGATCGAGGCGGCCAGCCCCTCCAGCGACTGCTGATCGAAGTCGACCCGGGGCTGGTACGGGTTGGCCCGAATGTCGTCGAGCGCCACCTCCTGCACGCCGGACGGCCCCCCACGTTCGGACGGTTCCGCCACGGTTGCGGTGTCGTGCACGACCTCTGCTGCTTCGGGTGGTGGGATCAGGGAATCGAGTCCCCGACCCAAACCGCTACGGCGCCCCACGTTCATGGACCTCCTTGGCCAGCTCCCGATACGCCACCGCGGCGCGGGAGGACGAGTCGAACAGGGTGATTGGCATGCCGTAGGACGGTGCCTCGGACAGCCGGACACTGCGGGGGATCACGTTGCGGCACACCTTGTCACCGAAGTGCTCCCGTACCTGCGTGGACACCTCGTCGGACAGCCGGGTGCGGGCGTCGTACATCGTGAGCACCAGGTTGCCGAGCTTCAGGTCGGGATGCAGGTTGCGCTGCACCTGGTCGATGTTGCGAATCAGCTGCCCCAGGCCCTCCAGCGCGTAGTACTCGCACTGGATCGGCACCAACACCTCAGACGCTGCGGCAAAGGCGTTGACCGTGAGCAGACCCAGCGACGGGGGACAGTCGATCAGCACGTAGTCGAACCGGTCGAGGACCGAGTCGATGGCCCGCTTCAGGCGCTGTTCGCGGCTGAAGGCGGGCACCAGCTCGATCTCGGCCCCGGCCAGGTCGAGGTTCGAGGGCGCCACGAAAAGGCCCTTGACCGACGTGGGCTCGATGCAGTCCTCCATCGGCTGTTCGGTCAGCAACACGTCGTACATCGAGGTCTCGATGCCCCGCGTGTCCAGGCCCAGGCCGGTGGAGGCGTTGCCCTGGGGGTCGAGATCGACCACCAGCACCCGCAGGTCCATGTCCGCGAGGGCGGCGCCCAGGCTGACGGTGGTGGTGGTCTTGCCCACCCCACCCTTCTGGTTGGCGATGGCGATCACGCGTGGCGGGCTCGTCTCGATCGACCCGTCCTCGACGGCGCTGCTCGGTTCGACGGCGTTGCTCGGTTCGTCGGCGATGATCTGGGTGGACACGTCGGTGAGACTACGACATCGTTCGGCGCCGGCGGTGCATCCCCGCACCATTGCCCGGAGTCATTGCCCGGCGTTCCACGTGAAACCTCCGTCGGGGCCATCGGTTGGCTGCCGGTGTCGATCGCCGCTTCCGCGTCTGGGTGGAGTTGGGCTCGGCTTCCGTGCCGTAACCCTCCCAGACCGGCTGGTCGAACGAGATCGGTGGATCGGCCGCTCACGGCGCCTCCACGTTTCACGTGAAACCCCGCCGGAGCCGTTCGCTCGATGTCCGCGTGCTTGGTCGATTCCGGGTTGGGTGGAGTTGGGCTCGGCTTCCGTGCCGTAACCCTCCCAGACCGGCTGGTCGAACGAGATCGGTGGATCGCCGCTCACGGCGCCTCCGTTTCACGTGAAACCCCGCCGGAGCCGTTCGCTCGATGTCCGCGTGTTGGTCGATTCCGGGTGGGAGTTGGGCTCGGATTCGTGCCGGATCCCACCCAGACTGAGCGGGTCGAACGAGGACGGTGGATCGGCCGCTCACGGCGCCTCCGGGTTTACGTGAAACCCCGCAGGAGCACCGCTCGATGCCCGCGTGCTTGGTCGATTCGGCGTTTGGGTGGAGTTGGGCTCGGGTTCCGTGCCGCATCCCACCCAGACTGACAGGTCGAACAAGAACGGTGGATCCGCCGCTCACGGCGCCTCCACGTTTCACGTGAAACGCGACGATGCCCCGACCCTGCGGCCGGGGCATCGTCGAAGTGCCGGATTCCAAAGGTGGGATCAGGCGGGCTTGATCACCACCCGGCGATCGCGACCCTGACCTTCAGACTCGGTGCTCACGCCGTCAACGGCGTTGGCGGCGTCGTGAACGATCTTGCGGTCGATCGAACCCATCGACTCCAGCACCATCGGTTCACCGGAGTCGGCGACCTCCTGGGCCAGGTCGGTGCCGAACTGTTCCAGGGTCTCACGGCGGAGCGTGCGGTACCCGGCGACGTCGACACCGAGACGTACCTCGGTCCCGCCCTTGGCCACCTTCAACATGACCGCCTTGGACAGCTCGAGGATGGCGTCCGCGGTGGCGCCTCGCCGGCCGACCATCACACCGAGGCCGGAATTGTCCGACCCGGCTCCGTCGACCGACACGTCGACCCGGTCGCCGTCGATCTCGCTGCTGGTCGTCACCTCATGCCCGGCGGCCGCAAACAGGCCGCTCAGGAACTCCTCAACCGTGGAGGCCACCTCGGGGGCGGCCATCGGCTCGACGGCGGGATCCTCCGCCTGACGCTGGTCCGAGCCGCGCTGACCACCGGACGACCGGCCCTTGTTGCCGGATCCTCCGGACGCCTTCTGCTGGTTGCCGCCGCCCTTGGGCTGGCGGGCCGAGCGCTGCTGGTCGTTGTCACCGCCACCGGACGAGGACTGCTTGCCGCCACCCTGCTTAGAACCGTTGCGACCACCGCCACGGCGGCGCTCCTCTTTGGCGGGGGCCGCCACCGGGGCCACCCGGGCCCGGATCCGGGCCAACGACTTCACGCGACCGAACATCGACACGCTGGGGTGTTCCAGCACCTCGACCTCGGCTTCGGACTCGTGCACGCCCAGGCGATCCAGCGCCTCTTCACGCGCCTCGTCGATGGTCTTGCCGGTCAGTTCAATCCACTCCATGCCTACTTCTTTCGTTGGTCATCCCCCGTACGGGGGTCTCCTGATCGGCGGCCGATGCCGCCAGATGTGGTGGTCGACGCCCGACGCGGGTTACCGCTCTTCGACCGCGACTTGGTTCCGCCGGACTTGGCCCCACCCGATTTGGCCCCACCGGACTTGCCCGACGACGTCTTCTTGGTGCCGGTCGAGGTGCCGTTGGACTTGGCCTTGGCGCTCTCGCTCTGGGGGTTGGGCCCCTTCTTCTTCGCCTTGGCGTCGGCCTCGGCTTCGGTGAGGTGACCCTTCCCCTTGCCGGGCACGTGATGGACGCCCGGTCCGTCGTCGCCGTAGAGCTCCTTGGTGATGTAGCTCTGGGTGGCGATGCGGCACAGGCCCTGGACGCCCCAGTAGACCGCCAGCGCCCCGGCGAAGTTGAACGCAAAGATCGGCAGGACGAACGGCATGACCTTGAGGATCATCGCCTGGGTGGGGTTGGAGTTGGCCGCCGGGTTGCGGGCCTGGATCTGGCGGTTCTGGATCACCTGAATCACCAGGATGGCCAACAGCAGGATCAGATACGGGGCGAACGAGGTGAGTCCCTGCGCCCAGGCCTCGGCCGGCGTCTTGGCGAGGTCGAGCCGAAACCCGCTTCCGAAGAACGGCATGGTGTTCTGGGTGCTGAGCGTCTTGTAGAAGCTGGTGGCGGTGTTGACATGCTCGGGGTTGAACGTCTGCTCGGTGAACACCCACGAGGTGAGGGGATCGCCGTTGGCCGCCTGCGACACGATGTGGCCCACACCGGCCGAGGGTCCGCCCAACCGGTTGGTGAGCCCTCTGATCAGGTGGTACATCACGATGAAGACCGGTGCCTGCGCCAGGATGGGCAGACAGCCACCCACCGGGGAGATGTTGTTCTCCTTGTAGAACAGCATCAGTTCGGTGTTCAGGCGCTCGCGATCGCCCTTGTACTTGGCCTGAATCTGTTTCAGTTCCGGCTGGAGTCGCTGCATCTGCAGCATCGACTTGGTGCTTTTCACCGTCAGGGGGGTGACGATCACCATGACGAGCACGGTGAAGGCCATGATCGAGACCCCGAACGAGGGGATCACGCTGTAGATGGCGGCCACGATCGAGCCGAAGAACTCGAAGAGCGGGTCGAACGGGCCAAGCAGGTCAGGCATTGGATCTCGAGTCGTCTCGGGGGGGAGCGGTGGGTGGGGAATCGGGCGTGATCGGGCTGGGCGCCCGGTTGCCCGCTGCGTCGGGAACCGGATCCCACCCGCTGGAGCCCCATGGGTGACATCGGCCCAGGCGGCGCACCGACAACCACGAGCCCTTCACGGCGCCGTGCGTCTCCAGGGCCTCGGCGGCGTAGGAGGAGCAGCTTGGAACGAACCGGCACGGGGAGGGCCGGGAGGCGGTGACCACCTGGTAGCCGTGCACCGCCTTGCCCAACAGCCGGGCCATCAGCGAGCGACGCCGGCGCGGGGCCGGTTGGCCGACCTCACCGCAGCCGACAGATGGTCCCTCAGCTGCGGATAGCTCAGCGTGGTGATCGCAGGTGCGCCCACGATCAAGTAGTCGTTGATCGGTAGGCGTCCCTGCTGTTCGGCCTCCGACATCAGGGCCCGCAGCCGTCGCCGGATCAGGTTGCGGGTGACCGCCGTGCCCACCTTTCGGCTCAGGGCGAAGGCCACCCGGGGCCGGGCCGCGCTCGAGGGCGCCGAGATCACCGTGACCGGACCGCTGTGGCCCTTCCGACCCGCGCGTCGCAACGAGTGGAAGGCCTGGCGACCGGTGAGCCGCCATGTCAGGCCGACAGGCGGGCGCGACCCTTGCGACGACGGGATTTCACCACGGCGCGGCCGGAACGCTCCGACATGCGATGGCGAAATCCGTGCCGCCGGGCTCGGCGACGCGTTTTTGGCTGGTAGGTACGCTTCACGACGGATCCTCCTGGGTGGGCCCCCAGACAAGCTTGCTGGGGCGGGGACCGTGGGCTCGACCAAGCTGTCGCGGCACACGGCCCGTCCACGTTACGGGTAGCGGAGGCGGCGCAGCAACACGCGCGCCCACGTCGAGGCCGCTGCGGCCTCGTGATTCCTTCGCTCGGGCACCTCCCATCGGGCCGTCCGGGTGAACTTGCCGTTCGGGGTGGAGGCGACGATCGGCCGGTGGTACGGTCGGCCAGTCCCGGCCCACTGCTTGGGCACGGTTCGATACCTCAGAGCGTCCATCCACAATGTGGACCGCCCTGTGGACAATGGCCAGAGGTGAAGTGCCGCTCCATGGAGGATGAAGCAACATCGGTCTGGGAGGCGGTTGCCCGTGGGGTGACCCACCAGGTCTCCAGCGTGGTCTGGCGCACCACGTTCAAGTGAGGTTCGGGCGGTTGACTACGACGGCACCACGCTGACGATCGTGGCCCCCAGCCTGGTGCTGCGGGATCGCATCGACAACCGGTTCCGCCCGCTGCTGATGGGGGTGATCGGCGACCTGGGCATGGAGGGCGTCGACGTGGCCGTCGAGGTCGACCCCGACTCCAACCACGCCGAGCCGCCCGCCGCGCCCTCGGATCCCGGATCCGGCCGCGACGAGGCGACGGACCACACCGCCCGCGATGGCACCGCACGCGACGGCAACAACGGCGGGGAGCGCCACCGTGGAGCGGAGCGGACGGCGCACCCCACCCCCGACGGGTGGAACGACCGCCCGGGCGACGCTGCGGGCAACATCCGCTCCGGCGGGCTGAACAACCGCTACACCTTCGCCTCGTTCGTCACCGGCCCGTCCAACCGCTTCGCCCAGGCGGCCGCACTGTCGGTGGCCGAAACCCCCGCACGTTCCTACAACCCGCTGTTCGTCTACGGCTCGGCCGGTCTGGGCAAAACCCACCTGCTCCAGGCGATCGCCCACTACGTCTCGGAGAACTACCCCACCTACCGGGTGCGCTACCTCTCCACCGAGGAGCTCCTCAACGAGTTCGTCGACGCCATTCGCAACAACGCCCAGCCCGAGTTCAAGCGTCGCTACCGCGAGAACGACGTGCTGCTGGTGGACGACATCCAGTTCATGGAGGGCAAGGAACAGCTCCAGGAGGAGTTCTTCCACACCTTCAACACCCTCTACGAGGCCAACCGTCAGATCGTGTTGAGCTCGGACCGACCGCCCGACTCGATCGCCACCCTCGAGGACCGGCTGCGCAGTCGCTTCAAGATGGGGCTGATCACCGACATCCAGCCGCCCGACTTCGAGACCCGCCTGGCCATCGTTCGCAAGAAGTCCGAACAGTCCGAGTTTCCACTCCCGGCGGCGGTGCTCGATTTCATCGTCACCAACATCACCAACAACATCCGGGAGTTGGAGGGCGCCCTCAACCGGGTCACCGCCTACGCCAACCTCACCCGAACCCCGGTGACGATGGAGAGCGCCCGCCAGGTGTTGGGCGACCTCTCCGCCGGCGAGGGCCGCATGGTCACCCCCGAGCGGATCCTCGAGGCGACCGCCGAGTTCTACGGGTTCAGCATCGAGGAGCTGAAGTCCAAGAGCCGTCGCCGACCCCTGGTGACCGCCCGACAGGTCGGCATGTACCTGTTCCGCGAGCTGACCGAGCTGAGCTACCCCCAGATCGCCAAGATCTACGGGGGCCGCGATCACACGACGGTGATCCACGCCTTCGAGAAGATCAAGGCGCTCATGGCCGAGCGCCCGCAGATCTACCAGGACGTCCAGTCGCTGATCCAGAAGATCAAGAACGGCTCGTGAACGCCTGGGGACACCCCTGTGGGTGAAACGACGCCGTCCTGGGGACAGCCCGAACGTCGTCCCCACCGCCGCTTCGAACCACCTCGAGGGTGGGGACGATCGGGGACAACCTGGGGATCCCACTCGCCAGCGGTCCCAAGCAACTCGGCTAGGTTCTCCACAATCCACAGGCCCTACTACTCCACCTACCTGAGTAGATACATCCCAGTCCCAGAAGGAGAGTGCACGACACCGTGAAGTTTCGATGTGAACGCGATGTCCTGGCCGACGCGGTCGGCAGCGCCGGTCGAGCGACCTCGGGCCGGAGCGGGGCGCTTCCCGTGCTGGCGGGCCTCCGGCTTCGCCTCGACGGCGACCACCTGGAGGTCACCGGGTCGGATCTCGACCTGACCGTGACCGCCGAGATCGAGGTGGCGGGCACCACCGACGGCGTCGCCGTCATCCCGGCCCGGCTGTTGGCGGACATCGTGCGTGCGCTCGAACCGGGAGCGGTCAACGTGTCGGTCGAGGCCGATCAGGCCACGATCACCGGTGGACGTTCGGAGTTCTCCGTCAACGTCATCCCGCCCGAGGAGTACCCGCAGGTGGCCGAGCCCACCGCCGATTCGGTGACGCTGTCGGCCGAGGCGCTCGCCGACGGGCTCCGTCAGGTGGTCCCGGCCGCGTCCAACGACGACAACCGCCTGATCCTCACCGGCGTGCAGCTGGCGGCGGAGGGTGACGGGCTTCGCCTGGTGGCCACCGACAGCTACCGCCTGGCCGTCCGCGACCTGGCGGGCGAGTCGGTGCTGGAGGAGGGCCAGTCGGTGCTGGTGCCGTCGCGTGCGCTCGCCGAGGTGATCCGCTCGCTCGGCGACGCCAGCGAGGTCACCCTCGTGCTCGGTGCGCAGGACGCGACGTTCCGCATCGGCGGGGTCCGCGTGACCACCCGCCTGATCAGCGGCGACTTCCCCAACTATCGGGGCCTGATTCCCGACGCGCAGGCGAACACGCTGACCGTCGATCGACAGAGCCTGATCGAGGCCGTGCGACGGGTGAAGCTGATGGCTCGGGAGTCCACCCCGATCCGGTTGGAGATGGGTCCCAACAGCCTGGAGCTGGTGGCGGTCACCCAGGACGTCGGCCACGCGTCGGAGCGGTTGGACGTCACCTTCGAGGGTGACGACCTGACGATCGCCTTCAACCCCGACTACCTGCTCGACGGCCTCGACGCCGCCCGCGGCGACGAGGTTCGGGTGGAGACGATCGGGGACAACAAGCCGGCGGTGCTCCGCGGTGCCGATGCCGACGACTTCCTCTACCTGCTCATGCCGGTGCGGGTGTCGTAGCGCTTGGCTGACGACTCCTTGAGCCCGATCAGGTCGGCAGTGCACCGTAGCCGGCGGGGGTGACCGTGTTTTTACGGCGGCTGGAGCTCAGGAACTTTCGGTCCTACGAGGAGTTGTCCCTCGAGCTGCCCTCGGGCCTGACCGCGGTGGTGGGCCCCAACGGCATCGGCAAGACCAACCTGGTCGAGGCGGTGGCCTGGCCGCTGCTGCTGGGCAGCGTCCGCGGGGTGGCCAACGAGGCCCTGGTGCGGCGTGGCGCTCCCAACGCGGTCGTGCGGGCCGAGTTCGAGGCGCCCGGCGACGACGGCACCTGGATTCCCGAGGGCGGCGGCCGGCGGGCGCTGATCGAATCGGAGATCTCGGCCCGGGGGCGCGGCCGGGTGTTGCTCAACCGGCAGGCCGGTGCCCGCCGCCGCGACGTGGCCGAGGTGGGACGGGTCACCGTGTTCGCGCCGGACGACCTGGTGTTGATCAAAGGCGGGCCGGCCGAACGGCGTCGTCTGCTCGACGAGGCGCTGGTCGCCCGCGATCCCCGGCTCGATGTCGTTCGCTCCGACTACGAGAAGGTGTTGCGCCAGCGCAACGCCTTGCTTCGCCAGTCGAAGGGCCGGCTCGACCAGGCGGCCGAGCTGACCCTGGAGGTGTGGAACTCCCAGCTGGTCGAACGCGGCGATCGTCTCGGGGCCGAGCGGGCGGCGCTCTGCGACGAGCTGTCACCGCTGGTGAGTGCCGCCTACGAGGACCTGGCCGGCGTCTCCAGTGACGTCTCCATGGTGTACGAGGCACCCTGGCGCCCGGCCGGCCTCGCCGCGGGCCTGGCCGACGCCCGCCGGGAGGAGCTGCGGCGCGGGGTCACGATGGTGGGGCCACACCGGGACGAGCTGGTCGTCACGTTGAACGCCATGCCGGCGCGCACCCACGCCTCCCAGGGCGAGCAGCGGTCGCTGGCGCTGTCGTTGCGGCTGGCGATCCACCGCCTGTTGACCGATCGGTTCGCCACCCCGCCGATCCTGGTCCTCGACGACGTGTTGTCCGAGCTGGACGCCGACCGTCGTTCGGCGCTGCTGCGCGCGGTGCCGGCCGGGCAGACGCTGCTGACCACCGCGGCAGACCTGCCGACGGAGATCGATCCGTCGGCGGTGCTCGAGGTGGTCGCCGAGGGGGAGACGAGGTGGCGATGAGACCGCAGCGCCCGGCCCGACACATCTCGAGTTCGCTCAACGCGGTGCTGGCCCATTTCGGCCGGCCGTCGCTGGACGCACATGCAGTGATCGAAAACCAATGGTCCACCATCGTCGGCGCCCGGCTGGCGGCGTGGTGTCGTCCGAGCGACCTGGCCGACGGACAGCTGGTGGTGACCACCGGCGAACCGGCGGTGGCCGAGGAACTCAGGCTGCTCGCCCGCGAGCTGGCCGAGACGCTCAATGAGCTGGTGGGCGACGACGTCGTCGCTACCGTACGGGTGCGTGTCACATCCGAGGGTCCCTCCGTGGGGGCCCCCAGAGATGACCTTCCGGGCGGCACACAGGGCCGCTGAGCGCCCCGTTCGGTCGGCAGGACCGCCCCGATGCGGTATGCTGTGAGGCGTGCCGACCCCGGCCAACGGCGTGGACCGCCGGAGTCCGTCACCTGATGTCCACAGAGTTATCCACACCTGTGTGTTATTTGACGGCACTCCGACCTCCTCCACCCATTCCCCCCTCTTTCGCCATCGCGAGGCCACCTAACGTGACAGTTGAACCCAGCACGTACGATGCCGAACAGATTCAGGTTCTGGAGGGATTGGAGGCGGTTCGGAAACGGCCCGGGATGTACATCGGTTCCACCGGGCCCAGCGGTTTGCATCATCTCGTGTACGAAGTGGTCGATAACTCCGTCGACGAGGCGATGGCGCCGCTTCGCCGACCACATCGAGGTGACCCTGATGGCCGACGGCGGCTGCCAGGTGGTCGACAACGGCCGGGGAATTCCCACCGATCCGCACCCGAAGTACCCGGGCATGTCGGCGGCCGAGGTGGTCGTCACCGTGCTTCACGCCGGCGGAAAATTCGGCGGCGGCGGCTACAAGGTGTCCGGAGGACTGCACGGGGTGGGTGTCTCGGTGGTCAACGCCCTGTCGGTGCGAACCGAGGTGGACATCGACCGGGGCGGTGAGCGGTGGTCGATGAGCTACGTCGACGGCGGACTCCCCGATCGGCCGTTGCGCCAGACCGGTCCGACCCCGCCGAGCACCGACGGCGTCGAACGCTCCAGCGGCACCACCGTGCGTTTCTGGCCCGACCCCTCGATCTTCGACGACATCACCTTCCGCAGCCAGACGCTGACCGAGCGGCTGCAGATGATGGCGTTCCTCAACGCCGGCCTGACGATCTCCTTCACCGACGAACGCGGCGACGAACCGGAGCGCACCGTTTTCTGTTATGAAAATGGTGTTCGGGATTTCATCGTTCACATCAACGCTTCGAAAGAAACACTGTTCGAGGATGTTGGTCACTACCACTGGTCCGAGGAGGCGGCGGATGCACCTATGCAGGTGGAGATCGCCTTTCAATGGAACACCGGCTACAACTCCGACGGCCTCCACAGCTTCGCCAACGGCATCAATACGATGGAAGGCGGCATGCACGAGGAGGGATTCAAAAAGGCCCTCACCAACACCCTCAACCGTTACTCGCGCGAGAAGGGCCACCTGAAGGAGAAGGACACCAACCTTCAGGGCGAGGACATCCGGGAGGGGTTGACCGCGATCATCTCGGTGAAGCTGGCCGATCCCCAGTTCGAGGGCCAGACCAAGTCGAAGCTGGGCAACGTGCCCGTGCGCTCGATGGTGGAGCGGGCGACCAACGACCGGTTGGGGGAGTGGCTCGAGGAACACCCCACCGAGGCCCGGCGCATCGTCGCCAAGGCGATCGCGGCCTCCCGGGCACGCGAGGCCGCCCGCTCGGCACGCGAGGCCACCCGAAGAAAGTCCGCACTCGACGGCGCCGGCCTGCCGGGCAAGCTGGCCGACTGCTCCTCGAAGAACCCCGACGAATGTGAGCTCTACATCGTCGAGGGCAACTCCGCCGGAGGTTCGGCCAAGGACGCCCGCGATCCGGCCACGATGGCCATCCTGCCGATCCGCGGCAAGATCCTCAACGTCGAGCGGGCCCGGCCCGACCGCATGTTGCGCAACGCCGAGGTGACCTCCCTGATCCAGGCGGTGGGCGCCGGCATGGGCGAGGAGTTCGACCTGGCGCAGATCCGGTACGGCAAGGTGGTGCTCATGGCCGACGCCGACGTCGACGGCAGCCACATCCGCACGCTGCTGCTCACGTTCTTCTTCCGCCAGATGAAGCCACTGGTCGAGGCCGGGCGGGTGTTCATCGCCCAGCCGCCCCTGTACTCCACCAAGGTGGGCAAGGAGACGGTGTACCTCAAGGACGAGGAGGCCCGCATCGAGTTCCTGCAGCAGCGCCCGAAGCACTCCGAGGACTTTGCCCGCCTGAAGGGGCTGGGCGAGATGGACGCCGACGAGCTGTGGGCCACCACGATGGATCCCCAGCGGCGCACCCTGTTGCAGGTGACCGCCCAACAGGCGGCGATCGCCGACCAGGTCTTCTCCGTGCTGATGGGCGAAAGCGTCGAGAGCCGCAAGCACTTCATCCAGACCAACGCCAACGACGTCCGCTTCCTCGACATCTAGCCGCCGCCGGCGTCCAACGCAGCGACACCCCACCGGGAGACCAACACCGACATGTCAGACGAACCGCCAATCTCCGAGGATCCGACCGAGCCCGACGCGGAGGGGGCCGAGCCAGCGGGCGACGGCGACGCGGTGTTGCCCGTCGAGTTGGTGGAGTTCGGCGCCCAGGGCATCGAGCCGATCGAGATCCAGGCGGAGATGGAGCAGTCGTTCCTCGACTACGCCATGTCGGTCATCGTCAGCCGGGCGCTGCCCGACGTGCGCGACGGGCTCAAGCCGGTGCACCGGCGGATCCTGTGGGCGATGCACGAGGCGGGGCTGCGGCCCGACCGCCAGCACAAGAAGGGCGCCACCGTCGTCGGCGACGTCATCGGCAAGTACCACCCCACGGCGACACCGCCGTGTACGACGCGCTGGTGCGCATGGGGCAGACGTTCTCGCTCTCGCACACGCTGATCGACAAGCACGGCAACTTCGGTTCGCTCTCCGACGGACCGGCCGCCTATCGCTACACCGAGTGCCGCCTCGATCAGCTGGCGATGTCGATGCTGGCCGAGATCGACGAGGACACCGTCGACCGCATCCCCAACTACGATGGGTCCACCGAGGAGCCCACGGTGCTGCCGTCGCGGTTCCCCAACCTGTTGGTCAACGGGTCCCAGGGCATCGCGGTGGGCATGGCCACCAACATCCCGCCGCACAACCTGGGCGAGGTCATCGACGCGGTCGATTCGCTGATCGACAACCCGGAGGCCACGGTCGAGGACCTGATGGAGCACGTCAAGGGCCCCGACTTCCCCACCGGCGGCGAGGTACTGGGCCGGGCCGGGCTGACGTCGGCCTACAAGACCGGGCGCGGATCGATCAAGATCCGGGGCAAAGCCGAGATCGTCGAGAACGAGAACGGGCGCAACCGGATCGTCGTCACCGAGGTGCCCTATCAGACCGCCCCGGAGGTCATCGAGGAGCGGGCCGCCGAACTGGTGAACAACCGCGAGCTGGAGGGCATCCGGGCGATCACCAACAGCTCGGCCAAGGGCCGCATCGAGCTTGTGTTCGAGCTCAAGCGCGACGCGTCGCCCATGGTGGTGCTCAACAACCTCTACAAGTACACGCCGCTGCAGACCACCTTCGCCGCCAACATGGTGGCGCTCGTCGACGGCGTGCCCCGCACGCTCAACCTGCGCGACGCGCTGGTGCACTACCTCCAGCACCAGCGGGAGGTCATCCGTCGTCGCACCGAGTTCCGTCTGGGCCGCGCCCAGCGGCGGGCCCACATCGTCGAGGGGCTGGTTCGGGCGCTCGACCTGATCGATCAGATCATCGCGGCGATCCGGGCATCGGCCGACCGCGGCGCCGCCCGCCAGGCGCTGATGGGGGAGGGGTTCGAGTTCTCCGAGATCCAGGCCAACCACATCCTCGATCTGCCCCTTGGCCGGCTCACCCGGCTGGGGCGCAGCGAACTCAACGAGGAACTGGCCGAGCTGCGGCGCATCATGGCCGAACTCGAGGCGATCCTGGCCGACCCCGGGCGTCTGGACGCCGTGATCCGTGAGGAACTGGGCGAGATCCGGGAACGCTTCGCCGTCGACCGGCGAAGTGCGCTGGTGCACGACCCGGGCGATCTGCACGTCGAGGACCTGATCGACGACGAGGACGTCGTCGTCGTCATGACCAGCCGCGGCTACATCAAGACGACCTCGCTGGACGCGTTCCGCACCCAGGGCCGGGGTGGCCGTGGTGTGGCCGGAGCCAAGCTGCGCGACGAGGACATGATCACCACGATGATCAAGACGTCCGCGCACGCCTACCTGCTGTTCTTCACCAACCGCGGCAAGGTGTTTCGGCTGAAGGTGCACCGCATCCCGATGATGGATCGGGGTGCCCAGGGCACGGCGATCGTCAACCTGCTGCGGCTGGCGGCGGACGAACGCGTCGAGGCGGTGATCGACACCCGCGACTACGAGTCGCATCGCTACCTGATGTTCGCCACCGCCCTCGGCGTGGTGAAGAAGACGCTGTTCACCGCCTACGACTCGTCCCGGCAGGACGGCCTGATCGCGGTCAACCTGCGCGACGGCGACGAACTGGTGGAGGTCTTGCCGGTGAACGACGGTGACGAGGTCATGTTGGTGTCGTCCTCGGGCATGGGCATCCGCTTTGCCGAGTCCGACGTCCGCCCGATGGGTCGCAGCGCCGCCGGCGTGCGGGGCATGCGGCTCAAGCAGGGCGACCGGGTGATCGGCACGGCGGTGGTCACCCCCGACACCCGGCTGTTGACCGTCACCGACGGGGGCTACGGCAAGCGCACCGACCCCGACGAGTTCACCCGCCAGGGGCGGGGCGGCCAGGGCGTTCGGGCACACCGCATCCGGGACGACCGCGGGCGTGTCGTCGCCGCCAACCTGGTCACCGAGGACACCGAGGTGTTTCTCATCACGGACGCCGGGGTGATCATCCGCACCCCGGTGGCGACGATCAGCGAGTACGGCCGCGACGCGATGGGCGTCACCGTGATGCGTCTGGACGAGGACACCAGGGTGGCCGCGGTGGCGCCGGTGGTCAGCGACGGCGAAGCCGACGACGAATCGGACGACGAATCGGACGACGATCAGCAGGCCGACGATCAGCAGGCCGACGCCGCTGGGGTCGCCGAACCGGTCACCGAGGACTAACCCGGGGAGACCGCCCCGGGGAGCGCTCCCCGTGGCTCGGGAGCATCCGGGCCACCACGCTGTCGGCATGAAACGCAACGAGCGGGGCTCGGTGGTGTGGTGGGTCGTGGCCGTCATGGGGTGCGTGCTGGTCGTCCTCGGCGGCCTGGGGCTGGTCGCCCAGCGGGCGGTGCGCTCGGCGCAGGCGCAGGGCGTGGCCGACCTGGCCGCGCTGGCGGCCGTCGGTGAGGACGAGGCGGCGGCCGTCGCCGGATCGAGCCCATCGCCGGTCTCGGTCGCCCGGCGGGTGGTGGCCGACAACCGAGGTCGGGTGGAGTCGATCGGTGCCCGATCAACCACGGAGGGTGGCCGCTCGTGGCGGGTGGAGGTTCGTTTGTCGACGGGCGACGGTTGGGTGACCGCCTTCGCCACGGCGCAAGCCGATCGCGTTCACCCCGACGGCGTGGCGGGCACCTAGACTCCCTCGAATGGCAGCACCGTCAGACGAGGGGTCGAGCGACACCCCCGCCAGCGAACGCCCCGTCGGTGACGGCGCCCCATCGTCCTCAAAGCGTGCCCCCGTGGCTCGGCGCGCTGCCTCACCCAGCGTCACCAAGCCGGGCCCGCGCACCGCGGTGGTACCGGCACCGAAGCCGGGCACCGACTCCACCCCCAAGGAGGCCCGCTGGCAGCGCGACGCCACGCCGGCCTCGCCGTCGAGGGACGCACGGTCCACCTCGTCGAAGACGCCCGGCACGGGGGCGTCGGCCAAGAGCCGCAACGGGCGCGGTGGCGCCACGCCGCCGAAGGTGCGGCCGCCGGCCCCCACCAAGGACGCCACCGTCGACGACGAGCCGCAGGACTCCGCCGCTCCCTCGTCGAGCAAGGCTCCCTCGTCCAGCGAGGCTCCCTCGTCCAGCAAGGCTCCCGCGGCGAAGACCGCGGCGGAGCGGCCGACCACGACCACCACGACCTCCCGCACCGAGCCACCGGCGGGCGAGACGTCCACGGACGACACGGGCAGGCGGAACCAAGGCCGGCGCCGCTGCGAAGCCCGCCAAGCGGACACCGACCCCTCCCACCCGGCGACCGGGCGCCGATGGCGATGCCGGGCCGAAGGATTCGGCCGCCACGTCCGCCACGGCCGCCACGTCCGGCGCTCCGACCCCGCCGAGCCCGCCGCCTCGACGGCAGCAGCGCCGGTCACGGCTGCGACGGGTGTGGCCAACGCGGTGGATCCGGTGGCGGGCACCGATATCGACGCTCGGGTCGCCCCGGCCGACGAACCCGACTCCACCCAGCGCGTGGCCGTCGCCTCGCCGCCCACCGCCGCCACGGCGTCGGTGCCGTCCCGATCGGACCAGCAGGTCGACGACGACTCGATGGTCGTCGAGTCCCGCAGCCGCCTCGGTCGTCGGGAGCGGTTCCGCGCCCGCCGCGTCCGGCGGCTGATCCGTCACGTCGACCCGTGGTCGGTCTTCAAGCTCACGCTGGTGCTCAACGCCTGCATGTGGTTCATCTTCCTGGTTGCGGGCGTCACGATGTGGTCGGTCGCTCGCTCGTCGGGCACGATCGACAACTTCGAGAAGTTCATCGCACAGTCCTTCAGCCTCACCGACGTGTCGATCGACGCCGATCTGCTGTTTCGGGTGTATTCGCTGGTGGGCCTGATCATCACCCTGGCGCTGACCGGAGCGGCGGTGATCGGCTCGATCCTGTTCAACCTGATCTCCGACCTGATCGGCGGCGTCTGGGTGTCGGTGATCGAAGAGGAGTCGGCCGAGCCGGTCTAAGGCGTTCGCCCGGATGAGGGGTTCGCGACTAACTTTCTCGGACCGAACAACACGGGGCTATAGCTCAGTTGGTTAGAGCGCACCCCTGATAAGGGTGAGGTCGCTGGTTCGAATCCAGCTAGCCCCACAGATTCGCCGTGGAGGACCCATGAGAGCGCTGCGTCGAGGTGCCCTGGCCATGGCGGCCGCCGGATTCGCCACCGCAGTACTGCGCCTCAGGGGACACGGCGGCATGCCGCCCCAGGAGGGCGGCTGGCGTGAGCTGACCGGTCCCGACTACCGGTGATCGTCGAACTCGCCGGTCTGGGCGCCGTCGGCCGTCGGCTCCTGAGCGAGCTGCTGTCCACGCCGGCGGTCGAGCTGGTGCGGGTTCGCAGCCGTCGGCCCGAGGTGGCCGCCGCGCAGGTGGGCGGCGCCGATCGGGTGGAGGTCGTCGGCCCCGAGGTGCCGGTGGCCGCGGACTGGGTGGCGGTCGCCACCGAGGTCGGGGGGCAGCGAACCGCGCTGCGTCGAGCGGCCGCCGCCGGCGTTCCGGCGGTGTCGGTGTGCGACGACCCGGCGCTGGTCGAGGAGCTCCTCGGGGGATCGGGTCCGCCGGTGGTTGTCGGCGCCACCTTCTCGCCGGGCCTGACCGATGTGATGGCGGTGCACGCCGCCTCCCTGCTCGACGAGGTGACCGAACTGCACGTGGCTCGGCACGGCGCGGGCGGTTCGGCCTGCGTCGAGGCACGATCCCGGGCGGTCCGACGCGAGGGTCGGGTGTGGCGCGAGGGGGCCTGGGAGCAACGGCCCGCCGGCTCGGGCCGCGAGCTGTGGTTCTTCCCGTCGCCCGTCGACGGGCGCGACACCTACCGGGCCGACCTGGCCGAGGTGCTCACCCTGCGGGCGGTGCATCCCAAGGTCGACCGGCTGAGCGCCCGCATCTCGATGACCCGGTGGGAGCGCATGCCGGCGATGTTCGGGGCGCCGTCGATCCCGAAGCGGTCGAAGCCGGCGGGAATGGGCGGGGCGCTCGTCGAGGCGCGGGGGCGTCGGGGCGCCGGCACCGAGACCGTCGTGTTGGGGGTGGTCGACCGCCTCGAGGGTGCGGTGGCCGCGCTGGTGGCCGTCTGCGGCGAGCGGCTGATGTCCCGGGAGGGCCGGACGCTCGGCGGCGGGGTCACCGCCGGGGAGCTGGGGTCGTCGGTGGCCATGTTGGACTCGTTGGGCAGGCGGGTGACGATCGCTCGCTTTGGTGAGCCGGACGTCACCTGACCGTCCGCTCAACTGGGCGGCCGGGCGCCGATCGGCGGGGTGCGGGCTTGGCGGGCCGTGGCGCCGTATGGGGCGTTCGACTCATCTTGGAAATTTTCCCTCAGGTTTCGCGCGCGTTGTTCCGAAACCTCGGGGGCGAGTTCGGAACAACCCCCAGGAGTGCAGCGTGCCCACCAAAGAAGAAGCCCGGATCCTCATCGAAGACAACCTCAACCTCGTCAACCACGTGGTGTTCCAGGTTGCGGTGCACTTCCCGCGGCACGTCGATCGTCAGGAGCTGGCCCGGGCGGGTGCGCTCGGCCTGGTCGAGGCGGCACAGCGCTACGACGGATCCCGGGGCGTGCCCTTCGAGCGGTTCGCCGCCCAGCGCATCCGCGGCGCCATTCTCGACTCGGTGCGGTCGGCCGACTGGGCGCCCCGCTCGGTGCGCAACCTGGCCCGGCGTCTCGATCAGGTGGAGCAGCGGCTGGCCTCCGAGCTGGGCCGGGTGCCCGAGCGTGACGAGGTGGCCAAGGCGCTGGGGATGACCAGGGACGAGATCCATCGCCTGCAGGACCGCATGTTCCGTTCGGTCGTGTTGGCGTTCGACAACCTGGTCGCCGATTCCTCCGAGGAGGAGATGACGCTGATCGACGTGTTGGAGGACCCGAAGGCGGTCGAGCCGTCGAGGGAGCTCGAGGGCCGGGAGATGGTGTCGTTCCTGCGTGACGCCGTGAAGCTGTTGCCCGAGCGCCAGCGCATCGTGATCGTCGGCTACTTCCTCGAGGATCGCACCTCCCAGGAGTTGGCCGAGCTGCTGGGCGTTACCGAGAGCCGCATCTCCCAGATGCGTACCGAGGCCCTCGAGTCGATGCGCCGTGGCATCGAGGCGCAGTACGAGACCGAGGAGGAGGCCCCGAACCCCCGCGGCCGCCTGGCCAAGCGTCGTGCCGGCTACGCCAATGCGATCGGCGAGGCCCGCGATTGGAAGCGCCGCCTCGACGACGAGCCGGAGCTGCTGCCCGTCTGACGGTTTGAGCGGGTTGCCATTGGGTACCGTGATCTCCACGCCACTCCGGCGGAGGAGGTTGCGATGTCCACCACAGCTCAGGCCTCTACCCAGTCGGTGCTGGCCGACCTGGCCTTCACCCGGGCGCTCACCGAGACGCTGGCACGACCGCTGACCCCCGAGGACCAGTGCATCCAGCCGTCGCCCGACGTCAGCCCCACCAAGTGGCACCGGGCCCACACCACCTGGTTCTTCGAGACCTTCGTGCTCGGCCCGCACCTCCCGGGCTATCAGGTGGTGCACCCCGCCTACGACTATCTGTTCAACAGCTACTACGAGCAGGTCGGTGACCGGCACCCCCGCGCCGAACGGGGGCTGATCTCCCGGCCCGGCTGCGACGAGGTGGCCGAATACCGCCAGGCGGTCGACCGATCGCTGCTCGAGCTGGTCGACCGGTTGGGGCCCGACCGGTTGGAGACGATCGCCCCGTTGCTCGAACTGGGCACCCACCACGAACAGCAGCACCAGGAGCTGCTGTTGATGGACATCAAGGCGGTGTTGTCGGTCAACCCGATGCGCCCCGCCTACCGCCTGGGCACCACCCCGACCGACGGGGGCCGGTCCCGGCCGCTGGGCTGGGTGGACTTCTCCCCCGAGCGGATCGAATCGATCGGTCACGAGGGCGACGGTTTCCACTTCGACAACGAGGGCCCCAGACACGACGTGATCATGGCGCCCTTCGCGTTGAGTGATCGGTTGGTCACCGAGGGCGACTGGTTGGAGTTCATGGCCGACGGGGGGTATCGACGCCCCGAGCTGTGGTTGTCGGAGGGTTGGGCCACCGTGAACGCCGAGGGATGGGAGGCACCCGACTACTTCCTCCGAGCCGACGACGGCGCCGACGTGGCGAGCGAGACCTCGTGGTGCGTGTTCACCCTGGGCGGCACCCGACCGGTCCACCCGTCCTCCCCGGTGTGCCACCTCAGCTACTACGAGGCGGACGCCTACGCCACCTGGGCGGGGGTGCGCCTGCCCACCGAGGCGGAGTGGGAACACGCCGCCCTGGCCACGGTGGGTCCGGCGCCGGCCGTCGGCGAATTCGATCTGGGTTCCGCGCCGCTGCACCCTCGCCCCGCCGCCGAGGACGCCGACGGCACGCGGCTCACCCAGATGTTCGGCGAGGGTTGGCAGTGGACCGCCAGCCCGTATGCCCCGTACCCCGGCTTCCGACCGGCACCCGGAGCGATCGGGGAGTACAACGGCAAGTTCATGTGCAACCAGATGGTGTTGCGGGGCTCCGCACCGGTCACCCCGGCGGGCCACGCCCGCTCCACCTACCGAAACTTCTATCCACCCCATTCCAGGTGGATGTTCTCCACGCTTCGCCTGGCCGACGATCGTTGAGTAGATGACCCCACACATCGATGTCCACCTGCACCCGGACGAGCTTGGCGAGGCCCTCCGCCGGGACGTCAGCGAGGGCCTGGGCGGCGACCCGCCGACCCTGCCCCCCAAGTGGTTCTACGACGACCGGGGCAGCGAGCTCTTCGACGAGATCACCCGGCTCGACGCCTACTACCCCACCCGCTGCGAGCGGGAGATCCTCACCGATCACGCCGGCGAGATCGCCGAGTTGTCGGGGGCCGACACCCTGGTGGAGCTGGGGTCGGGCACGTCGGACAAGACCCGGCTGCTGCTCGACGCCTTCCAGGCCACCGGCCGGCTCAGGCGGTTCGTGCCCATGGACGTGTCCGAGGGCATCCTCCGATGGGCGGCCGCCACGATCGCCGAGACCTATCCGGGCGTCGCCGTCCACGGCGTCGTCGGCGACTTCGACCACCATCTCGGCCTGCTGCCAACCGGCGGGCGCCGCATGGTGGCGCTGCTGGGCGGCACGATCGGCAACCTGGTGCCCGACCAGCGCCGGGCGTTCCTGTCCGCGCTGGCCGACACACTGGTCGCCGGCGACTCGTTGTTGTTGGGAACCGACCTGGTGAAGGACCCCGCCCGCCTGGAGCTCGCCTACGACGATCCCCAGGGCGTCACGGCGGCGTTCAACCGCAACGTGCTGTCGGTGCTGGCCCGCGAGCTGGATGCCAAGGTGGATCCGGACGGCTGGCGCCACATCTCCCGGTGGAACGCGGACGAGGAGTGGATCGAGATGCGCCTGGCCGCGGTCGGAGACCAGCAGATCGCCATCGGTGCGCTCGACCTCGACCGCACGTTTCCCGACGGCGCCGAGATCCGCACCGAGGTCAGCGCCAAGTTTCGGCCCGAGGGCGTGGCCGCCGAGCTGGACGCCGCCGGGTTCGAGGTGTCCGGGTGGTGGACGGACTCGGCCGGCGACTTCGGCGTGTCGCTCGGGGTCAAACGTGGGTGAGTTGCGGGACGGTTAACGCCCCGCGCGTAGGTTTGCCACCATGAGCATTCACAAGATCACATCCGTTTCGGTCGCCGCGCTGGCCGCCCTCACCCTGGGAGCCTGCGGAGGTTCCGAGGCCTCCGAGGCGGAGGTGTGCGATTCGCTGACCGAGGTTGCGGCGGTGATCGAGAGTGGTGACGACATGGATCCCGCCGAGGCCGTCGGCGAACTGGTGACCAAGCTGGAGGCGTTCGTCGAGATCGCTCCCGACGACATCAAGAGCGAGGCCGAGACGCTGCTCGATGGCACCAAGCAGGTGCAGGAGACCCTCGGCGGTGACTCGGAGCCCTCCGACGAGGACCTGGCGTTCCTCGAGGACGAGGAGTACGACGAGGCGGGCGACAAGGTCGGCGAGTACGCCGAGAGCACCTGCGACGTCAACATCGGCTGACCGGGTCGCCCCGGTCGGTCAGGAACCCTCGAGGCAGTCGGGCTGTTCGGCTGCGATCCAGTCGAACAGCGGCTGCGCCGAAAACCAGCCGGCCAGCGGGGTGCCGATCTTCTCGCGCACCCCGCTGGCCACGTCGTGGGGGATGGTGACCGGTTCGCCGGCCGCCATCGCCAGCAACTCGGCCTGGCAGGTGCGCTCCATCGTGACGTACCAGAAGGTGGCCTCCTCGACCGACTGGCCGACGGTCAGCGGCCCGTGGTTGGCCAGGATGGCGGCCTTGTTGCCGCCCAGCGCCGCGGCGATGCGCTTGCCCTCCTCGACGTCGTCGGCGACGCCGCCGTAGTCGGGGTCGAGCACGTGGTCCTCGTAGAAGATGCAGGCGTCCTGGGTAAGGGGGCGCAGCGTGCGGTGCAGCGCCGAGAAGGCCTTGCCGTGCAGTGAGTGGCTGTGGGCGGCGGCCACCACGTCGGGCCGCGCCGCGTGCACCTGGCTGTGAATGGCGAAGGCCGCTCGGTTCACCGGCCAGGAGCCCTCGACCACGTCGCCCTTGTGGTCGACCAGCAACAGGTCGGCCACCCGCACCTGCTTGAACGACATGCCAAACGGGTTGACCCAGAAGCAGTCCTCCCGCAGCGGGTCGCGGGCGGTGATGTGGCCGGCGGTGCCCTCGTCGAAGCCGAGCCGACCGAAGATCCGGAACGCCAACGCCAGGCGCTGCTTGCGGTGCCGCTGCTCCTCCTCGGGAGAGCGTTCCTCGAAGGGGTTGGCGGGTGTTCGCACGGCGACGGTGGAGTTCTCAGACATCACTCCAGTCTCGCGGTTGGTCGGCCGTCGGCGCCGGCGCTCGACCTACGGGGCCGATCCGGGCCGGTCGGCGCCCAGGCCCGGACGGCCCGGGGTGAGCGCGGGCAGGTCGAGGTCGACCGTGTCGAAAAACGTCGACGGGGTGCCGTCGAGCATCAGGTCGGCCACCAGTCGCCCGGCGGCGGGGGCGGTCTGGATGCCGGTGCCGCCCTGGCCCACGCACCAGACAAACCCCGGCGTGTCGGGATCGGGGCCGAGCACCATCGACTCGTCCGGGGCGAACGTGCGCAGGCCCGCCCACGCCGAGGCGACGCTGCGGATCCCCAGCGTGGTCGCCCCGTTGATCCGCTCGATCGCCAGTGCCACGTCCAGCTCGTCGGGCCTCGCATCGCAGGGCCTCGACGGCGTCTGGTCGGCGGGGGAGCACAGGAACTGTGTCCCGTCCGGTTTGAGGTACCAGCGGTGCGCGACGTCGACCACCATGGGCCAGTCGGCGGACGTGGGGTCGGGGCTCGGGGTCATGAAGGCGGTGCGCCGTCTCGGCTGGAGTCCCACCCCCGGCACCCCACAGATCTCGGCCACCAGGTCGCCCCAGGCACCGGCGGCGTCGAGGACCGTGCCGGTGGTCAGCTCCCGCCCGTCCTCGGCGCGCAGCTGCCAGCGGGCCGCGCCGGTCGCGCGGTCCGCTCGGCGGCACCGAGGCGCCAGCCCCGATGCACGGTGGCGCCTGGCCCGCCGTGCGCCGGTGACAAAGGCCTGATGCAGCGCGGCAACGTCGATGTCGTCACCGGAGGGTTCCAGCATCGTCCGCCCCAGGTGATCGCGGCGCAGCGCCGGAAACAGTGCAACGGCCTCGTCGGGGTCCAGTTCGGTGGCGGCCGGGTCGACCGCCCGGGCCGCCGCCAGCTGGGCGTCGAACGCCGCCTCCTCCCCGGACGGGGCGACGGTGATGACCGCTCGTGGAGTCACCAGCGGGTGCTCGGCGAACCCGTTCGGGGGGTCGTCGAAGAAGGGCACCGACGCCATGGTGAGCGGGCGGAGCGCCCGCGCGCCCAGGTTGGGCACCAGCTGCGCGGCCGAGCGACCGGTGGTGTGGTGCGCCAGCGTGTCCTCGGCCTCGAGCACGACCACCGACGGCGCAGCGGGGTGTCGGGTGAGCCAGTAGGCGGCGGACACCCCGGCGATGCCGCCGCCGATGACGGCGATGTCGTGATGCCCGTCGGTTGGCATGTGCCCTCCTGGGATCCCGAGGTGGTCGCCGCAGCGAGCGTGCCGGCGCTAGCCGCCGGCGAAGTCGGCGAGGATCGAGTTCAGCGCACCGCTGGGACGCATCGCCGCGGTGGCCGCGTCCGGATCGGGCCAGTAGTAACCCCTCAGGTCCACCGGAGCACCCTGGACCCCGTTGAGCTCCTCGACGATCGTCGCCTCGGACCCGCCGAGCTTGGCGGCCAACGGCGCAAACACGGCGGCCAGTTCCGGGTCGTCGGTCTGTCCCGCCAGCGCCTCGGCCCAATAGAGCGCCAGGTAGAAGTGGCTGCCCCGGTTGTCGAGCTCGTTGACCTTGCGAGACGGCGAGCGGCCCTCCTCCAGCACCCTGGCGGTCGCGTCGTCCAGCGTGGTGCTCAGCAGCGCGGCGCGGGGGTTGTCGCTGGACTCGGCCAGGTGCTCCAGCGAGGCGCCCAGCGCCAGGAACTCGCCGAGGCTGTCCCAACGCAGGTGGTTCTCGGCGACGAACTGCTGCACGTGTTTCGGGGCCGACCCGCCGGCGCCGGTCTCGAACAGGCCGCCGCCGGCCATCAGCGGCACGATCGACAGCATCTTCGCCGAGGTGCCCAATTCGAGGATCGGGAACAGGTCGGTGAGGTAGTCGCGCAGCACGTTGCCGGTGACCGAGATCGTGTCCTCGCCCTTGACGATCCGCTCGAGCGACAGGCGGGTGGCCGCCTCGGGTGCCATGACCGCGACGTCGAGGCCGTCGGTGTCCTCGCTGGCCAGGTACTCGTTCACCTTGGCGATCAGCTGGGCGTCGTGGGCGCGGGTCTCGTCCAGCCAGAACACCGCCGGTGCGCCGGTGGCCCGGGCGCGGCGCACGGCCAGGCCGACCCAGTCCCGAACCGCGTCGTCGACCACGGTGCACATCCGCCAGATGTCGCCCGCCTCGACCTCGTGGCTGAACAGCACGGAGCCCGATCCGTCGAGCACCTCGACCACACCGTCGGCGTCCAGCTCGAAGGTCTTGTCGTGGCTGCCGTACTCCTCGGCCTTCTGGGCCATCAGCCCGACGTTGGGCACCGAGCCCATCGTGGTGGGGTCGAGCGCGCCGTGCACCCGGCAGAAGTCGATCACCTCGGCGTACACACCGGCGTAGCTGTGGTCGGGGATGACCGCCAGCGTGTCCGCCTGCTCGCCCTCGCCGTCCCACATCTGGCCGGAGGTGCGGATCATGGCGGGCATCGACGCGTCGACGATCACGTCGGAGGGCACGTGCAGGTTGGTGATGCCCTGATCGCTGTTGACCATCGCCAGGTCGGGCCCCTGCTCGTAGCCGGCGGCGAGGGCCGCCTCGACCGCCGAGCGGGTGTCGGCGTCGAGGGCCTCGAGTGCCCGCTCGAGTGAGGCCAGTCCGTTGTTGGGGTTGAAGCCGGCGTCGGCGAGGGCGTCGCCGTACTCGGCGAACAGCTCGGGGAAGAACGCCCGCACCGCGTGCCCGAAGATGATCGGGTCGGACACCTTCATCATCGTGGCCTTGAGGTGCAGCGAGAACAGCACCCCGGCGCCCTTGGCGGCCTTGATCGCCTCGTCGAGAAACGCGTCGAGGGCGGCGGCCCGCATCACCGACGCGTCGGCGATCGTGCCGGCGCTGACCGGCACCGGCGAGCGCAGCTCGCGAGCCTCACCGTCGGAGGGGGTGAAGCGGATCGTGAGGGCGTCGTCGGCGGGCACGGTGGCCGACTGCTCGGTCGAGCGGAAGTCGCCGTCCACCATCGTGGCCACGCGGGTCTTCGAGTCGGCCGACCAGGCGCCCATCGAATGCGGGTGGCTGCGGGCGTACTGCTTCACCGCCGCCGGTGCCCGCCGGTCGCTGTTGCCCTCCCGCAGCACCGGGTTGACCGCGGAACCCATCGCCGTGCCGTAGCGCGCCCTGGTGTCGCGCTCGTCGTCGGTGGCCGGGTCGTCGGGGTAGTCGGGCAGGTCGTAGCCGTCGGCCTGCAACTCGGCGATCGCCGCCTTCAGCTGGGGGAGCGAGGCCGAGATGTTGGGCAGCTTGATGATGTTGGCCTCGGGACGCTTGGCCAGCGCACCCAGCTCGGCCAGGTGGTCCGGGCGCTGCTGATCGGCGGGCAGCCGGTCGCTGAACGCCGCCAGGATCCGCCCGGCCAGCGAGATGTCGCGGGTCTCCACCTCGACGCCCGACGCACCGGCGAAGGCGGCGATCACCGGCAGCAGCGAGCGGGTGGCCAGCGCGGGAGCCTCGTCGGTGAGGGTGTAGATGATCGTGGGCTTGGGGGCGTCGCTCATGCGGTGTGGTCCTGTTCCTTCGGCGTTCACGTCGAGGGTAGTGCCGATGTATAGGGTCCCTCGCACGTGAAACCGGGGGTGTGATGGAGACGGTGATGCTGGCGGTACTGCTCGTCCTGTTCGGATTGGCGGTCGGGTCGTTCAGCTGCGTGGTCATCGACCGGCTTCCCGTTCCGCTCGACCAACCCAACGAGTTCGGCGAGACGTTCGAAATGCGACCCTGGGGCGAGGTGGCGGGTGGGCGCAGCCGATGTTCGTCGTGTGGCACCGACGTGCCCGCCCACCTCAACGTCCCGGTGTTCGCCTGGCTGGCGCTCCGGGGCCGCTGCCGCAGCTGCGGGGCGTCGATCGGGGTGTTCCACCCGATGGTGGAGGCCGTCGTTCCCATTGTCAGGCTCGGCCTGGCGTGGGCCGTGGGATGGGGCTGGTCGCTCGTCCCCATGTTGTGGTTCGTGCCCGTTGCGGTGATCGTCGGCGTGATCGACCTCCGCACGCTGATGGTGCCCACCAGGCTGGTGTGGCCGGCAGCGGGGGTCTCGGCGGTGCTGATCGGTGTGTCGGCGGCCGCCGAGGGCGAGGTGGCCATCCTCACCGGAGCAGCGTTGGGCGCCGCCGTGCTCGCCGGTGCGCTGTTCCTCATCTGGTTCGTCCGCCCGGACGGCCTGGGGTTCGGCGACGTGCGGTTGGCGGTGTTGATCGGCCTGCACATCGGTGCGCTGGTCGGCACCGGAGGGCTGATCCTGGCGGTCTTTGCGGTCGTGCTCACCATGGGCGTCGCCGCCGTGTTCGGCATCGTGCTCGGCGGCGTGCTGTGGGCGGCCGGCGATCGCCGCGCCACGCCGGTCGCGCCCGAGCCCGCACCCGAGAACGGTGACGCTCGGGGTGCGGACGGCGGGCCCGAGGCCGAGGAGGCGTCGGGCTTCGCCGGCCTGGCCGTGCCGTTCGGCCCGGCACTCCTGGCGGCGGCCTACGTCGTCGCCCTCGCCTCACCGTGGCTGGTCGACAACCTGGGGCTCTGAGCCCCGCACCGACCCAGTCGGAACGCACACCCGGTCATCGACGCCCACCGGAACCGGTGGCCGGATGCCGGTGGACCGGTGCGGTCAGGTGGGAGCGCCCAGTTCCTCGACGGTGACGCCCAGCTGCCCGAGCTTGCCGGGGATGTCCTCGTAGCCGCGCTTGAGGTAGCCGATGTCGTGCAGCGTTGAGGTGCCTTCGGCGATCAGCGCGGCCAGCACGTAGGCAAACCCGGCACGCAGGTCGGGGATCACCAGGTCGGTCGGCTGCAGCGGCGTGGGACCGGTGATCACGGCCGAGTGGCTGAAGTCGCGGTTGGCGAAGCGACAGGTGCGGCTGCCCAGGCACTGGCTGGTGAGGCTGATGTTGGCGCCCATGCGGGCCAGGGTCTTCGTGTAGCCGAATCGATTCTCGTACACGGTCTCGTGAACCACCGACGGACCGTCGGCCTGAGTCAGCAGCACCACCGTAGGCTGCTGCCAGTCGGTCATGAACCCGGGATGGACGTCGGTCTCCAGGTGGTGGGCGGTCAGCGGGCCCTCGGCCCAGAACCGGATGCCCTGATCGTGCACCTCGAAGTTGCCACCCACTCGGCGCAGTGCGTTGAGGAAGGTCAGCAGGTGCTCCTGCTGCGCGCCCAACACCTCGATGTCGCCACCGGTGGCCACCGCGGCGGCCGCATAGGAGGCGATCTCGATGCGGTCCTCGATCACCCGGTGGGTGGCGCCGCCGAGGCGTTCGACGCCTTGAATCATGATGCGCCGGTCGATGTCGACCGCGATGTTGGCCCCCATCTTCTGGAGGAACAGCACCAGGTCGACCACCTCGGGCTCCATGGCGGCGTTCTCGATCACCGTCGTGCCCCGGGCGGTGACGGCGGCGAGGATCAGGTTCTCGGTGGCGCCCACCGAGGGGTACGGCAGCCGGTGGCGGGTGCCGACCAGCCGATCGGTGGTCGCCCGGAAGCGGGCGGGCGAGATGTCGATGTCGGCGCCCATCGCCCGCAGGCCCTCGACGTGGTAGTCCACCGGCCGGGGCCCGATGGTGCAACCGCCCACCAGGGGCACCTCGGCCTCGCCGATGCGGTTGAGCAGCGGCCCCATGAACAGGATCGGAATGCGGTTGATGCCCGAGTACTCCTCGGAGATCTGGCCGGTGATCTCAGGGGTGTGCAGCGTCAGCGTGTGGTCGTCGATCCACTCGTACTTGGTACCGAGTTGGGCCAGCATCGGCAGCGTGGCGTCCATCTCGCCGATCCTCGGCACGTTGGTGAACGTGCAGGGTTGATCGGTGAGCAGGGTGGCCACCAACTCCTTGGTGACTGCGTTCTTTGCGCCCGCGGAGCGCACCTCGCCTTTGATCGGGGAGCCGCCGGTGATGCGCCAGCGTTCGTCGTGGCCGGGAAGCGTGGCCGGTGCCTGGTCGGAGGGAGGGGCCACCGCGGACGTGATGGGTTCGGTGATCGCCATGAACTCAAGGCTACTCGTGCGCGGTTTCCTGACGGGTCAGCGGCCAGAATGGCGCCCATGCCCCACAGCGCTGAAAACCCGTCACGTTTCGGTGCGTTCCCACGGACTGCGGTTGCGGGATTGCTGAGCGTTGTGGTGATCGTCATGCCGGCGCTGGTGGGCTGCGGATCGGGGCTCGGATCGGGCACGGGCACGGCCGAGGGGACGACCTCCACGTCGGCCGGGCGGGCGACGACGACCACCGGCGACACCACCACCCCCACCTCGACGCCGGAGGCGTCCTCCACGTCGAGCACCGCAGAGGCGGACGAGGCGGACGAGGCGGCCGAGGAGGAGGCGGTAGCATCGGCGACTACTTCCCCGACAGCGGCAACCCGGGCTACGACGTGTCCTCCTACGACCTGACCCTCGACGTGGAGGACGACCTGGTCACCTTCGACGCGGTGGCGGAGATCTCGCTTCGTCCCACCGAATCGCTCGACGAGTTGCGCTTCGACCTGGACGGCCTGAAGGTGAACGAGGCCACCATCGACGGCGTGTCGTGCCGTATCGACGGGCGGGCCTGGACCTGGTGCTCGAACCGGAGGAGCCGCTGCCCGCCGACGAGACCGTGGCGGTCGGGATCGAGTATGCGGGCACGCCCCAACCGAGAGGATCGGGGCGCTCGGCGGGCTGGGGTGGATCGGCAACCCCGGAACGGGCAGCTACGTGGCGCCGGAACCCGACGGCGCCAGCAACTGGTTCCCGGCCAACGACCACCCTGGCGACAAGGCAACCTTCAGCTTCGAGATCACCACCCCGAGGGCGTCGAGGCGGTGGCCAACGGCACCCGCACCGGCATGGAGACCAAGGACAGCCGAACCACCTGGAGCTGGTCGGCCCGCGACCCGATGGCGACGTACCTGGCGACGGTGGCGATCGGCCAGTACACGTTCTTCGAGGGTGAGGCCCCCGGCGGTCTGCCGCTGCTGAGCGCGGTGGCCGACGAGGTGGTCGAGCGCGCGGGCAGGGCGGCGGTCGAGCGTGCCTTGGGTGAGCTGCCGCAGATGGTCACGGTGTTGTCGCAGCGTTTCGGGCCCTACCCGTTCGAGATCTACGGCGTCATCGTCGTGGCCGAGCCGTTGGGGTTTGCGCTGGAGACCCAGACCAGGTCGATCTTCGGCGACGACCTGTGGGCCGTACCGGTCATCCAGGCCCACGAGCTGCCCACCAGTGGTACGGCGACTCGGTGGGCCGGAGTAGTGGGAGGACATCTGGCTCAACGAGGGATTCGCCACGATGGGAGTGGTTGTGGGCGGAGGGCACGGGCGGGCGGGGCGGTCCGCCGCTGAGCGGCGGCTCGGCCTACGACCCGCCGCTGGATCCTGGGCCGGACGACCTGTTCGACCTCGGTGTATCAGCGCAGGGGCCTCACGTTGAAGGCGCTGCGCGAGGAGGTCGGCGATGAGCAGTTCTTCGAGATTCTTTCCACCTGGGCGGCCGATCACCGGTTGGGCACCGCCACCACCGACGAGTTCCTCGAGTTGGTCGAGCAGGTGGGCGGCGCCGACGCCGCCGAGTTGGTCCGTTCGTGGCTGACCGACCCCGAGCCACCTGGGTGAACGCACCCGCCGATGGTGGGTAGAACCTCACGTGACGACCACAGCGAGTGATCGGCGTCACCGCGGACGGTGGGCGAAGCGCGGAGATTTCGCACCTGAAGTTGTCGGGTCCTGCCCTAGTCGGCACTTGCAACGAGTTCTATGGTGCTGACGCAGTGCGTGACGAATGACTCACGCTCCGCTCTTGAGTGTTGGTACGGCATCCGAGAGTGGCGGAGGGGCCAGTGCCGGTTGGAATCATCAGTTTGCTGTCGCTTCGCCATCGGCGGCTGTCGATCAAAGTTGAACACTTCAGCTGAATCTTCAGCGGAACAGGAACCCACAACGTGTTGCGCAGGTCGAAACGTACTGAGGTCGAGCCCATCGTCGCCGCCGCAGATGAGCGCGCCACGACGGAGGACGTATCGAGCGCGCCTGCCGACCCCGACGAATCGGCCCAACCCTCCGCTCCGGTGGTCGGCGCTCCGACGCACGAGAGCGAGATGACCGCCGAGGATCTTCAGGCCTGGATGGATCTGCCACGCCCCTCGCTCGCCGACTCGCTGACCGAGGCCGGCGTCGAGGACCTTGAGGGAGCCGTCGAAGCCGCGTCGGCCGCTGAACTGGACGGCCGTGACGTTGGTGAGGCGCTGGTGGCCGGGGCCACCTGTCCGAGCACCAGTGGGTTGCGGCGCTGTCGTTTCGCTTCGATCTCCCAGTTGCTGCGGTGGACAACCATGCGGCCGAGCTCGACGCCGTGGCCAAGGTCCCCGAGGACCTGGCGCGCCGCCACAACGTGTTGCCATTCAAGGTGGAGCAGAACCGGGTCTACCTGGCCACCTCCGATCCGCTCGACGCAACGGCCATTGGCGAGTTGGCCAACCACTGCGGCGCCATCGGCCTGCTGGTGGCCGCAGCCCCGGCCATTAAGCGTTCGCTGGACCGCACCTACGACGCATTGGCGAAGGCCGACGCCGCCATTGCGGCCTTCGGGCTGATGGACGACACGTCGGAGTTCGAGGCCGGAACCGCCCGGGCGGTGGTCGACGAGAACTCCCCGGTCGTGCAGGTGGTCACGCAGATCATCACCCAGGGGGTGCGCAAGCGCGCCTCCGACATCCACATCGAGGCGCTGGAGCGTGCCGTTCGTGTGCGCTACCGCATCGACGGGGCGCTGACCGAGGCGATCCAGCTGCCGGCCAACATGTCGTCGCCGATCGCCTCTCGCATCAAGGTGCTGGCCGACCTCAACATCGTCGAGCGCCGGCGCCCGCAGGATGGCCAGTTCTCCACCGAGGTTGACGGACGTCCGATCGACATCCGCACCTCGGTCGTCAACACGATCCACGGTGAGAAGGTGGTGCTGCGGCTGCTCGACAAGACCCGCAGCCTGATCGGACTCGACAGCCTGGGCATGCCCGACGATTTGGTGAAGCGCTACCTCAGTGTGGTTGACGTGCCGGTCGGAATGTTCCTCTGCACCGGTCCCACCGGTTCGGGCAAGACCACCAGCCTCTACGCCACCTTGACCCAGATCCAGGATGACGCCCGCAACGTCGTCACCATTGAGGATCCGGTCGAGTACGAGTTTGCCGGCATCAACCAGATGCAGGTGCACGAGGCGGGCGGATTCACGTTTGCCGACGGATTGCGAGGCACCCTTCGCCAGGACCCCGACGTCATCCTCGTCGGTGAGATCCGCGATGGTGAAACTGCCCGAATCGCCATGCAGGCGGCGCTCACCGGTCACCTGGTGTTGTCGTCGCTCCACGCGGTCGACGCCGTGTCAGCCCTGCACCGCTTCGTCGACATGGGCATGGAACCGTTCCTGGTCGCCTCGGCCGTCAACGGCATCATGGGCCAGCGCCTACTTCGTCGGGTCTGCGAGTCCTGCAAGGAGCCCGCCACCCCGAACCCCGCGCAGGCCCACATGGTGGAACGGGTGCTGAAGACCGGCATCGGTGAGTGGATGCACGGCCCTGGCTGCACCCAGTGCAACCACACGGGCTACCTCGGCCGCATCGGCGTCTACGAACTGCTTCGGATCAACGACGAGATCCGCAACCTCGTCACCGAACGCGCCACCCATGCCGCCCTTCACGAGGCGGCGGCACGCGACGGCATGCGCACCATGCAGGCCGAGGGGTTTGCGTTGGTGAACGCCGGCATCACCACCTTCGACGAGGTTCAGCGCACCGTGTACGCCCCCCTCGACGAGATGGTCTTCGACGAATCGGCTGAGGCCGGTCTCTCGGAGATCGAGACGAACGCAGCGCTCAGCAAGCGTGCGAACGGTACGAACAAAGTAGGAGCAGCGCTATGAGCGACACGATGGTGCGTTTCCGCTACGAGGGCGAAACCGTCGAGGGCGAAGAGGTCAAGGGCGAGATCAAGGCGGCGTCGTCGCTTGCCGCCCGCAACGAGTTGGCCCTCAACGGAACCCGCGTTTCCAAGCTGACGGAACGCAAGGGCCTCAATGTGGAGATCACCAAAAAGGGTGTTCCCCTCATCGACATCATGCACTTCTGCCGCCAGATGGCCAGCTTCATGCGGGCCGGGGTGCCGGTTACGGACGCCATGGGCAGCCTCCGCGATGACTGCGACAACAAAGAGCTGGTGGTCGTCCTCGACGACATGATTCAGCTGATCGGCACCGGATCCACCGTCGGTGATGCCGCCGCCCGGCACGCGGATGTTTTCCCGCCCTATTTCGTGGCCATCATCCGCTCGGCCGACCTCACCGGTCGCATGGACCGCGCCGACGAGCTCCACCGATACATCAAGCGGGACGCCCGCGCAAGCGGTGTGCGCAAGGCGTTGATCTACCCGATGATCCCAGGTCTCGCCTGCCGTCGTCGCCATCATCGTGGTGTTCGTCATTCCGAGGTTTGCCGAGTTCTTCGAGGGGTTTGGAGCGGCTTCCGCTCTTACCCGCATTCTCATGGCCATTGCCGACTTCGTTCAGTCGATAAAGGGGCTGATCACCTCTGGGGTGATCGCGGCTGATCATCGGCTTCGTGGTCACGGGAACAACACCCGCAAGGGTCGACTTTGGTGGCACGGCGTCCCGCTGAAGATGCCGCCGGATCAACAAGGTCATCGTGTATTCCTCCACCGAGCGGTTCGCTCGGCCTCGGCGTCCTGTCGACTCGGGCGTGCTGCTCGATGCGCTCCCCAGCGCATCGGACTGCTCCAAATAACCCGGTCTTCAAGGGCCGCCTTGACGAGGCCACGCAGTTGGTCATGCATAGGCAGTGGGTTCGCCGAACCGATGGCTGAGGCGGACATTCCTTCCAACACGATGCGCTGGTGGTGATGATCAAAGGTGGGGCGAGGAGACCGGCGAGTTGGCGGCACAGCTCGACAATGTGGCCGGATTCTTCAACGACGAGGCTACCATGCGGTCGACAAGATGACCGAGTGGTTCGAGCCGATCATGACTATTCTTCAATGGCGTCGTCGTCGGCTTCGTGGCCCTCGCCATGGTGAGTGCCATGTATTGCATCTACGGGCAGGTCGAGCCTGATGAGCTCCTGCCGCCACAGTTCGTTGACACACAACGGAAGTACCAACACCGGTGTCATACACAGAGGAGAAACCCACGCGAAACACCATCAAGCGGTTGGAGGCAATGAGGAGGTTCGCCTCACGCTCATCAAATCTCCGTCGTCATCGCCATCCCGGCAATCCCGTTTGCCGTCGTCGCTGTCGTCGGCAACTCGACGGACAACTGCGAAGATCGCCGCTCGTGAGACCGAGCGCGGCTCGATCATCACGGCCTGAAATGCGGCCTACACCTCGAACCAGATCGACGGCAACGCCGAGACCTACACCGACCACCTGGACAGCGGCCCGAGTACTTCTGCCGTTCCCACCTCAACGCCGGTGCGGCCCAAGCTGCCGCCACGCTGCCTGACTCGCCGCTCCGCAGCCGACTGCGCAGCGACACGACACCGAACTCCAGGACATCTATTCGGCAGTCCGGTCTCGGCCAGGGTGCGAGAGTGACCGTCGGCCGACCGGCCAGGTGTCTCCTTGTGGACCCTGGCGAGTGGGGGTCACCCCCACTCACGCCGGTTCACCCTGGAGTCGTCCCTTCAAATCATTCCGCCGAGCAAGGCCCTAGAGGTCGCACGTGCACACCGCAGACGTTTCCCACATCGAGCCCTACCTCCAGGAGCTGATGGAGCGGCGGCGCCACCGACCTGCACATCGCCGCCGGGTCGCACCCGATGGTCCGTGGACGGGTCGCTTCGACCGACGAAAACTCCGAGCCGTTAACGGCTCAAGAGACCACCAGATCGCTCACCGTTGATCGGTTCGACGACTACGAGCGGTTCAACGAGGAGCGCGGCAGCTGGACTTCTCGTTCCCCTGGGGCGAACGAGCTCGGTTCAGGGCCAACGCCTACTATCAGCGGGACACCCCGGCCGTTGCGCTTCGGCTGATCCCCACCGAAATCCCCACGCCACAGCAGCTCGGCCTCCCGATGTGTGTGGCAGAAGATCGTCAGAAAGCCCCATGGCCTGGTGCTGGCCACCGGCCCCACCGGCTCGGCAAGTCCACCTCGCAGGCGGCGATGATTGCCGAGATCGCCGCCACTGTAGGCGTGCCACATCCTCACCATTGAGGATCCGGTGGAGTACATGATCCAAGATGGCGCTGGTGAACCAGCGTGAGGTCGGGTCGGACGTGCCCACTCCCTGCGCAGGGCCTGCGGGCTGCGCCCGCGAGGACCCCGACGTCGTTGGTGGGCGAGCTGCGACCTGGAGACGATCGCATCGACGCTGACGCTGGCCGAGACCGGCCACCTGGTGTTCGGCACCCTGCACACCAACGACGCCGCCCAGACCGTCGACCGTCTGATCGACGTGTTCCCCCACGACCAGCAGGCACAGGTCCGCACAGCTGTCCATGTCGCTGGTTGCGGTGATCGCCCAGCGGCTGATCCCCCGCATCGGCGGAGGACGGGTGGCCGCATTCGAGGTGATGACGGGCTCACCGGCGATCTCCAACCTGATCCGCGAAGGCCAGGTCCGCCAGATTCGCAACGTGATGACCACCAGCAGCCGGGAGGGCATGCAACTGCTCGGAAAGCTCGCTGGAGTGGTTGGTGTCGACGGAGCTCGTCACGCTTGAGGACGCGCAGGTTACCTCGATGTATCCGGATGAGGTCGTGTATCACCAACGGGTGGTGACACCCACGGAACACACGCAAGGTGATGTAGAAGTACTCGGCGGTGGCGGCCACACATGTGTCCGGGAGGACGGCCGACATGAACCAGGCTTCGACGACCCACAGGAGGCGACGCGAGACGAGGCCGCGCCGGACGCACTGACCGGGCAATCTGGCTTCGGACTGTTGGAGGCCATGATCGGCATGGTCATGGTGGCCCTGCTGGATCGGATGCGGGCGCCACCGGACTTTGGACGCTGCAGAACACCAGCCGGGGGGCGGTTCAGATTTTCGCTTGGATGCCGTGTTGGTCGGTGCCAGCGAAACGCTGCGTTCCAAGGAGACCACCTACGTCGATTGCGCCCAGCCAACTCAATACGAGCAGGCGATTCTTGCGGCCGATCAGTCGCGGCAAGCCGGCGGCGATGAACTTCTCCAATCGAATGCGGCCGGGACCCCGACGGTGGCGGTCACCGCCGTCGACAAGCCGGGCTGCCCAGGTGCTGACCCCGGCCGTCAGCGGTCACGCTGACGGCCAGCAGCAACGGCAAGACCCGCACCGCCGTGGTCACCAAGATCGACCCGGAACGCCGGCTCCAACTGCCGACGGCCGTGATCGATACGCCGGTGCAACAAACCAGTAACGGCGACACACGAGCGGTGTTCTCGCTGACTGCGACCAACTCCACCAGTGAACTTGGGCTGACCCAGTTCGAGTGGGACTGCGGCCCCGACGCCGAGGTGGTCGCGGCCAATCCGTCCCCCCAAACGTATCCGTCCGCGTCGCAACAGATGATCTGTCAGTTCATCGCGGACACGGTGCCAAGCACCGTCACCGTGTCGCTCAAGGTGACCGACACCATCGGCCAGGTCGACGACACCACTCGCACGCTCAACATCGCAGCTCGTACAACCATCCGGCCGCCGCCCGTTGCGGTGGCCAACGCTTCGCCCACCTCCATCAATCCGGGGCAGACGGTCAGCTTCAACTCCACAGGGTCGTCCCAACCTGCGGGCACCATCGTCTCCTACGCGTGGGACTTCAAGGACACGGAGAGCGGGTCGGCCAACTCGGCCTCGACGCCCACGGCCTCCCACACCTTCTTTCGTGCGGGTACCTACCAGGTGAAACTCACCGTCACCGACGACGAGGGGCTGACGGCTTCGGACACCGTGGCCATCACGGTGAGCACGCCGGTGGTGCCGCTGCCGGTGGCGCGTTTCGACGCCCCCGGCACGTTCTTCGCCCCCGCAACGGTGAACTTCAACGGAACTGCGTCGACCGCCAACGGCGGTGTACCAGTGTCGGTCTACACCTGGGACTTCGGGGATGGAACCACGGGGAGTGGTGGAACTGCGACGCACCTGTACAGCAGTCCCGGCTCCTACGACGTGGTGTTGACCGTGCAGGACTCTGGGGGCCGAGAGTCCTCGACCACCCATCGCGTGGTGGTCAAGCGAATCGACCCGCCCTCCGACTTCCGGGCCATCGGGTCGCGGGCCAAGTTCCCCTGCATCTTCTTCGGATGCCCGGGGGCCCATACCGGCTACATGGACTTCGGTTGGACCAAGCTGACCCCCGGTACCGGGCAGCAGGTGTCGCTGGAGATCAACATCATCCAGGGAGCCGGGGTGACGATCTGCTGGGACAACGCGACCAGGACCGTGGCACAGAGTGCCGGCAGCGGCTACCAGATCTACCGCTGGGAGGAGCCGAACCTCGACATCCTCAACCTTGGCAAGACGTTCTGTTCCGGGACGACCTATGAGTATCGAATGCGGGCCAAGGTGACCTCGGCCGGATCGACGACCTATGGCCCGTGGGGCCCAACCCAGTATTGGAGTGTGTAGCGATGAACTCCCGTACGAGAACCTCGGGCTTGTCCAACAGCATCCACCGGCGATTGCTCAACCGGCGCAGCGATCGGCGTGGCGTCACCTTGCTGGAGACCATCATCGCCATGGTCATCACCTCCACCGTGCTGCTTCCGTCGCTCGGCTTTGTGACGCTCACGATGGGCGAACAGGCGACTGCACGCACCCTGACCCAGGAAACCTCCAACGTTGCAGCGGCGGATCTGGCGTTGGTACGCGATATTTCCAACGCCAAGGCCGCAGCTTCCTCCACCAACCAGGTAGGCGGTCAGCGGGCACCGGGAGAGTTGCGCGACTGCCCGGCGGCGCCCAACTCCGGTGCCGGAGGCGATGTGGTGTTGGCCCTGGTCACCTCGAACAACTACCGGGTGACCTACAGCCTCGCTCCACTCGGACCGAACCCCAGGCTCGGTCGTAGCCTGTGGCGGCGTACCTGCCCCAACCAGAGTTCGAACGCCGATGCGACGTTGGGTGATCCGGTTGAGCTCAACAGCCCGGATGCGACGCCGACCACCGGGGCCCTGCTTGCCCAACGGATCGGGGAGGCGACCAGCTCGTGCCCGGTTGGCGATGGAACCCAAGACCTGGAGTGCAAGCAGGTCGTCTTGAAACTGCAGTCGGTCGATACGTCGTCGGCGGGAACCGATCGAACGCCGGTCGTCATCCAGGCCACCCGACGCAACACGTCCTATGCGGCGCCCAACACCCCGCCGAACGCACGGTTCACCTGGCAACCCCGCCAGGTGGAGGAGGGCGCAGTCGTCACCTTTGACGCGGCAGGGTCCAACGATCCCCGCGGTGGAACGCTGACCTACAAGTGGAGCTTCGACGCTCCGCTCAACACGAGCGACCCCGGTTTCCTCGGTTCGCTGATCACGACCGACAAGACGATTCCGTTTCGTGCCACCAGCGCGCAGCCCCCGCCGATGAACGTGACGCTGACGGTCAGGAACTCGGCGGGTCTGGAGGACTCCGAGACCCACGCCGTCGACCTTCAGGCGAAACGGCCGACCGCCTCGTTGCTGCCCAACCCGCCAATCGTGAAGATCCAGAACCAGGCGGTGCAGTTCACCCCCGACCTGAAGACCTACTCGGCGGCCACGATCTCGTCGGCCACGTGGGACTGGGGCGACGGAACACCCGTCGAGGAGGCCTGCCCCCCTGGGGGCACGTCCTGCACCACTCCGAAGTCCCATTCCTTTACCGACCTGGGAACCAAGATCGTCAAGGTGACCGTGGTGGACAGCTACGGTCGCCAGGCCAGCGCCCAAGTCGCGGTGAAGATCGATCCGGACACGGTGTTCGTTGCAACCACCGGCACCGACAATGGCACTTGCGGCATCATCACCTCACCCTGCCGACAGGTCGACTACGGGCTGACGCGGGCTGTGTCCTTGGGTAAACCGAAGGTCTACGTGGCCGGCGGAACGTACAACCGCTTCTCGGCTCGAACCGACGTTGAGGTCGTCGGCGGCTGGAACGCCGCGTTCACGACCCAGAATGCCACCAGCACGATCACCGGCTCGGCATCGGGTGAGCCCTACGGCATCTTGCTCGCCAGCGTTCAGAACGCCTCGGTGAAGCGCTTTACCGTTTCCACGCCAACAGTGTCGGGCGCTACGACACAGGGTGTCCTGGTGCGATCCGGCAGCGGAATCAGCTCCAAGCCGGTCGTTCTGGAGAACATCACGGTGGCGGGCGGAACCGGCAATCAGCCGTCAGGCATGCTGGTGCGTGACAGTTCCTACGTCACGCTGTTGAACGTCAACGTGACCTCGCCGACCGCGGCCGGCACCGGATCGTCGGCGTATGCACTGCGGGTACTCAGCTCCACCGTGGGATCGACCAACGGCTACTTCGAGGCGCAAGCCGGCGTCGCCGGGGCCGATGGCACGAGCTCCCGGCCCGGCACGGCGAGCAACGGATGCAACGGCAACAGTGGCAGCGTCGGCGGCAGCCCCGGTTCGAGCTGTGGTGGCGGTGCAGGCCGCAGTGGGTGGGGCAACGGGTGGTACTTCGAGCGGGGTGAGAACGGGCAGGCTGGCTCCAACGGTGGAGGCTGCGGCGGTTCAGGCGGGAGCCGAGGGGATTCCTCGGCCAGGACGCCTACTCTGGCAATGGGGCTTGTGGAGCGAACAATGGTAGTTCTGGGAGTGGATCCGGAGGCAGCGGAGGGCGGCAACACCGGCCGGAGGGACAGCCGCCGTCTGGGTCGGCAACGAAGGCGGCGACGGCTCCAACGGCGGAACCGGGCGTCCCGGCGGCGGAGGCGGCGGCGGAAGCGGGAACGCCGGCTTTGGTCGAGCGGGCGGCGGTGGCTCCGGCGGTGCCGGGGGCACTGGTGGCACGCGGGCTACCAGTGGTGGCCAGCCCGGGGGAGGCTCGTTTGGTGTGTACGCCTATCAGAGCGTCGTCGTGATCAGTGGCGGCACCATCAAGACCAGCTTCGGAGGTGCCGGCGGTACCGGCCAGCCTGGTGGACATGCGGGCGCCGGTGGCAACGGCGGCAGTGGCGCCTATGACGACGGCAATGAGGGCGGCGGCGGAGGTGGAGGCGGCGCTGGCGGCGGCGGCGGCGGCGGCGCCGGTGGCGGTGCCGCAGGTCCGACCATCGGAGTGTTCCTTCGAGGTTCTTCAGGTGGGCTGGCAGGTGGCACCAGTGTTCAACTTCCGTCGCCGGCGGCCACTGGGGGGTCCGGTGGAAGCGGCGGAAACGGGGGCGGCGCCGGATCTGGCGGCTGGGGCGATGACGGCCACTGGGGTGGCAACGGCCAGGGTGGCTACGGTGGGAATTCGGGAGCCGGCGGCGCCAATGGCCTGCGCACCAGTCAGTACGCCGCATGAGCCGCCTGATCGATAGACACGCTCGCCGGAGGGGACGGAGCCAGTCCGGGTTCTCATCGCTGGCCATCGCGTTTGTCATCTTGGCGATGACCATTCCGATCGTGTTCATTGGGGAGGCAACACTGGTTGCGGGTCGCCAAGCGACCAACAATGCCCTCGGGCAAGAAGACCTTCGCGCAGTCGACGCCTCGATGTCTGAGATCATCGGCGAGATCCGGCTGGACGAGTTTTCCGTCAACAACGGTTGCCAGGGGCCGGCGCCGGCTTCGGGATCGGCGGTGTTTCCACGTCCGCAAACCCGCCCGAAGCAGGGACTGGTCAACATCGAGATCCGATGCTCGCCCGAACCCGGATCGGTGAGTCCCGCCGGACGAGTCCTCAATTTCGAGGCGTACGTCGATGAGGGAAGCGGGTGGGTGCTTCGTGGCAAGGCCCGAGCCAAGTACGTCGACATGTTGGGCGCGTCACCCGAGCCTGGCGTTGAGTTGTTGGTGTGCGACTGGCAGCTGGGTAACGACGCCGGCGCCCTTGCCGCCTGCTAAGGCCGTGCCAACTCGCCCGCCAATGGAGCGAGACGCTGGAGGACGATGAGAAAGCGCGTGCTGGCGCTGCTTGCAGTTGGCGCGGTCTTGTTCGCTACTCGGGCAGCATTGCGTGGTTCGGCGTCCGAGGACCCGGCGTCCTCAGCTGCGAGCACCTCGACAGTCCTGTCGGTGGGAGATTTATCGAGTCTCGATGAGCCTGATGGCACCCAAAGCACTGATGGTCCTAGCGATCTGGCTGGCCTGTGGTTTCGGGAAGAGACCGACGTGGTTGGGCTAAACGCAGTCTCTCAGGGGGCATCTCAGGATGAGTTTGGCACCATGTCGGGTGGAGTCGCTGTTGGCGACTATGACCAGGATGGTCTGGTCGATCTGTTCTTAGCATCTAGCGGGCAGGCCAATCAGCTGTTTCAGGCTCAGCCAGATGGGAGCTTTCGAGACGTGACGAGGGACTCAGGCCTAGGGGCGGCACCGGTCAGGCCTGGGGACGGTTCGGCTGGCGCGGCGTGGGCAGACGTTGATGCCGATGGCGACCTCGACCTATTCGTTGGCGGCTTTGGTTTGCAGCCCGATCAACTCTATGAGAACCGAGGGAACGGCAAGTTCGACGAACGTTCTAGGGTCAGCGGACTAGTCGAGTTAGGAAGTGGGGAACTCCCGTGCAACCGCTGGCGTTGCCTTCGCCGACTGGGACTGAGACGGAGATCTTGATCTAGCTACGACCGATTGGGTGTCACCAGACTACGACCAAGTTGCTGAGTTCCTGGGTACTGAGAAGCTAATCTTTGTGAAACCGACCCAGTGTCAGATCTGAGCGGTAGGAGTCGGTCAGGGATAACGACCTTCATGGAGAACGGGATGGAACGGGCCGCTTTCAAGATGTGACCGATTCGTTGGGGCTAGATATGTCAGGCGTCGCCGGCTTTGCGCCAGTGTTCTCCGATCTCGACGATGACGGATGGGTAGATCTGCTGATCACTGGCGACTCTGTACCAGTCGCCTCTACCAAAACCTGGGTGGCGCTCAGTTCCTTGACCGCACAGATGACGCGCCCGTGGGAACCGCCGAGAATGCCATGGGTTCCGTTGTGGAGGATCTCGATGGTGACGGGATTCTCGACTGGTTCGTGACCTCGATCTCCGGAGGTCCCAACGACGTGGGCTGCCTGCGGGAGCTTCCGTTGGTCGCGTGTTCCGGAAATCGGCTGTACCAAGGCGATGGTCGGTTTGGTTTCGAAGACCTGACTGACGTGTTTGGAGTGCGAGAGTCCGGCTGGGGGTGGGGAGCGTTGGCAGAGGGACCTCGACAGTGACGGATATCGGGACCTGCTGACCGTGGGTGGGCAGAATTTCGGTGCCCCGGAAGGGGCAGCCCCAGGAACACTCGGGGTCCCAGGTCCCCAGGGCGAAGCCCTTGAGTACTTCGCTGCAGGTTCGGTGCGGTTGTGGCGAGGGGGTGCCGGACAGCCGATGCCTGAGGTTGCCGTGTCGTCCGGATTGGATGCGACGGGCCAGTTTAAAGCCGTTGTCGCCTTTGATCACGATAAGGACGGAGACTTGGACCTGGTTGTCACCGACACGGGATCGGCGCCGCTGTTCTATCGGAACGAGACACCCAGGCAGGGGCACTGGCTTCAGTTGAAGCTACGGGACGACACGACGCCCAACACACACGCCATCGGAGCCAAGGTCCGCCTGCTCGGGGATGGGCCCGAGCCGAGCTGGGTTGCCGAGGTGGTGCGCCGGATCGGGCTACCAGAGTTCCGGGCCGGGTGTGTTGTATGCCGGTTTGGGTGATCGCACCGATGTCACTTCGGTCGAGGTGCGTTGGCCGGACTCCGACGAGTTCGAGTCATACCCGATCTCCGCGATCGACCAAGCGATCGAGCTCGTTCGCAGCGAAACCGGTTAGGGACGCACCATGGCGTCACGACCCGTTCAAGTCACGCAGCGTTCGCTTCGAATGCTCGGAGCAGCGGCGATTCTGGCCCTGCTGACCCTGACGTTCGTGCTGATGGATGAAGGAGGCGTCGATGACACCCCGGTGTCGCCCCCGACCGACGATCAGATGGTGGAAGGACTGGGGAACCTGGCCCCGACCGGCCCGGTCGAGGGCTTTGACCCCGACAGCTTGAGTTTCACCGACATCAGCGCCGATGTTGGTCTGGGCGGCGAAGCGGACGGACCCACTCCGAGCAACGTCGGCGCCTTCACGGGCGGTGTTTCGCTGGGCGACTTCGATGGGGATGGTCGAGACGACCTCTTTGTGACCCGAGTCGGCGCCGCCAACCAGCTCTTCCGAGCGACACCGAACGGATTTGAGAACGTGACGGAGAGCTCGGATTGGGCAGCGGAATGGTACCGACCCGGCGGATGGATCCGCAGCATCGGTTTGGGCCGACATCGATGGCGACAACGATCTCGACCTGTTCGTCGGTGGGGTCGGCGCCCATCCGGATCGCCTGTATCTGGGGGATGGCGAGGGTGGATTCAACGAGGCGGCGAAGGATCGGGGCCTTGGCGAGTTCGCCACAACCGAGGGAAGTGCGGTCGGCGGCTACGCCACGATGGGCGCGGCGTTTTCCGACTGGGATCGCGACGGCGATCTCGACCTGATGACCACCCAGTGGGCTGCGCCCGCCTGGGACGCCTCCGGTGGCTACGCGTCAGGCGAGAATTCCGGCCTGTGCGGCGAGCGCAGATCGACCGGTCTTGCCGCAGGAGATTCGGGACCACGATCCCGTATGTACTCCAACGATGGGACGGGGAGCTTCACCGAAGTCACCTCGAAACTGGGAGTGGACCTTGCGTCGGTTTCGGCGTTCACCCCGGTGTTCGCCGACTACAACGACGATGCGTGGCCCGACCTCTTCCTCACCGGCGACTTCTGCACCAGCCGGCTGTACCGCAACAACGGCCCGTCCGGATTCGTCGATGTCACCGCCCGCGCCGGGCTCGGAACCGACGAGAACGGCATGGGGTCCGTTGTGGAAGATCTGAACGCCGACGGAACACTTGATTGGTTCATCACCTCGATCGCGCCCGGGCCGAACCGGGTGGGATGCGTCGCCCAGCAGTTCACGGTCGGGTGCAGCGGAAACCGTTTGTACCTGGGCCGAGGTGACGATTTCCTTGATGCGACCGACGACTTTGGCGTCCGCGAGTCGGCGTGGGCCTGGGGGGCCGCCGGTGAGGACCTGGACAACGATGGCCGGCGTGACCTGGTGGTGGTCAGCGGGTATCTCGATGTTGGTGGGTCGGCGACCGGTCCGGGAGACGTGAAGGCTGCTGAGTTCTTTCGGCGAGGGCATCCGAGCTTGTGGCGGGGCTCCCCGGGGGGACCGTGGGTTGATCAAGCCGAGGCACTCGGGCTGACCTACGACGGTCAAGCCAAGGCGATCGTCCCGCTCGACCACGACGGCGACGGCGACCTCGACCTGTTCGTCGGGTACACCACCTCGCTTCCCAAGTTGTTTCGCAACGAGCTGACGGAAGGCGGCCACTGGATCGAATTGCGCCTTCACGACGCCACCACACCCAACACCCGGGCTGTTGGCGCACGTGTCAGGTTGGACGGGGTCGCTGACGACGAGGTGGTAGTCGGCGAAGTGCGGAGCGGCAGCGGCTATCAGAGCTCGAGCCCCGGCAGGGTTCATATCGGCCTGGGCGACCGTGAGGACGTGGACACGATCGCGGTTCGGTGGCCCGACAGCGAGAGCTACGAGACGTACGACCTCTCAGCCGTAGACACCACGATTGAGATTGAACGAGACTCTTGAACACGATCGGGGCGGGGCCAATGACTCCAAGTACCAGCAAACCTGTGTGCGATTTCGGTCTGGGCTCAACCTGTTCCGAACCGGGCGCAACCGGCGAGGAGATCGCTGATGTGGCTTTGCGGGGTTTGCGGTATCGACACCGCTCATCGCCGACCTCGATGGTGATGGCCTCGCCGAATTGGTTCACGCAGATGGTGCTGCGATGACCTGCTACCACCTCAACGCGCCAGTGGAGCCGAAATGAGTTCGCCAGCGACCGACCTCAACGGGGACGGTGCTCGATGTCGTCGTGGGCACCAGTGACGGGTGGTCGCCACCGACGGCGGGGACGGAGGTGTTGTGACATCAGACCGGCAAAGGACGTGTATACCTCGGCTGCTCGTCGACGGCAACGCCGATGAGGTCGACGACGTGGTCATGGGGGCCGCAGCAACGATCTGGTCATGTACGACGGCACCTCTGGCGAGGTGTTGTGGTCCCTGCGGGAATCCCAGCCCGATCTGCCACAGTCGTGGTTTGGCATGGCGAAACCGTTGCCGATGTCGATGGGGACGGCATTCCGGAGGTCTTGGTTCCGCAATCGGGTGACGACCCGGGACCGGAGGGATGGGACGCCCGGCTGGTTTCGGGGCGGACGGAGCGCAGTTGTCGGCGATCCCGACCCCGGATGGCAACGGATCTACTCACCACCAGAGGTCGATGAGAGCCGTCCGCTCGATGAGCAACACTGCTTATCGGCACGGAGGGAGTCGATTCCGGGGCGTCTCGCGATTCGCGCCCCCGACGGCGCGTCGTTCGGATCGAATGGTCCTCACCCGGCTGTGTGGTCGCTGGCCCGGCGGGTCCGCACTGGCTGCCGAGCAGATCTCACCACCCTTGGAACGGCCCGTTCAATGCTGGACCAGGACGGCAACCAGGTATGGGCCAGTCAATCCGACGGCCTGAGTTCCGCCGCCCAACCGGTGGTCCTGCCGGGAACGGATGACACGCAGAGTTCGTGGTGGCCGTTTGGGAAGGCGAAACCCCGCCGCACGGCTCAACAGCGTGGTCATGTGGTTCGACGGAGACGGGGGAGACGCAACGCACGGTCGAGCGACGGGTTCAGTGGATCGGATCCGTCCTGTACGACCTCGATGACGACGGCAGCCAAGAGCTGCTGGTCACCCCAGTCGATACGGACGAGGCGGTATTCCCAGCCGGTTGGTCGCTCTCGACGGCGCAACCGGCGAGGAGATCGCTGTGTGGCGTTTGCAGGATTTGCGGTATCGCACCGCCATCGCCGACCTCGATGGAGATGGCCTCGCCGAATTGGTTCACGCAGATGGTGCTGCGATGACCTGCTACCACCCCAACGCGAGGAGCCGAACGCTGTGCGGTCATCAGGTCCCAAGGGACCGGAGACCACGTAGTCGCGCCCGAACCGCTCGCATCCCGGATCTGCCAACCATGAATGGAGACACATGAGTCAGCCTGAAGTAACCAACGAAACCGCATCGCCGCCTACCAGAACCGGCCCGGTCCTCGGCGGCGCTGCGGCATGCGATACTTTGAACGTAATGCACCCTGAGGTGGACAGGCAGTGGAGTCATCGAGGGTGCCTCACCACCTGGAGCAACTCATGACCGATCTACCCGTCGATCTTCGATCACCAGATGCCGGCTTGTCGGTTCATGTCATCTCGGGCGACCTGCTGCTGTCGCGTGCCACCGAGATGTACCGACAAGCGCTCGCCGAGGCAGGCGTGGACGGAGCATCCCAGGCGATTCCCCCTCAGCGCCCGGCCGGGCGACGCTCGTTTCACGTCGCCGTCGATGCAGCGGGCGTCCCGCTGGGCGTCCTGCACGCATCCATCGGCACACTCGATCAGCTGAGTCTCGGCCCCATGATGGAGCCCGGCAAACGACTCGGGGGCGTCATCTGCGAGTGTCCGGCCATCTCTGGCGCCGGGGCACGAGGATCAGGGAGTCACCGAGCTGCTCTATCGGTCGGTGTACTGCTACGCCCGCCGCCAGGGCGCTCAGAGCCTGGCGGCCATCGTTGATCCGATGACCTTGGACCTGTTCCGCGACGAATACGGCATCATGTTTCGAGCGCTCGGTCCGGTGAGCCGACACATGGGGTTCGACCAGATCGCCGTGGGCGAACGGCTGAGCGTCTTGGAGACCAGCCTGTATGCGCTCCGGCCGGACTTCTACGACTTTCTGTCCGAGCCGCTCACCGTCGAGGAACGCAGGACGTTCGGTCTGCGGCCGACGGTCGCTTCGGTCACGTGAATCCGCCGCCGTCGGACGCTCGGTGGTGCTAGCGGCCAAGCTCCCGGATGAAGCCGTCGTCGGAGTCGAGCAGGTCGCGGAACTGGTTCAGGTCGGCCGGGGTGAACGGCCCGGCCTCGGACAAATCGGTGTCGAGGCGCTCCATCGGGGTGGCCAGCACCCGCTGCGGTGAGCCGAGTGCGTCGAGCACCGACGTGAGCGCCTCGTTGCCGGCACGCACGATCACCCGGTTGCAGGTCGGGCAGGTGAGCACCGCCCACAAGGGTCCGCCGTACTCGTCGACCCACGACGTGACCGAGGCCGGCTGGGCCCGAAAGTCACCGCAGCTGTCGCACGAACTCTTGATCATTGCTGGTCCTTCCCGCCTGGCCCGTCGGGCCAAGGATGGTTGCGGCCCGACGCGAACGTCGGCTCCACCCGCTCCTAGATGTGGTATCGACTCCGAGCGGTCAGACTGAGTAGGTCGATCGAACCGAAGGGCCACACCGATGGGTTCAGTAGCGTTGAGTAGTGCGATTGCCGTGGTGACCCTGATGCTGGGCACCTGGGTGCTGTCGGTGCGCCTGGCCGACGTGAGCATCGTCGACATCGTGTGGGGCTTGGCCTTTGTCGTGGTGGCCCACGTGTCGCGGGCGGTGGGCGAGCCCAACCTGCGCATCGACCTGCTGACCGCCCTGGTGACCATATGGGGGTTCCGCCTGTCGGGCTACCTGCTGTGGCGCAACTGGGGCACCGGCGAGGACAAGCGCTACGTGGCCATGCGCAAGCACTTCGGCGAGAAGTTCTGGTGGTTCAGCCTGATCCAGACCTTCGGGCTTCAGGGAGCGCTCGTGCTGATCGTGTCGCTGCCGGTGCAGCTGACCGCAGCCGGCGACGACGTGTCGATGGGCGTGGTGGGCTGGCTGGGCGTGGCGGTGTGGCTGGTGGGGTTTGCGTTCGAAACCGTCGGCGACGCCCAGCTGGCCCGGTTCAAGGCCAACCCGGACAACGAGGGCAAGGTGATGGACACCGGGTTGTGGCGCTACACCCGTCACCCCAACTACTTCGGCGACTTCACCGTGTGGTGGGGTCTGTTCCTGGTGTCGCTGGCGGCGGGGGGCTGGTGGGGGATCATCGGACCGATCGTGATGAGCGTGTTCCTGCTGCGGGTGTCGGGCGTGACGATGCTGGAGCGCACGATCACCAAGCGCCGCCCGGCCTACGCCGACTACATCGCCCGCACGTCGACGTTCTTCCCGATGCCACCAAAGCAGCCGGCCGGTGATGCGACCGGGTCTGCCCGCGACGACGACACCGGCGACTTCGACACCGAAAGCTTCGTGGCCGTGGCACCGCCCAGCGAGCCGCCGCCCGTCGACGGTGTCGAGCCGATCACCCCCGAGCGCCCCGATGCAATCGATGCGCCCACCGTCGATCCCGACGGACCGCCACCCGCCACCCCCGACCCCGACCCCGACACCGACCCCCACACCGAGGACGAACCATCGTGACCGACACCCCGCCCGCCGACGCCGACCTGCTGGCCGCCGCCCGCCGATTCGCCCAGGAGGCCGGCGCGCTGACGCTGGAGTGGTTCCGCGGCGCCGAACTCGACCTGGAACACAAGGGCGACGGCACCCCGGTGACCGCCGCCGACAAGGCCGCCGAGGCCCGGTTGCGGTCGCTGATCGCGGCGTACGCCCCCGACGACACCGTGCTCGGCGAGGAGGAGGGGCTCGCCGAGGGAACCTCCGGGCGACGTTGGGTGGTCGACCCCATCGACGGCACCAAGGCGTTCACCCGAGGGGTGCCGCTGTACTCGACGCTGGTGTCGGTGGAGGACGAGCACGGCCCGGCGGTCGGGGTGATCGACCTGCCGGCGTTGGGCCAGTGCGTCTTCGCCGGACGGGGCCTGGGCTGCACCGTCGCCGACGCCGCCGGGGAACGTCCCGCCCGCGCCAGCTCCACCGGCAGCATCGAGTCCTCGATGCTGACCACCAGCGGGTTCGGTTCGTGGAGCACCGGGCAGGTGACCGCGGCGCACACCTCCGGTGCCACGTTGCGCACCTGGGGCGACGGCTACGGCTATGCGCTGGTGGCCACCGGCGGGGTCGACGCGATGATCGACCCGATCGTCGCCGAATGGGACATCGCCCCGATGTCGGTGATCGTCACCGAGGCCGGCGGACGGTTCACGGCACTGGATGGGGGCGACGGCGCAGCACGGGGCAGCGGCCTCGGCACCAACGGCCTGCTCCACGACCCGCTGCTGGAACTGCTCGGCACCTGAGCGCGCCGGTCCGTCAGCTGCGAATCTCGCGGTGCTTCAGCGAGACCGCGCAGAACAGCCCGTAGGCGATCAGCCCGACGCCGGCCAACGCCACCAGGATCGAACCCCACGAGGTGACCGCCACCTTGCGAAGTCCCTGGTCGAAGCCGACGGCGTCGCTGGAGTCGGCGGTGAGCGCCGCCCACATCGAGAACGCCCCCACCAGCGCAACGACGAAGGCCCGGCCCGCCCAGCCGACGGCCCCCAGGATCGAGATCGTCCGCCGTCGGCGCCGGTCGCATCCGTCGAGGTCGAGGTCGTCGAGAAACCCGCGCTGCCAACCCTCGTAGGCCCACGACACGGCGACGCCGACGGCGACGGCCCCGCCGATGAACACGGCGACGCGGCCGGGCATCGAGCCCAGCAGGCCCTTGGACACCCGCTCGATCAGGCTGCCCTCGTCCGTGCTGAGGCCCAGGGCGGCGCGACCGGCGGTCCACACCAGCCCCAGGTAGATGACGATCGTGACCAGGTAGCGGCCCCGCTTGAACCAGGCGGCCGGGTCGGTGTCGCGGATCAGCGCCAGCGTGAGGGCCCGCCACACGACGAACACCGCCAGGCCGATCGCCAAGGCGCCGATGGCCACGCGTCCGAACGACCGGTCCGCCAGAGCGACCACGGCGCCCTTCGGCGACGCCTCGTCGGCGGAGTCCTTCTGGAAGCTGATGAGGAACACCGTCCACCCCATGAAGGCGAACACGAAGCCTTTGGCCAACCAGCCGACCTTGCCCAACCGCTCGGCCCACGGGTGATCGTCCAGCGCCTCGTGGGTGCTGTCGGCCACCTCGTCGGCGGCGTCCCGGTCCTCGGAAGGGGCGTCGCCGTCGTGATCGGCGCCGATCTGTTGTGGCATCGGCGTTCCCCCGCTTGGTCAAGCTTGCCGTGCGGCGCCCGGTCGGCGGCCGCCACGGGTGACCCGGTACCCGGGCCGGGGGCCGATGAAACGGTGCAGCCGAGCCGACGAGCCTGCGGTGTGGAGGTGTGCCGGTCGAGTTCACCGGCACGCCTCCACACCCCCGGACGGCTTGGGCCCCCCTGGGGCTCAGGCGGCGTCGACGATGGTGTAGGTGTAGCCCTGCTCGGCGAGGAAGCGTTGGCGGTTGAGGGCGAAGGTCTGCTCGACGGTCTCGGCCGCGATGATCGTGTAGAACTCCGCCGAGCCGCCCTCGGCCTTGGGGCGCATGATGCGGCCGAGGCGCTGGGCCTCCTCCTGACGGGAACCGAACTGGCCCGAGATCTGGATGGCCACGTTGGCCTCGGGCAGGTCGATCGAGAAGTTGGCCACCTTGGAGACGATGAGCACGTCGATCTCCCCGGAACGAAACGCCTCGAAGCGTTCGTCGCGGACGCGCTGCGGCGTCTTGCCGGTGATCAGCGGGGCGTCGAGTCGTTCGGCGACGGTGGCCAACTGGTCGAGGAACTGCCCGATGACCAGCACGCGGTCGCCCCGGTGCCGGGCCATCAGGTCGTCGAGGGCCACCAGCTTCGAGGGGGTGGTGGCCGCCAAGCGGTGGCGTTCGGCGGGTTCGGCCACGGCGTAGGTCATGCGCTGTTCGTCGGTGAGGTTCACCCGAACCTCGGTGCAGGTGGCGGGCGCCACCCAACCCATCGCCTCCAGCTCCTTCCACGGGGCGTCGAAGCGCTTCGGCCCGATCAGGCTGAACACGTCGCTCTCCTTGCCGTCCTCCCGGACGAGCGTGGCGGTCAACCCGAGGCGCCGAATCGCCTGGATGCGTGCCGTGGCTCGGAACACGGGAGCGGGCAGCAGGTGCACCTCGTCGTAGATCACCAGCCCCCACCCGGTCTCGTCGAACAGCTTGAGGTGCGGGTGCCGCTCGAAGATGTCGGCGGACTTGTCCACCCCGCGCTTCGCCCAGGTGAGCACCTGGTAGGTGGCGATGGTGACCGGCCGGATCTCCTTGTTGTCGCCCGAGTACTCGCCGATCTGGTCGTCGGTCAGGCTGGTCTTGGCCAGCAGCTCGCGGCGCCACTGGTGCGCCGAGGAGATCGAGGTGACCACGATGAGCGTGTGCACCCCGGCGGTGGCCATGGCACCGAGGCCGATGATCGTCTTGCCCGCTCCGCAGGGGAGCGCCAGCACGCCGTTGCCGCCCTCGTCGTGGCCGTCGGCCCACCAGGCGGCCAGCGCGTCGGACTGATGCGACCGCAACTCGGCGGTCAGCTCGGCGCCGTCCAGAACCGTGCCGGTCTCGTACCCGGCCTCATCGGCGGCGGGCCAGCCCAGGCGGATCAGGGCCTGCTTGAGCACGCCCCGGTCGCCGCTGCGCACCGCAAACCGGTTGCCGTCCAGCCGGTCGCCCAGCAGCTCGGCCACCTGCTTGTCGCGGCTGACCTCCTCGAGCAACGCCGGTTCGGCCGAGGTCAACGCCAGGGCGGCGGTGTCGTGGTCGCGCACCAGGCGCAGCCGCCCGTAGCGGCCCATCTGGTCGTGCACCTCGGCCAGCACCGAGGCCGCCACCGGATACTTGGCCAGGTCGGTGATCGTGGCGGCGACGTCCCCCGACGAGAGGCCGGCCACCGCGGCGTTCCACAGCGACAGCGGGGTGATGCGGTAGGTGTGAACGTGCTCCGGGGCCTTCTCGAGCTCGGCGAACCGGGCGAGCTGCGAACGGGCCTCGTCGAATCGGGGCGAGGCCACCTCGGCCAGGACGGACAGGTCGCCCTGCACGATCAGGGGGTTGGTGGGGTCGGTCATCGAATGCGCTCCCTCGACGCCGCCCGGGTGACCGCGGCCACCAGCGCGTCGTCGGAGCCGATCGGCTTGGGTTCGGTCAGGTTGGCTGTGGGGTCCGGTTGGTCGACCACCCACCCGGCTGCGGCGTCGCTCACCGGCGGGGGAAGGTCGTCGACCGTCTCGGGGGTGCCGTCGGGGTGAAGCACGGTGACGGTGGCGTCGGGTGAGCCGGACGAGGCGAGCACCACGCCCTTGGTGGCCAGGACGTCCCGAACCCTGCCGGTGTTCAGTGGCGAGGTGGCCACGCCGGGGGCGACCACCGTGAGCTTGGCCGACTTGTGACGGGCGGCGTCGGTGACGACCACCGGGTCGTCGGCGGTGATCACGCAGCCCACCTCGGTGACGGTCACCGGCGACACCGACCCCATGGCGTCGTCGACGAAGCGCAGCACCGCCTCGGGCACGGGCACCGACGAGCCCTCGCTGAGGAACCGCTGCACCTCCTCCGGCGAGGTGGTCGACGCCGCCTGGGCCAGCCGCCGGGAGGAGAGGCGCCACACCGAGGCACCGCCCTCGCTCTCCAGGTCGGCGTATCGCATCAGCGTGGCGGCCACGTCGGGGGCCAGGTCGGGCGGGGCCATCACCGAGTGGTCGGGTTGCACCAGGAACGAGCGGTCTCCGCCGCCCAGCAGTTCGTTGACCGCGTCCGGTCCGGCCACGGCCGCCCGTCCCGCGGCCGTCAGGCCGGGCATCGCCGGGTCGCCGATCAGTCCCAGCGCGGCGGCGGCCGCCAGGTCGGTCGTCATCTCGGCGGCGTCGCTCAGCGCCAGGTGGCGGCGGGTGGCGAGCGTGACGAACTCGTCGAGTGCGAGCGCCCGGCCCTCGGGCAGCGAGGCGAGCACGGAGACCAACAGCGAACGCTTCACCGAGTTGGCGTAGGCCTGCTCGTCGCGACCGCCCTCGATCCAGTGGTCGACGATGCTCAGCCAGCGACTGCCCACCTCGAGGCGCTCGAAGGCGGCCACCCGGCGAGGATTGGGTTGCCACCGCACCGGACGCTGCACCTTTCGGCCGCGGCCCCGCACCGGGAGCGCCCCGGCGTAGATCAGCCCGAGGTCGGCGGCGAGCCCGCCCAGCAGCACACCGAGGTCCTTGGGGATGCCGGTGGCCTTGGCGGCACTCCGCCAGGTGGCGACGGGCACCCGGCGATCGCCCGACTTCTTGCCCTCAGTGGGGTGGTCACCGAGGAACCCGACCACCTCGCCCATCCTGGCCACCAGGCGGGTGGGGGCGGTGGGCGTCTCCGGCACGGGCGAGCCCTCGACCGCCGGTGGCGGGAGGAGGACGGGGCCCAGCGGCAACCCCTGGGAGTGGGCGACGTCGAGGTAGAGCCACACCTGGTCGCCCCAACCTCGCGAGGTGCTGATCAGCAGTCGCTCGGCCAACTCGCCGATCGGTGTCGACACCCCCTGGTAGGAGAACGCCGACATCAGGTCGCGGGTGGTGGCCCAGTAGTCGCGGGAGTCGCGGCGCACCAGCCGTTCCAGTGGAACGCTGCCGGCGGGCTCGTCGGTGTCGGAGAAGCCGTATCGATCCACCGTGGTCAGCTCGACGATTCGGGCGAACAACCGTCGGGCCTCGGTGCCCGCGGACGCCAGCGAACGCTGGACGGCCTCGGGGTCGCGCAGCGCCGCCGGAAGCGCCGCGACCCGCTCGGCCTTGGTGGTGCCGGGCCGGATCCCCAGCAGGCGACACGCCGTGCCGAGACGGTCGGTGTTGACCGATTGGGCGTCGTCCTCGAACATCGGCAACGCCATCGGGATGTACCGGGCGATGTCCGGGTGCGATCGAAGCTCGTTGCCCTGCGGGCGGGCCAGCCCGGCGATCACCAGGTTGGACGCCTCGAGGTCGATCCGCTCGGCGGGAACGTCGGGCGCCTCGGCGAGCGCCAGCTCCCTGGTGACGCCACCGTGAAAACGGTCGAGCTGCAACAGCCGAAGCCCGAGGGGGCTGAGGCACGGGAACAGCTCGTTGAACCCGCAGAGCCGGTGGAACGGCACGGAGTGTTGCGGCGCGTCGCCGAGTGCCCGCAGCGCGCCGGTGACCACGGGAAACGCCTGGAGGGCGGCGGCGATGTCGACGCTGGTGGGCGGGTCGTTCAGGCTCCACGGGGTTGACATCGGCCCGTCATGCTACCTGCGCCGGTGGACGTGACCCCGCCGACCGGGTGCCTACGGGGCGCAGGTCATGCCCATCGCCGCCAGGCGCTGGTCGAATTCGTCCTGCCGGGTCCGGTTCTCGGCGGTCACCGCGTCGACTCGAGCCTGATCCCCGTTGCGGGCGGCCTCGATCAGCGCGTCGAAGCTGCCGAGGCTCTGCGAACGAACGTCGAGGGCGGCGCTCACGTTGCCCTGCATCTCGGGCGGGGGACGCAGGGCCCCCAGGTCGTTCAGGCCGCGACCGACCACCGACTTGGCCTGCTCCATCGCCTGGACGGTCTCCTCGGCGGTGGTGGGCGGGGTGATCGCGTTGAGCTCGGAGATGATCGCACCGCAGCGTTGCGAGAACGCCGCCACGAAGTCGTCGCGCGACATCGTGGCGGGTTCGGTTTCCGGAGGCGGTTCGGCCTTCGCCTCGCCGATACCGGACGAACATCCCACCGCCAGCGCAACGACGCAGCACCACATCGCAGCCCGGCGCAGGGCTCGGCGGTGCGGGACCGGTCGGGCGGCGCCTCGACGCATGGTGTTGGTGGTCATGGCGATGCCTCGATCCGTGGCGGTCACCCAATCCGGACGTCCGGGGCCTGTTCGGGTTACGCCGTCCCGATCATCGCCGCGCCTTGCTGGCGGGGACGGCCGAGCGGGGACGGCCGAGCGGGGACGACAGAGCGGGGACGACGGAGCGGGGACGACGGAGCGGGGTGCCGGCGGACCGGGGGTGCCCGAGGTTCGGCAGGGCCTCTACGATGACGGGCCGGGGCACGCACGGGGCCCCGCCGGAGGGACTGCGCTCGATGACCGAACCGGCCGGCGTCCCGCCGACGGAACCGCCGACACACCCGTCGCCCTCCCACGGGTCGGCGCCGGACTCCTCGGGTGGGCGTGGCTGGTCCCGGGGCTTCCTGGTGGCGTTGGCGCTGATCGGCGTCGTCGCCCTCGGCGTTCGCGTGGCCTACATCGTGATCGCCAAGTCCGATGCCGACGCCTGCGGGCAGGTGGTCTGCGGCGACGCCTACTACTACGGGCTGCAGGCCGAGGTGTTGGCCGATGGCGGCGGGTTCGAGCGGCCCTTCACCGGCGGTGCGGCGGCCGACCACCCGCCGCTGACCGCCCTCGTCGCCACGCCGGCGGCGATGCTGCCCGGCGACAACGTCAGGGCCCAGCGTCTGACGATGGCCCTGATCGGCACGGCGGCGGTGCTGATGATCGGCCTGCTGGGGCGTGAGGTGGTGGGCGACCGGGTGGGGCTGATCGCCGCCGGGCTCGCAGCGGTCTACCCCAACCTGTGGATGAACGACGGGGTGGTGATGAGCGAATCGTTGACCGCCCTCGGCATGGCCACGGCGCTCTGGCTGACCTACCGCCTGATCGGTCGGCCGACGATCGCCGCGGCCGCGTGGCTCGGTGCGGCGATCGGGCTGACCGTGCTCGCTCGGGCCGAGCTGGCGATGTATCTGCCGCTGGTGGTCGTGCCGGTCGTGTGGTTCCGGACCGACCTCGAGGCGAGGGCCAGGCTGGGACGGATCGCCGTCGCCGGGTTGGCGGCGCTGGTGATGCTGGCCCCGTGGAGCCTGTACAACGCCGCCCGATTCGAGCGCCCGGTGCTCGTGTCGACCAACGACGGGCTGACCCTGATCGGCTCCAACTGCGACAGCGTGTTCTCCGGCCCGCTCGTCGGGCTGTGGAACGGCTTCTGCGCCGACGACGTCCCGGCCGACGGCGACCAGTCGGAGGTGTCGGCGGCCTATCGAAGTGCGGCCCTGAGCTACGTCGGCGATCACCTCGACCGGCTGCCGACGGTGGTCGCCGCCCGCGTCGGCCGGGTGTGGGGCGTGTACAAGCCCACGCAGATGGCCACCTACAGCGTCGGCGAGGGGCGCGAACGAACCTTGAGCCTGATCGGAGGCTGGGTGTACTACCCGTTGACCCTCGCCGCGGTCGCCGGTGCGGTGTTGTTGTGGCGAGAACGGCGGCCGGTCTGGCCGCTGCTGGCCCCGTTTGCGATGGTGACGGTCACCGCCATGCTGCTGTACGGGCTGACACGGTTTCGGGTGCCGGCGGAGGTGGCCATCGTCGTGCTGGCCGCCGTGCTCGTCGATCGTGTGCTGCCCGCGACGCGGGCGCCGAGCGGGTCCGGCTGATGGTCCTCGATCGCCGATGACGCCGAACCGCTGATGCCGCTGGAAGGACTGCCCCTGACCTACGGCGAGCTGCGGGCGCGGTTTCGCCGGGCGGCCCGTCGGGCGGGCCTGTCCGCCGAGGCCCATCCGATCGACGCCCGGGGCCCGCACGGTGAGGAGCTGACGATCGACGTCGCCGCCGTCGGACGCCCGGGTGCGCCGAACGTGTTGATCGTGCTGTCCGGGGTCCACGGGGTGGAGGCCCCGATCGCGTCGGCGCTGCAGTGTGACCTGTTGGAGCGGCTGGACGACGACCTGCGACCCGACGACGTTCGGGTGGTGCTGGTCCATGGCGTCAACCCGTGGGGCATGGCGTTCTGGCGGCGGGCCAACGAACACAACGTCGACCTCAATCGAAACTGGAACCGCGACGGCATCGACCCGCCCGGGAACCCGGCCTACGAGGCGATTCACCATCTGTTGTGCCCCGAGACGACCGAGGAGCCCACCCTGGAGGGGTTCGCCGATCCGATGCGGGCGCTGATCGCCGAGCACGGCGGTACCTGGATGCGCGATGCGGTGGGCTTCGGTCAGTACACCCATCCGCGCGGCTTCCACTTTGGGGGCGACCGGACCGAGCAGTCCACCCGGATCCTGGCCGACGTGGTCGCCGCACACGCCGATGGGGCCACCAGGTCGCTGTGCGTCGACCTGCACACCGGCCACGGTGATGCCGGCACCCACACGTTGCTGACCGGCGCCCGGCTGGGGTCGCACAACGATCGCTGGATCCGCGACCGCTTCGGGGCCGAGCGCTGTTCGGGGCGGGCGAAGGACACCCCGGAGCGCCATCGCGGCCACCTCGGCGCCGGGCTGGCCGAGGTGCTGCCCGGCAGCGAGCACCACTCGGTCATCCTGGAGTTCGGCACCCGCACCGACGAACGGCAGGTCGTGGCCGCCCGCCTGGAGCACTGGCTGCACCACCACGGGGACCGGACCGGCATGCGGGGCGCCGAGATCATCGCGGCCAACCGCCGTGGCTACACGCCCGACGAGCCCGAGTGGGCCCGCACGGCCCTGCACCAGGGTCGGGCCGTGCTCGATCGGGCACTGGGTGCGTTCGGCACCACCCCGCCAGGGCAGGGCTGACCGCTCGAGAACTCCGTCGCCACGGGGAGATCCGCACGTCAGACTGGCTGGATGGACGACCTGCTCGACGCGCTGAGGTTGGAACGCCGTGGCGACCTGCTCGTCGGACGGGTGCCCGGGGCGGACACGCCCGTGTTCGGCGGGGTCACCCTGGCCATGTGTGTCGCCGCGGCCGGCGCCAACGCCCCTGAACCGGCCCGGCTCCACTCGATCCATGGTCACTTCCTGCGCCCCACCCGAGGCGGGGAGCCGATCGAGTTCGCCACGCGGGTGGTCAAGGCCGGCCGAAGCTTCACGCTGAACTCGATCACGGCGTCCCAGCGCGATCGCCCGGTGGCCGTGATGTCGTGCTCGTTCACCGCCGACCTCCCGGCCCCCACCTACGACGTGTCGGGGCTGCCGACGGGGGTTCCCCTGCCGGACGAGGTGCCCGAACCGGCCGCGGGTCCCGACGACGGGCAGGAGGAGGACGGGCCGTGGGAACAGCGGTGGTTGGGCCCCAGCGAGCTTCGAAGCGACGGCACCCGTCTGGCCACCCACCGGCACTGGTTTCGATGGCCGCATCCGATCGGGGACGACCCGACCGTGCACGCCGCCCTGATGGGATACGCCACCGACTGGACCGGTGTCGGTGGACGACCCCTCGACCTCGAGAGCGACCACCTGGGGATGATCAGCCTCGACCACAGCGCCTGGTTTCACCGGCCCGCCCGGGTGGATCGCTGGCTGCTCCAAGACGTCGAGGGCCTGGTGAACTTCGGCGGTCGGGGCACGCTTCGCGGGATCATCCGAGACACCGGGGGGCGGATTGTGGCGTCGATGGCCCAGGAGATGGTGCTGCAACCGCCGGGGACCACGGAGGCGTCCTGAGGCTTCGGACGAGCCGATCGTCCGAACCGGGTCAGCCGGTCACGACGTCCCAACCGACGCCGTCCGCAGGCGCATACAGGCAGTGCCGCCCGGTCTCGATCGACTCGCTCAGGTGCCGACCCAGGTCGGGTGACTGCTGGGCGATGCGGGCGATCTCGCGGTGGAGGGCCTTGGTGACCCGAACCCGGGTTCGCTCGAGTTCCTTGGAGACCGTGGGGGTGTAGGTGCCGCCCGCCAGCTCGAGCCGAAGGCGCGACCGTTCCTCCTGTTCGTCCGGGTCGAGCGTCCGATCGGCGGCGTCGAGGGTGGCCAGCCGCCGTTGGTAGGCCCGCCGGGCGGCGTGGTCCAGCGTGGACATCACCGAGGGGCCGCGGGGATCCTCGGTCGGCTCGGATCGATCGAGTTCGGCGACCCCGACCGCCCGACCCGGTCGGCCGAGCAGCGAGGTCAGGTGGCGGGCACCCACGCCGTCGGCAAGCTCGGCGCGTCCGCTGGGGTGCCGAAGCGTCCAGCCTCCGGACGGACCCCTGAGGGCGATCGGCGGTCCGTGCCCGTCGAGTGACCGGGCCACCCACAATGACCGGCCGTCCTCCGCCCAGCCCGTCAGGCCGAGGAGGCGAAACTCCTCCTCGGCCCGGCGTGCGTCCGCGTGAGCGCCCGCAGGATCGGTCGACGAGCGGGCGGCGGCGCGGTCGAGGCGGCACATCGTGGTCCAGGGTCCCGGTTCGCGGGAGCGAAGCACCCGATCGAACTCGGCCTCCGCCACCGCGAGGTCGCCGCACGCCGCCGCCAGCGATCCCACGATGCGTCCCACCGGCCCGTAGGAGCAGTAGCCGAACCCGTGGGTGGCGTCGAGGTGGGCGAACGGCTTCAGCTCCTCGAGCAGGGTGGCACAGCGGTCGGTGTCGGCGAGCCGGAACGCGATCATCGCCAGCAGCACCATGGTGACCAGCCAGTTGAGGTCGCGGGTGATCAGGGCGAAGTCGTCGATCGCCAGGGCGTCGAAGATGTCGCGGGCCTCGTCGAGTTGGCCGGACTCGGCGAGGGCGAAGGCCAGGCCCACCTCCCAGTTGGCCCCGACCCGGGGCGAGGACGCACGAATCGACGCGATCGTGTCGATCACCTCGTCGAGACGACGACGGAAGTACCGCTCCACCGCCACGGTGATCGCCACGTTCTGACACGAAAACGGTGCGCCGGCGCTGTCGGCGGTGTGGCTGATCGTCGACTGGTTGAGCCGGACCGCCTCGTCGAAGCGTCCCTCCAACATCGCCAGGTTGGCGTGCCAAAGGGCCACCCGACGGTGGAAGAGCGGCTCGCGGGTGCCGGACAGCTCGCCGACGAAATGCGCGATCTCCCGCCGGGCGCCGGCCAGGTCGCCGGCGTCGAAGCGGCCGAGCACCAGCCACTCCCTCGCCCGGAGCCGAAGCTCGGTGTCGTCGAGCACCTCGAGGAGCTCGCCCAGCTCCTCGACGTCGCGCACGCGACCCGTGGCTGCGTCGGGCCCCCAGGTGGCGGCGAGTCGGCCCAGCAGGGCCGTGGCCAGGAGATCGACCCGATGCCGGGGCCCTCGTCGGGCGAGTTCGACCGCTTCGGAGACGTCGGCGGCCCGGCGTTGGGCCAGCGTGTCCCACGAGTCGGGGCTCGCCCCGGTCTGGGCCGCCCAGTACGTGGCCAGGGCCCGGCCAACCAGGGCGTGCAGCCGGGCCTCGGGGTCGCCGGCCGAATCGACCAGCTGCTCCCAGGCCGCAAGCTCCTCGCCCGAGGCGCTCGGAAGGGTCTCGATGGTCGCCCAGGGCAACGACTTGGCCATGCTGGTGCCCCCTCCCGGTTGGATGACGCCCCGGTGCTCAACACCGCGGCGGACGCTCCTAGGATTCCACACGATGACCCCCGCGGAGCTGTTGGATCGGCGCGTTCCCGACGTGACCGGCTCCGAGGGTCTGACGCCGGAACTTGGCGCCGAGATCGACTGGTTGGCCGGTCGGTTCGCTCCGTGGACGTCCGGCGAGGCGCCGGTGGACCCGGGCGTTCGGGCACGGGCGCTGGTGCAGGCAGGCCGGGCGATGGAGGCCCGACAGCACCTCGGCAACGTGGGGGCCGGCCCGACGACCACGCAGGGGTGGGTCGCGGCGGCCTGGGCGGTGTCGCGGACGGGTCCGGCCGAGGTGGCCGACCGCCTGATGCAGCGCGGCCCCGTCGGGGGCGAGCGGGACGGGTTCCTGTTTCAGGGTGACGTGCCGCTGGGGCCGAGGTCGTTGTCGGTCGGGCTGCTCGAGTTGGCCCGCGGCAACCACGACGCCGCCATCGGGCTGTTGGGTGAGGCGGTGTCGGTCGGTGACCTTCGGGGTCCGGCCTGGGGGGCACGGGCACGTCTCGAGCTGGGACGCGTGCTCGGCGACGGATCCGGCCTCGACCTCGACGAGGACGCACGGGCGGTGGGCCGACGAGCCCGTCTGTCGGCACGCACGTTCTTCGAGGCCAGCGGCTACCGGCACCTCGCTGCGGTCACGGCGCGGCTGATCGAGCCATCGTCGCCCACGACGGGGTGTGACGCGCCTGCGATCGCGGAGCCGTGGGTCGGGCACCTGGTTCCGGGACCGCAGTGGACGGTCGGGTTCGGTGTGGCGCCGGCGGTGACCCTGCCCGCCTCGCGGGGCCTGGTGCTCGTCCGCGAGCTGGTTCGGCGCGGCGGCGAGCAGGTGTCGGCGATCGAGCTCGATCGCCTGGAGGAACGGCCGGAGTCGACCGCCGGCCGGCCACGTCGCGGCCCCGACCGCGAGGAACTGGAGACGATGATCGCCGAGGGGGCGACCGCCGGTGACCTCCGGGAGCGCATCTTCGACGAGCGGACCAGGTCGCGGGTCTCCAAGTCGGTGCGCCGGACGATCGAGCGGATCGAGTCGGTGCACCCGCTGCTCGGCCGACACCTGCGGGACACGATCGGCACCGGCAACTACTGCGGGTACACGGGGCCGGCCAGGATCGCCTGGCGACTCGACGGCGACGCCGAGGTCGAGGCAGACGCCGACCCGGCCGAGCGCTGAGGTCGCGGCCGCGGCGGTGGGTCAGCCGGGGGCCGGCTCCGGGGGCGACGGCGCGGCCGGGGAGCGAAACTCCAAGCCGTCGAATCGGCCGTCGGAGCGCCATCGCTCGAGCAGCTTGAAATACTCAACCGGACCGTCGGGGTAACCACAGGCGTTGAGCCGTTGGGCCTCGGTGGGCTCGGCGCCCTCGTTGTTGTAGTAGCCGGGTGTGCAGTCCGGGTTGCCCATGAACCCCCGGGTGGAGCCCTCGAACCCGGCGATCCAGGACGCTTCCGCCTCGGCGGTCACCTCGACCTCGGTGGCCCCGACGTCGAGGGCGTGGGCGACGACCGCGGCGATCGTGGTACCGGCCTCGGTGAGGTTGTGGGTCACGTTGGAGATCAGGTTGGCGCCCTGGTTGAGCCCGATGATGAACAGGTTGGGAAAGCCGGCGGTGTAGGTGCCGTGAAGGCTGCGCATCCCGTCGGACCAATGCTCGCTCAGCGTGAGCCCACCTCGGCCGGTGGTCTCGTAGGTGGCGGAATGGGCCAGATGCACGTCGAAGCCGGAGGCGAAGATCAGGCAGTCGAGGTCGTAGTGCGTGCCGGCGACCCAGACGCCGGTTGCGTCGATCGCCTCCACCCCCTGCCCGTCGGTGTCCACCAGGTGGGTGTTGGGCCGGTTGTAGGCGTCGAGGTACTCGTCGTGGAAACACGGGCGCTTACACAGCTGGCGGTACCACGGCTTGAGCGCCTCCGCCGTGGCCTCGTCGTCGACGATCTCGTCCACTCGCGCACGGATCTCGGCCATCTTCTCGTCGTCGGAGTCCTCGTAGGCGCGGGCGACCAGCTCGGGCGTGAACGCCTCGCCCGTGGTGGTCATCTCGACGACCACCCGGTCGCGGATCCGCTGGGAGATGTCGGTCCAGCCGTCCATCACCAGGTCCTCGTCGGTGAACCCGCCGGTTTGCAGCGTGGCGAAGTTCTCCAGCCAGCGACGCTGCCACCCGGGCTCCAAGGCGGCGAACTCGTCGGGGTCGGTCGGGCGGTTGTTGCGAACGTCGATCGACGACGGCGTCCGCTGAAACACGAACAGCTCGCCGGAGTCGCGGGCCAGCGCCGGGATCGCCTGCACCGCCGTGGCGCCGGTGCCGATGATCCCCACCCGCCGGTCGCCGAGACGGTCCATCGGCTCGCCGGTCGGTTGGCCCCCGGTGTAGGCGTAGTCCCAGCGGCTGGTGTGGAAGCAGTGCCCCTCGAAGGACTCGATCCCGGGGATGCCCGGCAGCTTGGGGCGGTGCATCGGCCCGGTGCCCATCGCCACGAACCGGGCCCGGAGCTCGTCGCCCCGGTCGGTGCGGACGATCCATCGCGCATCGGCCTCGTCCCACTCGAGCGAGGTGACCTCGGTGGACAGCAGTGCCTGATCGTAGAGGTGGTAGTGGGTGGCGATCCGCTGGGCGTGGGCGAAGTTCTCGTGCCCCATCGTGTACTTCTGGGAGGGCATGTGCCCCGTCTCCTCCAGCAGCGGCAGGTAGACCATGGCGGCGGTGTCGCACATGGCCCCCGGGTAGCGGTTCCAGTACCAGGCGCCGCCCACGTCGCCGCCGCCCTCGATCAGGCGCACGTCGCTCACGCCGGCCTCGGCCAACCGGGCCCCGGTGGTCAGCCCGGCGAAACCGCCGCCGATGATCGCCACGGTCACGTCGTCGACCACGGGGTCCCGCTCGACCCGTGGGGTGAAGGTGTCGTCGCGAAAGTGCGCAAACCGACCGGTGGGCTCGAGGTACTGGTCGCCCCCGTCGCTGCGCAGGCGCTTGTCGCGCTCCGCCCGGTACTTGGCGCGGAGCGCCTCCCGATCGAGTGGTTCGGTGTTGGTCGTGGGCCGGTCGCCCATGTGATCCCCCTCGTCAGCCGACGGCCGAGACGGGTCGTCGCCCCAGGGAGCGTAGGGACTCGCCGCCGGCTTTTCGACCTGCGGGGCGCCCGTCCCGTCGCCTCGGTGTGGTTGCCTGGTGGTGAACACCGCCGGGACCACCCCGGCCGCCGTCGACCCGTGGAGGAGCCGCACATGTCAGCAAGCGAACGCCCCGTCGGCAAGACCAAGGATGCCGGGTGGGAGATCGGCGTGTCGCGCACCGTGCCTGCTCGCGTAGAGCGGGTGTGGGCGGCGTTGGTCAGCCCCGCCGGCCTTGCGGTGTGGCTCGGGGACGGCGCCCACTTCGAGGGGAACGCCGGCGAACCCTACGAAACGGCGGACGGCACAAGTGGCGAGCTTCGAAGCTTCCGGCCCGGCGACCGCATCCGGCTGACCTGGCAGCCGGCCGACTGGACCCACGACTCGACGGTGCAGATCGCGCTTCGGGACAAGGGCGAGAAGACCGGGATGACCTTCCACCAGGAACGGCTGGCCGACAGCGCCGAGCGCGAGCGCCAACGGGCCCACTGGCGCGGTGTCGCCGACGCCTTCGTCGATCACCTCGGCGGCGGGGAGTGAACCGCCGGGCGCCGGGCTCGAAGCGAGAAATATCGGGATCTCGACATACATAGGGATCACTATGTAAAGTGCCGTCCGTGGCCACCCAGGAGTCCCGACGATCCGAGACTCGGCGCCTGCTGTTGGCGGCGGCGACCGAGCTGTTCGCACGAAACGGGTACCACGCCACCTCGGTCGAGGCGGTTGCGGCCGCCGCCGAGCGCACCACCGGTGCGCTCTACAACCACTTCGGCGGCAAGTCGGGCCTGCTCGTGGCACTGCTCGAGGACTGGATCGCCAGCACGGTCGCAGGGCTGACCGCCGGCCTGCGCGGCGTGCCCGACCTGGACGGCCGCCTGGGCGCGATGTGGACCGGCCTGATCGACAGCGACGGCGAGGGGGGCGACGCCTGGCTGCTGCTCGAGTTCGAATTGTGGCTGCACGCGGTCAGGGACCCGGAAATCGGACAGATCGGAGCCGAACGGTTTCGCCAGATGCGGGCCGGGCTGGCCGGCGGCCTGGAGGACTGGTCCGCCGAGTTCGGCTTCGAACTCACCGCACCCGCCGACGAGGTGGCCGCCCAGCTGATCGCACTGCTGGTGGGCATGGCCTTTCAACACCGCCTCGATCCGGTGGCCGTGCCCACCGGCATGGTGCTCGCCGGGCTGCGGCGCCTGCTCGACCTGCCCGCCCGGCCGGGCCTCCCACCGCCCGCCGTGCAGATCTCGGCGTCGGCCTGATCGCCGCGCCCGTTCCCGATCATCCAACCCACTGGAGCAGTCCATGCAAACCGACCTGGCCAAGCAACTGGGCATCGAGTTTCCGATCTTCGCCTTCACCCACTGCCGCGACGTGGTGGTGGCCGTCTCCAAGGCCGGGGGCTTCGGCGTGCTCGGTGCCGTCGGGTTCACCCCCGAACAGCTGGAGACCGAGCTCACCTGGATCGACGAGCACATCGGCGATCTTCCCTACGGCGTCGACATCGTGATCCCCGGCAAGTACGAGGGCATGGGCGAGGGTGACGCCGAGAAGCTCGAACAGGAGCTGAAGGACCTGATCCCCGAGCAGCACCGGAAGTTCGCCGACGACCTCCTCGACTCTCACGGCGTGCCGGAGATCCCGGAGGAGGAGCGGATGCAGGAGCTCCTCGGTTGGACCGAGGCCACCGCCGGGCCGCAGGTGCAGGTGGCGCTGGCGCACCCCAAGGTGAAGCTGCTGGCCAACGCCCTGGGCACCCCGCCCCCCGACGTCATCGAGGAGATCCACCGCTCGGGCCGGCTGGTCGCCGCATTGTGCGGCGCGCCGTCGCAGGCGGTTCGCCACGCCAACGCCGGGGTGGACATCGTCATCGCGCAGGGCACCGAGGGTGGGGGCCACACCGGCGACGTCGCCTCGTTGGTGTTGTGGCCCGAGGTGATCGACGCCCTCGGCGACACACCGATGCTGGCGGCGGGCGGCATCGGCAGCGGCCGACAGATGGCCGCTGCGCTGGCCATGGGGGCGCAGGGGGTGTGGACCGGGTCGCTGTGGCTGACCGTCGAGGAGGCCGACGTGCCCCCCGCCCAGATGCAGACGCTGCTGGAGGCCGGCAGCCGCGACACGGTGCGTTCGCGCTCCTGGACCGGCAAGCCGTGTCGCATGCTGCGCAACGACTGGACCGAGGCCTGGGAGGCCGAGGGCAACCCCGACCCGCTGGGCATGCCCCTGCAGTTCATGGTGACGTCCAACGCGGTGCAGCGGGGTCACAAGTATCCGGAGCAGGCCAAGGACGTGAACTTCAACCCGGTCGGTCAGATCGTCGGGCGGATGAACACGATGCGGCCGACCCGCGACGTCATCTTCGACCTGGTGAGCGAGTGCATCGACACCACCGAGCGCCTGCACCGCCTGATGAACCAGAACGTCGAGGCCTGAGGATGGCCGCAACCGAGACGACGGCGACCATCCCCGGCGCCCAGGTGGCCGCTCCCCCGGGGGCCGGCGGCTGTCCGTTCTCCGGGGCGACGGCCATGGCCCCCATCGAGCCGGTGCCGGTGCAACCGGGGTTCGACTTCACCGACCCCGACGTGATCGAGAGCGGGATCCCGCTCCGCGAGTTCGCCGGACTGCGCCGGACCGCGCCGATCTTCTGGAACCCGCAAACCGTCGAGAACTCCTCGTTCGACGACGGCGGCTTCTGGGTGGTGTCGCGCCATGAGGACGTCCGGGCGATCTCGGCGGCTCGGACGGGCTGGTCCAGCGAGGAGAACACGGCCATCGTGAAGTTCGACGGCACGATGGTGGGCCCCGACGAACGTCATCTGCAGCGGGAGATGCTGCTCAACATGGACGCGCCCCGACACACCCAGCTGCGGGGCATCATCGGCCGCGGCTGCTTCACCCCACGGGCGATCGCCCGCATCGAGTCGGCGCTGGACGAGCGCGCCCGCCGGATCGTCTCCGAGGCGGTGGCGGGCGGCGCCGGCGACTTCGTCACCGACGTGTCCTGCGAGCTGCCGCTGCAGGCGATCGCCGACCTGGTCGGGTTCCCCCAGGAGGACCGGTTGCGGATCTTCGACTGGTCCAACCAGATGGTGGCCTACGACGACCCCGACTACGAGATCGACCCCGCCGTCGCCGCCGCCGAGATCATCGGCTACGCGATGGAACTCGGCGAGGAGCGCAAGGCCAACCCGGTCGACGACATCGCCACCCGCCTGATGACCGCCGACCTCGACGGCGAGCAGCTGAGCACCGAGGAGTTCGCCTACTTCTGCCTGATCCTGGCGGTCGCCGGCAACGAGACCACCCGCAACGCCATCAGCCACGGCATGCAGGCGTTCTTCGAGAACCCGGATCAGTGGGAGCGCTTCAAGCGGGAACGCCCCGCCACCGCGGCGGACGAGATCGTCCGGTGGGCCAGTCCCATCGTGATCTTCCAGCGGACCGCCACCGAGGACCACGAGTTTCACGGCACGCGGGTCAAGGCCGGGCAACGGGTGGGCCTGTGCTATAGCTCGGCGAACTTCGACGAGACCGTGTTCGCCGAACCCCACCGCTTCGACATCACCCGGGATCCCAACCCGCACGTCGGATTCGGTGGCGGCGGTGCCCACTACTGCATCGGGGCCAACCTGGCCCGCATGGAGATCAACCTGATGTTCAACGCGATCGCCGACCTGGCGCCCGACATCGAACCACTTGGCAACCCGGCTCGGCTGCGCAGCGCCTGGATCAACGGCATCAAGCGCCTGCCCGTTCGCTACGCCTGAACGACGGCCCCCGGGGCCGGGCCCGGGACGGCGAACGCCGACCCGTCCACCAATCGGGCCCGCGATCGGCCGGCGGTGTGGCAACTTGTCATCGACGGCGAACGCCACCAAGGAGCGACTCGATGCAGGATCACCTCACTCCCAAACCGGAGCACCGGTTCACCTTCGGGCTGTGGACCGTGGGCAATCCCGGTCGGGACCCGTTCGGGGAGGCGGTGCGGGCCCCGCTCGATCCGGTGGAGACGGTGCAACGCCTGGCCGAGCTGGGCGCCTACGGCGTGAACTTCCACGACAACGACCTGGTGCCGGCCGGGTCGTCGCCCGCGGAGCGAGACTCGATCCTCGCCCGGTTCCGCGCCGCGCTCGACGACACGGGCATGTTGGTGCCGATGGTGACCAGCAACCTGTTCCACCGCCCGGTGTTCAAGGAGGGCGCCCTCACCGCCAACGACCCGCAGGTGCGGCGGCTGGCGGTTCGTAAGGCGCTCGACGCCATCGACCTCGGCGCCGAGCTGGGCGCCGGCATCTTCGTGATGTGGGGCGGACGGGAGGGCGTCGAGGTGGATGCGGCCAAGGACGTCGCCCTGGCCCTCGACCGCTACCGGGAGGGCGTCGACCTGTGCTGTCAGCACATCTGCGAGCGCGGCTACGACATGCGCATCGCGCTGGAGCCCAAGCCCAACGAGCCCCGGGGCGACCTCCTCCTGCCGACGGTGGGGCACATGCTGGCGTTCATCAACGAGCTCGAACGGCCCGACCTGGTGGGGGTCAACCCGGAGTTCGCCCACGAGACGATGTCGGGCCTCAACTTCACCCACGCCGTCGCCCAGGCCCTGTGGCACGACAAGCTGTTTCACATCGACCTGAACGGCCAACGCATCGGCAAGTTCGATCAGGACTTCCGGTTTGGGTCCGAGGGGGTACGCGACGCGTTCTACCTGGTGCGGCTCTTGGAGGATCGGGGCTGGGACGGCATGCGCCACTTCGACGCCCACCCCTATCGAACCGAGGACCCCGACGGCGTGTGGGACTTCGCCGCCGGCTGCATGCGCACCTACCTGATCCTCAAGGACAAGGCCGAGCGGATGCGCACCGACCCCGAGATCCAGGAGGCGATGCGGGCGGCCGGGTCGGGCTCGCTGGCCGAGCCGACGGGCACCCTCGAGGAGGTGCGGGCCGCCCAACCCGACGAGGGGGCCCTCGCCGCCCGAGGGTACGGCCACGAGCGTCTGGATCAGCTGGTGAACGAGTTGCTCCTCGGCGTCCGCTGATGCCCCTGGTGGTCGGGGTCGACTCCTCGACGTCGGGCTGCAAGGTCGAGGTGCGCGACGCCGACGACGGCGAACTGGTGGCGTCCGGGCGGGCCCGGCACCCCGGCACCACGCCGCCCCGCAGCGAGCAACCACCCGCCGCCTGGTGGACGGCGTTCACCCAGGCGCTGGCGGCCGCCGGCGTCGACGGGTCGACTCACCCGGTGGCCGTCTCGGTGGCGGGCCAGCAACACGGGCTGGTCGTGTCCGACGCCGCCGGCGACGTGCTCCGGCCCGCCAAGCTGTGGAACGACACCGAATCGGCGCCGGACGCGGCGGCGTTGGTGGATCGGCTCGGCCCGGAGGCATGGGCCCGGGCCTGTGGCAGCGTGCCGGTGGCCGCCCTGACGATCACCAAGCTGGCCTGGCTGCGTCGATGCGAGCCGGAGACGTTCCGGCGGGTCGCCCGCGTGCAGCTGCCACACGACTGGTTGACGATGCGG
>JAWKIE010000023.1:0-78796 GCA_041394485.1 Microthrixaceae bacterium
CCACGCCGACGGCACCCTGACCACCCGCCTGGTGGTCGACGGCGTCGACACCGCCGCCGAGCGGGGCGGCGACCACGTGGTGGTGCGATGCCGCGACGAACGCTTCGAGGTGCGGGTCGAACACCACCTGCGGACGCACCCGGAATCCGGGGTGCTCGAGCAGTGGGTGGAGGTGACCCACGACGAGCCCGCCCCGATTCGGTTGATGAGCTTCGACTCGATGGCGCCGCTGCTGTTGGCCGATCCGGGGGCCGAGTTGGTGCACTTCGCCGGGGGCGGGTGGGCCGACGAGTGGCGCTGGAATGCCGAACGGCCGGGCCCGGGCACCAAGTCGGTGGCGGGCTTCGGTGGGGTGCAGCCGCATCTGCAGGTGGCCCCGGTGATGATGCTGGCGCCGTCGGGTCCGGGGCGCGAGCGCGATGGCGAGGTGCTCGGGTGCTCCATCGAGTGGGGAGGAAACGTCCGGTTCGAGGTGGACGTTCGGCCCAAGGGTCCCCCGGGTACGCCGGCCGAGCTGCGGTTGCGGTGCGGGGCCAACCCGCTGGGCGCCGAGTACACCCTGGACCCGGGTGAACGCTTCGTGGCCCCGGCGGTGGCCTGGACCTGGGCCACCGCCGGTCGGGCGGAGGTGACCCGGCGATTCCATCGCTGGACCCGGGCCCGGGTGCTGCGGGACCCGCAGCGGGTGCGACCGATCGTGGTCAACAACTGGGAGGCGACGTTCTTCGATTTCGACGAGGCGCGGATCACCGGGTTGATCGAGGCCGCCGCCGACCTCGACGCCGACGTGTTCCTGCTGGACGACGGCTGGTTCGGCACCAACCATCCCCGGGACGACGACACCGCCGGCCTGGGGGATTGGGACGTCGATCGGGCGAAGCTTCCCGGCGGGCTGGCGCCCCTCGTCGAAACGGCCACCTCACGCGGGCTGCGGTTCGGCATCTGGGTGGAACCCGAGATGGTCAATCCGTCCAGCGACCTGTACGCCGAGCACCCCGACTGGGTGGTCCGCGACGCCCGCGAACCGATCGAGCACCGCAACCAGCTGGTGCTCGACCCGCTGATCGAGGAGGTTCGGGAGTTCGAGGCCTCGGTCGTCGACCGGGCGCTGGGTGAGCACGCCGACATCGGCTACATGAAGTGGGACGCCAACCGGCCGGTCACCGACCCCGGCTCAACGAGGCTGCCCGCCGATCGCCAATCCAACCTCTGGGTCGACCACGTGTACGCCACCTGGTCGGTGATGGACGAGGTGGTGCGCCGCCATCCCGACGTCGAGTTGATGCTGTGCGCCTCCGGCGGCGGCCGCACCGATCACGGCACGCTGCGGCGGTTTCACGAGTTCTGGACGTCGGACAACACCGATCCGGTGGACCGGGTGCGCATGCAGTGGGCCTGCTCGCACTTTTTCCCGGCGGCGGCGATGGCGGCGCACGTCACCCGGTGGGGCGGCCGCCCCCTGCACTTCGGCTGTGCGGTGGCGCTGTCGGGCCGCTTCGGGCTCGATCTCGACCTGACCGCGCTGAGCGACGAGGAGCGCGACGTGTGTCGCCACGCGGTCGCCTTGGCCCGGCGCACCCAACGGCTGGTTCAGCAGGGCGAGTTGGTTCGATTGGTGTCGCCGGTGGAGGGTGGTGACCGGTCCCGTGCGGCGCTGGCCCACGTCGCCGAGGATCGGGCCACGACGGTGATGTTCGCCTACCAGCTCGACATCGGCGATGCTCCGGCCCCCTCGCTGAGGCTCGACTGGTTGGACGGCGACGCCACCTACCGCGTGGCCGAGACCGACCTCGCCTCGGGCTCCCACCCGCAGGTGACGACGATGACCGGCCGAGCGTTGGTCGACGGCCTGGCGTGGCCGCTCACCCGGCCCCTGACCGCCCGCATCTGGGAGATCGCCCGGACCTGAGTGCACCCTTGGGGGGAGCTGGGCGCGATCGCGTCCCACCGGTGGACGTCACCGCACCCGCCTCGGGCCCGGGCGCGAATGCGTCCGGGCCGCTCGAGGGGTCGGAGCCTCAGACGCGTTCGGGGATCACCCGGGCGATGGCCGCAGCCGACTTGTAGGCCAGCTCGGCGGCGCCGAGTTCGTCGGGGCGAAGCAGGTTGGCCATGATCGCCAACACCCACTCCATCAGCGTGCGGCTGCGCATACCCACCCGGGTGAGCTCCCGCATCAGCACGGGCCGCCCGATGATCTTGGCGAACAGTCGGGCCACCTTGAAGTACAGCCCGTACTCCTCCTCCAACAGGTGGGGATAGCGTTGCAGCGGGATCGACGATCCGCCCTCGATGCTCTCTCGCAGCAGGCGGGCCGCGATGCGGCCGGTCTCGTAGGCGTAGTCGATGCCCTCGCCGTTGAACGGGTTGATCGAGCCGCCGGCATCCCCGACGACCACCCAGTTGGGGCCCACCTTGGGGTTGACCGAACCGCCCATCGGCAGCCGGCCGCCCGTGGGCGGGGCGATCGGCGAGTCGGGGTCGATGCCCCAGTACTCGGGCAGTGTGTGGGCCCACTCGGTCATCAGGTGGCTGGTGTTGACCGACTTGAACCCGGAAAAGGTGGACAGCAGCCCGATGCCGACGTTGATCGTGCCGTTGCCCACGGGGAAGATCCATCCGTAGCCGGGCACCGAGTTGCCCTGACGGTCGCGGACGTCCAGCGCGGACTCGATCCACGGGTCGTCGTGCAGCGGGCTCTCGTAGTAGCCGCGGATGGCCATGCCCTGGGGCATCGCCCGGTTGCGGGAGGTGCCGATGGCCCGACCGAAACGGCTGTTGGCCCCGTCGGCGATCACGACGTAATCGGCGCGGAGCTCGTAGGTTTCGCCCGACGCCTTGTGCTTGACGGTGGCGCCCACCAGGTGGCCGCCCTCAAAGATGGGGGCGACCGCCTCGGTGCCCTGGTGCAGCACGGCCCCCTGGGCGACCGCGTTGTCGGCGACGAAGGTGTCGAGGTCGCAGCGCCGCACGACGTAGCCGTACTTGGGGTGGATCGGGTGGTCGGGCCACTCCAGCTCCATCGTGCGCCCGTGGGCGGCGGTGCGGAGCCCGTCGTACTTGTGGAACTGCTCGAGCTTGTCGGCCAGGCCCATGTCCTGGAGCTGCGTGACCGCCCGCGGGGTCAGCCCGTCGCCGCAGGTTTTCTCCCGCGGGAAGACCTTCTTCTCCACGATGGCCACGTCGACGCCGGCCCGGCCCAGCCAGTAGCCGGTGGCCGCCCCGGCGGGACCCCCGCCGATGACGAGCACGTCGTGGCGGCGTCCTCCCTCGGGTGGGATGCCGTCGGTGCGGACGGTGTCGCCCGCGTCGGGCACGTCGGCCGTGGGCGTGTGGTCCGCCACGTCGGGCGGGGTGAGCGTGGCGGTCATCGAGAACTCCTACGTCGGGCGCCTCAGCCTGCCCCGCGGCGGGGCCCCGGCCTGGTCACTCGACCGGAGGTTCGGCCTCCCAGCCGTCGAGCACTTCCTGCAACTCGGCCTGCTTGTCGGCCAGCAGCGGGTCCTCGAGGATCGGCTGCCAGGCCTCGAGGTCGAACTCCTCGCCGGACAGCGTGGTGCGCTCGTGCAGGATGACGGTCAGCAGCTCCTCGCCGCTGAGGCTCTGCCAGGCCGGCATGCCCCCGGCGACCGTCTTGTTGACCGCGCCGTAGGTGTTGCCCTCCTCGGCCTTCCAGCCGTCGGAGCCGAGGTAGACCCAGCGAACCTGCTCGGCGGGGTCGGGGAACGTGGCCAGCACGGTGCCGTCGGCCAGGGCCGGGCCGCTGCCGCCGGCGCCACCGCCGCCGTGGCAGCTGGCGCAGTTGGTGCCGTACACGGCGGCACCCTCGGCCAACGGCGTCAGCTCGTCGGAGGTGGGCACGTCGTTGGTGAAGGCGAAGATCAGTGCCCACAGCGGCAGTCCGGCCAGCATCACCTGGGCGAACGCGGGGACCTTGCGGCGGCGCTTGGCGGCGGCGACCCAGGGGAGATCGGGCTTGGGGGGCTTGGGCGGAGCCGGGGGAGCGGCCGCGGGGGCCGGCGCCGGGGCGGCGTCGGCGGCAGGAGCAGGGGCTGCCGAGGCCGTCGTGGCGGGCGTGGCGGCGGCGGTGTCGTCGCCACCCAGGCCCAGCGCCGCACGGCGCTCACGGCTGCGGGCCAGCAGGTGTTCTGGGATCTCGGTCACGGCCGCCATGTTAGGACCGCTTCGGGAAACCCAACAACACAGCGGGCCGGCGTCGGTCGGGGCCCGTGGTCATCTGGTGCGCCGGGTGGCCGCGGTGGTAGACCGGCGACCGAACGAACGTGCTGCAGGCACCCTTGTGAGCCGATTCACGAAGGGCGCCCCCGGTGGGTAGCATGACCGTCCAACGTCCCTACCGCCCAACACCCTTCGTGAATGAGGAGAATCCGTGGTTGCATTCATCACCACCATCGTGATCCTGGTGGCAATGATCGCTCCGGTGTTTCCGTACGCCAAGCGTCGCCCGGAGGGCACGCCGCTCACGTGGGGCGAGGCGATGGTGGGCGCCACGTACGTGTTTGCGGTGTTCTTCTGGGCCTATGCGGTCGTGCCGCACCAATGGCTCCAGTACGCCGACGCCGAGCTCGGCTGGCGCAGCGACCTGGTGTGGATCGGGCCCAAGGGCACGCTGCTCACCTGGTTCCCGATCGACATCCCGGCGGTGGTCGCCCGTGACGTCATCGCCACGGTGATCTACGTCGTCGGGTTGGGCTTCAACATCTGGATCTGGGCCTGGTGGCAGAACCGGTCGCAGCGCGAGACGAAGCCGGTCCCCGTGTCCTCGTACGGTCGTCCCCTGGTGAAGAAGGGGTGACGACATGGCAGTGACCGACGCCAACCCGCCGCTCCCCGAATTCGTCGACGACTACGTCCTCCAAGAGGTCGACGCCGACTACCTGGGCCGCGCGGTCAAGCCCAAGCAGTTCATCCACATCGACCAGTCCGAGTGCATCATGTGCGAGGGCTGCGTCGACATCTGCCCGTGGAAGTGCATCCACATGGTGACCCCGGATGCCATCGACGAGGCCATCGACACCGAACAGCCCGGTCAGGATCCGTCCGACCAGGTGGTGTTCCTCATCGACGACGACGTGCACCCGCTGCGCACTCTGCGTGGACCGATGCCCGACGGGCGTCATCATCCTCGGCAAGATCGGGGCCCCCGCCGCAGGCGGCGACCAACATCAGCGCACCAACACCCATGGCTACGGCTATGGGATGCGGTTGGGCTGAGTAGTAACGACGAGAAGGATCAGGGAGTAGTTCGTGGCCAAGACCATGTCCTCCGGCGGCACTCAGAAGCTCCAAGAGCGGATGACCAAGCTGTGGGCCGACACCCAGGGTTCCCAAGCGTGGAACTCCATCTTCCGACCGGGGTCCATCTTCCGGAAGGGCTATTCGGACAGCCTGAGAAACCGCAGCTATGTGGTGATGAACTCGGTGCTCTACCACCTCCACCCGGTGAAGGTGAAGCGTCACGGGTCAAGGTCAGCTACACGCTGTGCCTCGGCGGCCTCAGCTTCTTCCTGTTCATCCTGTTGACGGTCACCGGCATCTTCCTGATGTTCTTCTACCGGCCGACCGCCGCGCAGGCGTGGGGCGACATCTACCAGCTTCAGACGTCGGTCACCTTCGGCCTGCTGGTCAGAAACATGCACCGCTGGGGTGCCGCACCTCATGGTGCTGTCGGTGTTCCTGCACATGGCCCGGGTTCTATCACGGGGCCTACAAGGCACCGCGCGAGTTCAACTGGGTCATCGGCGTCATCCTGTTGACGCTGACCCTGCTGCTCAGCTTCACCGGCTACCTGCTCCCGTGGACCAGCTGGCGCTGTGGGCGGTGACCGTGGGAACCAACATGATGGGCTACACGCCGGTGTTCGGCCAGCAGGTGCGGTTCGTGCTGCTCGGCGGCGGCGAGATCGGTTCCAACACGCTGCTTCGATGGTACGTGCCCACGTATTGTTCTTCCCGTTCGTCACCGTCATCTTTATGGCCATCCACTTCTGGAGAGTCCGTAAGGACGGCGGCATCTCCGGGCCGCTGTAGGGAAGGGACCCAGCCATGACCGAAGTTCCCGAACATCTCCTCAAGCGGGCCCAGGCGGCCCGCGACAAGGCCAAGACCGAGGCGCCGGCCGACACCGGCGGCGACGCGGGCGAGGCGGCACCGGCCGCCGACAGCCGCATCCCCGCCCACCTGTTGGAGCGCTCGAAGGCGGCCAAGGCCAAGAAGGCGGGTGGCGAGCAGACCGCCGCCTCGACCGACGTCGCCGCCACCGGCGGCACCGCGGTCGCCACCGCGCCCCCTCCGGGTCCGCCCACCGCGGCCGGTCCCGGCGGCCACACCCAGCGCCTGCTGACCGTGGTCAAGTCCGGTTCGATCCAGGACGTCAAGGCCAAGCCGATGGACAAGGTGCACACCTGGCCGCACCTGTTGATCATCGAGTTCGGCGCGGCTGCTGGTGACCGCCTTCCTGCTGATCTTCCGTGGGTGGTCAACGCCCTGCTGCAGGATCTGGCCAACTTCAACCAGACGCCCAACCTGTCGAAGGCGCCGTGGTACTTCCTCGGCCTTCAGGAACTGCTCACCATGTTCCACCCGATGGTGGCAGGTGTGACGATCCCAGGCATGGGTATCTTCCTGTTGATCCTTGCCCCCTACATCGACAAGAACCCGTCGAACAAACCCGAGTTCCGCAAGTTCGCCATTTCGCTGATGACCGTGCACCTCATGTTCTGGGCCGTGCTCACCATCATCGGTTCGTTCTTCCGGGGCCCCGGCTTCAACTTCACCCTGCCGTGGCGCGACGGCATCTTCTTCGAGTTCTAAGCGCCTCCCTCCCTCCCAGCCATCCGACAAGAAAGCGAGCGACGCCATGGGCGTAGTACTGATCGCAATCATTCTCCTGGTCGTGTTGGCGGCCGTCATGGTCCTGGCCACCGCACTGCGTCGAAACAGCGACCGCGCCATCGGCGAGCTGAGCGGCGAGACCCTCCGTTCGGACCGCAAGGCCCGGAAGTCCCAGGACGGCCAGGGTGTTCCCGCCGGCCGCATGGTCGAGAAGAGCGCCGAGATCGAGCGTGTGAGCGCCGCGGTGGTTCCCGCCTCCAAGGGTGAGGTGGCCGAGTTCACGCCCCCCGACCCCGAGACGATCGGCGTCAACCGGCGGCAGTTCCTCAACCGGTCGGCGGTCACGCTGACCGCGTTCGGCACGGCCACCTTCGGCGCAGCGTCGATGGTGGCGTACCTGTGGCCCACCGGGTCCAGCGGCTTCGGCTCGAAGATCAACATGGGCAAGATCGCCGACCTCGAGTCGGCCATCGACGGCGCCAACGGCTTCCTCTACAAGCCCGAGGCCCGTGCCTGGGTGGTCCGCTACCCGGGCGCCGCGCTTCAGAAGGCCCGCAACGTCTACAGCGACCCCGAACTGGCGGGCATGGAGGAGGGGCTGTTGGCCCTCTACCAGAAGTGCCCCCACCTCGGTTGCCGCGTGCCCGAGTGCGGCACCTCGCAGTGGTTCGAGTGCCCGTGCCACGGCAGCCAGTACAACCAGGTCGGCGAGAAGAAGGGTGGCCCGGCGCCCCGGGGCATGGACCGCTTCGCCATGGAGGTGTCGGGAGGCAACTTCGTGGTCAACACCGGCGCCATCATCGAGGGTCCGCCCATCGGTACCAACACGACCGGACAGGAGGCCGAAGGGCCTCACTGCATCGGTGCGGCCACCGGCGAGCACTGAGTTTGCATCGACGGCCCCGCCGTTCCAATCTGTCCCTGCTGATCCCCCTCCACGAGCACGAAAGTCGCACACATGACGATGCTGCTAGCCCAGCAGACCACGCAACGATCGATCGGCATTCTCGTGCTGGTGATCGTCGCGCTCGGCGGCGTGGCCTATCTCGTGATCTCGGCCCGCAAGGGCCGCGCCGAGGTCGGCTCCGAGCTCGAGCTTGCCGCCAACCGCAAGCCCTATCTCGACGACGACGAGCTGGAGACGACCAAGCTCGACCGTTCGCTGCTGGCCGCCGTTGGGCTGCTGCTGCTGATCGCGGTCACCCTGCCGGTGTACTGGCTGGCCGAGCCGGGCCGTCAGGCCGGTGCGGTGAAGCACTTCGACGAGAAGTTCGTCGAGGCGGGGCTGACGATCTACGAAGAGGGCGCCCAGTGCGTCAACTGCCACGCCGCTGAAGGCGTCGGCGGCGTTGCCACCTTCGTCGTGACCGACGAGGAGGGCGAGTTCGTCGACCAGGTGCAGTGGAACGCCCCGGCGCTCAACACGGTGCTGTGGCGCTTCTCCGAGGAGGAGGTTCGCTACATCCTCGACTACGGCCGACCCGGCACGCCGATGGCGGCGTGGGGCCTGCCCGGCGGCGGACCGCTGACCGAACAGCAGGTGCAGCAGGTGATCGACTACCTGTGGTCGGTGCAGCTGGAGCCCGAGGAGATGACCAAGGAGATCGACGACGCGGTCTCCCAGGTCGATTCCGGTCTGGCCGAACGCATGCTGGCGGTCCGCCAGGAGAACGAGGACAAGGCGGAGGCCTACACCGAGTTCTCCGGCACCCAGAAGACGGTCGCCGACCTTCCCCTTCCGGACGAGCTGTCGGCCGGGGTCGATGAGGACGACGGGTTCGAGATGGCGCGGCTCGACGAGGCCGACGAACTGCAACTCGGCGAGATCCTCTTCAATCTCCCCGTGGCCGGCGGCGCCTACAACTGCGCCCGCTGTCACGTGCCCGGTGCGGCCTACGGCCAGGGCGGCGAGACCTTCGAGGACCTGCAGTACGGGGCGATGGGCCCGAGGCTGCAGGGCATCGAGACCCGCTCGACCCCCAACGAGCACTTCGACTTCATCATGACGGGCTCCGAGGACGGCGTGAAGTACTTCAGCCGCTCGATCGGCTCGGGCAAGATGCCCGGCTTCGGGCTGAACCCGAACGCCGACGTCGAGGGCCTGCCGCAGCTCGGTCCGCTGGGCATGTTCGACCCGGCCCAGGTGTGGTCGCTGGTCACCTACGAGCGCAACCTCGACCGCATTCCCACGGCCAACCCCGACGGTGCCCCGCAGGCGCTGCCCGATGACGCACAGGCCGTCACCGGTGCGGCAACCGCCGAGGTGACCGACACCTCGGCCTCCCAGGCCGGCTCCGAGGGTGGTGCCGTTCCCGCAGGGGAAGGCGACCTGGGCGAGTCGCCCGAAGCCGAACCGGCGGCGACCGCCGACACGGTGCCGACCCCCGACAGCGTGCCGACCACTGCACCCAACGAAGAGGGCTGATCCGATGACCTCGATGATCGCTGCGATCACCTTCGACCCCACCATCCGCGGAATCCTCGTCATGGCGGTCGCCACCGTCGTGCTGCCGGGCTCGATCTTCATGATCATCTCGACCAACACCGGGGTGAAATCGGGCATCCTGATCGCGATGACCGGCCTGTTCGGCTGGATGTTCCTCATGAGCTCCGTCTGGTGGATGTACGGCATCGGCCTCAAGGGACGGGATCCGTCGTGGCAGGCCATCGAGGTCAACATGAGTCGGGAGGCCGACACGATGACGGAGGAGGTCAACTCGCTCCCCGCGCCCGAAGACCTCCCCGACCCGATCGAACTGCTCGACCGCTACCCCGACATCAAGGCCACGGCCATGGAGGACCCGGCGTTCGCCTCCCTGGTCGAGAAGGATCCGGAGGAGCACCGCCTGACCTTGTCGAAGGTCGTGTCGCTCGATCCCGAGATCCGCGCCGATCTCAACGAGGAGTTGGGTGGCTGGCGGATCCTCTCCGAGCAGGACACCCGCCGGGGTGAGACCACCGCCGCCGCCGACGCCGTGCTCGCCTCGGACCGCTCGACCAGCCTCACCGGCTTTGCGGGCACCGCCGACTACTTCATCGAGGACGTCTTCTACTTCGGCGGCAAGGAGGCCAACGAGCCGATCCTTCCCGGCGAGGAGGAGTCGCTGATCAGCCAGGGGTGGACCCGACTCCGGTCGATCGTCGAGGTGAAGAACCCCGAGCTGTACTCGGTGGTCACGCTGCGGCAGGCCAGGAACTTCGAGGCCGATCCGTCGAAACCGCCGGAGCCCACCCAGCCCCGCACCGACGTCGACGCCATCTCGGTCATTCAGCTTCGCAACCTCGGCAACAAGCGGTTCGTCCCGGCGCTGTTCACCATCATCAACCTGGTGTTGTTCCTGGCGTTCGCCTATCTCCTGCATCACCGTGACAAGGTGGAGATGCAACTGGTGAAGGCACACGAGCAGGAGAAGAGCTAGGCATGGGCCAGTTCCTGCCGGTGCTGGCCCTGGTGGTACTGGGTGCCCTGTTTGCGGGCATCTCCTCGCTGATGGGCAAGCTGCTCAATCCGCCCCAGCCGCACCCGCGCAAGAACGCACCGTACGAGTGCGGAATCGTCGATCAGGTCGACGCCCCGTCGCGCTTCCCGGTAAAGTTCTACCTGGTGGCGATGATCTTCATCGTGTTCGACATCGAGATCATCTTCCTCTACCCGTTCACCCAGATCTTCAAGGAACTGGGTGGCTTCGGCCTGGTCGACATCGTGTTGTTCTCCGCCACGCTGTTCATCCCCTTCCTGTTCCTGATCTCCAACGGGGCCTTGGACTGGGGGCCGATCAAGCGGATCCGCAACTCCGACATCCGGGTCGGGGCCCATCGCACGACCACCACCACCGTGCGCCGGGTCGGCAACGAGGGTCGAGAGCACCGCGAGGCTGCATGAGCAACGACCTGACCTTCCGCAACGACGGTATCGCCGGGCTTGAGCACAACTTCCTCACCGGAAAACTCGAGGATCTGGTGCAGTGGACGCGCACCCGTTCGTCCTGGCCGGCCACCTTCGGCCTGGCCTGCTGCGCGATCGAGATGATGGCGGCCGGCGGCAGCCACTACGACCTGGCCCGCTACGGCATGGAGGTCTTCCGCGCCTCGCCGCGGCAGGCCGACATCATGATCGTCGCCGGCCGGGTCAGCCAGAAGATGGCGCCGGTCCTCCGTCAGATCTACGACCAGATGCTCAACCCCAAATGGGTGATCTCGATGGGTGTGTGCGCCTCGACCGGCGGCATGTTCAACAACTACGCGCTGGTGCAGGGCGTCGACCAGGTGGTGCCGGTGGACGTCTACGTTCCCGGGTGCCCACCCGGTCCCGAAACGCTGATGCACGGCATCGAGACGTTGCACGCCTCGATCAGGGCGGGCGAGATCCTCGGTCGCCGGGAGCGCTACAACGGCGGCGCCAACATCCACATCGACGGCCCCGAACTGGCGCAGGCGGTCACCGTGGCGCCCCGGTCATGAGCGACGACCCCTCGACCCATCTGGACTGCCCGGTCACCGGCTCGGGCGCCCAGCGGGTGATGTTCGTCTCCCGCGAACGGCTGGTGGACGTCGCCGAGGCACTTCGGGCCGAGGGCTACTGGATGTGCGTCGACCTGTGTGGGGTGGACTACCTGACCAACCACGACCGACCCCTGCCCGAGGGTGTGGACCCCGAGCGCTACGAGGTGGTCGTGTCGCTGATCAACCACACCGAGCGCGCCCGCCTGCGCCTCCGGGTCCAGGTGCCCGAGGACGACGCGGTGGTGCCCAGCCTGATGAGCGTGTGGCCGTCGGTCGACTTCCCCGAGCGGGAGATGTGGGACTTCTTCGGCATCGAGCCGCAGGGGCACCCGGGCCTCGACCGCATTCTGATGCCGGACGACTGGGAGGGTCACCCGCTGCGCAAGGACTACGCGGTGGGCGACATCCCCGTGCAGTTCAAGGAGGCCTGATGGCTGACACCCAGACTGCCGAGACGCCAACCGGCGGCCTCGCGACCGACGTGGCGCCGAGCCCTCCGCCGGTCGTCGACGCACCCGGCGCCGACGGGACCGCGATCGAGCACCTCGACGAGGCCCGGGCCGAGCTGCTCGAGGACTCCTACGTACTCCGCATGACCGAGACCGAGGCCGAGGAACACCCGGGCCTCACCGACGATCAGCACATGATCATGAACCTCGGGCCGCAGCACCCCTCCACCCACGGGGTGCTTCGGGTGGTGCTCGAACTCGAGGGCGAGACGATTCGCCGCTCGCGGCCGGTGATCGGCTACCTGCACACCGGCATGGAGAAGACCGGCGAGCAGCTGACCTACCTGCAGGGCCCCACCAACGTCACCCGGATGGACTACGCCAGCCCGCTGTTCAACGAGACGGTGTTCTCGTTGGCCACCGAGGAACTGCTGGGCATCGAGGTGCCCGAGCGCGCGACCTGGATCCGAACGCTGCTGAGCGAGATGAACCGCATCAGCTCCAACATGTTGTTCCTGGCGACCAACGGCATGGACCTGGGTGCGGTCGGCATGATGCTCTACGGCTGGCGCGAACGCGAGGAGGCCCTGCGCTTCCTCGAGTTCGTCACCGGTCTGCGGATGAACCACAACTTCATCCGCCCCGGCGGTGTCGCCGCCGACCTTCCGGACGGCTGGCAGGCCGAACTGGAGTCGGTGCTCGACCTCATCCCGGCACGGCTCGCCGAGTTCGACAAGTTGATGACCGGCCAGCCGATCTGGCGGGAGCGCCTCCAGGGGGTGGGGGTCATCACCGCCGAGGAGGCCCTCACGCTGGGCGTCACCGGCCCGATCCTGCGGTCGACGGGGTACGCCTGGGACCTCCGACGTGAACAGCCCTACCTGGCCTACGAGCACCTCGACTTCGACGTGATCGTCGGCAGCTACGGCGACTGCTTCGACCGCTACGCGATCCGGGTCAACGAGATTCGGGAGTCGATCAAGATCCTGCGCCAGTGCATCGACCTGATGCCAAAGGGCAACTACAAGGTGCAGGACAAGAAGGTCACGCCGCCGCCCCGGCCCGCATCGACGAGTCGATGGAGGCGCTGATCCATCACTTCAAGATCTACACCGAGGGCTTCAAGGTGCCCGAGGGCGAGGTCTACACGGCGGTCGAAAGCCCCCGCGGCGAGCTGGGTTGCTACCTGGTGTCCGACGGTTCGGGCACCCCGTACCGCATGCACATCCGTGGGCCGTCGTTCTACAACCTCCAGGCGTTGCCGCACCTGATGGGCGACTCGCTGATCGCCGACACCGTGGCCATCATCTCGTCGGTCGACCCGATCATGGGTGAGGTCGACCGCTAGCACCGCACCGTTGAAGTGTGGAGTACCGTGCGCCCATGGGGGAACACACCGACCTGACCGGTCCGCTCGAGGGCGCGACCCACCAAACGTTTGCCGGCATCGAGATCGACCTCTTCGAGGTCGGGGATGCCCGGGTGAAGCGGCTGGTGTACCAGCCAGGCGGCCGGTGGTCCGAGCACGTCAAGCCCCACGTCGGTACCGAGCTGTGCGAGCACGCCCACGTCGGGTTCCTCGTCCAGGGGCGCATGGCGGGCGAGTACGCCGACGGCTGCACCTTCGACTACGTGGCGCCCACCGGCGTGCACATCGACCCCCATCACGACACCTGGGTGCCCGGCGACGAGCCGGCGGTGCTCATCGAGTTCGATTTTGGGCCCGAGACGATCCAACGCCTGGGCATCTCGGAGCGTCACGGGCACTGAATCGCCGCCGGTGGTTCGAGGTCAGCCCCGCGTGCGTCGCTGGGCGCCGAGCAGCACGATCCCGCCGAGCAGCAGCGCCAACCCGACCAGCAACGTGACGGCGCTCGAGTTGCCGGTGTTCGCCAGGGCGGCGGTTCCGGCGCTCCCGGCACCCGCGGAGCCGGTCGGCTGCTGAACGCTTCCGGCCACCGCGACGGAGGTGTCGGCCGCGGCAACCGTCGGCGTCGGTGTGGAGGAGGTCGCCGGCGAGGTGGCCGGCGGGTCGTCGTTCTGGGAGGCCGGGACGGCCGTCGTGGTGGTGGTGGCGTCGTCGTCGGACAGGACGTCACCGGGCCCAAGCGTCGTCGCGGGGCCCGTGGTGGTGACGACCGCCGGCTCCGACGTGGACGTCGTGGTGGAGTCGGACGGCCCGGTCGTGGAGATGGAGGGGTCGGGCATCGTCGAGCTGGTGGAGCCGGTCGGTGCCGTCGTGGCCGTCGTGGCCGTCGTAGCCGTGGTACCGGTCGTGCTGGTCGAGGTGGTCGGGTCGGCCGCGGTTCGGAAGGTCACCAGGATCTGGCCGGTCGAGGTGGCCGCCCGGCCCGCCGAACTGGTCGTGGCCGTGTCGGCCACCCATGAGGATCCACCGCCACCGCCACCTGCGCCGTTGCACTGCTCGAAGAAGCCGCCGTTGTAGTTGCCTGCGGGCGCCGCCCTCGTAGCCGCCGCCTCCGCCGCCACCGGCCGTGGAGGTGCTGCCCGTGCTGATGCTCGTGCCCGTCTCGCCGTTCGCTGCGGATCCGGTGGAGTTCTCGCCTCCGGCGCCGCCGATGCCTCCGGTCGACAGTCCGGCGGTCACCTGGCCGTTGCCGCCGTTGGACCCGGAGGGCCCGGACCCGCCGTCGACGGCCGTCGAAGCGCTGTTGCCGCCGATGCCCCCGTTGCCGCCGTTGGTGCCCGCACAGGCGGAGATCCCGCCCCCGCCACCACCGGCGGCGACGAGGGCCGTCGAGCGATCGCTCCCGTCGCAGGTCGCCCTGCGACAGACCCCGGAGGCGCCGCCGCCCGCCGGCGGTGGCGCCGTTCGTGCCCACCAGCGTCCAGCCGGTGCCGGCCCCACCGCCCTGGCCCCAACCGGCCGTCCGCCCGATCGGGCTGGACCCGGCCCGTTTGGTCCGTTGGCGCCGGTGCAACCGGTGGTTGCCGAGATCACGTCACCGGCGGCGGCCGGGAAGGTCGCCGTGACCGCGCCGCCGTCCCCTCCGTCGCCGGAGCTGCCGGAGCTGCCCTGGGCACCTGCGTCGCCGCCACCGCCGCCGACGGCCACCACGTCGATGGCGATCGTTCCGGCGGGCGCGACGGTGGAGTCCATCACGCCGCACAACGTGAGCGGCGTCCATTGGGTGGCGGCGCCCGCCGGCGTCGTTCCCGCCAGGGCGGTGGCGGCCAGGAGGCCCCCGACCAGGGTGGACGAGGCGCCGAGCACCGACAGCAGGCGTGGACGTGCGGGCATGGATGACCTCCGAATCGTGGCGGACGCCCGTGGCGGACGGCACCTCAATGGAGGCGGCAACGTAGCGATGCTCACGCACCGTGCACCGTCATCGTGAATTGCATGCGGAACCCCACCCGATGGTGTGGGACCTCGCACCGAGGTGCGGCCGCGGTGCTTCGGCGCCGGCGGCAAAGCCCGACGACGGCCCGGGTGGGGCCACCTGCCGGTATGAGCCGAATGGCCCGGTTGGGTCAACGTCGGTCCGTCGGCTGCCGATATGCGAACGTGGACCAGATTCCAGCCTTCACCCGTTCGTTGCTGCACCACCCCAGTGCGGTCGTGCTGGCGATCGACCAGACCGCAACGATCAGGTGGATCTCCCAGTCGGTCAGGACGTTCCTCGGCTACTCGCCGGACTGGTTGATCGGCCGTGTCGCCCTCGATCTGGTGCACCCCGACGAGGTCGAGGACCTGGCGATCGGGCTGACGATCATCGCCGACCGTGAGCTGGCGTTGGCCGACCGGTCGACACGGATCGTGGATGCGGACGGTGGCGAGGTCGAGGTGCGCCTGCAGCCGATCGGCATGGTGCCCGGCGACGACGGACAGCTGCTGGTGATCTGGCTGCGCCGAGTCGACCTGGAGCGACAGCTGCTCGACACCTTCCGCCTGCTGGCGGAGGGGACGGGCTGGGACGAGGTGGTCGGGGCGGTTCTGGGCGCCGCACGCGAGTCCGACGACGTGCGCCTCTCCTTCCACCGCTGGAACGGCCCGAACGGGACCGGACCGTGGTGGCGGCCGGTGAGGAACACTGGGGCGGCGACCTGGCCCGCCGGTGGGCGGAGGTCTGTGGCGACCCCGACTCCGCCCGGCTCAGGCGGCTGGAGCAACCGGAGTGGTGCACGGTCGACGAACTGGCCGAGCGGTCGGCGCCGCTGGCCGGGTGGGCCAAGGAAAGCGGGCGCGAGCTGGCGCACCTCTCCCCGGTGCTGGTGGGCGGGGACGACTCCTTCGGGCTGCTCGTCTCCTGGTATCGCGGCGAGGTCAGCGGCGCGCAGCGCCACCTCTTCTCACGCCACGACGGCCTGCGGGCGGCGGCCCTTCGCACGGCCGCCCAGCGCGACCCGGCGTGGCCGTCCTCGAGGCGGCGGCGCGCACCGATCCGCTGACCGGCCTCGTCAACCGCACCGGCATCACCGAGTCGCTCAACGACCACACCCAGGGCGCGGTCCTGTTCATCGATCTCGACCGGTTCAAGCCGATCAACGACCGCCTGGGCCACCGGGTGGGCGACCTGGTCCTCGACGAGGTCGGCCGTCGGCTGTTGGCGACCTGCAGGTCGTCGGACATCGTCGGTCGCCTGGGCGGTGACGAGTTCGTCGTCGTGGCGCCGGGTGTCGGCCCCGCCGCCGCCGAGGATCTGCGCTGTCGTGTGATCGCCGCGCTCAATCGCCCGGCACGGCTCGACGGTCACTACCTCGAGATCCGCGACGGTCGGTCTGGCCGACCTCGCCGAGTGCGGCGGGGAGGCGGCCACCGCACTCGACCGCGCCGACGCGGACATGTTGGCCCGGAAACCGGTGCGTGCGGGTCGGCCGAGCGCCCAACCCGCAGGCGTCGTCGTTGGATGACCGTTCGGGCGGTCACGGCGGGTTCGAATCGTCGGGCAGACTCTGAGGGCGGGCCCCCGGCGGTCGATGGGGTTCACCTGGAGGAATGGATGCGACGGCGGACGATCTCGCGACGACACCCGGATCGCCGCGTCCGCGCGGTGGCGCTGACGCTTGCGCTTGGACTCGCTGCGGCGTGTACCACGGGTCTTGCGGAGGCGGGGCGGTCGGCCGAGACGACGACGCCGGCCCAGGGCGAACGCGACGCCGTTCCGGCGCAGGCGAGCACGGTCGAGGAGTGTCCCGAGACCCAGGAGCTCTACTGCGCCCGTGCCCCACACGCCTTCGTTCAAACCGGTAGCCACGGCGACGAGGTCAGCACGGCCGCCCTGAATCCGGGGGCCGTACCTGCGGCCGAGGCGCCGGTGGCGCTCAACGGCGTCAACCTGAAGCAGGGGCCCTATCGGGACAACGGTCGGTGGACCACCGAGTTGGTCCGCCAGGAGCTGGAGGCGCTTGGTGCCGACGGGGCGCCGGCCTTCTCGCTGGTTCGGGTGGCGCTTGACTGGCCACGGTTCCAGTACCGGGCGCCCGACGGCACGATCACGATCGACCCCGAGGGTTTGGCGGCCCTCGACGAGCTGATCGAGGCGGCGGTCGCGGCCGACGTTCACGTGATCCTCGACCTGATCCACGTGCGGGTGCCGGACGGCCCGTGCGCCGCCGACGAGCGACTGGCCGGGGCCAAGTGGAACGTCCCTGCCTGGGCGTGGGAGGAGGTCACCGGCACCCCCCAGGACGACGACTGCAAGAGCCGGCCCGACGAGCTGGGCGACCTGATGGACGAGGTGCTCGTGCTGCCGGAGACCATCGAGTTCCTCCGCACCGTGCTCGAGCGGTACGACGCGTCGACGGCACTGGGGCGCAACGTGGTGGCGGTCGAGCCGGTCAGCGAGTCGGAGTCCTCCGGGGACCAGACCGGGTCGGCAACCTCGCGCGTTCAGCACCTGATCGATGCGGTGTACACCAGGTGGCTGGCACCCGAGGGGGAGGCGTCGCTGCGCAGCGCCAACGGCACCAAGATTCTGATCCTCAGCACCAACAAGGGTGACGCCAGCCTGGCGGGTGTGAACCTGGCGCCGATCGCGCAGCCCAACGTAGTCTGGTCGCATCACGACTACACGTTGGCGCTCACCGGTGAGTCGTCGGCCGGCAAGGGTTACACCGACGACGGTTGGGTCACCGGCCGAATGCAGGATCGCTCGGAGGCCGCCCGGCCGGGGCGGCCGACGTACGACCCCGAGCTGGTGCCCTTCCAACGGCGCCTGACCGACCGACGCGACTACCTGGCACAGATGCAGGGCTGGGCCGCCGCCGGTGGCCTCCCGATCTTCGTGGGCGAGTACGGCATCCTCAACACCTGCGCACCCGAGGGCGACCTCGCCACCGGCGAGGTGTACGCCCAGCACTCCCAGCAGCTCTACGACGAGGCCCAGGTCGACGGCGTCGCAGCCCCGGTGTCCCGCACCTGGTGGCAGTTGTCGCTGGGCGGCGCCTTCGGCGGCGAGTTCGGGCTGCTCACCCTCAACGGCCGCACCTGCCCGGGCCAAAATGCCGGCGGGTGGATGCCCTACGCCTACGACCTCACCGCCGGCCGCACCCGGTAGGCCGACGCAGGGTCGAGCTGCGGACGCGCGTCGGTACCCTGCTGGACTCCCCAACAGGAGATCGGGGTGCCGTAGCGGCGGCACGAGCCCTGTCGGGCCCCACCGTTTTGTTGGGTCACGAGGGCGTCGGTAGCCTTCGGTGCAATGCATCCCGACCCGTGGCGGCACACTCCCTCCTCTCCCGCGACCGGGCGGAGGCAGGCAGCATCGTGAGCCGTTTCAGCCCTGAGAACGAGGCGTTGGCGCGAGAGATCATCGCCCGCTACCCACGCCCGAAGTCGGCCATCATCCCGCTGTGCCATCTGGTGCAGGAGGAGCACGGGTACCTCACGGACGACGGCATGGCCCACGTAGCCGAACTGGTCGGGGTGACCGCGGCACAGGTGCAGGGCACGGCCAGCTTCTACGAGATGTTCAAGCGCCACGAGACCGGTCGCTACGTCCTGGGGATCTGCACCAACATCAGCTGCCTGGTGCTGGGCGGCGCCGAACTGCTGGCCCGCGCCGAGGAGCGCCTGGGCATTCGGTCCGGCTCGACCACGGCCGACGGCAGGATCACGCTCGAGGACACCGAGTGTCTGGCGGCCTGCACCGACGCACCGATGTGTCAGGTGAACTACCGCTACTTCGGTGGGCTCTCCGACTCCGATTTCGACGAGCTGCTCGACGACCTCGCCTCCGGCGCGATCGACGAGGTCGTTCCTCCCCACGGCACGCTCGCCCGGGTCCGTCAACACATCCCCGACGACCGCGTCGCCAACATCGGTCCCCCCGAGGTTCAGGTGGCCCCCGAGTGGTTCACCCGTCGCGAAGCGGAGATGGCCGCACCCGAGGGTGAGGGCTGATGGGCTATCGCGATCATCACTCGGTGTTCGGGGCGGCCGAGGGCACGCCGCTGGTGGTGTCCTCCCGGTTCGGCGCGCCCGACGGACACACGCTGGACGGCTACAAGGCCTCCGGCAGCTACGACGGCTACCAGGCGCTGGATCGTGTGCTGGGCATGGCGCCGTCGAAGGTGGTCGCCACCGTCCGCGACGCCAGCCTGCTGGGTCGTGGCGGCGCCGGATTCCCGGCGGGCGTCAAGTGGGGCTTCATGCCCCCCGATGTGCAACCCCGCTACATCGTCGTCAACGGCGACGAGTCGGAGCCGGGCACCTACAAGGACCGCCTCCTCATGGAGCGCGACCCGCATCAGCTGATCGAGGGCTGCCTGATCGCCGCCTACGCGGTGGGCGCCTCCCAGGTGTTTCTGTACGTCCGGGGCGAGATGGCCCACGCCCAGGAACGCATCGCAGCGGCGCTCAACGAGGCCTACGCCGCCGGGTTGGTGGGCCGCAACATCGCCGGCACCGACTTCTCGGTCGACATCGTCATGGCCTGGGGCGCGGGCGCCTACATCGTTGGCGAGGAGACCGCACTGATCGAGTCGCTGGAGGGCGAGCGGGGCATGCCCCGGCTGAAGCCGCCGTACTTCCCCGCGGCCAAGGGTCTGTACATGGCGCCGACGATCGTCAACAACGTCGAGACGCTGTCCAACCTGCCATGGCTGTTCAACCACGGCGTCGAGGAGTACCTGAAGACCGGCACCGAGGCCAGCCCCGGCACCCGGCTGATCGCGCTGTCGGGGCACGTCAACCGGCCCGGCGTCTACGAGATCCCGCAGGGCACCACCACGTTCGAGGACCTCTTCTACGGCGACGACTATGGCCAGGGCATCCGCGACGGCAACGAACTGAAGATGTTCATCCCCGGCGGCGGTTCCGCCCCCTGGTTTTATCCGGAGCAGGTGGGCATGGCGCTCGAGGGCAAGGTGGTCGGCGGCGCCGGGTCGATGCTGGGCTCGGGGGCGGTGGTCGTGATGGACGACACCACCGACGCCGTTGCGGCCTGTCTGCGCCTGGTGCGGTTCTACGCCCGTGAAAGCTGCGGCAAGTGCACGCCGTGCCGCGAGGGCACCACCTGGCTGGAACGCATCCTCCGTCGCATCATCGACGGTCACGGACGCCCGGAGGACCTCGGGCTGCTCGAGTCGGTGGGCGACAACATCTCGCCGGGGCCCTACCCAACGCCGCCTGGGAGGCCGAGGGGCTCGAGGCGATCCCCTTCCCGCCCAAGCAGACCACGATCTGCCCGTTGGGCCCGTCGGCGGTGGCGCCGATCACCTCGGCGCTGCGTCGCTTCCGACCGGAGTTCGATGCCTACATCGCCGACGCGTCGCAGGATTCGCAGCCGCGGGCGACGGTGACCGACAACCCGGCGGACACCGAGCCGGTCGCCGACGGCGCCCCCGCTCCCAGGGAGCCGCACATGTCTGAGGACGTCAAGGACGACGCGGCGGTCGACGCCGACAGCGCCCGGTCGGTCGCCGATGCGGCCACCGCCACCGGCGACGAGGGGGACGACACCGCCGAGGTGACCCCCGATTCCGCCGAACACGTCGAGGCGTCGGCCGAGGCCGCCTCCGGCACCGACGAGGTGCCCGTGCAGTTGGGACGCCAGCGCCCGTCGCTGACCCGCTTCGCCGCCGAGGACCCCAAGCCGCTGGAGATCACCGACCCGGTGGAGATCACCGTCGACGGCCGCACGCTCACCGTGCAGAACGGCGACCTGCTCATCGATGCGGTCGAGCGCCACGGCGTCTACATCCCCCGCTTCTGCTACCACCCCCGCATGGAGCCGGTGGGCATGTGCCGCATGTGCCTGGTGGAGATCGAGGGCCCACGCGGCACGGCCCTGGCGCCGAGCTGCATGCAGTGGGTCTCCGACGGCATGGTGGTGCACACCGAGAGCCCCAACACGGTGAAGGCCCAGGACGGGGTCATCGAGTACCTGCTGATCAACCACCCGCTGGACTGTCCGGTGTGTGACAAGGGCGGCGAGTGTCCGCTGCAGGATCAGGCGATGGCCTACGGGCCGGGCGAGAGCCGCTTCGTCGAGGAGAAGCGGCACTACGAGAAGCCGATCTCGCTCTCCGAGACCGTGTATCTCGACCGTGAGCGGTGCATTCTGTGCGACCGCTGCACCCGCTTCGCCGACGAGGTGGCCGGCGATCCGCTGATCACCTTCAAGGACCGCGGTGCCAACACCGAGATCGCCACGTTCCCCGACGAACCCTTCGCCTCGTACTTCTCGGGCAACACCGTGCAGATCTGCCCGGTGGGCGCGCTGACCGCCAAGCCCTACCGCTTCAAGGCCCGACCGTGGGACCTCAACGAGGTGGAGACCACCTGCACGACGTGTTCGGTGGGCTGTCGGGTCACGGCACAGTCCAGCCGGGACGAGCTGCTTCGCCTGCAGGGCGTCGACTCCGACCCGGTGAACTGGGGCTGGTTGTGCGACCGAGGCCGCTTCGGCTTCGAGGCGAACCACCACGACCGCATTCTCGAGCCGACGGTGCGCCGCGGCGGCGAGGCGACGTCGGTGCGTTGGTCGGAGGCCTACGGCGAGGCCACCGCTGCGATCAAGGCCGCCCTCGAGGACGGCGGGCCCGGCTCGATCGGCGTGTTGGGCGGCGCCCGCCTGACCAACGAGGCCGCCTACGCGTGGGCCAAGCTGGCCAAGGGTGTGTGGGGTACCGACAACGTCGACGCCCAATTGGGCGACGGCCTGCCGGCCGAGTTGGTGCTCTCCTGGCCGCCACGATCGACGATGTCTTCGCGAACCCGGCGGGACCGTGCTGTACCTGGGGCCCGACCCTGCGAGGAGCTGCCGGTGCTGCGTCTGCGGCTTCGCCACGCGGCCACCTCGAGCGGGTCAAGCTGATCAACGCCACCGCCACCCCTGGGTGGCCTCGACGAGCTGTCCACGGTGAACGTCCCCGTGCCGATGGGCGAGCTCGGTCGAGCGGTGGCCGCCATGGTCGGCGTCGGCTCCGAGCCGGCCGGGTCGATCGATCCCGAGGCGATGGCCGCAGCCTCCGAACTGCTGCGAGGCGACGGCCCCTTGCGGGTGGTCATCGGTCGCCGGTCGCTGGCCGAGGGGTACGGCCCGGTCGCCGATGCGGTCGCCGCCCTCCGCGAGGCGCGTCCGGATGCGACGTTCCTCGTCGGTTTGCGCCGCGGCAACGTGCGCGGTGCCCTCGAGATGGGCCTGGCGCCGAGCGTCCTCCCGGGTCGCATGAGCCTCGACGGCGGCCGTGAGTGGTTCGCGGAGCATTGGCACGCCGTCCCCGAGGCGCCCGGCCTGGACGCCGCCGGCATCATCGAAGCGGCCGCCGACGGTCGGATCCGCACCCTCGTCCTGCTGGGCGCCGACCCGATCGGCGACCTGGTCGCCGACGTCGATGCGTCGGCCGCGCTGGAGCGGGCCACCGTGATCAGCCTGGCCACCCACCACTCGGCCTCCACGCTGGCGAGCGACATCGTGATGCCGGTGGCGGCGCACGCCGAGGTGGGCGGAAGCACGACCAACCTGGAGGGTCGGGTGACCGCCCTCGGTCATCGCGTGACCTCCCCGGGGCTCGCCAGGGCCGACTGGGTGATCGCCGCCGAGCTGGCGTCGCGGTTGGGCACCGACCTGGGCCTGACCTCGATCGAGGTGACGAGGCCGAGATCGAGCACGCCGTGCCCACCTTTACCGGCGCCGGGCTGGACACGTTGGCCGAGCCCGGCCACCGTGACGGCACGTTGGTGCCGGTGCTCGACGAGGAGGCCTGCGCTCGCCGGTTCGCCCGAGCGCCTGTCGTTCACCGCCGGCGCATTCACCCAGGTGCCTGCCATCTCCAGCGCCATTCGCTGCGGCTGGTCCGGTGCGGCGGCTCTACTGATGCGGGCACCATGCTCGCCGCCATGCCCTCGAGCGCCCCGCTGACCGTCACGCGCTGGAGGGCCTGGCCGAACCTGGCCGACTTCACCCCGCTCGGGGTGGACGAGGCGCCGAGCTCACCGTGCGATCGCCTGCCGGCTCGGTCACCGTGCCCGCCCGCAGGACGTTCCGGTCGCCTCGAGGCAGCCTCGAGCTGAGCGGCGGTCCGAGGCCGGTGCGACGGCGCTCGCGATCCTCGATGCTCTGACCGAGGTGCGCGTCGAGACCGGCCCCACGCAGCGGGGAGCAAAGGGATAGTGGACCCTCTGCTGTCAGGAGACATCGGCTGGGCTGCCGTCGGCATCGTGGCGTCAAGGGCGCCGTCATCGCCTTCACCGCTGATCGTCGCCGTCATCCTGATGGTGTGGTTCTTGAGCGCGTTCATCAGCGACATGCAGAACCGCATCGGCCCCAACAAGGCCGGACCATTCGGGCTGCTCCAGACCCTGGCCGACGGATTGAAGCTGGCGTTCAAGGAGGACCTGCTGCCCGACCGCGCCGACAGGTTCGTGTTCCGCCTGGCCCCGTTTCTGGCGGTGATTCCCGCCTTCGGCACCTTCGCCATCATCCCGTTGGCGGGCAACTTCAACGACGACAGCGGCGGCGTCGTGTCGATCTTCGGCAAGGAAACCTTTGTGCAGGTGGCCGACCCACAGTTCGGCATCCTGTTGATGCTGGCCTTCTCGGGCATCGCGGTGTACGGCGTCATGCTGGTCAGGCTGGTCGTCGGGCTCGAAGTATCCGCTAAGGCTTCCCGGTGCGGGCGTCGGTACCAGATGGTCTCCTACGAGGCGGCGCTCGGCCTCAGCATCGCCTCGATCCTGTTGACCGCCGGGTGCGCTCTCCACCAACGGCATCGTCGCCGGTCAGGCCACCGGAGCTGAACCTGTGGGTCACCGGCCTGGTGCCCTTCGTCGTTTCATCGCATCACCGCGGAGCTCAACCGGCCGCCATTCGACTTCGTCGAGGCCGAACAGGAGCTGGTCGGCGGGCTTCACACCGAGTACCTCGATGCGTTTCGCCATGTTCTATCTGGCCGAGTTCATGAATACGGTCACGATGTCGGCGATCATCGTCACGTTGGCGGACCCGCCGGGCCCACATTCGGTCTCACCGGATTCCTCGGCACCTGGTTGATCCCCGCCTGGTTCTTCGCCAAGCTCGGGGTGTTCCTCTGCATCTTCGTCTGTTCCGGGCCACGCTTCCCGGTTCTGCTACGGCCAGCTGATGGAGATCGGCTGAAGATCATGATCTCCGCCGGCGCTCGGCTGGTTCCTCGCGCTGACCGCCGTCAAGCGGGCCAGAACAGATTGAATCTCGCAGCGGTCATCGGTGGGGTGGTTGCCGCCATGTTGCGGGATGGGGATCGATCGTCGCCGCATCCAAGTCCGCCACCAGACGACGCGCCGAGGACCGGCTGAACCTGCTCGCCGACGTTGAGGTTCCGGGCCGGGTCAGCCGCACCTCCCGTCAACTCGTCGGGAGGCGCTGGAGGCTACCTCGACGGGTTCGCCGTCACCTTCAAGAAGCTGTCTTCAAGCGGACCGACACCGGGCGCAACCTCACGGTGAACTTTCCCGGAGGAGAAGACCGCGGCCCAACCGGCTGCACGGCCGCCACGTCCTCAACCGCTACGAGGACGGGTGCTGGAGAGTGCATCGGCTGCGAGCTGTGCGCCGGTGTGTCCCGCCAACTGCATCTACGTGCGCGGCGCCGACAACGACCCGGACGATCCCTACCTCGCCGGGCGAGCGTTTCGGGTTCGTCTACGAGATCAACTACCTGCGCTGTATTCACTGCGACCTGTGCGTGGAGGCCTGCCCCACCGAGGCGATCACCGAGACCAAGCAGCCTGCGCTCTCGTTCAGCCAACGAGGCGACGTTGATCTACACTAAGGCCGAGCTGCTGACCGACGACAAGGGTCGGGCACAGCGCCAGCCGTGGGAACTGTGGTCGGGCGACGAGGACGAACACACCTCGGCCTGGATGCGTGCCACCTCGCCGCAGGGCGACGCCTCCTTCGAGGGTGTCGTGGCCTGGTCGGGCGAGCTGGGCTTCGGCGTGCGAGCCCCGGAAAGCTGGGCCAGTCGGGCGACGCGGCGCCGAAGGACGACACCACGTCCGCCGTCGATGACGGCGGAGGCCACTGATGGTCGAGTTCATCGTGTTCGCCGTGTCGGCCGCCATCGTGCTGGGCGGTGCGCTGGGTGTGGTCGGGTTTCGCAACCCGGTGCACAACGCACTGTCGCTGATCGCCACCCTGTTCGGGGTGGCGGTGCTGTTCATCGCACAGGAGGCGCAATTTCCTCGCCGCCGTGCAGATCATCGCGTACGCTGGCGCTACCGTCGTGCTGTTCCTGTTCGTCATCATGTTGTTGGGGTCGACCGGAGCGCCTCGAGGCCGACAACCCCAAGGGCCAGCAGGTGGTGCCGCCGTCGCCGGTGGGGTCATCGCCGTGCTGACCGTGTTGGTGTTGTTCGTCGGGCAAGGCCGTGGGGTTCGACAACGCCACGGTCACCCGCTCGTTGCAGGGCGAACGACGGTCGAGGGGGCCTGCCCGGCTGGTTCACCGACTATGGCCCGCGTTCGGAGATCACCTCGGCGCTCTTGGGCATCGCCGTGGTCGCTGCCGTGCTGTTGTCCCGCAGGTCCAGCGAGACGCCGATCGACGCCGACGACTACCCCGAGGTGACCGACATCTTCGAGCCCGCGATCGCTCCGCTCGATCCGCCGACAGAATCAGTTCCGCCACCGGCGATCGACACCGACTCGGCTGCGGCCGAGCGACCGATGAGCGCGACCCGGACGCGGAGGGAGTCACGATGACGCCGTTGGCCGCCGATCTCGCCATCGGCCAGGACGCCTACCTGCTGTTGGGTGCCGGCCTGTTCGCCACGGGCCCGTCGGACTGATGGTCCGCAAGAGTGCTGATCATGGTGATGTGCGTCGAGCTGAGCGAACGCCGTCAACCTCACGCTGGTGTCGTTCAGCCAGACCCTGGACGACCGGGTGGGACAGATCGCAGCTTTTGTGTGATGAAAGGCGGCTGCCGCCGAGGTGACGGTGGGCCTCGGGCTGATCGTGGCGTTGATGCGTCGCCGCCCGGATGCCACCGCCGACGACATTTCAGCCGGGTGAGGTTGATCTGATGGAACTCGCAGAGCTGATCTGGCTGATCCCCGCCTTCCCAAGGAAGTTGCTACGCAGGCCCCAACCGGGCGAACCGCAGGTCCGGGTGGTTGGCCACCGCGAGCGATGGCCGGGTCCTTCGGGGCCTCGGTGGCGGTGTTCGCCGGGCTGTTCAGCCTGGGCGAGAGGAACGTCGTCCTCGGTGAAGCTCTTCGGCGGATACCGGCCGATCCTTCAGCGTCGATGTCGGCTTCCTGGCCGACCCGCTGTCGATCACGATGTGCCTGCTCATCACCGGCGTGGCCACGCTGATCCACCTGTACTCGATCGGGTACATGCACGGCGACCCGAAGTTCTCGGTTCTCTACCTCAACCTGTTCGCCTTCGATGCTGATGCTGGTCACCGGTCGAACCTGTTGATCACGTTCCTCGGGCTGGGAGGGCGTCGGCGCCTGCTCCTACATGCTGATCTCGTTCTGGCACCGCAGCGAGGCCAATGCGGCCGCCGGTAAGAAGGCCTTTGTCACCAACCGGTGGGCGACGTCGGTTTCATGCTGGGCACCTTCCTGGTGTTCACGATCGGGTCGCTCAACTACGTCGACATCTCGGCGACGGCCGCCGGCATCGCGGGCACGACCGCCATCGCCATGGGCCTGCTCTTCTTCGTCGGCGCGGCCGGCAAGTCCGCCCAGCTGCCGCTGCTGGTGTGGCTGCCCGACGCCATGGCCGGTCCCACTCCGGTCTCCGCCCTGATCCACGCCGCCACCATGGTGACCTCCGGCGTCTACCTGCTGGTGCGCCTCAACCCGATTCTGGCCGAGGCCGCCTGGGCCAACGACGTGATCGCCTGGGTGGGCGTGCTGACGGCGCTGTGGGCTGCCACGGTGGCGCTCGCCCAGAACGACATCAAGAAGGTGCTGGTACTCGACGATCTCCCAGTTGGGCCACACCTTCCCGGCGGTCGGCACCGGCGCCTACGGGCGGCCATCTTCCACGTGGTCACCCACGCGTTCTTCAAGGGCCTGCTGTTCCTGGGCGCCGGTTCGGTTATCCACTCTGGTGCACGACGATCAGGACAGCCGCGCCGCATGGGCGGGTTGCGCAAGTACCTGCCGATCACGTCGGCCACCTTCATCATCGCCTGGCTGTCGATCGCCGGCGTGCCCCCGTTCTCGGGCTTCTGGAGCGAAGTGACGACATCCTCGCCGCGCCTGGGACTTCGGTTCGGCGGGCGCCGCCCTCTGCTGTCGGGTTGCTGACCGCCCTGCTGACCGCTCTACATGACCCGGACAGGTCGTGCTGGTGTCTTTTCGGCCCGGATGCGCAGCCTTCCACGACGGGCGACGCCGCCACGGTCGCCGAGAGCGCCGAGAGCCCTGAGGCCGCCGACGACGAAGCGGGCGCCGAACTCGAAGCGGTGGGCGTCGCCGCCGCCGTCGACACGTCGGGTGGCACGTCCGACTGGGGTCTGGCGCCCATCGAGGAGTCCCGGCCCGAGGGGGTCGGACTCGGCCCCGACGAGGACCCGCACGAATCACCTCCGCTGATGTGGATTCCGTTGGTGGCCTTGGCCGGTCTCGCCACGGTCGGCGGCGCCCTCAGCCTGCCGTTCACCAAGGACACCCGGTTCCTCGAGCATTGGATCGAGCCGGTGCTCGCCCACCCCCACGAGGCACCCGGCGCACCGACGTTGATCACCCTGGCGGTCATCGCCATCCTCACCGCCCTGATCGGCACGCCGGCGGCTTCGGGGTGTACTCCAGCGCAAGGCCGATCCCCGACGGATCGAGTCGGAGTTCCTCCGGTCGGCCTGGCACTACGACGACGGCATCTCCGCCTTCGTCGCCGGGCCCGGGCGCCGCTTCTTCGACGGCCTGGCCGAGTTCGACCGGCAGATCATCGACGGGGCGGTCAACGGGCTCGGCCGCATGCTGCGCGACGGTCGCCTCCTCGGCCGGTTGCAGGGCGGACAGCTGCGGCGCTACCTGCTGGGCCTCACGATCGGATCCGCTGCCGTGTTGGTGTACTTCGTGACGAGGATGACGATCGATGATTGCCACGGTTGCCTCCTCCCTGCTCGCCTCCTCCGACGGGGCCTCCCGGCGCTGCTGCCCGCGCTCGTGCTGGTGCTCCTGGCCACTGCGCTGCTGGTGATGATCCTGCCCTCGTGCAGGTGAGGACACCCCCTGACAGGTGGCCCTGATGGGCGCCTTGGTCACCGCCGCCCTGGCGATCTACCTGCTCACCCAGTTTCAGCGGGGCGACGCGGGCTACCAGTTCGAGGTGCAGGCCACCTGGGTGGCCGACTGGGGCTGTCGTGGCACCTCGGCGTCGACGGGATTCAAGCGTTCAGCGGTGGTGCCTGGCCGCCGTGCTGTTCCCGCTGAGCATCCTCGGCGCCTGCGCGGCAAGGCCCCCAAGGCGTACTACGCCTGGATGTCCCTGCTGATCGCCTCCTCGATCGGTGCGTTCGTGGCGCTGGATCTGTTGCTGTTCTTCCTGTGCTTCGAGATGGTGCTGGTGCCGATGTACTTCCTCATCGGTCGCTGGGGGCACGGCAACGCCACGTACTCGGCCAACAAGTTCTTCCTATACACGATGTTCGGTTCGGCCTTCATGTTGGTAAGCCTGCTGTCGCTGGTGTTCCTCAACTTCCGCAGGCGACCGGTCGCATGACCTTCGACCTGGTCGAGCTCACCGCCACCCAGTCGATCTCGACCAACGCGGCACGCTGGATCTTCGCCAGCTTCGCCATCGCCTTTGCGGTGAAGGTTCCGATGTTCCCCGTGCACACCTGGCTGCCGGACGCACACACCGACGCGCCGACCGCCGGTTCGGTCATCCTCGCCGCGTGCTCCTCGCTGGGCGCCTACGGCCTGATCCGCTTCGGCCTGGAACTGTTCCCCGAGGCGGCGCACTGGGCCACGCCGGTCAATGACGTTGGCGGTGATCGGCACAGGTCTACGGCGCCATCGTCGCCTCGATGCAGACCGACCTGGAAACGCCTCGGTGGCGTACTCGTCGGTGGCCCACATGGGCTTCATCTACCCTCGGCATCTTCTCCCTCACGATCATCGGGGTCAACGGCGGTGTGCTGTAGATGCTGAACCACGGCATCTCCACCCCGGCGCTGTTCCTGCTGGTCGGGTGGATCTACGAGCGCCGCCACACCTGCGACATGAACGAGCTCGGCGGGCTTCAGGTGAAGGCGCCGGTGCTGGCCGGGTTCTTCATGATCGTCATGTTGAGCTCGGTGGGCCTCCCCGGGCTGAACGGATTCGTCGGCGAGTACCTCTCGATGCTGGCGCCGGCAGACCCACCGGTGGACCGTGGTGGCCGTCTTCGGTGATCCTCGCTGCGCTCTACCTGCTGTGGGGCTACCAGCGGGTGTTCCATGGCGAGCCGACCGGCGACAACGCCACGATGACCGACCTGAAGACCGGGCAGCGGTGGATCATGGCGGCCTTCGTCGCCCTGATCGTCGTCCTCGGGGTCTACCCGCAGCCGGTACTCGAGCGCATCGGTCCCTCGGTCGAGCGGGTCGTCGCCCAGGTGGAGCGCCATTCCGACTACGCCGCCCCGGCCGCCCCGGAGGCACCCCAGGTGGCTGATGCGACCCACGGGGACGATCACGGTGGGGAGGGCGAAGGATGATCGCCACGCTTGTCCAGGGTCTTCCCGGCGCAGCGGCGCAGGCCGGCGCCCCGGCGGTGACCCCCGAGGTCAGCTGGGGTTACCTCGCCCCGGTCCCGGTCATGTTCGGCGGCGCCCTGCTGCTGTTGCTGCTGCGCTGGATCCTGTCGTGGCGTCCTGCCACGTCGCTCCGTTCGGAACGGCGGCGGTGGGACTGGCCTCGATGGCCGCCGCATCCTGTTGTGGACGCATCGTCGACCCCACCCGAGGCCTGCCTCGGCCTCGCCGGCGCGGTCGGCGTTGACGGGCTTCTCCGTCTTCTCTACTGGGTGATCGCCGGCGCGGTCGTCCTCGCTGCCCTGCTCTTCCACGGCTATCTGGCTCGGGAAACGTAACTCGAGGGCGTCGAGCCTCAGCGTGCTGGATGATGTTCGGCGGCCGGTGCGCGGCATGGCCTCGGCCAACGACCTGGTCGTGCTGTTCATCGGGCTCGAGATCCTGTCGCTCGCCGCCTACACGCTGGCCGGGCCATGCACCGTCGGGCGCGCCGGCTCGCTCGAGGCCGCCTGAAGTACTTCGTGCTGGCGCCGCAGCGCGTCGGCGTTCCTGTTGCGCCGGCATCGCGCTGCTCTACGGGGCCACGGCACCACCAGCCTCGGTCGCATGCGGCCGTTCCTCGACGGTCAGGGCGTCGTCGCCGACAACCTGCTGCTGGGCGGCATCGCCATGGTGATCATCGGCCTGGCCTTCAAGGTGGGCCGGGGTGCCCTTCCATTGGTGGGCGCCGGACGTCTACCAGGGGGAGCCCGACGCCCGTCACCGCGCTTCTTGGCCCGGCGATCAAGGCCGGTGCCTTCGCCGGGTTGCTTCGGGTGCTCGTCGTCGCCCTCCTGCCTACCGGGGCGACTGGCGGCCGGTCGTCGAAACGCTGGCGATCCTGTCGCTCTTCGGCGGCGACTCGGCGCCACCGTGCAGACCGACGAAGCGCATGCTGGCGTACTCGTCGATCAATCACGCCGGCTTCATCCTGGTCGCTGTCGACGCGGCCCGACAAGGGCATCGCCGCCGCCTTGTTCTACCGCAGGTGTACTCGCTGATGACCGTCGGGGCGTTCGCCGTCATCACCGTGACTGCTGGAGGGCGACGGCCACACCTCCCTCGCCGACCTCCGAGGCCTGTCGGCCACCCGTCCCGCTGGCCCTGGCGATGGTCGTGTTTGAGCTCGCCCAGGCGGGCATGGTACCGTTCACCGGCGGGTTCTTCGCCGTTCGGCGTGATCACCGCCGCGGTGGACGGATCGCTGGTGGATGGGTGTGGCCGCCATGTGGTGTCGGCCGTCATCTCCACCTACCTCTACCTCCGCATCGTGGGCGCCATGTTCTGGGCGTCCGACGACGAGTTGAGGAGGGTGCCGCACCGGCACCCACACGGGCGGAGCTGCCGATTCCGCGCACGGCGATTATCACGATCGGGCTCTGCATCGTGGGCGTGCTGCTCATCGGCGTCTTCCCGGGGCTGATCGGAAGCCTCACCCGGCAGGCCACCGTCGTCCTCGGCTGATCACAGCGTCGCCAGGTGTCCCTGCACCTCGCGGACGCCGTCGTGAAGCAGGCGCTGGGTGCGTCGGGCCATCGGGATCGGCCCGTGACGTTCCGGCGCGTCGGAGCCCGTGCGGATGGCGGCGTGGCAGTCGGTGACGATGCCGACGAGCTTGGGAGGCGTCTTCGTCGGATTGGGCCCGGGACGGGAGCGTTGTTCGTGGGCGACGATGAACCAGTCGGGTGTCACCACGACGAACCCGGCATCCCAAGGTGCGCCGCACAGGGTGTCGACCAGCGCGCGCGACTCGCATTCCGCATGGGTTGCGTCACCCGGTCCGGGTGCGGGCGGGCAGCGAAACGCAATCGCCGACACGCGGCCGCCCTCGATCGAGGCGGAGACGCCCAGACAGGTGAACCCGTGGGTCCGCATCGAGGCGACCAGGACCGCCTCGGTGTCGTTCCACTCCTCGGCTGGGCCCCGGTGCACCAGCATCAGTACCCGAAGCGAACCCCACGGCGTGCCGGTCACCCGGTCGTCCAGGCGAAGTCGGGGTAGCACCTGCGACGCTCCGGCCGATGCCACCGCCGGGTCGGCCTCCGCGTCGATCTGCGGCCACCGGGCCCGGGCCTTTGTTCGTGCCTTGTCCCGTTTCTCCGATGGTGTCAGGGGCCACGGCAGGGCGGTCGAGAGCGCGGCGTAGCCGCCGGTCCCCGCCGCGGTGCCCAGACCGAACGCAAGCCAAGAGTTCATGTCTCCGAACCTACCTCCGGACGAATGGGGGCGTTCAGGAATTACCGGACGGTCGGTGGGCGTGCGGGCTCCGGTCGGAGCGGCCGTCGCCGCCCGAAATCTCGCGATGGGCGCGCTGGTGACCGCTCTATGAAGTGCACCACCGGGGGTGGTGAGCCCGGTAGGTTGAGGTGCCCACCGTGTGTGCTCGTCGGTGATCCCTCCGACGGTCGCACGCCCGGTGGCCAGGTCTTCAATGAGAGGGGCAAGTCATATGGCGATCGACGGCTATCGCACCATCCCCACCGATGGCTCCGGCGAGTTGTACTCCTGGCCGGGGTGTGTGGTTCTGGTCAGCCAGCACTGGTCCGACGGCCCGGCGTTTGCCGAACGCGTCGCGGCGACCGACCACGACGATGCGGCCCCGGCGTTTCGCGACCTGGCGGGATGGCTGTTGGCCCGGTCGGGCGACGAGGTTGCCGACTTCGCAGCGGTGATCCAGGTGGGACCGTCCCTGCTGTGTATGGCCGCAGGCGAGGCGGTGGTGACACTGGGCGACGGCCGCAGCGTCTCCTCGGATGTGTCAGGCATGTGGGCGCAACTGGTGCTGGCCGAACGGCCGGACCGCATCGAGTTGGGCGTCAGCGCCGGCGTCGCCCCGGAACGCATCGACCTCGCCGACGGAGTGGTTCAGGCACAGGGCGCGCTGCTGGTCGGGCGCGGTCCCGCCGCGGCGGCGGGTGGCACCGAGGCCTCCGTCGGAGCCGCCGCCCCGACCGCCGCTTCCAGCGGAACGGCCGGTGGGGTGGCCGCCGGCGAATCGACGCCACCCGTGGCCACGGGCGGGACGCCCGAGGGCGCAACCGCATCCGCCGCCACCTCGGCCGTGACCTCGGCTGCCACTGCCGCAACCTCGACCGCCCCGGTGGGTCGGTCGGTCGGCGGGGTGGCGCGTCCGGGCACGGGGACCGCCGGACGCGGCGCCGACCAGGCCGACCCCCGCCGGACGGAGGGTGCCGCGCCCACGGACGCCCCGGATCCTCACGTCGCCGCAGCCGAGGTGGCCAACGAAACCGACACCGACGCCGACGTCACGGGGGACCCGCGAGGGTCGCCGGCCGACGGGAACGGCCCGGCCGCCCGACAGGATCGCCACCAGTTGCCCTTCGACGCCGACCTCGACGATGGCCAACCCACCGACGCCGAGGGTCTGATCGGCATCGTGAGCGAGGAGCCGGAGCCCTCGGGCACCTCCGGCTCCGAAGCGAACCATTCCGCCCGATCCGGAACGGCGGTCGCCGACGCGCCGGAGCCCACGGGCGAGCATCGTTCCGCCTCATCCTTTGGCGACGACGAGGTCGCCGAGGAGCCCCCGCCGGAGTCAGACGGCTCCGACGAGGCCGCCGGCGGAGAGTCGACCGGGTTGGTCCCCATCGTGACCACCCCAAGCGTCCCCGGGGCCGACCCCATGGGTTCGGTCACCGCGGAGCCCGATCAGAAGGCGGGCCGTCCGGGGGGCCGCAGCCCCCGCGGTCGCGCGTCGGGCGACGATCAGGGGAGCTGGCCGCCACCCCCGGCATGGGCGACCGAGGACGGCGACGCCGAGGCGGACGCGGCGGACGAGGACGTCGACGAGGCCCCGAGCGCGCCCGAGGCCGACTGGGCAGCCGATCCGGCCTCCTACGACGAGGTCGGAGCTGCGGACGCCGACGTGGCGACCGCGACACGAGAGAACTCGGCGGTGACCGAGTCGGCACCGCGGAGCGACTCCGGTGACGACACCAACGAGCGTGAATGGGACAGCGATGGTTTGGAGGACGACACCTCGATCCCGCTGCTGTTGTTCGATGACGGCGTGGCGGTGGAGCTGCCCGGCGACGTGCTGATCGGCCGACGACCCGACCCCGGTGTTCGTGACGACCCCTCCCGGCTGCACACCCTGACGATGACCGACGACTCCCAGGCGGTGTCGCGCAACCACGTCGAGTTGCGCCGTAGGGACGACGAGGTGTCGATCGTGGACTGCGGGTCGGCCAACGGGACCTTCGTCGAGGCCACCCCCGGCGAGCTCACCCGTCTGGACGCCGAGGCTCCCCACGTCCTGCGCGACGGCGAGCGGGTGGTCTTCGGCAAGCGCTGGTTCGAATACCGGGCGCCCCGCTCCCCGGGAAGCGACGCCTGACCGTCCGTCCCGAGATGCCCGGGACGGGCAACCGGCCGAACCGGGCTCTGGCCGCCGGGTCGTAGGGTGCGCCGATGCGTCGCACCCCGCTGTGGTTCTCCTTTGCACTCACGCTGGTGGGCATCACGTCCAATGCGCTGGTCACGCCGGCGCTCCCCAACGTGCTCGCCGAGTTCTCGGCGTCGAAGTCGACCTCCGGCCTGATCGTGGCGTCGGGGTCGGTGGCGGGGATCTTCATGGCCCCCGTCGTCGGTGTCGCCGCCGACCGGATCGGCCGCCGCCCGATCATCGTCGGCTGTCTCCTCCTCTTCGGGAGCTTCGGCGGGATGGTGGCCCTGGCCCCGACCCTGCCGCTGTTCCTGGCGGCGCGGTTCCTGCAAGGCGTGGGGTCGGCCGGGCTGATCAACCTGGCCGTCGTGCTGATCGGGGATTCGACCACCGGCGCCCGGCGCACCAAGTTGATCGGGCGCAACTCCGCCGTGCTCACCACGGGGCTGGCCCTGTTGCCGCTGCTGTCGGGCGCGGTGACCGAGCTGTTCGATTGGCGCGTCACCTTCGGCCTGTATGCATTGGCGCTCCCGCTGGCGGCGGTCGGCTGGCGGGTGGTGGCCCCCGCGGTCAGCGTCCGTGAGGACACGGTGGGCAGCCAGCTTCGTGGCGTGGCACAGGCCGTCCGCCACCCGGTCAACCTGGCCAGCATCGCTGGGGCCACGTTGGTGTTCATCGCGATCTTCGGGCTGTTCCTGACGGTGCTCCCCCTGCACCTGGAGGGGCGCTTCGGACTCAACGCGGCGCAGCGGGGTGCGGTGCTGTCGGTGCCGGCGATCACCTCGACGCTGGTGGCCTTCAACCTGGGACGGTTCCGGTCCGTGCTGTCGGCGCGCCGCCTGCTGAGCGTGGCCGGGGGCCTGTTCGTCGTGGCGTTCCCCACGATGGGGGCGGCGGGGGTGCTGTGGTTGGTGCTCGTCGCGGCGCTGCTCTACGGGGCCGGCGAGGGGTTCTTCGTCCCGACCCTTCAGGAGGTGACGGTGACCAACACGCCGGACGAGCATCGAGCGGCCGCCCTGGCGGCCTGGACCTCGGCCAGCCGCTTCGGCCAGACGACCGGCCCGCTCATCGCCGGCGGATTGCTGAAGGTGACCGGCACGTCGACGGTGCTGGGGCTGGGCGGGTTGTTGGGCGTCGCCATCGTCGGCCTGGCCCACTTCGGGCCGATCGGGCGCGTCGGCAACCCCGAGGTCGCCACCTCAGCCCCAGCACAGGGTTGAGGAGACCGACGGCGGGTCGTCGGCGGTCACCACCCGGACGCAACTGATGCCGCCCTGCCCCGCCGGCAGTCGGAGTGCGGCGCGGTCGTCGCCGAAGACCGTCACCGGGCCGTCGCCGATCCGGCCGTCGATCCCGACCGGCCCGGAGGCCGTCGGGAGGTCGTCGACCAGGCCGTCGGTGGAGCCGAAGTCGTCTCGGCGAACGACCCAGGGCCGCCCGTGCGGCGCCGCTGTTCGAATCAGCACGGCACCGCCGGAGGCGTCGAGGCGCAGCCGGAGGTTGGGCGACGTCTCGGCGCCCAGCGGGTCGGGGGCGGGCAGCCGTTCGGCCACCAGACGTGCCCGGGACTCCGTGTCGTCGGACCGGGACGTGGTGGTCGCTGCGACGGCGCTCGCGGCGAGTCCGGTCAGGCCACAGACGGCGAAGGTCACCGCCGCCACCCGACGTGCCGGCCGGCGGGCCGAGCGAACCGGCACCTGGACCTCGGGATCGCCACCGAGGGTCGCCTCGTCGTTGGCGTCCGGTCGGCACGCCCGTCGCAACGTGGCGGCCGCCACCGCTGCGCCGCCCGACGGCCGCGACGCCACGTCGGGACGCAGGTGCGCCATCACCCAGGAGGACAGCGCGGGGAGGGTGTCCATCGAGCGGGGGTGGTCGGCGATCTCTCCCCGAAGGCGTCGATCGACGAGGGCCTGCACACCGTCGCCGCGGTCGAGCGGGGGATGGCCCTCCCCGAGGTGGTACAGCGTGGCCGCCAGCGCCGCCAGGTCCGCGGAGGGAAGCAGCGGTCGGCCGCTCAGCTGCTCGGGCGGAGCGTGGCGGGGTGAGCAGTCGCCGGACGCCGTGGCGCCGATGGGGCCGGTGACCGAGAAGTCGGCCAACCGCACCGCGCCCCATCGGTCGACCAGCAGGTTCTGAGGCTTGATGTCGCCGTGCACAAGCCCCCGGGCGTGGAGGACTCCGAGCGCGTCGGCGATGTGGGCGCCCACCTGGGCCAGGTCCCGGGCGCTCCAGGGGCGGCTCGGGTCCAGCGGCCCGCCGTCGCAGCACGTAAGCACCAGGTTGGTCGGTGGGTCCGACGGGTTGGTCGCCTGCAACCCGGGTCGGTCGGCGCCGCCGACGTGGTAGCACTCCACCGACGCCGGGTGGCCCTCGAGGACGCGCAGGGCCGCCAGCTCGCGTTTCGAGGCGGTGCCGCCGCCCGGATGGAACCGCTTCACGACCACCGGGCGCCCCAGCAGCCCGTCGTGTGCCAGCCAGACGTCGCCGTGACCGCCCCGGGCGAGGCGTCGAAGCGGGATCAGCCCGTCGGGCAACCGAGGCCTGGAGCAGGGAGGATCACCCGCATCCTGGCGGTGGGTGCGGTCGTCCAGCGGCCCGCTCCGGGTGGCGTCGTCGGACGTCGGGCAAATCGCAACGCCGGGTGGCGCATGAGTGTGGGCTGCACCGATGCCGGGAAGGTTGGCGAGGGCCATCGCCACGCCCCGCGCATCGAGTCGTCGCCCCGCGGCGAGTTCGCCCCGGGCACCGTCGACGATGGCGGCGACCCCGGATCTGCCCGGCATGGGCGGTGGCGGGTGATCCCCCAGGAGTCCACCCAGCAACTCGAGCAGCGCCCGCACGTCGTCGATGGGCGTCGCCGCAGGTTCCTCGGCCCTTCCCCCAAACCCGTCCAGCCGGCAGCGTCCCCATCGGTCGATCCGAACCGCCGTGGCGTCGAGCGCTCCGTGGATCAACGGCGGCCGCAATTCGTGGGCGTCGGCCAGGGCGGTCGCCAGGTCGAGCCCGATGCGGGCGACGTCCGCAACGGGGAGATCCCTCCCGGCTCGGACCCGCTGGGCAAGGTGACCGGCCAGCGTCGGTCCCGCCCAGCCCAGCTGCACCTCGGCGACGCCGTGACCGTCGAGCGTGGCCCGATGGATCGTGACGACACCGGGGTGCCCGTCGAGGCGTGCCTGGGAGCGGGCTGCCGCGATCAGCCCGGCGCCCTCCTTCGAGCGGCGAAGCTCGAGCTGGGGGGTGTAGTCGTCGGGGGACTGCTCGGCGGGTGGTGGGTGATCGGGGACGCCGCGCTCACCGAGGCCGACGCAGCGCCACCGTGACCAGCCGGCGTGAGCCCGCTCGGCGACCGGCTCGTCCACCGGCGTCGGCGGGGCGTATCCCGGCGGCGCCGTCGGCGGGTGGCCGACGCCGTCGACCGCCGGCTGTTCGTCGCTCACCGCGCTGCGGGTGGAAGCTCCGACAGTGCGCACCGCAGCGATTCGGCGGCTCGTTCGCCGCCCGCCCGCGCCGTCACCCGGCTGCCGATGTCGACGCGCTCCAGACGCACCTCGACGATCTCCAGGCGCAGCCGAGGCCGACGGGTGATCCATCGCCGCAGCCTGGCCAACGCGGACTGGGGAGGCGCCTGGAGCAGCCCCTTGATCAGCGAATCGTTGGCCTCGATGACGTCGACGCCCCCGTCGCGCAACGATCGTTCCAACGTCCGGGACGCCATGCCGGCCCCGGCGCCGGTGTGGACCGTGACCGGATGAGGCCCACCGAGGTCCGCCATCCACCATTGCAGTGCGTCGGCCCGACGGTCCCAGTCGTCGGCCTCCGGGTCGGGGAGCGGCACGAACGTGACCGACGGCCCGGGCGGCACCGGCCGAATTCGTCGCCTTGTCGGTGGGGCGGCGCCGACCGGCAGTCCGGGTTCGGCACGGTCTCGCGGGGCGGTGGCCGCCGGTCGAGCCACCCGGGTGCGATCGGGGTCGGGCTCCTCCGCTGCGAGGCGGGTGCCTGCGGGTCGGGTCCGGTCGCACTCGTCGGGCGTCAACGGCCGACCGTGGTCGGGCGGGGTGAGCAGTGCAGAGCTCATGTCCGGACCCCGGCGGGTTCGTCGAGCAGTTCCAGGTCGGCCGTCTGCACCAGACGGTGCGAGAGCGCGTGGTCGACCAGGTTCTGGCGTCGCTCCGACGCGGTGGTCTCGACGCTTCCCTGGAGGCCCCGGACGCCGTGGCGCGCCAGGCGGCCGCACAGATGATCGAGTTTTCGATTGAACTTCGACAGCGACCACCCCAGGCGGATGGCGGTCTGTCGGTTGGGGGGAAGCGTGGTGGGTTCCGAGAGGGGGTCGCGAAGTCGGGGTTCGGCGAGTGCGGCCAGCAGCGCCCGTTGGTCGTCGTTGAGGTCGAGGACGCCCCACCGGGCGGTGTGGTCGGGCCCGTCGTCGTCCACCTCCGGGTGTGGCACGGCACCCGCCTCGCTCTCGGCCTCCGGCATCGGGCAGCGGCCCCGCAGTTCGTAGCGCGCCGGGCCCGCCTCGAGGATCACCGCAAAGTCACCCGGCCACAGCGTGGTTTCCACCCCGGGCGGCAGCACGACCATTGGCCGTCCCGCCGCTTCGAGGATGCTCACGGGCAGGTGCGAGCCCTCGTTGCGAAGCCACCAGTGGCCGCCGCGGTGGCGGAACCGACCCGCCACCCGGTGGAGATACCGGTTGGCCTCGTCGATGGTGCATTCGGCGTCGCGCCCGAACGTCAGCGACCCGTCCGGCCCCAGCCACCACTCCTCCCCGCAGAACTCCACCAAGAGGCGCGTTTCGGCCGCACCCGCCTCGGTGTGGGCGTGCGCGCCGCATCGCCCCGTGTTCGTCGCCCCGCCTGTCATCGATCCGTCCCCCGCTGGTCGTCGTCGACGAGACCCGCCGTCTCGCCATCGGTGCGTCCCCCCGCCGCCGATACACCCATCTGAGCACACCGATCGCGGATGGTCCACGGGTCGCGCGACCCGCCCCCAGGGCCCGGCGGGGCGCTACGCGTGTGGCCAGGCCACCTGGACGGGGCGCGCGCCGGTCCCGCGCACGACCAGATAGCCCCGCCCCGCCGACATGACGAAGGGACGGTGGCGTGGCAGGTCGCCCCCGAGAAGCCGGCCGTCCTCGTCCGGCTCGGGGCTGAGCAACAACCCCGACCCGTGCCCCAGGAGCGAGCTCACCACGGGGTTCCAGCGATCCAACGCCGCCGGGTCGGCCGCCACGGCCAGCAGCGGATCCCGACCGTGCTCTGGCAGCGCCCCCAACCAGCGGTCGAGAGCGGCCCACCCGTCGTCGTCGAGCCGATCGGCGTCATCGATCGCCACCAACGCCACCGACGTAACGGGTCCCGGGAGCCCGTCGTGCAGCCGGGCCGGAGCCTCCAGCGTGGTGGTCCACGGGTGCTGGGTCGGCCCGATCGGTGCTCGGGCGGACACGAGGACCCTTCCTCCGGGCCGGCCGGCGGTCGCCTGTGCGGCCAGTGTCGCCAGGGTGGTCGACCGACCGCTCCGTGGCCGGCCCAGCACCCAGAACGGGCCGGTGGCGGGAGCAACCACCGGCAGGTCGCGCTCGAGGTCGACGCCCACGATCACGCCGGGGTCGTGTCGGCCCGAGTCGGTGGACGGCGAACCGACGTCGGGGTTCGGCCCGGGTTTGGTCTCGAGGCCGACCTCCAGGCGAATCCTGGCGGGGTGCGGCGCAATCAGGGGCGCGTCCCCCGAGGCGACCGCCGGGTGTGATCCGCCGTCGTTCCGGCCCTGCCCGGGCGAGGGCGGAGGCGGCTGCCGAAGTTGCACCAGCGGCCCTTCGGTCGGGTCGGACTCGCCGCCGAGCAGGTGCGCCTGGGCGGTGACCAACCGGGCCCTGCCGGGTGGCGCGCCCGAGGGCGGTGGATGGTCGAGGCCCAGGTCGGGATCCCGCTCGGCCCCGGCGAGGGCCACCAACTCGCTTCTGGCCGAGCGGAGCTCGGGCGGCAGGGCCCCGGCCCGGCCCGCGCCGACGGCGACGGTGAGGCGGCGGGCGCGTGCGGTGCGGGCCAGTTCGACCAACCGAACGATCACGTCGGAGGCTCCGGGGAGCTGTCCGCGGTCCCACACGCCCTCCCACCCGTCGATCGCCAGCACACAGGGCGTGGCGCCGCCGCGCTGCTCCAACCACCAGAGGAGTCGGGCCAGGCGCTCATCGTCGGAGACCGCGACGAATGCGCCCAGGCCGGGTGGTGTCTCGCCGCCGGACTCGGCGGCAGCTCCCGTTCGGTGCTCCGCGGTGGCCCCATCCAACCCGGCCAGCCGACCTCCCGCACCGTCGATTCCCACCGCGCCCGCCCCGTGGCCGGCCGCGGTAGCGGCGATCGCCTGCAGGGCGGAGGTGCGGCCGGACCCCGCTCCGCCGAGCACGAGCACCACCCCTCCCGCCGGATCGAGCGACCACACCGCGCGCGCCCGGCGCCGGGGCAGATCGGCCACGGCCAGCGGCCACCCTGTCGTCGCCCGCACCTGGGCGGCATCGGGAGCGGCGCGATCGAGCAGATGGCGCCCGTCCTCGCCCGCCACCACGGTCGGGTCGCTCAGCCGTGTCGGAAGGGGCTCCAACCACAGGCGGTCGGCTCGCCGGTCGCGGGCTGCGGACTGCGTCGCCCGGACGACCGCGTCGGCCTCGGTGACCGGCGGCCTCGCCGTCGCGGGCGCGACGGTTGGGGGTCCGCCGGGCGGCGGGTCCAGCGTCAGGGGCATCACGGCGACCGCAGAGCGGTGGGCCGTCGGGGTGCCGGTGAACGCCACCTGCACGGGCGTTGGCGGAGCGGCACCGACCCGCATCAGGACCCTGCCGGGCACCCCCACCGGCAGGTGGGCGGCGGCCGGGTCGTCCAGCACGTCGATCGACTCCTCGACGTCGGCCATGCGGGCGACGAGGCGCAGGTTGGTGTTGGCGCGAATCGCATCGGAGATCACACCCCGCGGACGTTGGGTGGCCAGCACCAGGTGGATGCCCAGGCTGCGGCCCCGCTGGGCCAGGTCGACCAGGCCGTCCAACACGGCGGGGGCCTGACGCGCCAGGGCGGCGAACTCGTCGATGACCACGACGATCGCCGGCGGCGCCTCCGTCGGTCGACTGCGCTCCAACGCCGCCAGGTTCTCGACCCCGGCCGATGCGAGGACCCGCAGGCGCCGGTCAACCTCTGCCTCCAACCCGAGACGAAGCCGGTTGGCCTCGCCCGGGTCGAGGTCGGTGATCATCCCCGCGACGTGGGGCAGGTTTGCCAGCGGGCCCATGCCGGTTCCGCCCTTGAAGTCCACCAGCACGAGGTTGAGCCGTTGCGGCGAGCGGGCCATCGCCAGCGCGGCCACCAGCGTTCGCAGCAGCTCGCTCTTGCCGGCGCCGGTCGTTCCCGCCACCAGCGCGTGGGGCCCGTCCCGGCGGAGGTCGATCGTCACCGGGCCGTCCGGCCCGATGCCCACCGTGGCGGCCAGTGTGTTCGGGTCGGGCGCGCCGAGCGACGCCAGCGACACCGATGCGGGGAGCCCGGCGCCCGTGCCCGCCCGGTCGCCGTCGCGGCGCGGCGCCAGGTGCCGCCCCAGCCGATCGAGCTGTTCGGGGGCGACCGGTTCCCATCGAACCCGGTGGGGCACCGCGCCCGGGCGGGGCACGACGGTGGCCAGGCCCCTCCGGGCGGTCGTGGCGGTGGCCCCGCAACCCATCGGGGTGAGCGACGGGCGTCCGTCCAACCACAGCACGTGGATGCCGGCCTCGGCCAGGCGGCACAGGGCGGCCAGTCGCCGAACCTCGATCGTGGCGGCGAGTTCGCCGTCCAGCACGGCGACCAACGGGAGGTTCCCGTGCGGGCCGGGGCCGTCGGATCGACGGAGGCGTGCCGCGCCCAGCGCGCCGATCGCCCCCACCAGGCGGTCGTGCCCGGCACACCCGGCGGTGGCCGGGCCGCCGAGCAGCTCGGCGGCCGAGCGGAGGTGGGGCAGCATCGAGACCCATCGCCAGCGAGCGGCGTGGGTCGCGCCGACGGCGACCGCAATCGCCACGTCCTCCGGACCCAGCGCGGCGACCAGCTGGGCGGTCAGCGACGCCGCCAGGGCGTGGGCGTCGGGCCCGTGCAGGCCGATCGACCCGACCTCGGCCAGGTCGAGACACGAGACGACGTCCTGGCGCCATCGCACGCGGTCGACCGACTCGGCGGCCTCGGCCAGCAGGTCGGCCGGGCCCGCCGTCGGGAGGCCTCCGGCCACCTCGACGCGGGCGTTGCACAGCCCCACGCGCAACCGAAGGGCGTCGTCGTGTTCGCGTCGCCGCTCCCACAGGCGGGTCGTTCCCAAGCGGGCGGCGAGCAGCCAGTCCGCCGGCGGGGGAGCGGCATGCGTCGCCCGACGGGCCTCGTCGTCCAGCAGGCGGTCCAACTCGGCGCACCGGTCGGTCAGCTCGGCACGCCACCGCCGTCGCGCCCGTCGATCGCCCCGCCGGGCCGACAACGCATACTCGATCGCGCCCGAGGCCAACAGCAGCGGCGTGAAGAACCAGATCAGGTTGGCGGTCACCCCGCCACCGAACCCACCGCCCATCACCATCACGACGGCGAAGGCACCGGTGAGGCCCACCGACAACCAGGGCACCGTGCCCACACCGGTCCGGCGTGGCGGCTCCGGCAGGTCGAGCGTCGGGGGGTTCGACACAAACGGGGCGCGAGGGGGACGCTGGTGCGGCCGGGTCGAGGTCGGCGTCGCCCCGGCGGAGGTCGGCGGGGGCCGTCGCGTGGGTGCGATCACCACGAGTTCGCTGTCGCCCACACGGATCGGCGTGCCGGGCTCGACCGGCTCACAGGACCGCAGGTGCCTGCCGGAGACGCCGACCACCGAGTCGGCAAGGGGTTCCAGCTCCACCACGGCCTGGCGTCGCGTGAGCCGAACGTGGCGGCGCGACACCGCCGGGTCGTCCAGCGTCAGATCGCAGTCCGGCGACCGGCCCACGACCAGCGCGTCGCCGAGCGCAACCCGGCGGCCGCGGTTGGGGCCGCGCCGCACCATCACGGTGGTGCGATCGGTGGTCCGGTCCATGGTTGGATCGGTAATGTCGCCGGTCGTGGCGCCGGTGGTGTGCCCGCCCGCCGGGTCGGCCGAGGTCACCGTGGTGGCCGCCAGCCGAACCCGGTGTCCCCGTTGCAGGCCGCTCCGCTCCACCGGAGCGTCGCCGGGCAGCGGGCCGGTTGGCGGGTCGACCCCGACCAGAACCGGCCTGCCGCCGACCGCCGGGGTCAGGCGGGCCGACAGCGCACGCGACACCTCGCCCACCGTGGTGCCCGGCGACCAGCCGACGCGGAGCGGCACCGGCCCCGGTGCACCGTCGTGGTCCACCCACAGCTCGATCCACTCGGTGTCCATGTGCCCGCGGCCCGGTTCCTCTCCCTCGCGCCCGCTCACAGGGTGCGGCATGGAGCGTCCGCTTGCACCGGGTCGCGCGACCCGGTGCGAGCGCTGATCGGCCCCGACCGGCCGAGGATCCCCGCCCGTGCATCCTCTGGCGCACGATGGCGGGGAACCTCGGCGCCCGTGCGGTCAGCCCAGCGCCCGGACCGCCTCGATCGTGTCGGCCTGACCGGGTTTCTTGTCCTCGCGGTAGCGCACCACGCGGGCGAAGCGCAGCGCCACGCCCCCGTCGTAGCGGGTGGAACGCTGCACGCCGTCGACCGCGATCTCCACCACCAGCTCCGGCGGCACCTCGACGACGTGCCCGTCCAGCGCCAGCCCGGCGGAGCGGGCCAACGAGCTCAGGCGGTCGGTCTGCCAGCCCAACAACGCGTCGGTGAGGCCTTTGAACGTCTTGCCGACCATGACGAACCCACCGGCCGGGTCCCGGGCGCCCAGGTGCAGGTTGGAGAGCCAACCCCGACGCCGGCCGTGGCCCCACTCGGCCGCCAGCACCACCAGGTCGAGCGTGTGCACCGGCTTGACCTTGCGCCAGGCCTTGCCCCGCCGACCGGCCGCATAGGTGCTGGTCGGGTCCTTCACCACGATGCCCTCCTGGCCCGCGGCCAGCGCGTCGGCGTTGATCCCCGCCACCTCGTCGGCCCCGGCGACGGTGGCGCCGGCCACCATCGACGATCCGGCCGCGCGGTCGAGCACCTCCAGCCGGGCGCTCAGCGGGGCGTCGATCAGGTCGACCCCGTCGGCGTGCAGGGCGTCGAAGAAATAGGGCCGCACCGACTCGGGGCGGGGCTCGTCGGCGGAGACCCGACCGGCGGTGTCCTGAAAGGCCACCGGCCGTCCGTCGGGATCGGTGACCAGCGCCTCCCCGTCCAGCACCAGCGCGCCGCCGGGCAGGTCGGCCACGACGGCCACGATCCCGGGGAGGCGTTCGGTGATGTCGTTCAGGTTGCGGGTGAAGACCCGGACGGCGGCGTCCCGGTCGCCCGACGGCGTGGCCGCCCGGTGGACCTGGATGCGGATGCCGTCGAGCTTGTGCTGCACGACCGCCAGGCCGTCCACCGAGGCGTCCTCCCAGGCGGACGCCGGGTCGGCCGACGTTGCGGCCAACATCGGCTGTACCGCCCGGCCCACCAGCAGCGACACCTCCCCCAAGGCCGCCGCGCCGCCGGTGAGCGCCAGCGCAACGGTGTCGTCGAGTCGACCGCCGAGCATCGCGGCACGGCGAACCGCCTCCACCGGCACGCCGGCCGCCCTGGCCGCCGCCTGCACCATCACCCCGGCCGATGCGCCCTGGTGCAGCTCGCCGCCCAACAACAGGGTGAGAAAGCGGGCCTCCTCGGCGGTCGCCCGTCCGAACATCGCCTCCAGCAGCGCGGCGCGGGCGGTGCCCGAGCCGGGGCCGGATTGGGCGGCGATGCTGCTCAGGGTGTCGTCGACCTCGGCGACCGTCAGCGTCGGCTCGGCGGCCACCGGGTGGTCGAGCTCGGCGATGGTTCGCCATCCGACGCCGATACGCCCCTGGCGGGCTTCGCCGGTGAGAAACCCGACCGCCGGCACCACCTCGTCGGGGGCCAGTCCGGCGAGCAGGCCTGCCAGCAGATCGCGCTTGGCCGATCGTCCCGACTCGGCCGCCACCGAGGCCGAGGTGGCAACGACGTCGGCGAAGCGCATGGGATCATCCTGCCAGTTCCACCTCCGCCTTTGGTGCCCCTCCAGGGCCGCAAGTAGATTGCCTCATCGTGCTGGCCGCCGAATCGGAATTCCTTCGCTCCTACCTGACCGCGGCGCTTCTGGGCGCCGCCGGGTTTGGCCTGGTCGCCCTGCTGCTGGGCGTCAGTCGGCTGATTCGTCCCGCCCGGGACGTGGGGGACAAGTACGTCACCTACGAGTCGGGCGTCAACCCGGTGGGCTGGGCCTGGTCGCAAAGCCAGATCCGGTACTACCTGTTCGCCCTCATGTTCGTCATCTTCGACGTGGAGGCGGTGTTCATCTTCCCCTGGGCCACCCGCCTGGAGGTCTACGGCCTGTTCGGCCTGGTGGAGATGGGCGTGTTTGTCGGTGTGTTGTTGCTGGGCCTGCTCTACGCCTGGCGAAAGGGAGTCCTGCGATGGGTCTAGGCCTGGTGGAGGGCGGCAAGATTCCCCAGCCGCTCTCCAAACTGTTCAACATGTCCCGCAAGTACTCCCTGTGGATGTACCAGTGGGGTCTGGCGTGCTGCGCCATCGAGATGGCGGCCGGCATGGGTGCGCCGCGCTACGACATCATGCGCCTGGGGGTCATCCCGCTGCCCGCCAGCCCCCGTCAGGCCGACCTGTTGTGTGTGTCCGGCACGCTCACCGACAAGATGTCGCCGGTGGTCAAGCGGCTGTACGACCAGATGCCCGAACCGAAGTACGTGATCTCGATGGGCAGCTGCGCCAACTGCGGCGGCCCCTATTGGGACAGCTACTCGGTGACCAAGGGCGTCGATCAGATCATCCCGGTCGACGTCTACGTCCCCGGCTGCCCGCCCCGGCCCGAGGCCCTGCTCGAGGGTGTGGTGCTGTTGCAGGAGCGCATCCAGAACGAGGACATGGGTGCCCGCTGGCGCGGCGACCCGATCACGGTTGGCGGTGGTGACCTGTGAGCACCGAAGCGCCGGCAACCGACGACGCCACCGAGGACGAGGTGGAGGAGCGCGACGAGGCCCGTGAGGCACTCGTCGACTCGGTCCGTCACTTCCTGGGCGACGCGGTCGTCGCCTCCGAGGTGATTCCCGGCCGGGACACCCACGTGCGGGTCGCCACCGACGCCTGGGGTGAGGCGGCACAGGTGGTCCGCTACGACCTGGGGTTCCGATACTTCTGCTTCCTGTCGGTGCTCGACTGGCTGCCGTCGCCCTACGGCCGCTACCTGGAGACCGAACCCGAGACGCTGCAGCGGGTGGCCGCCGAGGCGGGCGATGCCGAGTTGACCCCGGGGGTGTGCGGCGCCGATCGTCGCTTCCAGGTGTTCGCCCGGGTGCGCAACCTCAGCACCAACCAGATGCTCTGCCTCCGTGCCGACACCAGCAGCGACGATGACCCCACGGTGCCCACCTGGGTCAACACCTTCGCCGGCGCCGAGTGGCACGAGCGGGAGGCCTGGGAGATGTTCGGCGTCACCTTCGAGGGCCACCCGGGCCTGCGCAACATCTATCTTCCCGGCGACTTCGAGGGCAATCCGCTCCGCAAGGACTTCCCGTTGCTGTCCCGGCTGGTCAAGCCGTGGCCGGGCATCGTCGACGTGGAGAAGATGCCCGAGCCCGACGAGCCCGAGGCACCCGCCGAACCGGACGCATCCACCGAGGCCGCCGCACCCGCCGAAGCCGCCGAGACCCCGAACGAGGAGGCGTCATGACCGCCATCACCGATCGGGAGAAGCTGAGCTACGTCGCCGCACAGGCCGCCGACGCCCGGGTGAACCTCGAACTCGAGACCGAGGGCATGACCCTCAACATCGGCCCGCAGCACCCGGTCACCCACGGCACGCTGCGCATCGTCGCCAAGCTGGACGGCGAGCAGGTCATCGCCGCGGAGCCGCTGGCCGGGTACATGCACCGGGGCTACGAGAAGCTCACCGAGGTGCGCACCTACCCGCAGATCACCACCCTGGTGAACCGCATCGACTGGCTGGGCAGCTTCGCCAACGAGGTGCCCTTCATCCTCGCCTCCGAGCAGCTGATGGAGGTCGAGGCCCCGAGCGGGCCCAGTGGATCCGCACGATCCTCTTCGAGATGAGCCGCCTGGGCCACATGATCATGTTCCTGGGCGACATGGGCGTGCAGCTGGGCGGCCTCACGTCCATCTTCTACGCCTTCCGCGATCGCGAGTTCGTGCTCAACCAGATCGAGGCGGTCACCGGCGGGCGTTTCCACCCCAACTTCGACCGCATCGGCGGGCTGAAGGACGACCTGCCCAAGGGCTGGATCGCCGAGACCAAGCAGGCGATGGAGAAGGTCCGCAACTTCTGCGACGAGATGGACGACCTCCTCCTCGGCAACGAGATCTTCCAGGAGCGCACCCGGGGCATCGGCGTGATTCCGCCGGACGTGGCCCTCCAATACGGCCTGTCGGGCGCCAACGCCCGCGCCTCCGGGATCGACTGGGACATCCGGCACCGACAACAACGTCGGGCTGGCCTACGACCAGCTCGACTGGAAGGTGTGGACCCACCCCGACGGCGACAGTTTCGCCAGGTACTGGGTGCGTCTCCAGGAGACCCGCGAGGCCACCAAGATGGTCGATCAGCTCTGCGACGGGTTGCCGTCCGGGCCGATCATGGCCAAGGTGCCCCGCATCATCAAGGTTCCGGCCGGTGAGGCCTACGTGGGCACCGAGAACCCGCTGGGCGAAATGGGCTTCCACGTCGTCTCCAAGGGTGACCTGATGCCCTTCCGGGTGAAGATCCGTTCGGCCAGCTTCAACAACGTGTCGATCGCACCCTGGCTGCTGCGGGGCGTCTACGTGCCGGACATCGTCAGCATCATGGCCAGCTTGTATTTCATCCTGGGAGACATCGACAAGTGAGCATCTTCGCGCTGGAGCTGGCCTACTGGCAGCAGACCACGATCCGGGTGTTGGCGGCCACGATCGTGGCGCTGACCCTGACCGCTGCGGCGGTGTATTTGTACCTGTTCAAGTTCGTGTCCTTCATGCAGAGCCGTCTGGGCCCGATGGAAGCGGGACCGTTCGGTTCGCTGCAGCTGGTCGCCGAGGTCGGCAAGTGGCTCCAGAAGGAGGACATCACCCCCCGCGACGCCGACAAGCGGCTGTTCCGTCTGGCGCCGTTCCTGGTGCTCGTCGCCGCACTGGTGCTGTTCATCGTGGTTCCGGCCGGGCCCAACGCCTTCGTGGCCAACCTGGGCACGGGCATCTTCTTCGCCCTGGCCGTGTCGTCGATCTCCACGATCGGCGTGTTGATCGCCGGGTGGTCGTCCACCTCGAAGTACGCCCTGATCGGTGCGCTGCGCGCCGCCGGCCAGCTGATCGCCTACGAGCTGCCGCTGATCCTGGCGGTCATCGGCGTGGTCATCCAGGCGGGCACCCTCGACATGCAGGGCATCGTGGCGGCCCAGGCCAACGGGGCGATCTTCGGCATCGACCTGATCGGCAACCCGTACATCTTCACGCAGATCGTCGGCCTGGTGATCTTCATGGTCGCCATGCAGGCCGAGCTCACGCAGCCGCCCTTCGACATGCCGATCGCCGAGTCCGAGGTGGTCGGCGGCTACATGGTGGAGTACACCGGCGTCCGCTTCCTGATGTTCTTCCTGTCGGAGTTCGCGGCCGCCATCGGGTTCTCGGCCATCGCCTCCACGCTGTTCCTCGGCGGTTGGGCACTCCCGGCGTCGTGGGGCATCGGCGACGGGGCCTTCCACGTCATCGGGCCGGTGGTCATCTCGGTCAAGGTGCTGATCCTCACCGGCATCGTCTTCTGGGTTCGCTTCACCTTCCCCCGCTTCCGTGAGGACCAGCTGCAGCGCATCGCCTGGAAGTTCCTCATCCCGGCGGCCCTGATCAACATCGCGGTCACCGCGGTGTTCAAGGTCGCCTTCTAGCCCGACGCAGGGTCGCGCGGGCAGGGTTCGGCAGCGGCGCGCGGCGAGCCACCCACGCCGGTCGGGTCAGAGAAGTTCAGCGACCGCTCGCCTCACGGCTGCGACAGTGTCGGCGGGAGCTCTTCCCACGGACTTCGTCAGGCGCTCAGCGGCGATCGATCTGATCAGATGCAGAGCGAACCAGTCGTCCCCGATGTGAATGTGCCAGGGCGCGTGACGAGCCGAGACGGCGAGCTTGATCGTCGGCGCAACGAGGACGCGCCCGGACAAGCGGTTGAAGCGGGCCTGAGACACCACCAACACCCGTCGATGGCGTTCCTCGTTGAGGTCCACCATGAACAGGTCACCGGGTTCGATCACGACATGCCGTCGAAGGCCGCGTCGATTTCGCCCTCGGCATCCTTCAGCAACCGGCGTTCCTCATCCGGCAGGCTGGCTCGCCACTGCGCATAAGCCTCCGCTTGAGACCAGAAGCGCTGGGACTCGAGCGCGTCCAATGCGTCGATGATGGTGCTCTCGTGGGTTGGACCGTCGAAGGACCTGATGCGATCGCGGGTTTGGGTCGACACCTTGATGGTTGTCGACGGCATACCGGCACTATACCTTCGCGGTTTCGAGCGTGTCTTAGCCTGAATCCACCGATCGGGTTTCTGCCCGTGAGTAGTGAGTGATGTTCGGGTCTGGTGGGGTCATCGGGGCGGGGGTGAGCCCGTTGGTCGGGGTGTTGGGGCGTAGGACCAGGGGTTCGTGGTGGGCGGGGCTGGTTGTCAGCGCTTGGGATTCGGTGTGCGGCGCCATCGCACGGGCCTGGGTGTCAGGGCGGCGCGGCGGTGGGGAGTGCCCGGATCCGGTGGAGGGCGGTGTGGAATTGGTGTGCCCATGGCCAGTCGGTGGGGAGCCGGAGGGTTGGGGTGCCTGATTTGTTGACGAGGACCCCGGCGGGGCGATGAGCCGGGTGCGGATGGTTCGTGCGGTGCGGATGGGGCCGTCGAGGGCGATGATCCCGGCCCAGCGACAGAGGTTGTGGGCGAGGACAGCGCCGCAGCCAGGCCCGTTTGCTGCGAAGTTGCCGGAGGGCAGTGTTCGAGCCCGTTGTCTTTGAGTTCGCGGATGGCGAGCTCGACCACGGCGTGGTTGCGGTGGAACCGGTCGGCCTCGACAGCGGTGAGGGTGTTGCAGATGAGCCGCGTGGTGGCGCCAGGTGGGCCACATCGCCGCTTGGGCGCCATCGGCGAGGCGGGTGCGGCGCACGCGAGCGGACCTGGCGTGTCTGTTTGCCTGTGCCGGTGGTGTAGATCGTTTCGGCGACTTGGGCGTGACCTTGGCGGGTGTAGTCGATCGTGACCCAATCCTCTTCTGGGATCGCCGCGATCGTGTTGTTGACCTGGTGACGAGCCGGACGGTGATCGACCAGCCAACACCGGCGTTCGTGAGTTTGTCGATGAGTTTCCAGGACCAGAACCCCGAATCGGCCCGGACCGTGACCGGCCCAGACACTCCCGCCCGGCGCAGAGTGGCGAGGCTGGCCGACGAGGCGGATCACCCGCGTGAGGTCCCGGCTGCGCCTTTGCGCATCCTCGAGGCCAGGACCTCACCGGTGCCGGCGATGGCGATCAGCGGGTGATAGCCCAACACGCCGGTGTAGCCGGAGGCGCCGTGTTTGTGTTTGCCGTGAACCTCGGTGACGGTCGAGTCGAGATCGACCACCAACTCCTCGTCCGGTTTCGGGCCGGCACCAGCGGACCATGCGTTGGCCAACAGACGGCTGTGTCACCGCGTCGAGCTGGCGGACATGACCGAACGTGAACGAGCGCAGGAACGTGCCGATCGTCGACGGGGCCAACGGCACAAACCCCAACACCTTGCGGGTGGACCCGGACCGCAGCCGGTCCAACGAATCGATGTTGGTCGCACCGGCGATCATGCCCATCACGACCGTCAACACCTTGAAGGCCGCGTCGATTTCGTCCTCGGCATCCTTCAGCAACCGGCGTTCCTCATCCGGCAGGCTGGCTCGCCACTGCGCATAAGCCTCCGCTTGAGACCAGAAGCGCTGGGACTCGAGCGCGTCCAATGCGTCGATGATGGTGCTCTCGTGGGTTGGACCGTCGAAGGACCTGATGCGATCGCGGGTTTGGGTCGACACCTTGATGGTTGTCGACGGCATACCGGCACTATACCTTCGCGGTTTCGAGCGTGTCTTAGGCTTGGCCGATGGCTCTTCCCACCCCCGCAACCGACCGCACCGCCATCGTCACGGGCGCCTCGTCCGGCATCGGTGTCGAACTGGCCCGACAGCTGGCCGCCCGCGGCCACGGCGTCACGCTGGTGGCGCGCCGGGCCGGGAAGCTGACCGAGCTGGCGGAGGAGCTGTCGCAACAGGGGGTGCGGGCGGAGGTGCTGGCCACGGATCTGTCCGATCGTGCCCAGCGGGCGGCGCTACCCGATCGGGTCGACGAGCTGGGGCTGACGCCGAACATCCTGGTGAACAACGCCGGGCTGTCGACGTTCGGCACGGTGGCCGCCTCCGACCCGGAGACCGAGATGAACATGATCGAGGTCGACGTGGTGGCGGTGGCCGACCTGTGCAGCCGCTTCCTGCCGGAGATGGTCAAGCGGGGTGACGGTGCGGTGCTGAACGTGGCCTCCACCGCCGCCTTCCAGCCGTTGCCCGGCCAGGCCGGCTACGGGGCGGGCAAGGCGTTCGTGCTCAGCTACACCCGTTCGCTGGCCGGCGAACTGCAGGGCACCGGAGTGACGGCCACCGCGCTGTGCCCCGGCCCGGTGGAGACCGGGTTCGCCGAGGCCGCCGGAGTGGATCCCGACGACGCCGAGGCGGCACTGCCGTCGTTCATGTGGGAGACGCCGGAGGCCGTCGCCCGCTGCGGACTCGACGGCCTGACCAAGGGCGCACAGGTGGCCATCCCGGGTGTGGCGAACCGAGCGACCGCCATGTTCGCCCACCTCGCCCCCAAGCGCCTGCTGGTGCCGCTGATCGCCTCACGCCACCCGGGCCTTCGGGAGTAGGCACCGGATGGAGGTCCGCCGGCATCGCATCCGGCCTGGGTCGAGTGAACCGAGTACGACCGATTTCGTGCGAGTCGGCACGAATACCGCGAAATGCCTCTACCCTTGGCGCCAACGCGACGAGGAGGAACCGGGATGAAGCGAGTCAACGTAGTGGCGACGATCGGGGTGGCGGCGCTCATGCTGGGAGCGTGCGGCAACGACGTGTCCACCACCGGTGAGGCCGGCGGCGGCTCCGGGGGCGGCCAGGATCGAAGTGCCGAGGAGCAGGCCTACATCGATGAGGTCACCGCCGCGTTCGAACAGAGCCCCGAGAGCGAGGAGTTCCCGGTCGATCAGCTGGAGTGCTGGGTGGGCGACATGGTCGACGGTGTGGGCGTGGACCGCCTCGAGGAGGTCGGCATCTCCGCCGAGACGCTGGCCGAGGGTTCCTCGGACGCCGATCTGGCCTCGCTCAACGACGACGAGCGCAAGGTGGTGGCCGACTCCTTCACCGGCTGCATCGACCTGGAGCAGATCTTCACCCAGTCGATGGCCGCCGAGGGCGAGGAGGTGCCCCAGGAGATGAAGGATTGTTTTGCGGCGATCGACTGGGACGCGATCGAGGCGGAGTTCGGCGAGTTGATCCTCTCGGGCGAGGAGAACGCCGACGACAGCGCGGCGATGGCCCCGCTGATGGGGTGCATGATGGCCGGTCTGGGCGGTGCGATGGAAGGCGAGCTGGGTGATCTCGACGGCTTCGACACCGATTCCGGAGGCTCCGTCTCCGACGGCTAGGGGGCCATCGGTTCGGCATCGGGAATCGCGCGGGCCTGCGGAATGGCCCGCGCGGGTGCGGTCGTGAAAAGCTCTCCCACCGTGTTGCCCCTACCCGAAGCGAGCGAACGACGAACCGGCGGCGCCTGCCCCGTCGTTTGCTGGGAGTTCTGACATGCCTCCAAAGCCACCGCTCCAGGGATTGGCGAAGGGTCTCAAGCTCACCCTCCGCACCGCCATGGACACGATGTTCCCCGGCGGTCCGCTGAAGCCTCCCTCTCCCGCCAAGGGTGCGGCGACGGTCCAGTACCCGCGCGAGAAGGAGGATCCGGCCCCCCGTGCCCGTGGCGTCATCGCCCTGCACGAGGAGAACTGCACGGCCTGCATGTTGTGCGCACGCGAATGCCCGGACTGGTGCATCTACATCGAGGGCCACAAGACGCTCGCCCCGCCCCGTCGCGAGGGCGGCAAGCCCCGCTCGGTGAACGATCTCGATCGCTTCGACATCGACTACTCGCTGTGCATGTACTGCGGGATCTGCGTCGAGGTCTGCCCGTTCGAGGCGCTGTTCTGGACCCCCGAGTACGAGTACTCCGAGGTGCGCATCGCCGACCTGCTCCACGACAAGGAGCGGCTCGGTGAGTGGTTTGAAACCGTCCCGGACTTCGAGGGCTACGAGGCGGGCGCGCAGGTGAAGCAGAAGAAGGTGCCGCGCAAGGAGACCTCGTGATCGCCACCCTCCTGGCCGAGACGGCCAGCTACGCGGTTCCGGTCAACATCGTCTTCGGCTTCCTCGCCGCGCTGATGCTCTACGGCGCGGTGCGGGTGGTGACCACGTCCAACGTGGTGCACGCCGCCCTGTGGCTGGTGGTCGTGCTTGCCGGCATGGGTGGCAACTACATCCTGCTGCAGGCCGAGTTTGTCGCCGTCACCCAGTTCATGGTGTACATCGGCGCCATCGTCGTGCTGTTCCTGTTCGGTGTCATGCTCACCCGCACACCCGGTGCCGAGGGCGTGGTCTCCAACCGCAAGATGGTGCCCATCGGCATCGTCACGGCGGTGCTGCTGTTCTCGGTCATGGCCTACTCGCTCCTCGACACCTTCGGTGACGACCAGGTGCGCCCGACCGCGGGCAATCCCACCCAGGAGCTCTCCGACGCGATCTTCTCGTCGTATCTGTTGCCCTTCGAGTTGGTGTCGGTGCTGTTGCTGGCCGCACTGATCGGGGCCATCGTGCTGGCTCGGAAGGAGTAGAGGTGCTGATCAACCAATTCCTGCTGCTGTCCGCGCTCCTGTTCTGCATCGGCGTGTACGGGGTGCTCGTGCGCCGAAACGGTGTGCTCGTCCTGATGTCGATCGAGCTGATCCTCAACTCGGTCAACCTCAACCTGATCGCCTTCGGCGGTCAGCACGGCGTGGACGGTTCGGTCTTTGCGCTGTTCGTGATCGCGGTGGCCGCCGCCGAGGTGGGCGTTGGTCTGGCCATCGTCATGCTGATCTACCGCAACAAGGCCAGCGTGGAGCTGGACGAACTCGACGAGATGAAGGGGTGACGTGGTGACCGCCACCATCATGCTCGACAAGGTCTGGCTGCTCCCGGCCATCATGTTGGTCTCGTTCCTGGCCATCCTGCTGGTCGGCAAGCGCACGCCCGGCAAGGGCCACGCCATCGGCATCGCCGCCGTGGGCGTCTGCTGTGCACTGTCGCTGGTCACCGCCGGTGAATGGCTCACCCGCGACTCGGGCCACGACGAGGTGTCGGCGCTGGCCGACGTCGACCCCGCCTGCTCGCCGGCGGTCGCCGAGATGGGCGCGGGCGAACCTCACTCCGGCGACGGCGAGGGCGAACACGCCATGGCGGCCGACGGCGGCCTCGAGGTCGCCGCTCCGGCGGCCGAGGAGGGCGAGGAGGAGCACTTCACCCGCCCGGTCGTCCGATGCCTCAGCTGGTGGAACTCGGGCGACACCAACATCACGGTGGGCACGCAGGTCGACGGCATGGTCGTGATGATGCTGGTGGTCGTCACCTTCATCTCGCTGCTCGTTCACATCTTCTCGACCGACTACGTCAACGGCGATCGCCGCTACACCCACTACTTCGCCTTCCTCTCGTTGTTCACGGCGTCGATGCTGTTCTTCGTCATGTCCCAGAGCACGATCCAGATGATCGTCGGTTGGGAGTTGGTGGGCGTCTGTTCCTTTGCGCTGATCGGCCACTGGTGGGAGGAGCAACCCAACTCCGACGCGGCCCTCAAGGCGTTCCTCACCAACCGTGTGGGCGACATCGGCCTCCTGGTGGGCATGACCATCCTGTTCTGGGCGTCGGGCAAGACGTTCAGCATCATGGACATCAACATCGCCGCCAACGAGGGCACGATCTCCCAGACCGCGCTGACGATCGCGGCGCTCTCGCTGCTCGCCGCGGTCATGTCGAAGTCGGGCCAGTTCATCCTGCACACCTGGCTTCCCGACGCGATGGCCGGTCCCACCCCGGTGTCGGCGCTGATCCACGCGGCCACCATGGTCGTGGCGGGCATCTACATGGTGGCCCGCCTGTACCCGGTGTTCTTCGAGGGGCTCTCGATCGCCGGCGGATCGTTCAACGCCTTGGCGATCATCGGCTCGGTCACCGCCGTGTTCGGCGCGCTGCTCGGGTTCGTGCAGAAGGACATCAAGAAGGTCCTCGCCTACTCCACCGTGTCGCAGTTGGGCTTCATGGTGGCGGCCCTCGGCGTCGGCGCCTGGACGGCGGCGATGTTCCACCTGTTCACGCACGCCTTCTTCAAGGGTTGCCTGTTCCTGTGCGCCGGGTCGCTCAGCCACGCCTGCCACCACAGCTTCAACATGGTCGACGACATGGGCGGCCTGCGGAAGGTCATGCCCAAGACCTTCTGGGCGTTCGTCATCTCGGCGGCCAGCCTGGCCGGCATCTTCCCATTGGCGGGCTTCTGGTCGAAGGACGAGATCCTTGCGGGCACCGGCGGTGTCAACGACGGCGTGGGCAGCTACCACATCGTGCTGGTGGCGCTGATCATCGGTGCGTTCTGCACCGCCGGCTACATGACCCGGGCCATCTGGTACGCCTTCTACGGCGAGTACCGGGGTCACGTCGAGCCGCACGAGTCCGGCCCCCGCATCACGATCCCCCTGATCATCCTGGCCACGCTGGCGGTCGTCGCCGGCTTCGCCAACCTGCCGGAGAAGATCTTCGTCGAGCTGCCCTCCTGGCTCAGCCTGCGCTTCGAACACGCGGTCGAACCGGTCGGCGTGTACTTCCCGGGCGGCGGTCAGGGGTTCACCCACGCGGCGTTCAACCCGGCCCTCGCCGGTTCGGCACTGCTGATCGCCCTGCTCGCCGTCGGCCTGGTGTGGTCGTTCTACACCGGTGGGCTCAAGTCGCTCCAGGGCCTGGCCGAGCGCAACAAGGCCGCCGGGCTGGGCAAGCGCATCCTGGAGAACAAGTACTACCTCGACTGGCTCTACACCGACGTCATCGTCGGGTTCGTCAAGGGGCCGCTGGCCCGGGCCGCCTACTGGGTCAACCAGCACGTGATCGACGCCATCGTCAACGGCGCCGGGGTCGGCGCCGCCAAGTCCGGCGAGTTCGTCTACCACCGCATCGACCAGGGCATCGTCGACGGCGCGGTCAACGGTGCGGGCATGGCCGCCAGCGGCACCGGTGGGGGCCTGTCCAAGATGCAGACCGGCAAGGTGCAGCAGTACGGGGTGTTGATGTTCGCCGGCACCGCGCTGCTCACCGGGATTCTCGTGGTGGTGCTGACCGCATGAGCGATCCAACCGCATCCACCCGCCTACACCGCCTCGCAATGCCCGTGTCCCCCGTACGCCCATCGGCCCCCCCGGCCGCGACGCTTCACCGCCAGTAACAGGAGATCCACCACATGTCGGACCAAACCTGGGTACTTCCGCTGCTGACCTTCCTGCCCCTCGTCGGGGCGGTCGTCATGATGCTGCTCATCCCCAAAGAGGCCGAGAGCACCCACAAGCTCATCGCCCTCGGTACGTCGCTGGCCACCGCCGCCCTGGGCATCGCGATGTTCGCGAGCTTCAACTACGACGCCTCCAAGGACCTGCAGTTCGTCGTCGACCAGGCCTGGATCCCCCGCATCGGCAGCCGCTTCATCATGGGCGTCGACGGCATCTCACTGCCGCTGATTGCGCTCACCCTGCTGGTGGTGCCGCTCGTCTTCATCTACAGCTGGGACCACATCCCATCGCCAGGCAACCCCAAGGCCTTCCTCTCGCTGATCCTGGTCCTCGAGACCGGCATGATCGGCACCTTCGTCGCCCAGGACCTGATCCTGTTCTTCGTCTTCTTCGAGGTCGTGCTGTTGCCGATGTACTTCATGATCGGCGTGTGGGGCGGCCCGGAGCGTCAGTACGCCGCCATCAAGTTCTTCCTCTACACGTTGTTCGGCTCGGCGCTGATGATCGTCAGCTTCATCGCCCTCTACTTCCTCTCCGACCCGCAGACCTTCGACATGCGGGCGCTGCCCGCCGCCGCAGCCGGTATCTCCAGCGGCGCTGCGCTGTGGATCTTCGGCGGCATGTTCATGGGCTTCGGCATCAAGGTGCCGATGTTCCCGTTCCACACCTGGTTGCCCGACGCCCACACGCAGGCGCCCACCCAGGGCTCGGTGATCCTGGCCGCCGTGCTGCTGAAGCTGGGCACCTACGGCTTCATCCGCATCGCCCTGCCGATCCTGCCCGACGCCGCCAAGTCGTGGGCGCCGGTCATCGGCGTCCTGGCCGTCATCGGCATCATCTACGGCGCCCTTGGCTGTCTGGCCCAAACCGACATGAAGCGGCTGATCGCCTTCTCCTCGGTGGCCCACATGGGCTACGTCATGTTGGGCATCTCGGCCATGAACGACTTCGGCATCAACGCCGCCATCTTCGGCATGGTGGCCCACGGCCTGATCACCGGCATGTTGTTCTTCATCGCCGGTTCGATGAAGGACCGCTACCACACGCTGGAGATCAAGCGTCTCGGCGGCATGTTGCTCCAGGCCCCCAAGATGGGTTGGATCCTCGGGCTGAGCGTCATGGCCTCCCTGGGCCTCCCCGGCCTGGCCGGATTCTGGGGCGAGTTCCCGGCGATCCTCGCCGCCTACGACCCGGCGCCCGGCCTCAACGTCGCCCTGTTCCGCACCCTGATGGTGATCGCAGCGCTCGGCACCGTGCTGGCCGCCGGCTACCTGCTGTGGCTCTTCCAGCGCACCAGCTTCGGGGTGCCCACCGAGGAGTTCGAGAAGGATCCCGAGATCCGGGACATGAAGATGACCGAGTGGATCGCCTGGACCCCCATGATCATCCTGATCGTGGTGCTCGGCTTCGTGCCCGGCCTGATCATGGGCGTCACCAACCCGGCGGTCCAGGCCATGACCGCAGCCTTCGGCGTTGGAGGCTGATCCCGTGCTCGCATCGCTCATCGGCCGGAGCGCCGAGTTCGTCAGCCCCACCATCGACTGGCACGCGATCGCGCCCGAGGTGGTGCTGGCAGCGGTTGCGTTGTTGATCGTCGTCCTCGATTCGGTGATGCTCGAGCGGGCCAAGCCGTTGATCCCCGGCCTGGCCGGCCTCGGCTTCCTGGCGGCGCTGATTCCGGTGCTCACGCTGGCCACCTCGTCGGTCGAGGTGCGCGGCACCTTCGACGGCGCGTTCATCATCAACGATCGGGCCCTGGCGCTGAAGGCGTTGTTCCTGGTCACCGGCTACATCGTCGTGTTGTTGTCCACGAAGTACATGGCCGAGGGCGACTACTGGGAGAGCGAGTACTACGCCCTGATGATGTGCTCGGTGCTGGGTATGACGGTCATGGCCTCGGCCATGGACCTGATCACCATCTTCATCGCCCTCGAGCTGCTGTCGATCCCCGCCTACATGCTGGCCGGTTGGCGCAAGCGCGACACCCGCTCCAACGAGGCCGGGCTGAAGTACTACCTGATGGGCGTGTTCGCCACCGGCATCTTCCTGTACGGCTTCAGCCTGCTCTACGGCGTGTCCGGGTCGACCAACCTCGGCGAGATCGCCACCGCCATCGGCGAGGGTGACGCCCCCACGTCGATCGTGGTGGTGGCGCTGGTCCTCAGCCTGGTCGGCTTCGGTTTCAAGGTCTCCGCGGTGCCCTTCCACGCCTGGGCGCCGGACACCTACGAGGGTGCGCCCACCCCGGTGACCGCCTTCCTCGCCGTCGCATCCAAGACCGCCGGGTTTGCGGCGCTCATCCAGCTGGTTTTCATCGGCTTCGCCCAGCGGGGCGACGTGGTGCAGCCGGTCATGTTCATCCTGGCGGCGCTGTCGATGACGGTGGGCAACCTGATCGCCCTGCGGCAGACCAACGTGGTGCGCATGCTCGCCTACTCGGGCATCGCCCAGGCCGGGTTCATCCTGGCGCCCTTCGCCGTGTACGTGGCCGATCCCGAGCTGGCCGTGTCGTCGGTGGTCAGCTACCTGCTGATCTACGCGGCGATGAACCTGGGCGCGTTTGCGTGTGTCATCGCCATCGCCCGCAAGACCGGCTCGGCCGAGCGCGACAGCTTCGGCGGGTTGTTCTCCTACGCCCCCGGCCTCACCGTGCTGTTCACGCTGTTCCTCGCCTCACTGGTGGGCATCCCCCCGCTGGGTGGTTGGTACGCCAAGTTCTCGGTGATGAACGCCCTGGTGGGCGCCGGCACCGGCATGGGCTACGCCCTGGCCGTGATCCTGGCGGTCAACACCGCCATCGGCGCCTTCTACTACATGGCGGTTGCTCGATCGATGTGGTTCGACGAGGTGCCCGACGGCGACGTCACCCCGATCAAGGTGCCGGTCAACCTGATCGCCGCCATCGCCATCTGCATCGTGGCCACCCTGGTGGCGGGCATCCTGCCCGACCTGATCACCCAGCTGAGCACCGTGCCCACGGTGGCGGCCGGGCTGGGCGGATAGCCACCCCTCGTTGTCCAACCAGCCGGTCGGTCCGATGGAGCACCCGGTCGGGCCGACAGTGGCCCGGCAGGTTGGCGAGGCCGACGGGTTGCGCTTCGACCGGCTCTGGGATCTGGCGCTCTACGAGCCCGGCCTCGGCTTCTACGACACCGGCGGGGCCGCCGGGCGACGCGCCGACTTCCTCACCAGCGTCGAGCTGGGGCCGCTCTTCGGCGCATGCGTGGCCCGGCGCCTGGATCAGGCCTGGGACGAGGCCGGCCGTCCCGACCGATGGACGCTCGTGGATGTCGGCGCCGGTCCCGGCACGCTGGTCCGCTCGGTCCTCGCCGCCTCCCCGAGGTGCCTTCCGGTTCTGGAGGCGGTCATGGTGGAGCGGACCGCGACCCAACGAGCCGGTCACGGCCAGGTGATCGCCTGGGCCGGTGAGCGGGGGGTCGAGGTGAGGTCGCAGGCGGAGCTGCCCGACCGCGTCGACGGCCTGATCCTGGCCCACGAGCTCCTGGACAACCTGGCCTCGCGGGTGGTGCAGCGACGCGGCGGCGACGTTCAGGAGCTGTGGGCGACCCCCATTTCGGCGGCCGACGCTGAGATCGCCGAATCGTCGAAGGGGACCATCGAGTTGAGTTGGCGGCCGCTGGACGCCGACGACCGGCGGCTGCTGGCCGGGCTCGAGTGGTGGGCGTCGGTTCCGGACGAGGCTCCGGTGCCCTGGTGCGTCAACGCGGCCCCGTGGGTGGACGAGGCGCGGAGGCGTCTCGCGTCGGGCACCCTGGTGGTGGTGGACTACGGCACCCGAACCACCGCGGAGCTCGCACGTCGCGACGGCTGGCTTCGTACCTACGCCGAGGGTGCGGTGGGCACCGACCCGCTGGAGGAACTCGGCCGTCGGGACCTCACCTGCGACGTGCCCTTCGATCAGCTTCCCGTTCCGGATCGGCTCGAGACCCAGGCCGATGCCCTGGTGGGGTGGGGGATCGACCGGCTCGTCGCAGCCGCACGGGAGCGGCTCGCCCAGCGATCACCCGGTTCGATGGACCTGGACTGGGCCCGTGACACCTCGGTGCTCAACGAGGCGCCGGCACTGGTCGATCCCGGCGGGCTCGGTGCGTTCCTCGTCGCCGAGTGGACCTCGGGTGGCGGGCCTGATGTTTAGCCCGCCGAGGGTGCCGGCGCGATCTGACGGACCGCGCCGCACCCCACGACGCCGAGGGCGGCTGTCGGTCGCCGCACTCGGTCTGGTGTTCCTCGCCGTGCTCGGATGGAGCAACCCCGCCGGCGCCCATGCCGATCTGATCTCCACGACCCCCACGCAGGGCTCCACGGTGGACGAGGCCCCTCCGGTGGTGGTGATGACCTTCACCGAGTCGGTCGTGGTCGGCGACGGGGGCGTTCGCCTGCTCGACCCCGACGGCGACCCGGTGGCCGGCACCTCGGCGAGCGCCGCCGGCTCCGAGGTGCGCATCGAGGTGCCCGAGCTCGCCGAGCAGGGCACCTACACCGTCGACTGGAAGGCGGTGTCGGCCGATGGCCATCCGGTGCGGGGCGCATGGGTCTTCAGCGTCGGGTCCGAGGCCGGTGGCGCCGACGTCTCGCTCGGCACGGTCGGCCAGTCGCCGGCGCTGACCGCCCTTCGGGCGGTGGGGCGGGCGTTGGGTTTCCTCGGCATGTTCGTGCTCGCCGGGCAACTGCTGTGGGCCAGGGTGGTGCGTTGGCGGCCCCTGGTGGCGATGGCCTGGGTGGGAACGGCGTTGGTCGTGCTGGCCGAGCTGTGGGCGGCGTTGGCGGGGGGCGCCGACGGCCCGCTGGGAGCGTTCGGCACGATGCTGGGTACCTCCAGCGGGCGCTTTCTGGTCGCCACCGTGGTGTTGGTGGGGTACGGACACCTGATGTGTGCGGTGGGCCGCCTGGATTCACGGGCGCTGGGCGTCGTCTGGGGCTGTGCGTTGGTCGGAGCGGCGCTGGTCGGTCACGCCACCGTGGTGGCCCCGGTGGCGCTCGGCAGTGTGGGAACGGTGGCCCACGTGGCTGCCGCGGCCTTGTGGGCGTCGGCGCTGGCGTGGATGGCCGGCGTGGTTCCGGGGCCGGTCCGACGTTGGGGGTTGGAAACTCCCGCGGAACCGCCCGAAGGCGACACCGGCAGCGATACCGGGTCGTCCGAACCCGATGCTCCGGCCAACGTGGAGGGGCACCTCGACGATCACTGGGAGCTGCTCAACCGGGCGGTCCGGTTCTCCCCATGGGGGTTGGGTGCGGTGGTGGTGCTCCTGGGCTCGGGCGCCGCGATGCTGCTGGTCCGGGTCGACGGCCCGGCCGGCCTGCTCAGCTCCGGCTACGGCCTGCTCGGTGTGGCCAAGTTGGTCGTGCTCGTCGCGGCGGCAGCGTTGGCGGCACGGAACCGCACAAGGCTGATCCCTCGGCTGGCCGAGGCCTTTCCCAACCTCTCCACCGAGGGCGCCGACCCGAAGGCGTCCCGGCGGGCCGCAGGGACGCTCCAACGGGCCGTCCAGGCCGAGATGTTGCTGGTCACCGTGGCGGTGGTGCTTGGCGGGGTGCTCGGAGCCACCGCCCCGCCAACGGACGCGTCGCCGCTGTCGGACACCTCGGAGGGGGGCGCCGGGCTGACCACGGTCAGCGACGTGGCCGACTTTGGGCCGTACCAAGCCCAGATGCAGATCTCGCCGCTTCGCGTGGGCCCCAACGTGGCGCACGTGACCGTGGTCGACCCCGACGGCCCACCACCCGACGATCTGTCGGAGTTGACGCTCTCCTTCGCCCTCCCCGCCGCAGATCTTGGCCCGATCGAGCCCGAGTTGATCGAGCTGAACTCCAGCCACGTCATCGCCGACGACGTGCCGCTGACCGCTCCCGGCGAATGGACGGTCACGGTGGACGCCCGCCGGGGTACGGCCGAGTTCCTTCGAGCCACCTTTCAGATTCAGGTCGGCTGACGTCCGGGCAACCCGGCAGGAGCAGGCCGCTATCGAAGTTTCACGCCTAACTCTGGTGTTTCGTACGAAGTAAGCCCGTTTGACGTGTTTGGGTACTTTCACCTGCGTTGAAGGTCGTATTTGCATTTTCAGTCCATATCGACCATTTGCGTGTCCATGGACCACACTCATTACGGAGCCGTCGATCATCTCGGTCAGAGTCGCCCGGACCGTTTCCGGACGGCCGTCACCGGGTCGAACCGGCTGCCGCTCGGAGCCGGGTCGCGGATTCTCGCCGCCTTGATGTTGTTGCTCGGGGTGCTCGCTGGAACACAACAACCGGCTGGGGCCGTCCCCGGCGACACCTCCAATGCCGAGGGTCAGTTCTTGTCGGGGTCGTTGCTCGCGTCCGACCTTGCGCTGGTGGCGGCCCTGGAAGGCGAGAGTGCCACCAGCGATGGCACGACCCCCGAGACCAACTCGGGAACCCTTGATGTGGGAGCGCTCGGTCTGGTCAACCTGACCATCCCGGGAGGGGTGCAGGTACCGCTGGAATTGACCAACGCCGGCGTCGTTGGCCAGTACGCCAGCGCACTCACCGATGCATCGTCCTTGGGCTCGTCGGGCCTCACCCAGTCCGATGGAACGATCGGCACCGGCGGTACGCCGGCTCCGGGCGTTGCCCCGGGCCCGCTGTCACTCTCGCTCGGTGGCGTCGTGTCCGATCTCGGGCTCAGCCCGGCGCTGGTCGACGAGGTCGCCCAGCTGAACCTGGAGGTGGGCGTTGTGTCGGCTCAGGCCTCCCTGGCGGCACCGGGTAGTCCGGTGGGCCAGTACTCGATCGATGACCTGAAGCTGAATTTTCAGAGCGCGACGGTTGCGGCGCTGGTCGCCGAGATCAACTCCGCAGTGGCGGTGACCCAGGGTGAACTCGACGGACTCGACGGTGCGCTCGACTCCACCCTCGATGGGCTGCTTGGCCCGTTGTCGGCCTTGATCGACGTCGACGCCAACGTGACCCCTCCGGATCTGGCAGCGGCGGTCGCAGGCCTCACGTCGGGAACCATCTCAGACCCCATGTATCCCGGTGTCACCGTCGATCTGGACACGGGCCTGGTCAGCGTCGATCTGGATGAGTTGACCTCGCTCAACGGACTTCCCGCCAACACCGACATCCTCACCGACGCAACGATCACGACGATCACCACCAACCTGACCGGCCTCTTGCAGGCGCACCTGGTTGACATCGAGACCACCTTGCTGGCCGCAGTCGACGGGACCGCCATCACCGGCGGCGCCACGCTGCTGGGCGCCGACCTCCTCACGCTGGACACCACGGTGGGCGCGGTCCGTTCCGGCGACACCTCCGGTATCGAGTTGCTGGGCCTGGGCCTGACCCTTCCGGGCGGCCTGGCCGCTGTGCTCGGCTCGCTCACCACTCCGGTCACCGCAGTGACCGGCACGCTGACCTCACTCTCATCCAACCTGCTCGCACCGGTGCTGGCCAACGTGGTTCCGGCACTCAAGCCGGTGCTGGACGCCGCAGTCGGCATCACGGTCAACAACCAGTCCACGAACGCCGGTGTCTTCACCGAGACGGCACTTCGCCTCACCGTGCTTCCCGCAGCCGACGCACTCACCCTCGACCTGGCACGCGCGTCCGTGGGACCGAACTCGGTGGCCCCGGTGATCACCGGCCTGACGCCTCCGTCGGGCCCGACCGCCGGCGGCACGGTGGTGACGATCACGGGTACCGGGTTCACCGGTGCCACGGGCGTGACCTTTGACGGTGATGCCGGTACGAGCCTGAATGTGATCTCCGATACGCAGATTGAGATCACGAGCCCGCCGCACGCTGCTGGGCTGACCGATGTGGTGGTGACGACTCCGGTCGGCAGCTCCAATGCCGGCGGGTTCACCTTCGTGCCGCCGACCGGTCCGACCACGACGGCTGGTCCGACGACGACGGCTGGTCCTACGACGACGGCTGGTCCGACGACGACGGCTGCCCCGACGACTACGGCCGCTCCGACGACGACGGCTGGTCCGACGACGACGGCTGGTCCGACGACGACGGCTGGTCCGACGACGACGGCTGGTCCGACGACGACGGCTGGTCCGACGACGACGGCTGGTCCGACGACGACGGCTGCTCCGATGACGACGGCCGCTCCGACGACTACGACTGGTCCGACGACGACGGCCGGTCCGACGACGACGGTTGGTCCGACGACGACCGCGCCCGAGAGTGAGCTTCCGATCATCATCGGGCTGACCCCGGAGAAGGGTCCGGTCTCCGGTGGCACGGTCGTGACCATCACCGGTTCGGGCTTCACCGGCACCGAGCGCGTCACCTTCGGTGGCGTGCCCGGCACCGATGTCGAGGTGATCAGCGACTCGGAGCTGCGTGTGACTACACCGGCCCACCCCGCCGGACTGGTGGAGGTCGTGGTGATCAGTGACGACGGCTCCTCCAAGCCCGGGACCTTCGAGTTCGTCCCCGAGACCGACGACGGAAGCCTCGACCCGGACGTTGAAGGCCTCGGCAACGGCCGGTCCCCGAACGTCGGGGACAGTGCGCTCGGCGCCGGCGATCGTCTGCCGGCGGCCAACACGGCCGGCGCCGACGCTCAAGCCGGCACGGCGAGCGCAGCCGACCTGCCGACCTCCAAGGAGGACGCCTCCTCGCCGGGGTCTCGCCTGGCGGCCACGGGTCTCAACCCGGCCAACCTGATGCTGCTGGCGTTGGCCTCGGCGCTGAGTGGTATCGCCCTGGCGGTCGTGGCTCGTCGCCGCCGTCACAACTGAGCGGCCCGAACTCCGGATCGACCGGCGCCTTCCGGCGCCGGTCGATCCGCGTCCGCCCACCCTCGGCTCCCGGGGTGACCGAGTTCCGACAGCGTTGAGGTGATCGGTAGGTTGTCGCCAGAGACGGTCCTTGGACCGCCGAGTTGAGGAGCCCCCACCTTGTTTGCACGTCCCCACCGCCTGATGCTCTGCCTCGCCGCCGTGATCGTCGCCGGGGGGGCGATGTCGGGCCCGGCCGGGGCACACGGTCCGACGGGCACCTTCACCCCGATCGTCAACGAGCCGGTCGAGGGCAAGGCTGCGGTCACCCTGCGGGTCACGCTGATCTACGACGACGATGCCGACCCGGTCGACGACGCCACCGTGCAGGTGACGCCCACCAGCGCGGACGGGGTGGTGGCGGCTCAGGCCACGCTTCCCAGGGCTGCCGAACCCGGCACCTACGAGGGCGAGGTGCCCGTGGACGGCCCCGGCGCCTGGACGTTCGCGGTGACCTCGGAGGATCCCGAGGCCTCCACCGAAATCTCCGTGACCGTTCCCGATCCGGTGCCTCCGACCACCGCGGCGCCGACGACCACCGAGGCTCCAACCACGACCGAACCGGCGGCGACCACCGAGGCACCGACGCCTACCGATGCGTCGGTGTCCGCACCGGAGGGCCTGGGGACGCCCACCTCGGTGCAGCGGGAGGATCCGGGCGAATCCACCGGCGATGAGTCCGAAGGCGGATTCCCCTGGGGCTTTGCGGTGCTCGCAGCCGTGGTGGCCGCCGGCGTGGTGATGATCATGGCCTACGCCATGCGGGCCGACCGCGACGACGATTCGCCCGACGACGATGCGCCCGACGACGATGCGCCCGACGGTGCGGGCGTACTCGACGGCGGCGGGCCCGGTGGTCCGGGCGGTGGCCCAGCGGTTGCGCCCGATGTCGACCCACCCGCGGGTGGGGCCGTCTGACCGATCGCGCTCGGTCGGCGTCCTCAGTCGACCTCTGCGGACAGCCCCAACGCCTCGGCCAGACCGTCGTCGTCGACGTGCCCAACACGGGTGCGTGCCACCGCCAGCGCCGCCGGGTCGGCGTTGCCCATGGCGACCCCCCAGCCGACCGCCTGCATCGCCGCCACGTCGTTCTGGCCGTCGCCGACCATCATCACCGAGTCGGTCCCCACGTCGAGCCGGGCCGCCAACTTGGCGATCGCCGAGGCCTTCGAAACCCCGGCCCTGGTGACCGACACGAAGGCCGCCTCGGGCATGGCCGGTGAGGTGGCCGCGGTGCCCTGGGCAGCTGCCGGAACGGCGTCCAACACCGTCTCGGTGTCCTCGATCGGGACGACGAACTGCAGGCGCAGCACCGGCCCGGTGAGCGAGTCCCGACCCCGGGCGACGTGGGCGATACCCAGCAGTCCGGCGTGGGCGACGGCAAGCTCATCGGAGGACGGACAGGCGATCTCGAAGGCGGAGTAGTACTCCAGCACCCAGCCTCGCTCGTCGGCGAGCCGCTCGCAGGCCGTGATCGACGCCTCCGACAGCACCTCGCCATCCACCTCGTTGGTGCCGGAGTGGATCAGGGCCGCGCCGGAATGGAAGATGTGGACACCGTCGGGATCCAGCCGCTTGGCGTACTCCCAGGTGGGTCCGACCGCCACCCGTGCGGTGCAGATGGCCAGGTGCTGACCTCGGGCGACGGCCGCCTCGGCGGCGTCCCAAACCCCGGGGGTCGGCTCGCCGGAGCTGCCGATCAAGGTTCCGTCGACGTCGATACAGATCAGGGGCAGCACGGATTCCTCGGCTTTGTTGGGCGATGGCTCGCACGCAGGCTGTCGGCCCTCCCCGCGTCGGTCAAAATCCGGTGGCGGCGCGACGTCGAGGTTCGCGGGCCTCGGCGGGATGTTCGATGCCGGTATGGTGCAATCACGAGTCACCAAGGGGGATCAGTGAGCCAGAGCGAGCCGACGATCGAGAACTACCAGTCCGAGGAGCGGACGTTTCCGCCGCCGCCGGAGTTCGTGGCGCAGGCCAACCTGTCCGACCCGGAGATCTACGACCGGGCGGCCGCCGATCCGGAAGCGTTCTGGGCCGACATCGCGCGAAACCTGATCACCTGGCGCCGGGACTTCGACACGACGCTGCAGTGGGAGCTGCCCTACGCCAAGTGGTTCGTCGGGGGGAAGCTGAACGTCACCGAGAACTGCCTGGACCGGCACGTCGACGCGGGTCTCGGCGGCCGGGTGGCCTACCACTGGGAGGGCGAGCCCGGAGACACCCGAACCATCACCTACGCCCAACTGCTCGAGGACGTGTCGCGCCTGGCCAACGTGTTGCGTGGCTTCGGCGTGGAGAAGGGCGACCGCGTGGTCATCTACCTGCCGATGATTCCCGAGCTGCCGATGTCGCTGTTGGCGTGCGCGCGGATCGGCGCGATCCACTCGGTGATCTTCGGCGGTTTCTCGCCCGACTCGATCATCGACCGGGTGAACGATGCGGAGGCCAAGGTGGTGATCACCGCCGACGCCGGGTTCCGCAAGGGCAAGCCGTCGGCGCTGAAGCCCAACGTCGACACGGCGATGGAGCGGTGCCCCACCGTGGAGAAGGTGCTGGTGGTCGACCGATGCGGCACCGACGTCACGATGGTCGCCGGACGCGACGTGGCCTACGCCGAGGCGGTGGCCGCCGCCGAGCCCCACTGCGAACCCGAGGAGATGGACTCCGAGGATCCGCTCTACATCCTCTACACGTCGGGCACCACGGCCAAACCCAAGGGCATCGTGCACACCACCGGTGGCTACCTCACCCAGGTGGCGTGGACCACGAGGCAGATCTTCGACCTCAAGCCGGAGAGCGACACCTACTGGTGTGCCGCCGACGTCGGCTGGGTCACCGGCCACAGCTATATCGTGTTCGGCCCGCTGACCAACGGCGTCACCGGCGTGATGTACGAGGGCACACCCGACACCCCGACCGAGGCGAACCGCACCGGCGACCCGGCGTCGTGGCCGAAGGACCGGTTCTGGGACATCATCGAGCGCTACGGCGTCACCCAGCTCTACACCGCGCCGACGGCGATCCGCACGTTCATGAAGTGGGGCGCCGACGAACCGGGTCGTCACGACCTGTCGTCGTTGCGCCTGCTCGGAACGGTCGGCGAGCCGATCAACCCCGAGGCCTGGATGTGGTACCACGAGTACATCGGCGCCGAGCGCTGTCCCATCGTCGACACGTGGTGGCAGACCGAGACCGGCGCCTGCATGGTGACGCCGCTGCCCGGCATCGTGGCCACCAAGCCCGGGTCGGCCACCCGTCCGCTTCCGGGCATCGAGATCGAGGTCGTCGACGACGAGGGCAACCCGGTCACCGAGGGCGGGGGGTATCTGACGATCACCAAGCCGTGGCCGTCGATGTTGCGCGGCATCTGGGGTGATCCCGACCGCTACCAGGAGACCTACTGGAGCCGGTATCCGGGCCGGTACTTCGCGGGCGACGGGGCCCGCCTGGACGACGACGGCTACCTGTGGGTGCTCGGCCGCGTGGACGACGTGATGAACGTGTCGGGGCACCGCATCTCCACGGCGGAGGTGGAATCGGCCCTGGTCGATCACCCGTCGGTGGCCGAGGCGGCCGTGGTGGGCGCAAAGGACGACGTCTCGGGTCAGGCGATCGTCGGCTACGTCATCCTGCGGGGCGGCAACGAGCCGTCGGAGGAGCTGGGGGAGGAGATCCGCCAGCACGTGTCGATGAAGCTGGGCGCCATCAGCCGACCCAAGGCGGTGATCATCGTGCCCGACCTGCCGAAGACCCGTTCGGGCAAGATCATGCGCCGGCTGTTGCGGGACGTCGTCGAGGGCCGCGAGCTGGGGGACACCACCACGCTGGCCGACGAGTCCGTCGTGGCCGCCATCGCCGACGGCGCCAAGGGCGGCGACGAGGACTGACCGGTCCGCACTCCTCCCAACCGCTCTACCGTTTGGCCTCCTCGGCGATGCGCTTCTTGGAGGCCGCCCACGAGCAGATCTCACAGGTCGTCAGGTCGTGGCGTTTCGCGGGGCAGTATTCGCGCCCGAAGTAGATGATCTGCAGGTGGCGCCTCCCCCAGGTCTCCTTGGGGAACACCGCCTTGAGGTCGGCCTCGGTCTTCTCCACCGACGTGCCGTTGGACAGTCCCCATCGGGCGGCCAGCCGTTGGATGTGGGTGTCGACCGGAAACGCCGGCACACCGAAGGAGGCCGCCATCACCACACCGGCGGTCTTGTGGCCCACCCCCGGCAGCGACTCGAGAAACTCGAACGTCGGGATGAGTTCGCCCCCGGCCTCGACGATCTGGTGAGCCATGTTGGACAGGTTGCGCGCCTTGGTCGGGGCCAGGCCCACCTGGCGGATCAGGCCCAGGATCTCATCCGGAGGGATCGCCGCCATCTCCTCGGGGGTGGATGCCCGGTCGAAGAGGGCGGGGGTGACCTCGTTGACCTTCTTGTCGGTGGTCTGGGCCGACAACGCCACCGCCACCAACAACGTGTACGGGTTGCGGTGGTCCAGCGGAATCGGGGGCTCGGGGTACAACCGGTCGAGGATCTCGCCGATGCGATCGGCCTTCTCCGCGCGCTTCATGCCGTACCCAACCGAGTCATTCCCGCATCGTACGGCCAAGCCGGGAGCGTTCTCAGTTTGACGCCCGGTTCGGGTCGGAACGGGGCAGACTGACCGGGTGCTGAACAACGTCAAAACCGCTGCGCTACTGGCCGGGATGGCCGGGCTGGTGATGGCCATCGGGTCCTTCTGGGGCCAGTCGGGCCTGATCATGGCCTTCGGCTTCTCCGTGGTGATGATCGGCGGCAGCTACTGGTTCTCCGATCGCCTGGCGATCGCCTCGGCCCGGGCCAAGCCGGTGCCGGAGGGACAGCTCCCCGAGTACCGCCGGATCATGACCGAGCTCACGGCGGCCGCCGACATGCCGATGCCGGGCCTGTTCGTCAGCCCGAACCCGCAGCCCAACGCCTTTGCCACCGGGCGCAACCCGAACCACGCGGCGGTGTGCGTCACCGAGGGCCTGCTTCAGGCGCTGACGTGGGAGGAGATCCGGGGCGTGCTCGCCCACGAGCTGGCCCACGTCCGCAACCGCGACATCCTCACCAGTTCGGTCGCCGCCGCCATCGCCTCGACGATCACGTTCGCAGCGCGCATGGCGATGTGGGGGGCGATCTTCGGTGGCGGAAACGGGCGCGACCGCAACGGCGGCGGGCTCGAGCAGTTGGCACTGATGATCCTGGGGCCGATCGCCGCAGCGCTGATCCAGATGGCGATCAGCCGCAATCGCGAGTTCGCCGCCGACGCGTCGGCCGCGCGCCTGCTGGGCACCGGCGAACCGCTGGCGCAGGCGTTGAACAAGCTCGACCTGTACGCCCAGCGCATCCCCGTCGAGGTCAACCCCGCCCAGGCGCAGGCCTACATCGTCAACCCGCTGCGCGGCGGCGGGCTGAAGAAGCTGTTCTCGACCCATCCGCCGGTCGAGGAGCGCATCGCACGGCTGCGTGGAGGCACCTGGGCATGAGGCGAGGCCCGACTGGTTCGGAGTTGGTGAACGCCTGCGTCCGTCCTACCGTACGTCGATGAGTTCATCGACGCCCTCGCTCCCACCCGGTCTCAGGCGATGCTGTGGTGTCGCCCTCGCGGTCGTGGCGCTGACGGTGGCCGGTTGCAGCAACGACCCTGCCGACGAGGGCGCCGAGACCACCCAGGCTGCGGGCGACACCTCCGAGACCACGGCCGTTGCGGCCGGCACCGAGGAGGTCGTCGAGCCGGTCGAGCAGAGCGTGGAGAGCTTCTGTTCCACCCTCACCGAGATCGTCGGGCAGGAAGCGGGCGAGCAACAGTACGAACCGCTGCAGGCCTCCGCACCCGACGAGATCGCCGGCGTGGTCGACGACCTGGCCGAGGCGGCCGAGGAGGCTCGCACCACCGAGGAGCCGGGGGCGGACCTGCAGGAGCGGGGCGTCCGTTCGGTGGTCGGCGTCACCGTCTACGCCATCGACGAGTGCGACGACACCGCCGGGCTGGCCGAGGCGATCGGCATCGACGAGGCCGGCATCGAATTGTTGAGCAAGTACACGCTGGAGGACGTCCAGGACGACGACACCTGGGCCGAGATCAGCGCCGCCCTTCGGGCCGGCTGAGCAGGCCACCCGCATGTCGCCCCCGTCAGCCGGGTCCAGACGCCGCGTGAGGTGGCGTGCGGTTCGCAACGTCGCTGCACCGGTCTGCGTGGCGGGCACGCTCGCAGTCCTGGCGTCGTGTTCCGGAGGCGACGGGTCTGCGGGGGCGCCCTCGTCGGAGCCGACCGCCGCCACCGACGAGGCCCCGGTGGCCGGGGTCGAGTCGTTCTGTGACGAGTTCGTCGACGTCCTCAGCCAGGACGACCCCGACTTCAGCCGCCTGGATCAGGCTGCGCCCGAGGAGGTCAAGCCGGAGGTGTCCGAGGTGGTCGAGTTCTCCGAGATGGCGGCGACCGCCGACGAGGCTCCGGCCGAGGAGGTGATCGACGGCTTCCAACGATCGGTCTTCGGCATGACGATCTACGCGGTGGACAACTGTGACGACGTGGAACAGCTGGCGGCCGACCTGGGGCTGGGCGACGAGCAGATCGAGGCGGTGCGAAGGTACTCGCTCGACGATGTGCGCGATGACGAGAAGTGGCCCGAGATCAAGGCGGCCGTCGAACAGCAGTAGGGGAGCGTCGTGGCGACCGGCAGCGGGGCCGGACGGTGGGTGCGCTCAGTCTCGGAAGTTGCCGGTGTTGATCGGGATGCCGAAGTCGTGGCCCTTCAGCTCGGCGATGACCGCCTGAAGCTGGTCTCGCTTCTTGGCCATCACCCTGACCTCCTCGCCCTTGGTCTGGGTCTGGACGCCCTTGAGGCCGAGGCCCTTGACGAACTTGTTGACCTCGCGGGCCTTGTCGGAGTTGATCCCGGCGACGATCGTGGCGACCTGCCGCACCGTCCCGCCGGACGCCGGCTCGATCGTGCCCCAGTCGATCGCCTTCAACGACACCTTCCGCCGCACCAGCTTCTCCTCGACCACCTGGCGCACCGCTCGCAGGCGGTCCTCGCTCATCGATCGAATCGTGATCGTGCCGTCGCCGAGTTCGGCGGAGGAGTTGGTGTCACGGAAGTCGAATCGGGTGCCGACCTCGCGTGCCGCCTGGTCCATGGCGTTGGTGACCTCCTGGTGGTCAACCTCGGAGGAGATGTCGAAGCTGGGCATGGTTGCCTCCTGGATTTGGTGGTTGGCGAGCGCGACGCACCCCTGATGGGTCCGGCCCCGCGTGCGCCAGGGTAGACGCCGAAACCGGGTGTGCCATCCGTTGGGCGCACCGCTATCGTGGCGGCCCTGCGGGTCGGTGCCCGAGTGGACAAAGGGAGCGGACTGTAACTCCGCCGGCTCAGCCTTCGTAGGTTCAAATCCTACCCGGCCCACACCTGCAGCAGGCCCGCTTCGGCGGGCCTGCTGCGCGTACCGGGCGCGTCGGTCGGCACATCAGTCGGTGCGTCAGTCGGGGTGTCGGTCGGCGAGCATCCGTTGCATCAGCACCACGTCCAGCCACCGGCCGAACTTGCGTCCCACCTCGCGCTCCTGTCCCACCACCTCGAAGCCGGCGCGTTCGTGCAGCGCGATCGAGGCGGCGTGCCCGCCAACGATCTTGGCCATCAGCGTGTGGAATCCGTGGTCGGTGGCCCGCACCACCAGCTCCCGCAGCAGCGCCGAGCCCACACCGGTTCCCTGATGATCCCGGTGGACGTACACCGAGTCCTCACAGGTGGTCGCGTACCCGGCGCGTTCCCGATACTGCGACAACGACCCGAACCCGACGACGGTCGGGCCGTTGGCACCGTCGACCTCGGCGACGACCGCGGAGTAGGCGCCCGTCCGTGCGGCCAGCCAGGCGGCCTGGCCCTCCTCGGTGCGCGGGGTCAGGTCGAAGGTCACCGTGGAGGTGAGCACCTCCAGGTTGTAGATCTCCAGAATGGCCCCCGCATCGGCGGCCGTTGCTGAGCGAATTCGCATCGGGGCGACGCTACGACGGCGCCGCCACCCCGGCGAAGTCGGCCCACCCGGCGACGGTGGTGCCTAGATCTCGATCGGGTAGGTGGCGATGATCGCCACCGATCCGATGAAGAGCACGACCGACAGACCCAACAACAGTCGGGCGGTACGGAGGGTCCGCACCTTGCCGGACAGGGCGGCCAGGAGGATCACCGTGGCGAACAGCACCGACGTGATCGTGTAGTTGTCGCCATCCTGGTTGGCGGTTCGAGCGTCTTCGGACTTCTGATCGGCCTGGTTCTGGAGATCCTCGGCCTCGATGTTGGCCTCCAACACGTAGTCGTCCATGTCGAACGGGCTGGACGGAGCGTCGTCGGTCTGGAACGGCTTGGTCTCCAGCCAGGCGTCGGTGGCCACGGCGAGGCGGTCGGGGAATCGGTTGCGGTAGAAGGTGGCCAGTTCCGGCTGGTCGTTGGCGGTGGCGTCGGCGAACTCGGTGAAGAGCGAGACGTCGACAGCGAACTGTTGGTTGGCCAGGTTGCTGGCGCGGATCGACTCGGTGCGGGTGGCGCCGGCCTCTGCGAAGTTGATCGACATGACGCCGCCCCACTTCGAGGCCTCGAAGGCCGACCACGCGGTCATCACGGCGGTCAGCGCCATCAGCGCCACGGCGAACAGTTCCAGGGTGTCCTTCTTGTGGGCGACCTCACGCGAGTCGCGGGGTTCGGCGGGCGTGGTGGCTTCGCTCATGACGGGCGGGTCTCCGTGGAGTGCATGACGGTGGTGTCGGGTGTTCGGGGGCAGCGCCGGCCGGGTCCTGGTGGGACCCGGCCGGCGTCATCGTTGCAGGCCGTGGGGCGCGGCCCTCAGTCCTCGTCGCCGAAGGCGTGGCGCAACGCCGCCTCCTGATCCTTGGACAGGTTGGTCTTCACCAGGTGGGCGTTGGTGCCCTCGAAGGCGTCGCTCACGCGGTCGATCACGGCGTCCTGGGTCATCAGGAACAGTGCGGAGGTTCCGGGGACCACCTCGTTCTTCACCGAATCGATGAAGTCGTCGTCGATGCCGATGTCGGCCATCGACCCGCTGAGGGCACCGGCGGCGGCGCCGACGGCCATGCCCAGCAGCGGCACGAGGAACAGCAGGCCGAACAGCCAACCCCAGAACGCACCGCCCATGGCGCCGGCGGCGGCCAGGTTGTTGGCCTGGCGGGTCTTCGGCTTCTTCTTGCCGGTCTCCCAGCTGACGATCGCAGCGTCGAGCACGGTGATCAGGTGCTCCTTGGAAAGGCCGATCAGTTTCTCCTCGGCCCGCTGTGCGCCTGCCGGATCGTCGAACTTCCAAACGGTCATCGTGGACATGTTGCTCCTTGTGGGTGGCGGGATGTGCAACCGACGGTACCCGACGACGGGGGAGCGCGACCGAGATGGACCGAAAGGGGCCCGGAGTCAACCTCTAGGCTGCGAGGGCAGTCACCCCTCAGCCCAGTTCGTCGATCAGTGAGGACCGCCGGTGATGACTCCCGAACCCTTCGAGGACCGATCCGGCCGGTTGCCCGGCTCGGTCGTCCGCGGCCCGGGTGGGTGGTGATGGGCTCCTCCGCAATCGTCCTGGCGGCGGAGTCGTCCACCTCGGGCGCCGAGCAGACCGTGTTGGCGATCGCCGCTGTCATCCTCCTGGGACCGTTTCTCATCGGGAAGCTGCGCATGCCCGGGATCGTCGGGTTGGTGCTGGGCGGGGCGGTCATCGGGCCGCAGGCGCTGGGGTTGGTCGGCGAGGGCCAGCTGGACGGTGTCGGCGACATCGGGCTGCTGTACCTCATGTTCATGGCCGGGCTCGAGCTCGACCTGTTGCAGCTCAAGCAGCACCAGAAGGCCGCACTTCGGTTCGGGCTGTTGACCTTCGCGTTCCCGTTTCTCATCGGATGGGTCGGCGCCGCGCTGTCGGGCCAGGAGCGGGCATCGGCCATTCTGCTGGGCTCGATCTGGGCGTCGCACACGCTGGTGAGCCTTCCCGAGGTCAAGCGGGCCGGCCTGATGGGCAACCGGGCGGTGGCGATCTGCGTGTCGGCCACGGCGCTCACCGACACGCTGGCCCTCGTCGTGTTGGCGGTGGTCACCTCCGGGGCTGCCGACGACCCCGGCGGGCGGCCGATGCTCATGTTGGCCATCGGCCTGGTGGTGCTGGCCGCCTACACCCTGTGGCTGATCCCCCTGGTCGGTGGTCATGTGTTTCGGGTGGTTGCTCACGAACGAGGCGTGCGGTTCGTCTTCCTGCTCGCCGCCTTCTCGTCCTCCGCGCTGATCGCCGGGGCGTTCGGCATCGAGGGCCTCGTGGGTGCCTTCCTGGCCGGCATGGGGGCCAACCGCCTGGTCCCGGCCGGTGGGCGTCTCATGGAGCACACCGAGTTCATGGGGGAGGCGTTCTTCATCCCGGCGTTTCTGGTGTTTGTGGGCACCCAACTCGATCTGGCAGCGCTCGGCTCCGTCGAGACGCTGTCCCTCGCCGCGGCGTACGTCACCATCGTGGTCGTCGGCAAGGGTCTCGCCGCAGTGGTGACCGGCAGGCTCGAGCGCCTCGGTTGGGCCGAGGTGGGGTTGGTCACCGGGCTGTCCTCGGGTCAGGCCGCCGCAACGCTGGCCGCCACGCTCGTGGGGCAGTCCGTGGGGTTGTTCGACCAGAACGTGGTCAACGGGGTGCTCGTCGCCGTTCTGGCGGTCATCCTGATCAGCTCGCTGACCACAGCGTTCTTCGCCGCGAAGGTGAAACCGACCGTGGTCACCGAGCGGGCCCTGGGCGCCACCGTGTTGCTCTCGGTTCCGCCAGAGGGAGTCTCGGCCGGTCTGATCGCCGTCGCCACCAGGCTGGCGATGGCCCACGCGGGGCGCTTGGTGCCGGTTCGGGTGGTCGATTCCTCGGCGTCGGCCGACGAACGCGCGCAGGCGCGGGCCGAGGTTGATGCCGTCGCCGAGGTGGCCACTCGGATGGGGGCCGACACCGAGGGGGTCGTTCGGATCGATTCCGCCGCCTCCGAGGGGGTGCTGCACGCGCTGCTCGAACACGACGCATCGGTCGTCGTGATCCCGTGGGACCTGTCGACGACACGGGCGGAGGCGGTGTTCGGCCGCACGTTGGACGAGGTTGGCAAGCGCTCGCCGGTGCCGATCGTTGCGGGGCACGTCATCGCCCCCGACGTCACCCGGGCGGTTCTGCGCCTGGACGGGGCCGATGCCTCCGGCGGACCACTGGTGGATGAGGGTGTGGCGGCGGCGTTCCTCGGAGGGTTGGCGGCCGCAGGCGTTCCTGCGTCGGTGGTCAACTCGAACGGTTCCACCGCCGACGCGTTGAACCTGAACGAGGCGGTCGAGGTCGACCCGGAGCCGGATGCCGGTGACGTCGGCGAAGGCGGGCTGGAGATCGTGCCGTTCGAGCGTCGTGCCGGTTGGCCGGTGGGTGGCGATGGGCCCGACGGAGACCGTTCGGTGCTGGTCGTCGCCGGACCGTACCGATTCAGGACGACGTCGACGACGCCGTCCGTCGGGCTGGGCTCGATCCTGGGACTGGAACGCGACTGACGGGTTCGTCGGTCACGAACGTCGGACTCAGGCCAACAACGTGGCCTCGGCCACGGTGACTCCGGCGTCGCCGCGCCCGCCCGACGCCTTCGGTCGGGCGGGGCGCTGTGCCCGCAGGTGAGTCCGGCGGTGACCGGTGGTCAGTCGTCGAGGTCGTTGACGGCGGCCAGGACCTTGTCGGCGACGGCACCGGGTACCCGCAGGTCGGCCCGAAGTTCTCCGCCGGAGGCGACGATGGCGTCCCGGAACGGCTTGGCCCAGGTGTGCTCGAAGGCCAACAGTGCGGCCGAGCTGTTGGGCTCCATGTCAGCCGTCAGCTCGGCGATGTCCTCGTCGGACACCAGCGCGTCCATGCGCTCGAGGACCTCGATCAACTCCTTGGCGCTCCCGCTGTCGCCCAACTCGTCGAGGTCGCGGTGGGTGACCGACCCGTTGGCGTCCTTGCTGACGAACACGCCGTCGATCACGGTGATCGTTTCGGCGTCCACCAACGACTTGAGCTCGGGGAGGATGTCCCCGGTGAACTGGTTCCCGTCGAACACGACGACGAGAACTTCAATCGGACCAAAACCCATGGCTTCCCCCTTGGATGGTGGCCCGCGATGGGTGATGCGAGCCGCGTTTGCGCCCCAGTTGCTTGGTGGCGGGAGGATGAGGCTATCGGAGGCTGCGGGCGCCTGCGCCTGTTGTCCCGTCGGGCGAGGGCGGTGTCCAGCCCGGGAGGGGCCCGATCGGTCGAGGCCGTCGGCCACCGGTCGACCAACTCGATTGGTGGGGGCCGGGCGCTTCGATACACTGGCTGGTCGGTTCGCCGGGCACCCCCCGACGCGCCATGCCTCCTTAGCTCAGTCGGCAGAGCGTTTCCATGGTAAGGAAAAGGTCGTCAGTTCGATTCTGACAGGGGGCTCCAGCCGATCCGAAAGTCTCGGACGGCACCAGACGGCCGGAGAGTTTCCGGGCGTCACACCCGGCGACGTAGCTCAGGTGGTTAGAGCGCTCGGCTCATAATCGAGAGGTCGTCGGTTCGACCCCGACCGTCGCCACCAAGATCCACCCCACTCGTTCACCAGAACAGCAGTGTCACCCCAAGAAAGCAGGAGCAATACTCATGGCCAAGGAGAAGTTCGAGCGGAACAAGCCTCATATGAATGTGGGGACGATGGGTCATATTGACCATGGGAAGACGACGTTGACGGCGGCGATTTCGAAGACGTTGGCGGATCGGGTGGAGGGGAACTCGTTCACGGAGTTCGACAACATCGATAAGGCTCCGGAGGAGCGTGAGCGGGGGATCACGATCAATG